>CACZDC010000001.1 GCA_902779785.1 uncultured Bacteroidia bacterium
TCTGAGACTATCTTCACGAGGTTCAGGTAGCCCGTGTAGTTCTTCGCCAGGAGGATAAGGTGATAGTAGCCCTTCTCCTTGACACGGTGGTCGCCGACGGACACATAGATCTCACAGCCGATGATGGGCTTCACCCCGTTGGACTTCCCTGCGAATTTCAGGAACTCCTTGACGCCGTAGAGGTTACCATGGTCGGTAATCGCAATTGCCGGCATACCGAGCTCTTCGGCCCGTTTGAAAAGATTTTTTATGGACGATTGCCCATCCAGGATCGAGTACTGGGTATGGACGTGAAGGTGTACGAAACTCATACGGCAAAGATAACCATTCTCCCCGACACTTGCAATTATTCTGAACGCCGCTGCGAAACTGTTTGATTACCACGCTTTTGCCTCCCGGTCTTTGTCCTTTCCGGGACAAAGACTGCGACACAAAGCGCTGATTTTCAGCGTATTGCGTCACGGTGGTTTACCACTCCGTGTGGAAAAATTCGCCGCGGGGACGGTCGATCCGCTCGTAAGTGTGGGCGCCGAAGTAGTCCCGCTGGGCCTGGAGGAGGTTGGCGCCGCTGCGGGAGCATCGGTAGGAGTCGTAATAGGCGAGGGCCGAGCTGAGGGCGGGGACGGGGAGGCCGGCCTCGACCGCGGCGCAGACCACCCTGCGCCAGGCTCCCTGCCGGGCGGCCAGAGCGTCCCGGAAGAAGGGTGCGAGCATCAGGTTCGCGGGGGCCGGGCCCTCTGCGGAAAAGGCATCGTAGATACTGTCGAGGAAGACGCTGCGGATAATGCAGCCGCCCCGCCAGATGCGGGCGATCTTGCCGCAGTCCAGTGCCCATCCATAGGCCTTGGAGGCCTCCTGCAGCAGCGAGAAGCCTTGGGCGTAGGAAACGATCTTGGCGGCATAGAGGGCGTCGCCGAGCGCCGGGAGGAAGTCCGAGGCGACGACCATGCCGTGCGGCTGAATGGTGGAGCCGAGGATCCCTAGGCGAAGCCGACCATTTTCCGGTCGGCAAGGCCAGCGGTCCGACGGCGCGAAGGACGATGGCATGGTGGAGCCGCTGGACGACGGCCCGCCGAGCAGCACGGAGGCCGCCACGCGCTCTTCCTTGCGAGCCGACAGACAGCGAGCAAAGACCGCCTCGCCGATCAGCGTAAGAGGCACCCCCACCTCCAGAGCAGCCTCAACCGTCCATTTCCCCGTCCCCTTCTGCCCCGCCGTATCCAGGATACGGTCCAGAATATAATTGCCCTCGCCGTCTTTCTTGGAGAGTATGTCCGCCGTAATGCCTATCAGATAACTCGACAGCGGCCCCTCGTTCCACTCGGAAAAGACCTCGTGCATCCCCTCATTATCCATCCCGAGCCCATCCCGCATCAGCTGATAGCACTCGCAGATAAGCTCGATGTCACCGTACTCTATGCCGTTATGGACCATCTTGACATAGTGCCCGGCCCCCTCCGGTCCCATCCACTCGCAGCAGGGAGAGCCGTCCGAAGCCTTGGCGGCGATGGCCCGGAATATCGGAGCGACAAGAGGCCAGGCCTCAACGGTGCCGCCAGGCATCAGGGACGGCCCCTTCAGGGCGCCTTCCTCTCCGCCCGAAACCCCGGTGCCGACATAGAGCAGTCCCTTCTCGCGGAGCTCTTGCGTCCTCCGAGTGGTGTCGCGATAGTCGGAATTGCCGCCGTCGATAATGACGTCTCCCTCCGAGAGCAGCGGAAGCAATTGAGAAATGACTTCGTCCACTGCCTTCCCGGCGGTGATCATCAGGAAAACTTTCCTCGGAGAAGAGAGAGAGGCGACCAAAGACTCATACGAAGAGGCTGCAACGAAGTTCTTCCCCGCTGCAGGTCCTGCAACGAACTCGTCGGTCACTGCCTGCACATAGTTGAACACGCTGACCTGCAAGCCTTTGCTTTCCATATTGAGGGCCAGGCTGCGGCCCATAACACCGAGCCCGACAAGGCCTATGTCAGACAAAGTTTTCATCTTTTGACCCTCGCGTTTCCTTTCCATATATCCCATATCTGCTCCTCGTCGACGGGAGCGGCATAGTCGCTCAGAAGGGTGACGGCAAGAACTCCGGAGGCCCAGCCGAAATGAGCGCAATCCTCTATGGACCAACCCTTCAGAAGCCCGTAAAGCAGGCCTCCTACAAAGCCGTCGCCGCCGCCGATGCGGTCCAGGACGTGGATTTCGCGAGGCTCCACGAGGACTATCTCCTCCTCCGAAGACACCATAACACCCCAGAGATGAGTGTCGGCATCCCGGACTTCTCGGAGGCTGGTCGCAATGATTTCAGCGGAGGGAAACTGCCGGCGTATACGGGAAAGCATCTCGCCGAACGCCGCAGTCTTTTCAGAGAGATTCCTGCCGCCCGCCTCCGGGCCTTCTATCCCGAGACAGCACTGGAAATCCTCCTCATTGCCGAGAAGTATATCGGAAAGGGCGGCTATCCTGGAAAACACCTCCCGGAGCTCCTTCTCCTGCCCTTTCCAGAATGAAGCCCGGTAGTTCAGGTCGAAACTTATCGTGGTTCCGTTCTGCCTGGCGCACTGCGCGAGGCCGAGGCAGAAAGAGGGGGCGATTGCTGAAATCAGGCCGCTGAGGTGCATTATCCGCACGCCCTCGACGGCGAATATGCGCTCCAAGTCAAAGTCCTCGGCCTGAAGGGCACGCCCGACTTCCCCGGCACGGTCGTTCCATACACGCGGAGCGCGGAGTCCCGCCCCGCTGTCGGCGATATTGATCTGATGACGCCATCCCCAGGGCCCGCCCTGCTCGAACTCGGAGTATTCCACGTCCATTCCCCTTCCGCGCAGATCGCGCCGGATGAATTCGGCGAAGGGATGGTCCTTGACAAAGGCGCTAAGGACCTTGACCGGCAGGCCGAGGAAGGAGGAAACGCTGGCCACATTGGTCTCAGCGCTGGTTGCCTGCAGGGAGTACAGGCCGCCGAGATGAGAGGGCTGGCGTCCTTCCGGAGTCAGCCTCACGCCCAGGCTTGTAGGCACAAGGAGGGCATATTTTGCTTTTTCTTTCATTCTAGAACAAATTGCCGAGGGCGACGACGCCGGTATATGAGACTATGCAGGCGAAGAGCAGGGCGAGGCCCATCAGTATGTTGAAAACGAGTCCCGGCCTGGAGGCTCCCATCACTTCCTTTTTATTTATCAGCGCCATCATCAGGACTATCACCAGCGGCAGTACGAAGACGAGGGTGACCTGCGAGGCGACCTGGGTGATTACAGGCTGGGCCCCGAGGATGGGGATGGTCAGGCCGACCAGGGCGGCAAGGGCCGTAAGTCCCTTGAACAAAGGTGTTCCGGTCTGCATTTCTCCCTCACGGTAGTCGCTGATGAGCTCCGGAGCCAGCATCATTATCGGGAAAATGGACGAAAGGCCGGCGCTCAGAAGGCCAGTGACAAAGAGGGCCACGGCAAAGCGGCCGGCGACGGGCTGGAGGACATAGATCATATCCAGGACCTTCTCCACCTTGATGCCGCGGGTGAAAAGGACTCCGGCGGCGCAGATCATTATGGACGCGGAAATTATGAAGGTAAGGCCGGCGCTGACAATAGCGTCGCGACGCTGGAGGGCGCCGTCCGAGCGTCCCCAGCCCTTGCTTTTCAGAATCATAGGCCTGATGACGAAGGTCGGGGAGGACATAGTCGTCCCGACGAAGGCCGCAATGAAAAGCCTGGCGTCCGGCGAGTCTGGAATGGACGGCACGAAGCCGCGCGCAATGGTCCCGGCGGGCGGAAGTTCTATGAACATAGACAGGATGAAAGACAGGCCCATAAGGGTGACGAGCAGCGAGAGAATCTTCTCGAAACTGCCGTAATTTCCCCTGTTGAGGACCGTCCAGACCGTCCCGGCGATTATTATGGCCATAGCGAGGACTATCCAGTAACCTGCCGCCGGACTCAGCCCCGGGATGCAGAGATAAAGGACCTCTGAAACGGCGTTGGAAGTGATGTTGAGTATGCTGGAAAGGCTTATCCACTGGCTGACCACGAGGCCGCAGATGAGGATCACCGCCCATAGCTTTCCACCTCGGAGCCTGGTCTTGACGCCGTGGATCGCAGTGTCGCCGCTCGCGATTCCGTAGCGGCCGTACGCCTCGGTCATAACCCAGGTGAAGAAGGCGCTGATTGCAAGTACCCACAGAAGGGAAGTGCCGTACTGGCTGCCGGACTTTACCATCGACGTCACGCTGCCCGTACCGATGGTAAAGCCCAGACAAAACAGCCCGGGCCCCACCAGCGCAATCCAACGCAATATAGTTTTCAGTACATTTTTCATCAGGAGAACAGACAGCCCCCGTTGATATCAATTCCCGTGCCCGTCACATAAGGGGATTCTCCGCTGGCGAGGAAACAGACCAGGCCTGCGACCTCCTCCGCCTCCCCTTCCCGGCGCAGCGGTGCGCTCCTGTGCAGGTTTTCCCTGCCCTCGGGCGGGGTGAACTTATCGTGGAAATAAGTGTTTATCATACCGGGACAGACGGCATTGACACGTATGCCCCTCGGGCCGAGTTCCTTGGCCATAGCTCGGGTATGGCAAAGCATTGCAGCCTTGCCGCAGGCGTAGATCGAAGAGCCGGGGCCGCCTCCGTCGCGGGCCGCCTGGGAGGAAATGTTCACTATGCTGCCGCCCTCCTTCATATAAGGAAGCACATCGCGCGTACAGAGCCAGCAGCTCTTGAAATTGAGGTCTATAAGCTTCTGGAACCACTCCTCGTCCTGCTCCTCTATCCCCTTGCGGCCGAGGATGCCGCCGGCGTTGTTTACAAGTATGTCTATCCTCGGGCCGAAAGCCTTGGCCACGGTTTCGAACATAGCCTTGACCTCCTCCGCCCTGGTCACGTCCGCCTTGACGAGAATGGCTTCCCCGCCAAATTGCTTCACCATTTCGAGAGTCTGGGCCGCAGCCGCCTCATTATGAAGGTAATTGATGCAGACCTTAGCCCCTTCGGAGGCAAGTTTGACCGATATCGCCCGGCCGATATCTCGGGAACCACCGGTCACGACAGCAACTTTTCCTTTAAGATTCTTCATTTTGATTCCTATAGTGTGTCCGCACACAAAGGTAAGGCAAAAATGCTGAAACTGCAATAGGACAAGGGAAATACTTTTTTCTAAACCGATATTTTTAGCTAATTTTGCGCTTTGTATGGCACAACATCTAACCATAAAACAAATCGCCGAACTCGCCGGCGTGTCTGTTGGCACCGTGGACCGGGTGCTCCACAACCGCGGACGGGTTTCACCGGCCGCCCTGGCCGCCGTACAGGGCGTACTCGACACCCAGTCTTACAAATATAACCTCCATACCTCCGCGGTGGCCTTCAAGAAGACCAAGAAGTATTTCAAGATCGCCGTGTCCATCCCCTCTTCCGAGAAAGGGGAATACTGGGACCTAATCCGCTGCGGCCTTGACCGGGCGTTCCAGGAATATGCCGACATATCCATAAAGACAAAATACATCTTCTTCGACCAGTTCAACTCCCTCTCCTGCCGGGAAGCCTTCAAAAGTATCGCGTCGCTGGACTGCTCCGCGGTCATACTCGGAACCACCTTCGTCGAAGAGACCAGGGAACTATGCCGGCAGCTGGACGAGAAACACATTCCCTATGTTTTCGTGGACGGAAAGGTGAGCGGAACCTCTCCTGTGGCCTCTTATCTTGCCGACCAGGACACCTGCGGCAGACTGCTGGCCAAGCTTATGGACGGACTCACGCCGGAAGGCAAGGAACTGGCCCTGCTGCTGCCGAAGCGAATCGGCACCCAGCTTTCAAACAACTCCGAAATCCGCCTCGCCGCATTCAAGGACTTTTTCAAGGAGAAAAAGAGGGAAAGGACCATTCGGGAGAGCTATTTCTCAACGGCAAGCGCCGGACAGAGGAACGAGGAAATCCGCTCCTTCCTCAAGCAGTATCCGTCAGTCGGGGGAGTCGCGGCGGTCATTTCCACCGGTTACCTTATTTCTGACGCGATAGCGGCCTGCGGCGGACCAAAGAGGATAGTGGGAGGCTTCGACGTAACGGACGGGAATGTCCGCTGCGTCCGCGAAGAAACTATGGATTTCCTGATTGACCAGCATCCGGGAGAACAAGGCTTCAACGCCGTAGAATCCCTCCTGCACTACCTTCTCTACGGTGTTCCGGACAAGAATCTAAGGGAATACCAGCACATAGACATAATCTTCCGGGAGAATCTCCGCGGCTGGCAGGACTAGTCGGAGAGGACCGTGACCGTTCCGCGGCTTGCATTCATCCTGATGCGGTCGCCGTTTTTCAGGAGCGTAGTCGCGCCCTTCACATTGACGATTGACGGAAGGCCGTATTCCCTGGCCACAACGGCGCCATGGGAAAGCGAGGAGCCGATTTCGGTGATAAGCCCGTTGACAATGGAATAATAGGGAGTCCAGCCGATATCCGTAAACTTGGCAACCATAATTTCGCCCTTCTGCAAGAGGTTGGCGTCTTCGGCGCAGTTCACTATCCGCACCGTCCCCTCGCACTCCCCGTTGGACACCGGCACGCCCTTCAGGACGCCGTCCGAGGACTCCGCGTCAAAATGACTGGCAATGGGTTTTCCTATATAGATGTCATCGAAACTCAGATCCTTCTGAATCTCATAGGCTTTGCGCCTCCTGGCGGCAAGCGGCACCAGAGAGGCTTCGCCCTCAATCAGACGGCCTATCTCCTGATGCGTAAGGAAATAGAGTAAATCGCTGTCAGGCAGCTTATTACCCTTCACCATCAAGCCGGCAAGCAGGGCATACTGAGTCTTGAACAAATCTATGACTTCAATCAGGCGGGCCTTGGTGTATTCCCTGTCTACGACTGCCTGACGGCACCTTTTGGCAAAGGCTATTGCGGCAAGCCTCAGGAGAGGATTCCTGACAAAGGCGAATTCTTTCCCGTAGTCAAAGCGCTTATCCCCCTGAAGGAGGAGCTTTGGAGACTTGACTATGCTCAAAAGATAATTCATAAGCGCCGTCTCGTCTTCACGCCAGGGCTTGTTCCTCATCTCCGCCTCTTTGATGCAGCGGTGGCCGTGACGGGAGAGGAAGTCTTGATATTTTCTTTCAAGCGCCTTGTCGCCCCTTATGTGCTCGAGCAGCTGTCCGGCCGTAAAAGACTGAGCCTCAGGCGTTCCAGCCTTGATGTCCGCGGCAAGGTCCTGAAGGCGGGAAAGGATGTCCGCGCTCTCGATATTGGGGATGCTGCTCAGAAGGCCGGACAGGAACGACTGATAGACCTTCTTGTCGGGGAAATATGGATCCAGCAGGCGGTAGAGCGTGCTGGTGGAACTGCCGGAATAGGAAGACGCGGCATAATGGTAAATCAGGCTTTCATCCAGATAAGGGAGGGTTGCATCTATGGACCTGTATAATTCCTCACAGGAAGAGGTCTTCTCGAAAGTGATTTTCTTTATCAGCCTGTCCAGCTTGCCCATAGCCCTGTTCCCGGAAAATACATAGCTCAGGAACTTGGCGGAATTGACCGTACGGACAAGATTGTTTGAAAAGGGCACTTTGACTTCCGGGTAATCGTGGTACTCTCCCATTATGGACAGATTCATCGACTGAGGATCGGCAATCCCGACCTTGGAGTACATATTGTACAGCAGGTTCATATCGAAGAACAGGTGCCCGGAGATGGACGATATCAGCCTCAGGGGCGTCTCTTCATAAGGAGAAGTGTACACCCCGGCCTTCCAGAGCATATAGCGCATACCATAGTCTATGGCATTGACGGAGGTGGACAGGGTCAGGGGAGTCACGGCGCCGGGCATCATTTCGCCGACATTCCTTTTGGTAAAAAGGTGGCCACTGACATCGTCGTCGCGGTCAAACTCCTCTATGTCAATGATTTCCGTAGTAATCGGCCGCATCTGGAGGAAGAAGAGTTCCCCGCCACGGATCGCCCATTCGATGTCCATCTCGCCGCCGAAGACCGTCCTTATCTTTTTCCCGGCCTCATAGAGCCGCCTTACTTCGTCTTCGCTGAGCAGATCGTCGGCGCAGGGAAGATAATTCTTGCGGGAGATCTGGTAACGCCGGGCGCTCTGCTGGCCGGAAACCAGCTGCTCGCCCTGCCCCCTGACCGCCTCTATAAGCATATCAGAGCCATTTTCCGGAGCCGCGGTGAAAAGAACTCCCGACTTTTCGCTGTCTATCATCCGCTGGACGACGACATTCATTGTTCCGGAAGAGAGGTCGAAATGGCTGGAATATTCCTTTACCCTTTCAGAGCTGAGGGATGCGACGCATTTCCCGACGCTATCCATAAGATGAGCGCGGTCCACGAAAAGGCAGGTCTCATACTGGCCGGCATTGGAGGCTTCGGCTCCGTCCTCGTTGGAGGCCGAGGAGCGCACGGACACATAGTCTGAGCGCAAAGAGTCAAACGCCTCATATACAGCATCTTCATCTATCTCCGAAAGCTCCGTCAAGACGAAGCCTTCGGGAACGTTGAAGCCTCGTCTGAACAGCAGATCCAGCCCCTTCGCCTTTCCTCCGACCACAGGGTACAAATCTTCCGGCACTTGCCCTAAACGGTATATCTTCATCTTTTGAAAGTCGTCAGGTCCCTATGATTGAAAAAGCGGCTTCCGTCACGGTTGAAACCTATTTCCAGAATGCCGCGGCAGCTTTTTCCGCCTATATTGTACTCAGCGATATTCTCGTGCAGGATGTATTCCCCGTCCTGGAAATGATAGCTCACGCAGCCGAGCACTTTTGCCTCGACAGGGATGGTCCTCCCGTCGTCCAGGCTGAGTTCGAAGGACAGTTCCTGAGGGATGGTCCCTTTATTTATCTGCTGAAAGTCAAGGTTCGCCTCCCGAAGGAACTGCTGCCCGCTTTCATCCCTGAAATTACCTACCTCAAGGACGCTCATCGCAGGATAGGAGACCAGCGAATAATTCATCTGGAGCTCCGGGGAAACGGCCATCAGCCAAAGGTGGTTGTTCATATAGTTCCAGTCCCTCTTGCCGAAAGAATGGTCCCTCACGCAGGGAAGGCTGAAGTTCAAGGACTTGCCGCTGAGTGTCATCTCCCCCTCCAGGACACCCTCCTGCTCATAATGGCACTGCCCGCTGATTGACTGAAGCTCTTTGAAAAAGTCCTTGGACCATTTTTCATTGGCCATAGCGGTGGCCATCCTTTCGGAGGGCATATCGCTGGTGAAATCTATGGGGGCGCGGTCAGAGACAAAGCGGCCTCGGAAACTGACGCTGTTAGCCTCATTCAGTACGCCATTGTATTCAATGGTCCATACTCCATCCTTCTTTTCGACCTTCAGGGGAGACTCTCCGGCAGGGAAAAACTCCCGCTTCAGAGAAAACATCTTTCCGTCCATAAAGACGGCAAACCAGGTCTCGTCCATACTGGTCCTTTTGCCGAGACGCGCAAAGACGGAGAGGCTCTCGCCGTGGGCGGAAAAATAATAGGAATTGTTGACCAGGGGACTCTCCGAGCCCTCCAGGGAATAGTTTTCAGCAAATTGATAGTCAAAAGGATGCCGGGCATTCCTTCTGGCTATGGCCATTCGCATCAACTCCTTTTTCAAGAAGAACAGCATCATTTCAGGTTTTAGTGAGCGCAAAGATACAAAAATAAAATTTAGTGCCCGGATGTTGTTTTTTTTACAAAATTTGTGTGCGCACACATAGAATTTCAGAAAATATGTTTATCTTTGTGGCGTGATATACCTTGATGTGTGCGCACACATTTTATATAAATGAATAATAATTAATGCATTATATTATGAACAAAACAACAATGGCTCTCGCCCGCAAGGCCTACTTGATTCCGGGCTGCGACACCATCTCCATCCGGATGGAGAACATCGTATGCAACGCCTCCGGTACCGGCCGCGAGGACTTGGGCAATCTTGGCGGCACGCCGACCTGGGATCCGGAAGATTAACGCTTAAAAGTGCAAGAAAATGAAAAAGATTTATATCCTCATCGCCCTGGGCCTCGCCCTGGCTGCCTGCCAAAAAGAGAAAAAAGTGCAGGATGAAGAGCTCGCTACAAGCGTTAACAAGGTTCAGATGAGCTTCAACGCCATCGGCGAAGCGACCAAGGCCAACATCTCCGGCTCCTCCATTATCTGGGACGCAGATGACAAGATTGCTATTTTCGACGGCAGCGAAACTAAAAATGAGTTTTCGCTCACCTCCGGCGCTGGAAACAAGAATGCCAGCTTCAGCGGAACTGCCGGCGAAGCGGCGACATACTTTGCCGTAGCGCCGTTCGAAGCGTGGACAAACCTCAGCACGGCCAACAGCTGGATCAGCGTCAACATTTCCCACAACCAGACAATCGTCGGTGACCACTGTGTGGATTCCAAGGCCCTTGTTTCCACGGCTTCCGCCGCCGGGACCAATAATCTGGAATTCTCCAACCAGTTCGCCCTTCTGAAGGTCACCCTGGAGCGCAGTGACATTATGGCCGTCACCCTCAAAGGCAACAACGGAGAGAGTGTAGCCGGCACCAACCACTTTATTTATGCAGGTGACGGGGCGCCCCAAATGGACCTGAGCAATGCCGGACAGAAAGAAGTGGACCTGATTTACAAGGCTAGTTCGAGCGCCTCTGCTTCGGCCTTCCCCGCCGGTGACTACTACATTGCAATCTGGCCCACAACCTTCTCCAAGGGCTATTCCATCATCCTGACCGACGAAAACGGGAGCAAGGCCGTCCGGGCGACCTCCACTGAGCAGGTCTTCGCCCGCAACGGCGGACAGGACGCTTCCGTAGTTGACAACGGGACCTTCTGCCCCAATGTCATTATGAACGCCGACCAGCTCAAGACCTGGCGCCGCCTGGCCAGCCGCGGAGCATATTCCGCCGGCGATGAGGTCAAGCTCGGCGCAGACATCGACCTCGGCGGCTACGCCTGGGAGCCCGTCACCGAATTCCTCGGCATCTTCGACGGCCAGGGGCATAAGATTTACAATTTCACCGTGTCGTCGGATGCCGAACGCGTAGGCTTCATCGGGACACTGGGCTCAAGCAACGGCGAAGCAGCTGTGCTTAAAGATGTTGTATTCGGCTCTGCAAACGGCAGTACTGCTGATGGTTCTTCCACTATTACCGCAGTCGGAGCGTCCAGCCGTTATGTCGGTATCGTCGGATATCCTGCCAAATATTCCAGTATCAGCGGAGTGACCAATTACGTGCCGGTTACAATGGGCACAGACGTGAACAGGGGCAAACACTACACAGGAGGAATTGCAGGGGGAACGGCATCTAACGTAAGCATTACGGGCTGCACCAACAAGGCACCTATTGTTGACAATTCAGCATTTGCAGACTTCGGAGGCTCAGCCATCGGAGGTATCAGCGGGAATATGGGGGACAATGTGCATATCACCTCCTGCATTAACGAGGGCACAGTGACCAACAATTGTGGCGACGTGGCCTACGTCGGTGGTATTGCCGGACTCTTAATCAGTACGACGCCCGTAATAGAGGAATGCTCCAATTCCGGAAAAATCACCAATCAGGCAGCCTCCCTGCAGGAACTCAATTCCGACAACACGAGCAAAGTTGGCGGCGAATGGCAGATTGGTGTCGGAGGCATCGCAGGATGCATCGGTAACGCCTCAATAATCAAATGCAGCAACAGCGCAGAGGTGATTCAGACCGGAGTTGTCGAAGAAAGTGCTGCATACTCAAGGCTGGGCTCGGAAGTGGATTCCCGTCCCTGTATCGGAGGCATAGTGGGCGTTGCCTGCCGCACAGGCGCAAAGATACTGGGCTGCACCAACTCAGGTCGTCCGCGGATTGAAACGAACCAGCAGTATTGCGCCGCTATGGGAGGAATCGTCGGCGCTGTCAGCAATTCCGGTAAAACTTGCACTGTTCAGATTACAAAATCCGATGATGGTACAAAGACTATAAACAACGCAGATATTGACGAAAAGAATTCTAGAGGAGCCCAGACCCAGTATTCCTGCTATATGGGCGGAATTGTGGGAATCGGAGCCTCTTCGAACCTGACTATCTCTTTCTGCGAGAACAACGGAAACATTTTCACCAGCCAGAGCCAGAACCAGGGAACCTTCCGCTGCGGAGGTATCGCCGGTATGGTGTATATCTCCACGCTCACTGATTGCGTCAACAATGGCCGGCTTCAGATACACGGCGGCGGAACTAGCGTAACAGCCCAATGCGGTGGCATCGCCGGCGGCTCCTACGGTGACTATCTGAAGATTCTCCAGAGATGCACCAACAATGGCGAAATCGGACTCTACAATATCAAGAACGGCTCCACTGTAGGTGGCATTCTTGCCGAATGGAATCCCAAGCAGACAGATGTAATTGACTGCATCAGTAGCGGCAAAGTCACAACGGGCAATATGAACTCCTATCCCACAGACCGCCACGCACAGACTGTCCAGGACGTTGAGTTCGGTGGCCTGTTCGGAAGGGTCAGGAGTGGAAACAGCGCGCAGGTCAAGGTCTGCGAAGGCTGCGTCGTAAACTGCGAAATGCTTGTCAACGGCACCAGTATGAAATATAAAGGACTCCTTTTCGGCCGCCATTACGATAACAAGAAGGTAACCATCGGCTCAAGTGCGAACCCGGTTCTCATTACCACCAGTGCTAAGATACTTCAGGGGGCCAATGTTAATCCTGAAAATCCTACGGTTGTGAGTTTCAGCTCTTTGTCTGATACTTACCCTTATATCCAGGGAGCGAGCTGCCGAGCTTATTCAGCAACTGACGGCACCTCTGATACCGGCAAACTGGAACTTCACCTTTCCCTCGTCACCGCGGCGCAGGCGGGAATTCAGTAGCCTTCCCATTCCGGCCCCGGTTCCGGGAAACATATCTCTGCAAGAGAGTGACCTCAAACTTAACTTAGGTCACTCTCTTTTTTTATATGCCGATGTGAGAACGGAGGAAGGGATACCCTCCACGGGGCTTGTGCACCCACGCAATTGTCACGCGTCCGTGCCGCCAGATGCTTGTTTCCCGGCACCGCCGCCGGCCGGCTGTCATGGCCGGCGGCTACGGCGCGCCGCTGTGGTGGGCTCTGTGCAATGGCCCTCCTCGCGGCGGCCGTTGCCTCGCGACGCTATGGGCCGCGGCATTCAGACAGTAGCTTCCTCTCTCGAACCGCGTTGACATCAAATCGCTTACTGAGTGCGTTCCAGTTGTCAACGCGGCACGAATTTGTGGCAAAAGTCCGTTTCCCGTGTCCGCATTGACGTCAAATCGCGTGCTGGGTGCATTCCACGTGTCGACGCGGTAATGAAGCTTGTTTGTTGGCGGGGAAAGATGGCTCCGTCTGCAAGCAGAGGGGCCGGACGCGAGCCCTTGAGGCGAGCTCGCGGTAGGCCCCTCAGGCGGCGGCCATAGCAGCCGGCCGCCGCCGGTGCGTGATTCCGCCAGCCTTTGCCCTTACTTTTTGGGCAAAGGCGTCGCCTTTTCTCTGCACCCAAGCCTTTTTCCAAAGTCCGCCTTCCCGCTGCTTCCATTCAGCTGTCAAGCGTCCGTAGAGGTCCAGTCTTTGGACCGATACGGACGCCGAAACCAACGTGTGGGCGAACCCGTGCCGGGAAACGGCCTTTTGCGGGCACGGAAACGCCTGAAAACGTGCCGCCGCAAGCGAAAAACCGAGGCGCGGGCACGGAAACCGCCGAAAAGCTGCCCGTGCAGGCAAAAACCGGCGGCGCGGGCACGGAAACCGCAGAAAACCTGCCCGCGCAGGCGAAAAACCGAGGCGCGGGGCTGCTTTTGCTATGCGGCAGAACAAAAGAAGAGGAAATAGCGCTTATTAGAACGACGCCAGAAAAGAAGCGGGGGTTGCAATGCTGGGCAAGCGAAGCTTTTTCGCAAGCCCCCTTTTAATCCTGTAATCCTTTACATTCCGAGTAATTAGCCACTCACATTCACAGGCCGAGGCACAGGCTGCCTGCAGATTGTCCTCAAAGTCGGGGCCATCCATCATAAGCGCCTGCTGAAGCTGAGTTTCGTCCATCGGAAGAACTTCGGCAAGGGTTGAAAGATACTTGACATTCGCGACGGCCGTATTTTGGCCGACTGTCTTTTTATAGACATAAGCTACATTGACCATCGTCAACAAAGACACGCACAAACTAAGCTTCCCCTCATCCTGAAGTTGAAACAAGGCGACTGCGTCTTCATATCCGGCTCGCTCCAACAAGACATCAAGCAGGATATTCGTGTCGAGAAAAACTTTCATTTGGAAAGAAGATAATTCAGCCTTTCGTCTCTGATTGAAGAAATTTCAGTATCTTTAGGCAAGGCAGAACCGATGAGTCTTGAAATGCCGCTTTCAGCACCGCCTGAAAATCTCGGGCAGGCACTTTCCAACAAAGATTCAATCAATCGTTTCAGGGAAACTCCCTGACGCTGAGCCTCAAGGGAAAGAGACTCAAATACAGCAGGTTTCAGGTCAATCAACTTCCGGCGAGTAGAAACAAGCGTTTGCATATATACTTTTTTGCAAAGGTATATACATATTCCCAAAAACGCAAATCATCGTAAATTTTGTTTATTTGTCCGAAAAATCATATATTTGCAGTGTAATGTGTGTGCGCACACACAACGCGCGCGCGAACACAGGCAAGTGAAACGGCAAAAAAGATAACAAGGACAATATGAGAAAGTATTCCCTAATTATTCTGTCCGCGATTGCAGCGGCAGCGTGCGCAAAGACGGAACTCCCTGAAATTAAAGAGGTTGAGATGAAGGTCAGCACAGAAGACGCGACCAAGACCACTCTCAGCGGATCAAGCGTCCTCTGGAGCGAAGGAGACAGGATGACTGTCTTCTACAGCGGCAGCAGCACGGGCAAGGTCTTCCGCCTTTTCAGCGGCGAAGGCAGCTCAAACGGAACCTTCCTCGGAGAGGCTCCGCCCGCATCCACCGACTGCTTCGCGGCCTATCCGGAAACTGCGACCTACAACGGAGCAAGCACATTCAACTACACTATGCCCTCAAGCGTTCCCTACACCGAAGGAAGCTTCGCCCCGGGTACCAGCCCGATGCTGTCCGCGACCAAGAGCAATTTCGACGGGACCTTCTCGATGAAAAACCTCTGCGGAGTGATGCGCCTAAGACTCGAAGGTACGATCAATGTCGCACGCCTTGAACTCAGCTTCAATGCCTATGTCAGCGGTGCCGGACACTGTTCCAGAGGGGGAAACAGCCTGACAATGGACGGAAGCACGGATGCCGACAAGAAAATCACTATGATAATGGACAGCCCCGTCCAGCTGGAAGAGGGCAGCTTCAAAGAGTTCTATTTCGTTCTGCCTCCGGGAAGCTACGACGGAGTCAGCATCAAGGCCATACTGCCTAACGGAAACAGTTCCACCAAGAGCGTCACGACGGCATTCACCATCACCCGTTCTCAGGTGACCACCCTCGAAGGCACTATGCCGCCGCCCTCGCTCGCCTCAAGGCCGGAACTGAAGGTATGGTCCTTCAACATCGCCTGCCAGAAGAACGACGACAATTCAGACTGGAGCAGCAGCCACTACTGGAGCGCAAGGAAAAACGCCATATACGCCTTCTTCAACGCCCAGAATCCGGACATCATCGGCACGCAGGAATGCGAATACCGTCAGAGGGTGAACATACTTGACAATACCTCCGGCTATGCAGCCTATGGCCTCGGAGTGAACTATGGACAAGAATCCAGCGGCTCAAGCGGCTATCTTTGGAACAAGAAAGACTACAACACCGATTCCTCCAACGCCATTTTCTACAAGAGCGACAAATTCACCGTCCTGGACAAGGGTACATTCTGGCTAAGCAGCAACCCTTCATCGGTAGGCTCCGACGACGGCCACAACTGCGCGTGGATAAAGTTCCGCTGGAACGAGAACGGCTATGTGTTCTATTTCTTCAACACTCACTTCACAGCCCATTACACAGATGAAGCCTATGCCGCAAGGAAGGCTGAGTGCACCATACTCTACGACCAGATTACCGCGATCAACGCCGAGCAGCTGCCAATGATCATAACAGGCGACCTCAACGCCACTACGGCCAACCTCTGGGACGATAATGGCGACAGCCGGCTGAACAATTGGTACTGGGCACGCAACCAGGACGGCAAGACCAGCAAGACCTCGTATCCTACCAGCTGCAACGACTTCAAGGTCAAATACAGCAACGGCGCCTGGTCGGACAACGGCACCAATATCGACCATATTGCCTTCAAGTACTTTTATGAGAACAGCAAGCACGGCCTGAAGGCAGGCACGTTCTCGACCGACACCTATGCCTACGATGGCGTAACTTATATCTCCGACCACTGGCCGATCACGGCGACTCTCGTTTTCGACTATCAATAATGAAGCGCCTGTCCGTCATACTGCTGACAGCACTTTTCGCGCTC
The DNA here is from genome assembly GCA_902779785.1 of uncultured Bacteroidia bacterium. Lineage (GTDB taxonomy): Bacteria > Bacteroidota > Bacteroidia > Bacteroidales > UBA932 > Cryptobacteroides. Next base: position 16,402 of record CACZDC010000001.1, read on the forward strand.
TCGGCCTGCGAAAAGACCCCGCCGCCTCCCCCCGAAGAGACAATCCAGGGGGAGGAGCAGGACGACAACAGCCTGGAGGATATGCCGGACGACGGCCAGGGAGTCATTCACTTTTAGACAACATTCGTTTTTATGAACTTATCCAGACATATCGTTTTGACGGCTCTTTTTCTTGCCCTCGCCCTCCCGGGATGGGCCCAGAGGACGCTGTCGGGCAAGGTTAGCGACACAGCCGGGGAAGGTATTCCGGGGGCGGTCGTATTGGTCAGCGGCACAACAAAAGGGGCCGTCAGCAATATTGACGGCTTCTGGACACTGGAAGTCAAGGGCGGAGAGGTCAGTCTTGACGTGTCCTGCCTCGGCTATACCGGGACAAGCATAAAGGTCCCCGCTGGGCAGACCAGGGTGGATGTCGTTCTCGAAGAGGACAATATGATGCTTGAGGAGACGGTGGTCGTGGGCTATGGCACCCAGAAGAAGGTCAACCTCACCGGCGCCGTCACGGCCGTGAAGGGTGACGAGCTCCTGAACCGTACCGCCCACGATGTGACGAGTATGCTGCAGGGCGCCGTTCCCGGCCTCAACATCACCACTTCGACCGGTATTATGAACGAATCTCCGGAACTGAACATACGTGGCTACACCTCCATCAACGGCGCCGGCCCGATGGTCCTCATCGACGGGGCGGAAGGCGACCTGAGCAGGGTTAACCCCCAGGACGTGGAGAGCATTTCCGTCATCAAGGACGGTGCTGCGGCGGCTGTATATGGGGCCAGGGCGGCGTTCGGAGTCATCCTGGTCACGACCAAGGCCGGCAGCGACTCCGACGGGAAGGCTACGGTCCGGTACAGCGGACGCTGGGGCTGGCAGTCTCCTACGACCAGCACCGACTACGAGACCCGGGGTTACTGGAGCGTATTCACTATCAATAAGTTCTGGGCAGAGAGAAATCCCGGAGAGCAGTACCTCAAGTACAATGACGACGATATGAACGAACTGCTCGAGAGGGTGAACGACGTTACGGAAAATCCCGCGAGGCCCTGGGTGGTCGAAGAAAATGTCGGCGGCAGGAAAGTATGGAAATACTACGCCAATACGGACTGGTACCATACTCTTTTCTCCGACCGCAACCCTTCGCAGCAGCAGAACCTCTCGATAACCGGTGGCGGAAAGAACTTCAAATACTACATTTCCGGAACCTGGGACCGCCAGCAGGGCATATTGAAAATCCATCCTGACATCCTGGACAAGTACCAGCTGCGCGCCCGCTTCGAAGGACGGATAAACAAATGGGCGACGATCTCGAACAACACTTCCTACTACGACCAGACCTATAATTATCTCGCTCAGGGAACCAGCAATCTGGACAGGGCCATTTCTATGCTCACCGCCCACGCGCTTCCCTGCTTCCCGCTCCAGAATCCTGACGGATCGTGGGTGTATTATTCCGACTATTTCGTCAGCAGCTATGCCGTCGGAAACGGAATGCATATCAAATTCTCCGAGAATACGGACAAGCACATAGAGCGCAAAAACGACTTCAGCAACACCACCGAACTGAACATCACACCCTTCAAGCAGCTGCGCATCACCGGTAATTTCACCTTCCGCAAGCGTCGCAACCACACTACCGCGCGTCAGACGAATGTCACTTACAAGATGTACCCGGATCAGGAAATGCAGACCAGGGAAGCCGGAATCGGCACCAATCAGCTGGATGAAAAAGCCCGGACCTACAGCTACCGTTCGGCCAATCTCTTCGCCACCTACGAAGACAATTTCGGCGGTCATCATCTGACGGCGGTCGCCGGAGGCAATTATGAGACAGAGCACAGCCAATACCTTGAAGCGATTGCCTACTACCTGATTTCGGACAAACTAAACGACCTGTCGCTCGCCGGCCTGGATGCAAACGGCGCCGCAAAACAATATATTGACGGAGAGCAGAGCGAATATGCGCTTCTCGGTTTCTTCGGCCGTGTCAATTACGATTACAAAGGACGTTATCTGCTTGAACTTTCCGGCCGTTATGACGGCTCCTCACGCTTTGCGCGCGGTCATCGCTGGGGCTTCTTCCCCTCCGGCTCACTCGGCTGGAGAATCAGCGAAGAGCCTTTCTTCGCCCCGGCCAAGCGCTATGTCAGCAATCTCAAACTGAGAGCCTCCATCGGCTCCCTGGGCAATCAGGTCGTGGGTAATTATGCCTATATCAGAAGGGTTTCAACGGACGACAGTTCCTGGTCTTTCGGTGAAGGCTCCCTCGCAAAATCTTCAGGCGTAAGCGCGCCGAATGCCGGAGATCTCACCTGGGAGAAAGTTAGGCAGTACAATCTGGGACTTGACGCAGGCTTCTTCAAAGACCGCCTGCAGTTTACCGGCGAAGCCTATATCCGCAACACCCTCGGTATGCTTGTGGAGGGACTGGCTCTCCCTGCGGTATATGGAGCTGATTCCCCGAAACAGAATTCCGCAAACCTCCGCACCCAGGGCTATGAATTCTCCCTTGGCTGGAAGGATCAGTTCCTTCTGTTCGGAAGGCCTTTCGGCTATGGAATCTCCGGAAACATAAGCAATTACGACTCTGTCATCACCAAATACGACAACAATCCCAATAATATTGTTTCCGACTATTACGTCGGTCGTCACCTGGGTGAAATATGGGGCTTTGAAGCCGACGAACTCTTTGCCACCGACCTGGAGGCTATGGACTATGCAGAGAAGGTGGACCTGAGTTATATCGTCTCGGGGATGGGCAGCGGATGGAAGGCGGGAGACCTCAAATATGTGGACAGGGACGGCTCCGGAGACATCGGCATCGGCGCCAATACTCTGGACGACCCCGGCGACAGGAAGATTCTCGGCAACAGTCTGCCCCGGCTTTCTTACGGCGCGACCTTCTCCCTTGACTTCTTCGGCTTTGACGCCAGCGTATTTTTCCAGGGCACCGGAGACCATTACTGGTATCCTCCAAGATGGTGCTTCCCCTTCTGGGGACCATTCTCCAACCCTATGCAGAGCTTCCTCAGAAAGGACTTCCTGAAGGACGTATGGGATTACAACAATACCGATGCGTATTTCCCGAGGGCCCGAGGCTATATAGCCGAGACCGCCGGGGGCTATCTTAACCGCGTCAACAGCAGATACTTGCAGAACGCCCGTTACCTGCGACTGAAGAACCTTACCGTCGGTTATACCCTTCCGGTGAACATCAGCAAAAAGGTCGGGATCGAAAAACTCCGGGTGTACTTCTCCGGAGAGAACCTCGCCTGCTGGTCTCCTCTTTTCAAGCACAGCCCCTACCTGGACCCGGAAGCCGTCGCCCACGACGACTCGGAGGCTACGGGGCGCAGCTTCTATCCCTGGCAGAAGAACTTTATGTTCGGCATAGATATCCAATTCTAAAACGCAGACAAAATGAAAAAGCTTCACAAACTGTTACTTGCCCTCGCGGCACTGACACTCGTTTTTGGCTGCGAAGACGCGCTGGACAAATTCCCTCTGGACAAAATGACGGAGGAATCCTTCTACGAGAACGCACAGCAGCTTCAGCTGTTCACCAACTCCTTCTACTCCTCCATCCTTCCGGACTCCCCCTATGACGAGCAGAGCGATATGGCCGTGGGAAGTACCCCGAGTTCCCTGCTGCTAAACGGAAATTTCCGTACTGCGACTTCCAGCGGCGGATGGACCTGGACAGTGCTCAGGAAGATCAACACCTGTCTCGGAAATATCTACCGCTGCAAGGACGAGAATGCCGTGAAAGAATATACGGCGCTGTGCAAATTCTTCAGGGCCTGGTTCTATTTCGACAAGCTGAAACGCTTCGGCGATGTCCCCTGGATTGACCACGAACTTAATTCCGATGAGAAATTGCTCTATGCCAAGCGGGACAGCCGGGAAACGGTTATGAATAATATTATCGCGGACCTGGATGAGGCGATCGCCGGACTGCCGCCGTCCTATCCTTCCGGCAAGACCTTCAGGGCCACGAAATGGGCCGCGCTTGCCCTTAAATCGCGTATCTGCCTCTTTGAAGGGACTTTCCGCAAGTACCACGAAGGCGACATTACCCTATGGACCCTGCCTGCAGATGCGAAGCCGGCATCCTATTATCTGAAACTTGCCGCCGACGCAGCCGAGCAGCTGATGGACCTCTCCCCCCACAAACTATACGACACCGACCATCCGGACCTCGACTACCAGAACCTTTTCTCGAAGTATGACGCGGACGCCGGAGAGTTTATCCTGGCCATAGACTACGACTATTCCCTGAAACTCTTCCACAACGCCAGCGGCTCGGCCCTCCTGCCGGCCTGCGGACGGATCTCCCCCACCAAAAACTTCGTGGACCACTACCTGATGGCCGACGGGAAGCGTTTTTCGTCCGTAAGCGGATGGGACAGCAAGACTTTCGCCGACCAGGTGGCCGGCCGCGATCCCAGACTCCATCAGACAATCCGCATCCCGGGCTACAACTACACTACGCTTTCGACCAACTTGACATCGGTCTGCGATATGGATTGTTCTCTCACAGGCTATTCAGTCAACAAGTATGTGATGCCCTCGGACAACCTTGTGATGAACAATATCCGGGACTATTCCTATAACGACCTGCCAGTCATCCGCCTCGCCGAGGTCTATCTTAACTTCGCCGAAGCAAAGGCCGAACTCGGAAGCCTTACCCAGCAGGACCTCGACAAGAGCGTGAACAGGATAAGGGCCCGGGCGGGTATGCCGAATCTGGATATGGCAGCCGCAAACGCCTCTCCGGATCCCTTCCTGAGCTCCGCCACGACCGGCTATCCGAAGGTCAGTGGTACGAACAAGGGGGTAATCCTTGAAATCCGCAGGGAAAGGACAGTGGAGCTTGCCCTGGAAGGCCTCCGCTATGCCGACATTCTCCGCTGGGCGGAGGGCGAGAGAATCACGAAATGCCTCAACGGAATGTATTTCCCGGGGCCGGGCGAATATGACTGGAACAAGGACGGAAAGGCAGATATCTGCCTCTATTCCGGCTCCAAGCCATCATCTTCGGCTACTTTCGTATATAAGATCGGTTCGGACATCGTCCTCAGCGACAGCGACAAGGGCTATGTGAAGCCGCGTCCGAGCTACACTTTCTCTTTCGACCCCGAGCGGGACTATCTCTATCCAATTCCATCGAGCGAAAGGGTTCTCAACCACGCCCTGCTGCAGAATCCGAATTGGGAAGACGGACTTAATTATTAGGATAAACAATTTAAATGTGTCTATATGAAAAAGCTTATTATCGTACTTCTGTCCATTGCGGCCATCGTCGCCTGCAAGGAAAAAGAGGGAGGCGAACAAGGTGGCGGCTCAACTGCCGAAGCGACCGTCGTCCGCGTAGGCGGCAGCGGAACCCTGCTCTTCGAGGCTGTCGGAGCCGAGCCACAGAAGGTGAAAATCTATGCTGACGGCAGCTGGAGCGCCTCCGCTCCGAGCTGGATTACCCTTTCTCCTTCTTCCGGAAACGGGACTGTCGAGATCAGCGTGAGCGTTAGCGACAATCCTGAGGTTGACGGACGTATGACGGACGTAGAGTTCACTCCGGCTGCATCCAACAAACTGACCATCCAGCAGAAGGGAGACAACAAGGTCAATATCAAGAACGGCGAAGAGTTCGCAAAATGGCTTGCGGGCCTTACGGTCGAGTCTCTTGACGAAGCCCGCCTCGCCGCAGACATCGATATGTCCGGCATAGAATTCTCGCCCGCCGAGGGTTTCTCAGGCACTTTGGACGGCGGCGGTCACTCCATCAAGAACCTTCACGCGTCTTCGCCTCTTTTCAAGCTGAACAAAGGCACGCTCTCGGGAATAGTGATTGACGCAAGCTGCTCCTTCGAGCCTGACACGCTTGTTTTCGGCGCCCTGACCTCCCGTAATGAGGGCGTAATCTCCGACTGCATCAACAAGGCCGATGTCACGCGCAGCATTGCTCCGACGAGCTCGAAGAGTAACCTGATTGCCGGACTGATAGGCGTTTCCGTTTCAAAGAGCAACAGCATCAGCAACTGCAAGAACTACGGAAAAATCTCCATCCTGGTCAGCGACGACGGAAAATTCACCACACAGGGTGTCGCGGGCGTTGTCGCCTATTCGCTCGACCCTCTTTCCTCCTGCGAAAACTATGGGGACATCACTCTTTCCGGCGGCTACCATACCAACCGCGCCGCACCCCTCAGAAATCCGGAATATCCTGATGATATCGAGCAGGGAGAATTCTACAACAAGAAAGTAGGATCTGCCGTGGGCGGAGTCGTGGCTTATGCCATAGGCGCTCTCGACAAGTGCAAGAATGCGGGCAAGGTATCGTGGATAGAGACCAAGGTCGAAGACCAGAACACCTCCCCGGCAAGAATGTTCGCCGGCGGTGTGGCAGGCTGCTACTATGGCCTTGTAAGCGACTGCTCGAACTCCGGCGTACTGGACATCAAGGTCCTGACAAGCGACAAGAGCGCTTTTGACGGACAGAATCACCAGCTCTGCGCGGGCGGAGTTTTCGGCGGATTCAACAATCCGTCCGACGATTCCCCCAGCAAGAACAGGGGAGTGGATGTCAGCGGCTGCTCTAACAGCGGAGCCATCTCGTTGGAGGCCTATACCACAAAATCGTCTATGCATCTCGGCGGCGTTATCGGCTGGCCTGCTTCAGAAAATGACAACACCAACCCGGCCAACTGGGGAACAATGACTTCCTGCAGCAACAGCGGCGCCATAACGGTGAGCGGCAAAGCCAACTTCCGCACCGGAGGCATCGTAGGTGCCACTCCTTATATGGAAAGCTGTTCCAACACCGGCAAGATCACCATCAACGGCGCCGACGATCATTCCGAAGTCGGCGGAGTCGCGGGGCGGCACTGGGGCTATGCCCAGACTGTAAACAACTGCTCATCCACCGCTGATATCGAGTCTTCCGCCATCATTGATACCGGGCTTTTGTTCGGATGGATAGGGAAAAAGCTTTCCGCAAGTGTGGAGGGTGGAAAGTTCTCCGGTAATATCACAGCGGCGGCAGGTTCCGCCGCAGGCCTTCTGGTGGGCGGCAGCGGAAGCGAGCTCAAGGCCATCATAGGCACCAACCTCAGTCCCGTAGAGGTGTCCGGCTCCCTCAACGGCACGGCATTAAGCTCTGAAAATGCCGCTACGCTATTATGGGGCGATGGTTTTGATTCAACGGTTCATTCCATCAACTATGTCATTAAGTAGAATCTTATGCTTTCTTTCCCTCGCGGCGCTCTGTGCCTGCGGGGGAAAGAAGGAGGAGCCTGTGACTCCCCCCACGGAAAGCGCAGACCTTCTTTACTGCACCTTCAACATCCGCTATCCGGAGCCGGCGGACGGGGACTATACCTGGGACAAGCGCAAGGATGCCGTTTGCAAGTTCATCCTGACGCGAAAGCCGGATATCATAGGGATGCAGGAAGTGGAAAAGGTCCAGGCCGAGTATATCCTGGACAAGGTCAAGGAAGAATACGCCCTCTACGGCATAGGCAGGGAAAGCGGCAAGGACATTCTCCAGGCTACGAGCGACGAGACCTCCAACACTCTGCTGTTCAAGAAAAGCCGCTTCTCGCTTGAGAAGAAGGGGACTTTCTGGCACAGCGACACCCCGGATCAGGTAGCGGCCAAGAACAAGGCCAATGACTATGGCTCCTGGCACACTTCCCATCCGCTCTGCACCTCCTGGCTAAAACTGGTCGACGAAGAGAAGATGGGAAGGACAATCTGGGTGTTCAACACTCATTATCAGAACAATAAGAATATGAGCTCTGTCGCGCCCGGACTGAGGATGCAGGAGAGCAATCTGCATCTGAGCCAGATTCCGAACATCAGCGGGAACCCCGTCGGCAGCTCTTGCAAGGATGCGGTCATACTCTCGGGAGACTTCAACTGCTCCTTCAGTTCAGACGAGCTCCAGAGGCTGAGGAACGCGCCTATGGGCTATGCCCGCGAGGATGCGGTCAAGTCCAGTTTCCGCAACACGGACACCAATAATGATTACGGGAAGGGCAGCGGCATAATAGACCACATCTTTTTCTGCGGTCCTCTGAAAGCACTGAATTATTCTGTTGACAAGCGAGACTATGGAATCCTCTATATTTCAGACCATTATCCCGTCCTGACGGAATTCAGCTATAGCGACTGAGACTCGGTCTTGAAGTTCATCACGCTGCGCACCGTCATTGATTCGTCAGCGGCTGTAAGGTAGCTCACGGAGAAGCGCCTGCCTCCTTTTTCGACATTCACCACCACGTGCCCGCCCTCGTATGAGGCGGGCGCGATGTCTTTTGTCCACTCGGCGTCGCCGTCCTTGGCGCGGCGCTCAGGGGGCATTATGGTCGGACAGACTACCCGGTCTCCGGGATAGATGCTGCGGTCGGAAACGAGCTCCAGGCACTGCGGGAGGGTATGGCCCTGGTCCCATACGCAGCTGACCCATACCTGGCTGCGAAGGGCTGCGACCAATTTCCGGCTCATAGAATAATGGCCGTGATGGTTGACTTTGGCCACATTGGCCCGGCCGCAGACCTCGGCAATGTCGTCTTCGATAAAGCGCGGAGTCCCGTCCGGATCCTTGAATTTGGCCGAGAAGTCCCCTGCCGTGTAGAAGCGGAATGGTCCATAGCTGAAGACCGAACCGAGGGACATTGCATTCTCGTTCTTGACCGGGCTTCCGGCATTCCGTCGGGCTTCGAGAAGGTCCTTTACGCGGCCGTCAGGATAGGCTATGCAGCCGTTGGCGCAGATGTTACGGACCTGGAAATCAGGATATTTGGAAGGATTATGGAGCTGGACAATCTGATCCGTGGCGCCGAGGCGGAACTTTTCGATTTCGAGGCCTTTTACGCGCTGCATATAGCTGTAGAAACGCCTGATATGGCCGACGGTGTCCTGGTCGGCGTAACGGAGGCTTTCCTCGTAATCCGGCCAGCTGCGGTCTATCGCCTTGCGGAAATTGAGGATTTCGGCGGCCTGGGTAAAACCGCTTAGGGCGTATTCCACGCCGTCGCGAAGGATCCTTTCAGCGAAGAAGCGGTCGCTGCCGCCGTGGTCGTGATGGTAATGGCTCAGGAGCATATAGTCCACGTCGGTGACGGCGGGATTCACGCGAGTGATGTATCGGGCTATCCATTCGCCGGGATGGCGCTCCTGGCTCGGGAGTATGGGCACGGCTTTCTTTCCCCTGGCGGCTGCATCGAAATCTCCGCAGTCCAGAAGCATCGTAGTGCCGTCGGGAAAAATGAAGAACATCGACTCCGCGACGCCGGTATAGATGAAATGGATCTGGAATTCACCTTCTTTCCAGCCTTGCCATTTTTTGCCGACGGCCTTGTCCCTGCATCCGAGGGCGAAAGCCTTTTCCCAGTCCGAAAGGTAGAGGGCCGCTCCGCCGAGAAGGGATGTCTTTAGAAAATCTCGTCTGTCCATAGTTTAGTTGTTCCGGATACGGACCCTGCGGCGGCAATCGGAATGAAGCGCGTCCTGAGCCGCGATAAAACTGTATCTTCCCTCCTCAAGAAGCCAAGCGGAGGCATTTTCATCATAGCTCGCAAGGCTTTCGCTGGAAACGTCGATACTGACGCTGCATTTCTCACCAGGGGCAAGGAGAGGAGTCTTTGCAAAACCCTTCAGCTCACGCGAAGGCTTGTCCAGCTTTCCCCGGGGGGCCTTCACATAAAGCTGGACCACATCCTTTCCGGGGACCTTTCCCTTGTTGCGGACCTCCACGGTCACTGTCCATCCGCTCTCTGTCGGCTCGACTTTCATCTTGGAATAGGCGAAGGAAGTATAACTCCCGCCGAAACCGAAAGGATAGAGTATGGCTTTCCGCGCCTTTGTACAGAAGTATCTGTATCCCACATAGATTCCTTCTTCATACTCGGTATAGTCCACGTCCTTCACGTCGTTGCGTTTATGGTCTTTGAAACGCCTGAAGAAAGAGTAGTTAAAGGCCTTGTCAGTGACAAACTGAGGGAAATTCCCGGCGGAAGGCTCGTCGTCATAGCAGCGGGAAACAGTCATCGGAAGGTGCCCGCTGGGGTTGACTGCGCCGCAGAGGGCAGCCGCCACAGAGCGTCCGCCTTCCTGGCCAGGCTGCCATCCCAGAAGGATGGCGTCGGCCTTGTCCTGCCACGAAAGCAGCTCTATAAGACCGCCGACGTTCAGTATCACAACCACTTTCTTTCCCTTCGAATGGAATGCCGCCGAAAGCTTGTCAAGCAGATCCTTCTCCTGCGGAGACAAGAGATAGCTGCCGCTTATGCTGCGGTCCTTGCCCTCCCCGAAGATGCGGCCGATGGTAAGGAAAGCAATGTCTGAAGATTCGGAAGAACTCTCGATAAGTTCGTCCGGGACCACCTCCAGCGCCCTTTCCACATCGACATACCATTTCCGATCTTTGTTTATCTCCTCACGGCGCAGGGCCTCGTCAGCCATATAACGGGTATAAAATGAGGTCACGGTACTGTCGAGATTGAAACCCCGGTCGGAAAGGCCGTCCAGGAGATTGACCACATAGGCTTTGTTCACGTCTCCGCTCCCGGTTCCCCCGGCAATGAAATCGTATGACCCCGTACCGAAGAGAGCCACTTTCTTTTCCGGATTCAGCGGCAGGACGTTCTTTTTGTTTTTCAGAAGGATTATCCCTTCGTCAGCCGCCTTTTCACAAAGCGCGGCGTGGGCCTTCAAATCAGGGGCTTCCGAAGGCTTGTAGCCCTTGAAGGCCGGGGTCTTGACTATCAGTTCCAAGACTCTTGTAACGCACTCGTCAAGCGCTTCCCGTGACAGGGAGCCGTCTTTTACGGCCTTCAGGACCGCTTCGTAACGCCAGTCGCTTCCGGGCTGGATCATATCGTTTCCCGCGCGGATTATGCCGGGATTGTCATATCCGCCGCCCCAGTCGGTCATCACCGCGCCCTCGAAGCCCCATTCCCCGCGTAGAACGTCCATAATAAGCCATCTGTTCTCGGCGGCAGGTACCCCGTTGACATAATTGTATGAGGTCATTACGGTCCAGGGCTGGGACTCTTTTACGGCGATCTCGAAGTTTTTAAGGTAGATTTCCCTCATCGCACGCTCACTTACACGGGCGTCGTTGGCAAGACGGTTCAGCTCCTGGTTGTTAAGGGCAAAATGCTTCAGGGATGTTCCCACACCGTTGGATTCGATGCCGTTGATCATAGCCGCAGCCATTTTCCCGGAAAGCAGCGGATCCTCGGAATAATACTCGAAGTTCCTGCCGCAGAGGGGGTTGCGATGGATATTGACACCGGGAGCCAGCAACACGTCCGCGCCATATTCCAGGACCTCGTTGCCCATAGCCTGACCGACTTCCTCGATCAGTTCCGTATTCCACGTCGAAGCCAGCATTACGGCGACAGGGAAACCGGTACAGTAGAAAGTCCTCTCATCGCCTTCCCTTGTCGGAGAGATGCGAAGCCCCGCCGGGCCGTCAGCAAGCGTAACGCGCGGAATTCCAAGCCTTTCTATGCTGTTTATCGTACCGGCACATCCCGGGACTCCGAGGGCGGAATTGCCTATACCGTTGTAAGATTTAGCCTTTCCCCCGACGAGCAGTTTCACTTTTTCCTCGTCAGTCATCAGCGAAACGATTTCCGGAATATTGTCTTCTCTGAGTTGGGCTGCTTTTACGGGGGTCGCGGCAAGCAGCATGGAAAGGATCAAAGTCTGTATCATACCAAGTGTTTTAACTTAAGCAAATATAGTTCAATTCATTGAAAAACGGAAACTATTTTCTATATTTGTCTTCTATGTGTACGGGCACATTTGCCCCTTCGTGCAGCTTATGAAAAGATACCTTACTCTCTGTCTCCTGCTACTGACCATTCCGCTTTGCGCAGCCGTGCAAGGCCCTTCCCACGACCTGGCAAGCCTCGATCGCTGGGGGCCATATTCAAAGGAGTATTTCGGAATCTCGCATATCTCGGACCTTTCTTCCGGGATCCAGGTGGAATTCTGCCTCGTCAGCGGAATATACCGGCGTAATTTCAAAGTCCCCTGCGCCCTTTTCGAGTCGGATGTCCATCCCTGGAGCGTATCTGCAGATATGAAGCATATCACCTACCGGCACGAGATAGAGTGGAAAGACAGGGTCTATGTGGACGCGACCTACCACATCCTTGACGAGGACAGGGTGCTGCTGGAGACCCATTGCATAAACAACACCCCGCTTGTGCAGAACATCAGCCTGCAGCTTGCTGTGCGGAAGGTCGGCGGGACTGCTGAGCAGTGGACTCCGGAAATCACGGAGGGGAAGGGCTGCTTTTCTGTCAAGTATCCGGAAGTAGCTGATACTTACAGCGTTGTGTGGGACTATCCGCTAAGCGAGGTGCGGGAATGGAAGTGCGCCCGATTGGAGCAGTTGATGCCGCCTATGGTGCACAATCATACCAGCAAGCGGCTTAAGGGGGACCTGAAGGGACACTATACGGCGAACTTTCTGAGGCCGGTGGTGCTCCGGCCTCAATCCGACACGACTGTCTGGCAGGTGATTGTGCGTGGACCGGCTATTGCGCGTGGATCATCGGCTATTGCGCGTGGGGAACAAAAGCCTTACAGCCAGACACTTACGCAAAGTGCCCTGGTTGATTTTAACCAGGGTAAAACGCGTAAAACGCTGAGCAACAACGTGTTATCCCCCACGGCTTTTGATGGTCACCTATCACAGCCTGGCGGCCAGGAGGTACCTCTAGGGGTGCAGCTGATGCAGGCGACGCTGCTGACGAATGTGGTCTACCCGATCGATGCTTTCGGAGAGCCCATACGTCATTTCTGCCCCGGAAAGAACTGGAACAGCCTTTACACCTGGGACTGCGGTTTCATCGGCTGGGCAATGAGCGAAATCGCCCCGGAGCGCGGCTACGAGATTATCCGCCAATACACTACGGCCCCGGAAGAGGAAGCGCCGTTCGTGCATCACGGCACTCCCCTGGCGACACAGATCCTCGCAATAGGTGACGTGCTGAAAAACAATGGCTTCGACGAGGCTCTGCTGCGGGAAATCTATCCCCGCCTGAAGCGCTTCTACGACTTTATGACCGGGCCGCGCTTCCGTAAGCCTTCCGGACTTCTGGAAACCTGGAACATCTTCTACAACAGCGGCGGATGGGACGATTACCCGCCCCAGTGGCTCCTGAGGCCCCAGGAGGAGCTGCGCTCGAAGACGACTCCGATGGTCTCGACCTCGTATTACATCCGCTGCGCAAAGATCCTGAGGCTGCTCGCTACGCATATGGTATCCAGCGGGCCAAAGAACGGACGCAAGGCTCTTCAGAAGGATATCAGGCAGTACGATGCGGACATAGCGGAGATGGCAAAAGGCATCCTGGACAATGCCTGGGACAGCGAAAGCGGCTATTTCGGCTATGTCCGGCACGACGACAAGGGGAAGCCCGAGGGCCTATATCTATGGACTCCGGAGATGGGAATACCGGCGCAGGACGGGATAAGGCCGGCAGTGGCAGGGACGAAGAGTACGAACTTCGACCGGGGACTGGACGGGGTAAGTCCGCTTGTCGCGGGGATTACGAGCAAGGAGCAGAGCAAAGCCCTTCTGGACCATATATTTACCGAAGGGGAACTATGGAGCCACTGCGGGATTACGGCCGTGGACCAGAGCGCTCCCTACTACCGCAAGGACGGTTACTGGAACGGCACGGTATGGCTTCCGCACCAGATGATTCTTTGGAAGACTATGCTGGACCTTGGCCTTCCGGAGAGGGCGCGGCAGATTGCCGAGACTGCCCTGAAATGCTGGGAAAGGGAATGCGAGGACTCCTACAACTGCTATGAGCATTTTATGATTGACAGCGGACGGGGAGGAGGCTGGAGCAATTTCTCCGGGCTATCTTCGCCGATAATCAACTGGTATAATGCCTACAACAAGCCCGGAACGGTTTCCACGGGTTTCGGAACTCTGGTCACAAAGGCGGAATGGGCGGAGGATTTCAGCTCCGTCAGGCTCAGTCTCGAATTCGAGAAAGAGCTTGTCGGCAAGGAGGTGGCCATAATCGTCTGCTTTGCGGGCGGACCTAAAGAAGTGATGGTTAAAGCTAGTAAACAGAATATAATCAAGCAGTTATGACAATATTAAGCATCATATTGGCAACGATGGCGGCGGGGTTTTCGATGTCGTTTGAGGATGGAGCCATACCCGGGGTAAAGGGGCGGGCGGCGTTTTTCGACGGCTTCGACAGCAGGATTGTCGTCCCGGCGGCGGAGGTGCCGCAGGCGGAAAGGCATTTCGCCGTGGACGTGTGGATATGCCCCGTGGCCTTTCCAAAGAGCCCCTGCCCGGTGGTGAGTCGGCAGAGGACGGACGCCCCGGGAGGATGGAATATGTGGCTGGACGCTCTTGGGAGGGTCCATTTTTCCGTAGCGATTGCCGGGGAATGGGTTTCCGTAGAGAGTCCGTCGGGACTGCCGCTGAGGCAATGGTCCCGGCTTACGGCGTTTTTCAGGGCGGCGAGCGGGCTTTATCTGGCCATCGACGGAAAGGAGGTCGCCAAGACGGCGATGGAAGCTCCCTGGGTGGAGCAGGACTTTGATCTGTGGATAGGACGCACTCCCGTAAAGACTCCGTCTTTCTTTGAAAATCAGGACATTCCAATCTATAGCAGCCTTGACGGGGCGCTTGACGAACTGGCTCTGTATTACGACAAAGGCGCCTATGGCAAGATTCTGAAAGAGAAGTTCGTACGGCCGTCTGCACCGGAGTTCGAGCAGCGCAGGCTTCCCTCCGGGCCGGACGGTCTCGCTTTCGGTGCCTGGTACATTCCGCTGAAATATTATAAAGCATTTGACGACAGGTGGAGGGGAAACCTGCCGGATGTGGTTGTCGGATTCGGGCCGCAGCAGCCCTGGAAGGTTGTTTTCTGGAAGGGCATCTCTTACGCGCCCTGCTTTGTGACGGAGAAAGGGAACTGGATGTGCAACGAATTCATTGAGAGAAAGAAAGTTACAGGCTGGGGCTGCCCGGAGAGTATGAGCGACAAGCACGCGGACTATTCCAGCGTCAGGATAGTGGAAAACTCGCCGGCCCGCACGGTCATCGTATGGCGTAACATCCCCGTAGGTGTCAACCAGAAAATTCCATACCAAAGCGAGGAAACGCTCTGGGGCGACTGCTCCGAGGAGACCTATATCTTCTATCCGGACGGGGTCGGGGTACGCAAGATGGAGCTGTGGACTTCCAGGCCGAATGACTGGTACGAATGGTGTCAGAGCCTGCAGGTCCTGCATCCCGACCAGAGGCCGGAAGATGTACTGGACGCCGCCAGGATAATGTCAGTCGCGGCAATGGACGGCCGCAGCGCCGAGTACGGATGGGACTTCGATGGAGAGGCAAAGTATGACGCAGCTTGCATTGCCGGCGCAAATATCCAGGTCAGTTACCTCAAGAGCCGCTGGAATCCTTTCCTGATACTGGAAGACGGCGACGGGGCGAATGAAAACGGGCGTCCCGGACCTGAGATCCAACGCTATTCCGGGCGCTGGTCGGAGTATTCAGCCTTCCCCTGGCGGAATCACTGGCCGCTAAGCCAGGACTATGTGATCGGGCGCTATGCCTGCGTCGCGGACGCGGCTTCGCACACCTACACGGCGACCCAGTACAACGCACCGCATTCTCTGGAACAGACCGGTTGGAACACTTGGAAAATGACAAAACTGATGCTCTGCGGCTGCACCGAGGGCGATGCTTCCGACCTGCTCCCGCTGGCTAAGTCCTGGCTCAGGGCGCCCAGGCTGCTATGCGGCGGCTCCGAGGTCACGTACGATCTAAGCCAGAGGGCTTATGTCCTTTCGTCCTCTCCTGCGGCTTCTTCCGGCACTCCTGCTGCCGCCGGGCCGCTTTCCTTCCGCCTCGAAGCCTCCGCCTCACAGCCCGCGAACGGGCTTTGTCTGATACTGAAAGGCGCAGACGGCACGAACTGCTCCGTAAGCGTTGACGGCAAAGCTTTCCCTGAGGCCGCCGTCGGAGCCGTTTCCGCCTGGGACGGCCCCTCGACCATTATCTGGCTGCCGCTGAAAACCGATGCTCCTGCAAGCATAGATATCCGGCAGAATTGATATCTTTGCAAAAAAACAGATGAAAAAGACCATATTCCTTGCCCTTGTCCTCGCTGTCTCCTGCCGGGGACCGGAAGTCCTTGAGAGAGAGGGATGGGAGCCGAGTGTCCACAAAGCCCTGTCGACTCTGATCCGCGACGGAGGTGGGGCATCCTGCGCTCCCTACGCCGTATTCGACTGTGACAACACCTCGATCATCCACGACGTTTCGCAGACATTGATGCTCTATATGATTGAGAATATGCGCTTTGCCGATGCTCCCGAGCTTTGCTTCCTCGGGGGGATAGAGGATGGATCAAGGCAGTTGGAAGGCTGGGGGATGAGCGCGGCCGAAGCGGGAAAACAGCTCTCGGAGGAGTATCGGCAGCTGGAGGAGATGCGCGACGGCGGAATGGCCATTGAGGAGATCCGCAAGAGCGAGCTTTATCTGGATTTCCGCGCCCGTTTCCTCTCCTTCGAGGAGCAGCTGGGACTGGCATACAGCTATGAAGACCTATGCATCTGGCAGCCTGCCCTGCTGTGCGGAATGAGCAAAGCCGAGGCTCGCAGCCTTATGGAAGAGTCCATCCGCCACAATCTGTCCATAGAGCCGTACGAAGAGGAATGGACCTCCCCAGACGGCCGCTTCACTGGGATAGCGGAAATAGGCCTGAAAGTGACTCAGGCTATGAAAAACCTGCACCGGGCCCTGGTGGAGCACGGGATCGACACATATATCTGCTCAGCTTCTCTGGAAGAACTTGTCGAAGTGCTCGCCTGCGATCCCGAAATCGGCTTCGGTATGCCTCCGGAGCGAGTCTATGGAATCAGACTCGCCGAGGGGGACAGTATCATTCCGGCCAAACTGGAAGGCTATCCGCAGCCGTACAAGGAAGGAAAGGTGGAGAACATCAAGGCATTTATGGCCGCGTCACACTGTTCCGACGGGCCTGTCCTGGTCGCCGGGGACAGCAACGGAGACGTCGCGATGCTGACCGCCTTCCGCGGCACAAGGTGCTCTCTCATAATGGATTGCGGCAATGACGGACCCATAGGCGAACTCGCCGCCAAGGCCCGCTCCTCCCACAACCACGGCCGCTTCGTCGTGCAGCCGAGGCGATATGCCCGACCGGCGGAGAATTCGTAAAGGGCGAGGCCCAGGTCAAAGCCCTGAAGAAACTGCCTTGGGAATAAGGCAAAACACGGCGTGAAATGTAAGCGTATGATTATTAATTACTTATAAGAAATCGTCTATGTAAATCAACATAGACGATTTTACACAAGTCACTGACGCTCAGTCGCTTACATTTCACGGGGCGGAAGGCGCAGCGGAAACGCAGGTCAGAATAGGCCGGGGAGGGAATCTGAAAATTATCTATTTTAGATTATCCGTTTTGGATAAAAATAAAAATGCATTTTCTTTGCACCAAAAGCAGGAATAATGGCAGATATTCGGCATTTCAATCCTTTCTACACCGGGATACAGATTCCGGACGATTTCTTCTTTGACAG
Organism: uncultured Bacteroidia bacterium; assembly: GCA_902779785.1. Lineage (GTDB taxonomy): Bacteria > Bacteroidota > Bacteroidia > Bacteroidales > UBA932 > Cryptobacteroides. Next base: position 34,003 of record CACZDC010000001.1, read on the forward strand.
AGAGAAGGAAACGGGCGAATTGATTTCCCTCATCCGAAACGGCAACAATGTCGTTCTGCAGGCGTATATTTAATCAATTCGACAAATCGGTAACGGCGGAAGCAATCCAATTTCTATATCTTTTGTTTTCAGGGGAAACCGCACCTATGCAAGAGACGATGAATCGTGTCTTCAGTATGGTCGAGCCCGGACAAAAGGCTGATTTGGGGGCCATAAAAGCTGCAGTCAACCTGCTGTTGGACAGCAGGGATGCGTCTTTCAGGGAAATTATGAACAGGATTGAGCGGGAGAATGTCCGGAACACTCTCTACTGTGTAGCAGCCCTCGGCATAGCAAGGAACCTGACTTCAGCCAAAATCGTTAAGAGCTATCATCTCAACAGCGCATCAAGTGTTCAAAAAGCACTGTTATCTCTGCAGGATGAAAGCAGTCCATTGATAAAAAAGATATCAAAAGGAACCTGCATTATCGAAGACCGGCTGTTCGAACTCTGGATAGCCAGAGAAGGGAACTATCTGGAGTACAAATACGACGGCGTTCAAGAGCGCTACGCCCTTCAGCAAGAACTGGAGAATCCGGTCTTCCACCCGACCGGGCCGATCATATAGCGTTTTCCCTGCGGAAAATCATTCCCACTCGATCGTTGCCGGGGGTTTAGAGGAGATGTCGTAGACCACGCGGTTGACGCCGCGGACGCGGTTGATGATTTCGCCGGAAATCTCACCCAGAACGTCGTATGGCAGCGGATAGGCCTCCGCGGTCATACCGTCCACAGAGCTGACGGCCCTCAGTGCGACGCAGCTTTCATAGGTCCTTTCATCGCCCATCACGCCGACGCTCCTGACGGGAAGGAGTATGGCTCCGGCCTGCCAGATCTTTTCGTAAAGTCCGTGGCGGCGAAGGGCGGATATATATATCGCATCGGCCTCCTGGAGGATATGGACCTTCTCAGGGGTGACTTCGCCGAGCACTCTGATGCCGAGGCCCGGACCGGGGAAAGGATGGCGGCCAAGGATGGACGGAGCAAGGCCGAGGGCTTTTCCGACGCGGCGGACCTCATCCTTGAAAAGCAGGCGGAGGGGTTCTACCAATTTGAATTTCAAGTCTTTGGGAAGGCCGCCGACATTGTGGTGGCTCTTTATGGTCACGGACGGTCCCTTGACGGAGGAGGACTCTATGACGTCGGGATAGATGGTCCCCTGGGCCAGCCATTTCACCTGTCCATATTTCTTCGCGGCCTCGTTGAAGACCTCGATGTAGTCGCGGCCGATGACTTTGCGCTTGGCCTCCGGCTCGGTAACTCCCTTAAGGTCAGCGAAAAAGCGCTCCGACGCCCTTACGCCCTCAACCTGCAGGCCCATCCCTTCGTAGGAGGCGAGAACGAAGTCGAACTCATCCTTGCGGAGCAGGCCGGAGTCCACGAATATGCAGCGCAGGCGCTCTCCGACGGCCTTTTGCAAAAGCAGGGCGGCGACGGAGGAATCCACTCCCCCGGAGAGGGCGAGAAGTACCTCGTCATCGCCTAGCTTAGCCTTCAGTTCCTTTACCGTACTCTCAATGAAATTTTCGGGGGTCCATTCGCCCTTGCAGGCGCAAATGCCTCTGACAAAGTTCCTTATGAGCTTCGGCCCCTCAGCGCTGTGATGGACTTCGGGATGGAACTGGATGCCCCAGCTGGGCTCGCCCTCGAGGCGGAACGCGGCATTGGCGATGTCGGCGGTCGAGGCAATGCGGTGGAATCTCTCCGGAAGGGTGAGGATAGTGTCGCCGTGGGACATCCAGACTATGGAGCTCTCCGACATTCCTTCGAACAGCCGGTCGTCCTCAAGTACTTGGATTTCAGCGCGTCCATATTCTCTCGAGGCAGCCGGGGCGACACGTGCTCCGCTGCTGTGGGCGAGGTACTGGGCACCGTAGCAAATGCCGAGAAGGGGCAGGCGGCCACGTATTTCTCCGAGATCCGGGACAGGCGCGTCAGCATCGTTTACGCTGGCCGGCGAACCGCTGAGTATCACGCCTTTGACTCCCTCCAGCGAGGGAATCTTATTGTAGGGATGGATCTCGCTGTAGACGCCTTCTTCACGGACCCTCCTTGCTATCAGCTGGGTGTACTGCGAGCCGAAATCGAGTATCAGTATCTTATCCATTGTAATTTGGTGTGGCCTTGGCTATCTGTACGTCGTGGGGATGGTTTTCGCGGAGAGAGGCGGCGCTGACGCGGACAAAACGGGCCTTGTGGAGGCTCTCCAGGTCCTTTGCGCCCACATAGCCCATTCCGGAGCGGAGGCCACCGGCGAGCTGGAATATCACCTCTCCGACCGGCCCCTTGCAGGGGACGCGGGCTACGACGCCCTCGGGGACGAGTTTTTTCGCTTCTTTCTGGAAATATCTGTCAGCCGAGCCGGCCTTCATAGCGTCCACCGAACCCATCCCGCGGTAGCCCTTGTAAAGGACGCCGCCGATTTCCTCGCACTCCCCAGGGGCCTCGTCCGTCCCGGCGAAAAGGGAGCCGCACATCACGCTGTCAGCCCCGGCGGCAAGGGCCTTCACGATGTCCCCGGAATAGCGCAGACCGCCGTCGGCTATGACAGGGACGCGGCCTGCTGCGGCCTCGGCGACCTCGGCTATGGCCGTCAGCTGAGGGACTCCGACGCCCGCGACGATGCGCGTCGTGCAGATGGACCCCGGACCGATTCCGACCTTGAGGGCGTCGGCTCCGGCGTCGATTAAGTCCTTCGCGGCCTCGGCGGTGGCTATGTTCCCGACCACGACGTCGAGTCCCGGGAAGGCCGCCTTAATCTCCCTGAGCTTGTCCATAACCCCCTTCGAGTGCCCGTGGGCGGAATCCAGGACAACGGCGTCCACCCCTTCCGCGACAAGGGCTCTGACCCTTTCCAGGGCGTCCGGCGTTATGCCGACCCCGGCGGCAGCCCTCAGGCCTTCTGCCTTGACCTTCTTCACCTCGGCGGCCTGGGCTTCGGCGGATATGTTCTTATGGATCACCCCTATTCCGCCGCAGCGGGCCATTGCTATGGCCATCCGGGCCTCGGTGACCGTGTCCATCGCGGCTGAGGCAAAGGGGATTTCGAGGGGGACATTGCGGGAAAAACGCGTGTTGAGGCTGACTTCGCGAGGCAGGACTTCGGAATACGCCGGGACCAGGAGAACGTCATCGAAAGTGATGGCTTCCCTTAGAATTCTGTCTTGAATGGAGGACATAAAGGACGGTTCTTGGTTCTATCTTGCAAATTTAGCGAAATTATCCTTATATTTGCAGCGGTGAAACGAGTTTTGACCATATTATTTTCACTGCTTTGTCTCGGGGCCGCCGCTCAGGTGCGCTCCTATGGGGATATGGACTCGAAGACTTTCGTCATCGGTCTGGACAGCTATTTCTTCGGCACGTCCGGGGCTCTGGACTTCTCCGTCGGCGGCACTGCCTGGCAGGCTTTCATCGCAGGAAGCAAGGTCAGCGTCAATGGAGACTTGCTCCTCAACGGGCAGGGAGAGACGCTGGTCGGCATCCACGATTTCACCGGGGACAATGTGGTCGAACTGGTGATCGGCAGCCGCACCTCGCAGGGTGTCGTGGCCCGTATCTATCAGCTCGGCGGCGGGAAATGGAAACTTATCGGGAAGGTCGGCGCTTTCGGCAGCGGCGTTTCCGAGATCCGGGTCTTCCGCCAGGCGCTGACCGTCAAGGACAAGGAAAGCGGCGCCCTCCATACCTGGACCTGCCACGGCGGCAGTTTCGACTTCAAGTCTTCCGCCGGCGGTCCTGACCCAACTCCGTCAAACCTTTAAAATGTTATACAAAAAATGAAAAAGTTTATTGCAATTGCTGCAGCTCTCGTGCTTTTCGGCACACAGGCTTTCGCCCAGCTCTCTGTCGGAGCAGGCTATCTGAATTCAACTGAAATCTCCAAAGTCCAGACTAACGACGGTACCAAGAAGTACACTCAGGACCTCAACGGTTTCTATGCCGGCGCCAACTACACCTTCGGCCTCGACGCTCTCGTAGATGGTCTCGCAATCACTCCCGGTGCCTATGCTTCAATGCTCTTCGGTACTGACAAGGACAATACCAACAAGAAGTATCAGGACCTTACCGTCAACATTCCCATCAACATCAGCTACGGTTTCAACCTGACCAGCGACTTCAAGCTTATGGCTTTTGCCGGCCCTATCTTCCAGATCGGCGTTATCAACAAGACCATCACCAAAGTCTCCAACGAGACCAACACCCGCAACAATTTCGAAGCTGACAAGGTCAGCGCCAGCATTGATCTCGGCTCTCTCGGCATTGTCGGAGGCGAGGCTACTCTCGTTCCTGCCCGTGAGCGTTTCAACATCCTCCTCGGCGGCGGTCTCGGCTTCGAGGTCAACGAGCAGATTGCTGTTCTCGTGGGCTACAACCACTCCCTGATGAACTACTGGAAGCTCGACAAAACCACCGTCGGCCGCAGCCAGATTACTGTCGGCGTGAACTTCAAGTTCTAAGAGACAGCGTTTCAACAAAAAGGCCGACTCCTCCGAGCCGGTCTTTTTTTGTGTCAGACCTCGGCGAAGAAGGCGCTCAGGAGCTCGCGGATTTCGAAAAAGCGCGGAGTGAGCCTGTCGTCGGCGTCGAGGTGCAGGCGGTGGCCCTTTTCGGGGACGGAATGATGCTCCGAGACTATGCCGAGACTCTGGGCCTGACGATGGACCGCGAGGGTACCGAAACACTTGTCCATTAGGCATTTAGCTCCGAGCGGATAGCCTTCAATGTAAGGGACCATAGGGTCCTTTTCGCTCTGGAAAGAAAAGATTGGGACATTCGCGCGGCCAAGGATGCCAAGGTCGTGGACATAGCCCCAGAGGTTGCCGACGGCCCTTATCCGGCAGGGCGGCATATTCGACGGCGGGTCGTAGGCAAGGGACAGCGCGATGGCCCCTCCGGCGCTGGTTCCGGCGACGAAAACTCTCTCCGGGTCGACATCGTCCCTTTGAAGGAGGAAAGAGAGAGCAGCCGCAGCATCTTCCACGGCCTCCTTCTCAGCCCTGGCAACGGCTCCCCTGCCCGGCCTGAGCCCGAGACGATAGTCTATGGACGCGGCCACATAGCCGAGCGAAGCGAAATGTCTGCACCACTCCACCTGCCCCTTTTCCTCCTTATTTCCAATCATATAGGCTCCTCCGTGCATCATCAGAAGAAGCGGCCGGCGGCCCGGGAGATCCGTGGTGTATATATCCATTTTCAGCTCCAGCTCCCGGCGGCGACACAGCTTTCCGAGCAGGCTCCAGACGGAAATCGGCCGGGACGAGGGGGCTTCGCACCAGTATCCGTGGACCTTGGAATATACTACATCCTTGATTAGCATTGCACAATTTTTGCAGACAATCTACCCTGCAAAGGTAAAAAATATGTCAAAAAATTCCATCTCTTCGTCGGAACTGCAGCAATATCAGAAGCATTATTCCGAGAATGACTTCTTCAAAAAGATAACGAAGTTCGCGAAAAAGGCGGGCATCAAGACGGTCTATTACGCTCTGGTCTTGTATTTTACGCTCACTGATCCCGCGACGCCTTCCCGCTACAAGGCCGTGATAATGGGGGCTCTTGGATACTTCATCCTGCCTTTCGATTTCATTCCTGACATCTTCCCCGGAATAGGCATAGTCGATGACTGGAGCGCACTGCTAGGCGCAGTTCTCTATGTCGCGACGGCGATTACCCCGGACATCAAGGCCCGGGCGAAGGCTAAGCTCTCCGACTGGTTCGGCTCCTATACCGAGGCTGACCTCGGAGACCTTGCCTAAAGCATTTTCTTCACAATGGAGAACAGCTTGTAGGGCATATAGCGGACCGGAAGATCTATCCAAAGCGGCGTGCGCAGGACGGTGCGCTCGTGGCTGAATGCCAGAAAACTGCGCTCGGAATGATATGAACCCATACCGGAATTGCCGACACCGCCGAAAGGAGCGTGGCTGTTGGCTATATGCATAACTACATCATTGATGCAGGCCCCGCCGGAGGTGGTTGCAGCAATCAATTCCCATCCGTTCTTTTCCTTGCCGAAATAGTAGAAGGCGAGCGGCTTTTCGCGGGAATTGACAAAGTCGGCGACCTCGGCGCGGTCCCGGAAAGTCAGTATCGGGAAGATGGGCCCGAAAATTTCTTCCTGCATCACCGGCGAGTCCGGGGAGACCTTGTCCAGAAGGGTGGGCTCGATCCATAGCTTTTCGCGGTCGTTGTGGCCTCCGGCGATGATTTCGCCGTCTTTGAGATAGCTCTCAAGCCGGTCGAAGGCTGCCTCCCTGACTATATGGACATACTTGTCGGAATGCTCGGTCCCCTCCGGATAGAGTCTTTTCACTTCACGGCGGAAGGCCTCTACGAAGGCTTCTTTGATATCTTCGTGGAGGAAGAGATAGTCCGGCGCGATGCAGGTCTGGCCGCTGTTGAGGCACTTTCCCCAGGCGATGCGGCGGGCGGCAAGAGGCAGGTCGGCGTCCTTGTCGACTATACAGGGACTCTTTCCGCCGAGTTCCAGCACGAGGGGCGTCAGATACTTGGACTGGGCCTCCATTGCAATGCGCCCGAGCGAGGGGCTGCCTGTCAGGAAAACGAGGTCGTAGCGATGACGGAAGAGTTCTGCGTTGACCAGGCGATTGCCCTGGACTACGGCTATGTACTCCTCGGGGAAGCTGTCGGCAATCAGCGTTTCAAGTGCCTTGGACACGTTCGGCACATAGGGCGAGGGCTTCAGGAGGGCTGTGCAGCCTGCCGAGATGGCTCCGACAAGCGGATTGAGCAGAAGCTGGACGGGATAGTTCCAGGGGCTCACGATAAGGGTGCAGCCGAGGGGCTCGCGGACGATGTATGTTTTTGACGGGGCCACACTCAGAGAGGGGGCGACGCGTCTTTTCTTTGCCCAGCGGCGGGTGTTGCGGATGGCATCGTCTATTTCGCCATAGACGAGTCCTATTTCCGTCAGATAGGCTTCTTCGTAACTCTTGTGAAGGTCCTGCCACAGGGCATCGCAGATGGTTTTTTCCCACTTTTTCAATCCGGCTTTGAAGGCTTTCAGCTGGCCTATACGCCATTTTACATCGCGGGTGCTGCCTCCGTCGAAAAAGTTTCGCTGCTTCAGGACGAGTTCTTCTATTCTTTCCGGAGAGGTGTTTTCCATTCAATTGTATTTGTACAGTTTGAACTCGACTTTGAAATTAAAGCCGCCCTTGCCCTCGTTGCCGTTCATATCAAGCTCCATATTGCCTGACCACGGCACCATAGTCGCGGACCTATTGTTGTACGTAATCTGTTGCGAGGGAGATGATGTCCATCCGGCCTTGGACACGCGGACCGCAGGATTGGTATATGGATGATGGAAAACCCTGCTGGAACCATCCCAATAGATGATTCCGTGTTCGGTGTTGAATGTAATCATTATGTCCAGGGGGATGCTCTGGGTGTCCGGTTTAAAGATCAGTCGGCGGCTTTCACTTTCGGATACCGGAACCTGGTAAAAGCCCATTTTATCATTACGTATTTTCGAATCGTCCGAGAGTGGAGTAAGCTCTATGAATTCAGGCTGTTTCAAGCTCCAGGACTCGGCGTACAATTCTTTTGCTTTCACGGCGATGACTTTGTTCTTACGAGAGTACCACTTGGTTTCTTCTGTCCCGTCAGAGAACTCTGTCTTGATATTGTAGTCGTAGGAGAAATCGATATTGTTATCCGTCGAAGGAACGAACTTCTCCTCAAGAATTTCCTGACGCGTTACGTAACGGCTGAGTTTGCTTGGTCTATGTATAGTCGAAGCGTCGTGGCTGCCATAAAAAAGTACCACTTCCACTAATAATTCCCCGTTCCTCTTTTGGGAAATCTTTTTCACGTGACCTTTCCCGTCGACTTCACTCTCAAACACTAATTCATCTTTGACAGTCATATCTGGGCCGTAATACGTGATTTTGGAAAGGACGTTCTTTGAATGGAAATGGCCTGCGACAATGCTGGGAACAAAAAGATCTTCAAGGCCGCTGATGACATCGATTCCGCACCAGGGATTAGCCGTCAGAGAATATTCAATGACAGTTTTACTGCCGTCACCGGCGGTAAAAGCAGTTAAATTGCCATCAGTCCATTCAAATATAGTTTCGTTGTGACCATCGTTGTAAGAACTTACCGTCTTATCATCGTTCAGAGTAAATGTGCCTGTGCTTTTACTGCCGTCTGATAGTTCAGAATCGAATTTGACAGACCCGTTTTCATAGACATAACTGTCATATTGATGGACCATTTTCGATACGATGTAGTCTTCCGGATAAATGCTCTTGGCAACGGGGAACTCCTCGAAGAATTCGCAATAATCGCTGAACCCGTTTTTGCCATACTTGTAGCTGTTCCGTGCCCCTCCAATAGTTTCAGTTAAGGACACACATCCTTTTTCGTAACTGATGAGAGTAGTAGTATATGGCGTTTCTCCATAATTACTTACATCAATCCGGACAATTCTGTCGGCCGCGTTGGTGATTGGGGCAAAACGCAGGAATGCTGAATTCTGGCTGCTTGGTTCTTTTTCTTCGCAAGAGAAAAACCCCAAGCACAGGATTGAACCAAGAGCAATAGTCGCAAGTTTTTTCATATCCATTGATTTAGATTCACTTGCAAAAATAACATTTTTTCATTCACGCTCTGTAGAAATATTTATTATCTTTGTCCAAATGGCTGAACTCTATGATATTCCTGCTTGAATCCCTGCTCGCCTGCGTGGCCTTTACATTTTTCGTCTTTATCCTTTCGAGAAACCCTTTGAAGACTATCTACAACTATCCCCCGGCCATAGTGGAAAGGGCCGTGAAACTGGGGCTTGTAGACGAAAACAACCGCCCCGGAGGGACGGTGTTTTACATAAAGAAAATCTCCGTACTGCTTATTTTCGGCCTGGTTCTCGGCTTTCTGATGCGCTATGTCAATGGTTGTGAAACCTTCTGGGAAGGGACTCTGACCGCGTATCTTCTATGGTGCGTAGTGGACTGGTTCGACGCCCTGGTGATGGACTGCATCTGGTTCTGCCACGACCCTCATTTCATCATACCAGGAACAGAGGATATGAAAGAGGCCTACCACGACTACTGGTTCCATATCAAGGGCTCCCTTATCGGGATGGTCCTGGCCATCCCCGCCGCGCTGCTCGCCGGCCTGATAGTGATTATGTAAGCCTACTTCAGCGTGTGGCGGCCTACTTTTGTAAGCCAGCCGATGATGAGTTCGGGACGGTCGGTCTGGATCATTGACACTCCAGCGTCCATATACTGCTGATACACCTCACCGGGATCCTTGCACCGGAAGGCAGCGTCGTCATCATTTCCGTCTCCCCCGCAGAGCGACGCCCAGATTGTGTTCACCCATACTTTTGAACCCTGGGCGATTATCTTTTCCGCCGCGTCCTTGAAGGCGCTGTCATTATTATTGCCCCAGCAGACTTCATAGGCCAGAGGCACGACGCCCTTTTCCAGATAGGAGTAGAAGAGAGCCTTGCCCTTCTCCTGCTGGATATTGATTATGGGCATATACATCATATTGTGAGGGTAGGCGGCTTCGTGCTCCGCAACGACCTCTACCGGCTTGGAGCCCTTTATCAGGACCTGGTCGGTAACCCCCAGTCTTTCAGTTATTTCCAAGACTTTGTCGTAGTACTCGTATCCCTGGTCGACATTGACGCAGATCCTATCTTTGGTGCAGAGAAGAGCCTCCTCCAGGGTGGGCATACGGAGAGAGTCTATCGTGACTCCGTGGGCGCGTTTCAGGCTGAGACTCTTGATTTCGGCGAGAGTGAGGTCTTTTACTTTTGCACTCTTTTCCTTATCCTCCCTGAAAACCCTGCTGAAGTTCGTGCAGCGCTTGACGTCACGGTCGTGGCTCAGCACCAGAACGGAATCGGAGGTCATTTTAAGGTCTATTTCGACGATGTCCGCACCCATTGCGATGACACTTTCGATGGCCGGGATGGAATTCTCCGGCCAGTTGCGCCAGTCGCCGCGGTGGCATGCCACAACTACGTATTTGGACTGAGGGTTATGTATCTGAGCAGCAATTGCTTCCGCACGGTTTGCATATTTCGGGGCAGAGCTGCATCCGGCAAGAAGCAAGAGTGCAGCAAAAGCAAAGAAAAGGCGTTTCATACTTTAATATTCTGTTTTGTCAGATTTTTCGTCCCAGAGGCGGAAACTCGACAGGGCTTCGCTCTGGAGGAGGGGAAGGATAGGGACGCTGCGCTTAGCGAAGGGTTTATCCAACTCACGATAGATAAAATCGTCGTCGAAGCCGATTGCGGCCGCATCAGCGCGGTTGTTTCCATAGAAAATACGGTCGATATGGGCCCAGTATATGGCTCCGAGACACATCGGACAGGGCTCGCAGGAGGTATAGACAGTGCATCCGGAGAGGTCGAAAGTCCCCAGTTTGCGGGCGGCCTCCCGGATGGCGTTGACCTCGGCGTGGGCCGTGGGGTCATTGTCTATGGTTACTGAATTCGACCGGGCGGCGATTATCTCGCCGTCTTTGACTATCACTGCGCCGAACGGGCCTCCGCCATTTTCGACACTCTGAGTCGCAAGCCGGATGGCCGCCCTCATCATTTGACGGTCGGTATCGGTAATATTCATCTCTCCCCTTTTAACGGAGCTGGAAGATCACAGGGAAGGTATAGGTAACCTTGACCGCACGGTCACGCTGTTTGCCGGGCTTCCACTTCGGGGAGCTTGACACGACGCGGACAGCCTCCTTGTCCAGGGACTCGTCGACACCGCGAAGGACCTTCACATTGGTCACGCGGCCGTCGGACTCAACGGTAAACTGGAGGGTCACACGGCCCTGCACGCCGTTTTCCTTGGCGATTTCAGGATAGACCAGGCGGGAGTTGACCCACTTTGAGAACTCATTGGCATCGCCACCGTTGAAAGAAGGCTTCTGCTCGACGAGCTGGAAAGGAATGGCCTCTTCCTCGACTTCTTCCTCGACGACCTCGGCCTCCTTATAGTCTTGGATCTCGTAAGTGGAGTTGTCATCCTCGAGATTCATAAACATATCGTCATCGAGCTTGATGTCATCGTCGACGATGTCGATCTGGTCGGAAAGGACGGGGATGTCCGGAGCTGCGGGCGGGGGCGGAGGAAGTTCGTTCGGAAGTGCAATCATCTCCTCTTCGACGAGGACCTGGGTGGTGTCTTCAAGGGCGGCGACCGAGCTGTCCTTGGAGGACCATTCGAAGGCTCCGTACACGACGCCGAGAGCAACGACAAGACCTATCTCGGTGAAGAGAAGTTTCTTGTTCTCAAGGCTGGCTTTGGCGCTTTTCTTAATTTCCATAATTCAAATGCTTTGGTTACGATGCAAAGGTACGAAGGCTTTTTCGCGCGACAAAATATCCGAAAGAAATAAATCTCGCAGGCGCGACAAATCAACGCGCTGACAATCAAAGCGTTACACTGACGGCCAAGAATTAAAAACTCGCAAAGGCCCTTTCGGACGTCGTTTATCACCGGAAAAGTGACGTTTGTCAGGTCACAGCCAAGACAGGAAGAAATCCACGTCAGGGGCTGTACGGAGCCGTTCCTTCAGACGGTAGAGGCGGTTGTAGACGTAGGGCTTGTCCTGGGAGAGGAGGGTGGAAATGGTCGTTGAAGAGAAGCCGGCAACGGTGAAAAGGTAGAGATTGTAGTCTTCTTCCTTCCACTTCGGAAAGGTGGCGCGGAGCCTTTTCATCACGTTTTCGCAGGAGTCGTTCACCGAGCGCTCAAGCTCGCGGCGGACCTTGTCGTCCGAGCGAAGGCCCTCGACAATCGAGCTGACTTCCCTCAGGATTTTAGGCTGAAGATTCTCCGTACCTTCATATATATAGTACTGTTCGCAAAGGCGGTCGAGGGTGTCGAGGCCGGCTATGGGAGACTTGCTTTTCGACTGCAGGGCGGACAGCCTGGAGCGCAGGTCTTCCGCGGTCGAAAGCATCTTTTCGTTCTCCTCCCTTTCAAGCAGAAGCAGCTTCTCCGTCTGGTTCTTCTTTGCCCGAAAATACAGGACCAAAGTCGCTAGGACGGCTGTGATGAATAGGGCGAACATTCCGCTGCGGTGGCGGCGCTTCTCCTGATAGCGGTAAGCCTGGGCCAGAGCCATTGAAGATGCGTCGTCCAGGAAATAATATGTGCCATAAAAGGCACGGGCGCGGAGAAAGTCGTATTCGGCCTTTGCGCCCTCCCCTCTCAGGCTCTCACGGGGGAGGCTTTCAAGTATGGTCAGGGCGCTGTCCGGATAATTGTCGACGAGACGGGAAGCCTGCCTCAGTTCCGGCGTCACCCTGCCGCAGGATGCAAACAGGGTGAGCAGGATAAGGTATGGAACCAGCTTTCTCAGTTTAACAGAGGTTACGGAGAAGATTCGTCAGCGAGACTTTCTTCTCGATGAGGGCGCGGAGGTCTTCAATCTTGACGCGCTCCTGGGTCATTGAGTCACGGTCGCGGACAGTCACGGTGCCTTCCGTAAGTGACTCGTGGTCAATCGTTACGCAGAAAGGCGTGCCGATGGCGTCCTGACGGCGGTAGCGCTTGCCGATGGAATCTTTTTCGTCATACTGATAGGAGAAGTCGTACTTAAGTTCGTCCACAACCTTCTGGGCAAGTTCGGGCAGGCCGTCTTTCTTGACGAGAGGCAGCACGGCGACCTTGATTGGGGCGAGAGGAGCAGGTATCTTCATCACAACGCGCTCTTCGCCGCCTTCGAGTTTCTCTACGGTGTAGGAATGGGCCAGGACGGCAAGGCACATACGGTCCACGCCGATGGAGGTTTCGATCACATAGGGAGTATAGGATGTATTCTCCTCAGGATCAAAGTATTCTATCTTCTTGCCGGAGAATTTCTGATGATTGCCGAGGTCGAAGTTGGTGCGGCTGTGGATGCCTTCCAACTCCTTGAAGCCGAAGGGGAAGTTGAACTCGATGTCCGTCGCGGCATTGGCATAATGGGCCAGCTTCTCGTGGTCGTGGAAACGATAGTTCTCAGCGCCCATCCCGAGGTTGACGTGCCATTTCATACGGGTTTCCTTCCACTTTTTGAACCAGTCGAGTTCGGTGCCGGGCTTGATGAAGAACTGCATCTCCATCTGTTCGAACTCCCTCATACGGAAGATGAACTGGCGGGCGACGATCTCGTTGCGGAAGGCCTTGCCGATCTGGGCGATTCCGAAGGGAATCTTCATTCGGCCGGTCTTCTGGACATTAAGATAATTGACGAAAATGCCCTGGGCGGTCTCGGGACGGAGATAGATAAGGTTGGCGCCGTCGGCGGTTGAGCCCATAGAGGTGGAGAACATCAGGTTGAACTGGCGGACTTCAGTCCAGTTGCAGGTGCCTGAAATCGGGCAGACTATCCCACAATCGATAATTATTTGCCGATATTCAGTAAAATCAGAGGCTTTTTCAGCGGCGACATAGCGATTATGGATCTCGTCCCACTTGGCCTTTTCACGAAGGACGTTGGGGTTGGTCGCGCGGAACTGGGCCTCATCGAAGGCGTCGCCGAACTTCTTGCGGCCCTTGGCCACTTCCTTCTCGATCTTTTCCTCGATCTTGCCGAGGTAGTCCTCGATAAGGACGTCGGCGCGATAGCGTTTCTTGGAGTCTTTATTGTCAATCAGAGGGTCGTTGAAGGCCCCGACGTGGCCCGAAGCCTCCCAGATGCGGGGGTGCATAAAGATTGCCGAGTCTATACCTACGATATTCTCGTTCAGGCGGGTCATAGCCTCCCACCAATAGTTCTTGATATTGTTCTTGAGTTGTACGCCCATCTGGCCATAATCATAGACCGCGGCCAGTCCGTCATAAATTTCACTTGAGGGGAAAATGAATCCGTACTCCTTGCAATGGGCTACAAGCACCTTGAAAAGTTCATCCTGTGTCATATAAAATAAGTCTTATAGAAATGCAAAATTAACCAAATCTTTTTGAATACACTATAGAAATATCTCCGGAAAAGCATTCCTGATCTCCGGTTTTGAAATCTCAAGCAGCGGAATCTTGGCAAAATCGCGCTCGGAAATGAGCGGGTGGGGGATTGTCAGAACCTCATTTTTAATGACATTCGCGCCAAAGCAGAGAATGTCGATGTCTATTATCCGGTCCCGGTAAATCCGATTCCCCTCGGCGTCGAAAAGAGGCTCTGAAAGGTCCCTGCCGAGAGTTTTCTCGATATCTTTGACCTGGCGCAGAAGTTCCATCGCATCCTCCTCAGCCGTGCCCTTGCAGGGAAGGGAATAAAGCACGCACATATTGAGGAAATTCCCGCCCTCGAAGCCCCAGGCGGGAGTTTCGACTATACCGGAAATCCTCTCGGGATGTGTGCCAAAGGCCTGATCCAGAAGATTCACAGCCCTGATCAGGTTGATTTCACGCTCCCCCACATTGGATCCAAGTCCAAGATATGCGTTGACCCTTTTCACTAGTCCAGTTTGCCGTAATCGTCGTCGTCGAAATCAAGTCCGAGTTCTATCCTGGCCTCTTCGGAGAGCATACTTTTGTCCCAGGCAGGCTCGAAAGTCATCTCGATATTGCATTTCGTGATGCCAGGAACGGCCTCCACGCTTTCGCGCACTTCCATCAGCACCTGATCGGCCATAGGACAGTTCGGGGCGGTGAAAGTCATTAAGATGGAGACTTCCCTGGCCTTGCTGATATTCAACTCGTAAATCAGTCCGAGGTCATAGATGTTCACAGGGATCTCCGGATCGTAGACCTCTTTCAAGGCCGCGATGACTGCCGTATAATAAGGCTGCAGAGCCTTCACGTCTTCTGCGCTCAAAACATCTTCATTCATATTGACCAGCAATTTGACGAATTGTGGAAATCATTGAAACAAGGCCGTTTGCACGGGTAGGGGAGAGATTCTCTTTAAGGCCGATAGCTTCGATGAAAGAAAAATCGTCCGCGCTTATCTCGGCGGGAGTACGACCCGAATATACGCTTATAAGCAGTGAAATGATACCTTTTGTGATGATGGCGTCGCTGTCGGCGGCGAACCAGAGTTTACCGTCTCGGATCTCCGCGTCGAGCCAAACCCTTGACTGACAGCCCTTTATCAAATGCTCGTCAGTTTTCTTATCTTCCGGATAAGCTTCCAGATTCTTCCCAAGCTCAATCAAGTACTCATACTTGTCGAGCCATTCATCATACATCGAAAAGCTGTCGATGATTTCCTGCTTCGTTTCTTCTAAACTCATATCAACATTTTTATGGCCTTATCAAGGCTCTCGATAAAATACCTCGCCTCGTCCATAGTATTGTAAGGCGCAAAAGACGCCCTCAGCATTCCGCTTACCCCGAAATAATCCATAAGGGGCTCGGCGCACATCTGACCGGAACGTAGCGCAATGCCCATTTTGTCCATAATCAAAGCCAGATCCTCGTGATGGACTCCCTTGACAGTGAAAGAGAAGAGGGGAATCTTGTCCATAGTTCTACGTGGAACGCCATACAGAGTTATCCGGGGATCAGATAGAAGAGCGTCCAGGACATAAGCCTTCATCTCTTCCATATTTTGCAGCAAAAGAGGGTCAGAAAGGCATACATTCCGAAGCTCAAGCGCCGGAATGAGGGTCGGGACCGCATTGAAATTCTGAGTCCCCGCCTCGAATTTATGGGGGAGAGCAGCAAATGTGGTCCCGTCGAAACTGACCGTAGCGATCATCTCTCCGCCGCCCATATACGGAGGCAGCTTGTCCAGCCATTCCTTCTTTCCGTAGAGGACGCCGGTTCCTGTCGCGGCAAAAATCTTATGCCCTGAAAAAACATAGAAATCGCAGCCAAGCTCCTGAACGTCGGTCTGAAGGTGAACGAAGCCCTGGGCTCCGTCGACAAGTACGGGTATACCGTATTTATGAGCTGTTTCAACTATCTCACGAAGCGGGTTTACACAGCCTAACACATTGGAAATCTGTGAGATAGCTATGATTTTAGTCTTCTGAGAAATCAATTTTTCCAGACTTTCGACGAACAGCTCGCCATTTTCGTCAATCTCAAGGACTTTGAGACTGGCCTTTTTCCTCTGACAGAGCAGCTGCCAGGGAACAATGTTCGAATGGTGCTCGGCCCGAGAAACGATAATTTCGTCACCTTCTCCGACAAAGGCCTCTCCGAAAGAAAAAGCAAGCAGATTGACAGATGCGGTGGCTCCTGAAGTGAAGATGATCTCCTCCCGGAACTCAGCGTTCAGGGCCTTGCGAACGGCATCACGGGCCGCCTCAAACTCATCGGTCGCACGGGCGGAAAGGGCGTGGACGGCACGATGGATATTGGCATTGGCCTCAAGCGACATTTCATCCAGCTTGCGGACTACGGAAAGCGGACGCTGGCTGCTTGCGGCATTATCCAGATATACGAGCGGACGCGAATATACTTTGGATGAGAGTATCGGAAACTCGCTTCTTATTTCTGTAACAGTCATTCTTCTTTGGATAAGTCTGCAAATTTACATATTTTTGCGTTATGATAGATTACATTAAAGGCCAAATTGTATCGCTGTCTCCTGCAGAATTGATTCTGGAGAATCAAGGCATCGGATACAGCATCCTGATTTCCCTGCAAACCTATGAGGCACTGCAAGGGAAAAGCGAGAGTATCGTTTATATCCATCACTACCTGAGGGAAGAGGAAGAACTCTATTTCGGTTTTTCCGGAAAAGACGAAAGGGAACTCTTCCGGCTGCTTATCAGCGTATCCGGAATAGGAGTCAATTCAGCAAGGATGATGCTCTCGACGCTGACTTCCGACGAAATCCGCAACGCAATCCTCGCAGAAGACGTGCACAAGATCAAGAGCGTAAAAGGAATCGGTCAGAAGGGAGCCCAACGAGTCATCCTTGAACTGAAGGACAAGATTGTCAAGGGTGCAGGAAGCGAGTCCGGAGTCATATTCCAGCAGGAAAGCAACGCCCTGGTCGACGAGGCGACGACGGCGCTGGTGATGCTCGGCTTCAGCAAGGCAAACATCTCCAAGGTAATGCCGGCAATACTCAAAGAAAACCCGACGGCAAAGGTCGAAGACATTATCAAAGCGGCCCTGAAGCGGCTTTAAAAGGCCTTCAACTAAAGACTAGCGGCCAAAATAAACCAAAAGGACAGAGATGTCGGCAGGGGAGACCCCGGATATCCTTGAGGCCTGAGCTATAGTGGACGGACGATAGCGGGCAAGTTTCTGGCGACACTCAATAGAGAGAGCCTTTATCTTTTCAAAATCAAAATCCTCCGGGATTCGGATATACTCCAGGCGATTATTCTTTTCCGCCTGGAGTTTTTCTCTTTCTATATAACCTGCATACTTGATAGATATTTCGACAGATTCCACGACTTCACGAGAAAATGTTCCACGTGGAACAAAACTCATCAAGTCAGAAAGAGAAACTTCAGGACGAGAGACCAGGTCGTCCAGATGCTTAGTCTCAGACAATGGAGCAGCAGACTTGGAAAGCAGATAATCGTTAATATCAGAAGGCTTGATACGAACACGAGAACAAGACTCACGCAAAGAATCCACGGCCTCCATCTTGCGACAAACCGCCTCGTAGCGCTCTTCAGAGGCCAAACCGAGCTCGTGAGAAAGCGGAGTGAGCCTGAAATCAGCATTATCTTGCCGTAGGAGGATACGATACTCAGCCCTCGATGTAAACATCCTGTAGGGCTCATCGACCCCCTTATTGATCAGATCATCTATAAGGACGCCAATATATGCCTGGTCGCGACGGAGGACAAACGCCTCTTGTTCGTGGACATATCTATGGGCATTGATTCCGGCCATAAGTCCCTGGGCGGCAGCCTCTTCATAACCGGTCGTACCGTTGACCTGACCTGCAAGGAAAAGCCCCTCGACAATCTTGGACTCAAGAGAGTACTTAAGGTAGCGAGGGTCGAAATAGTCATACTCGACAGCGTACGCAGGCTTGAAAATGACTGCATTCTCAAGACCGGGAATCGAATGCATTGCATCGAGCTGGACCTCAAGAGGAAGGGAAGAAGAAAAGCCCTGAAGATAGTATTCCGGGTTATTCCGGCCTTCCGGCTCGAGAAAAAGCTGGTGTGAATCCTTGTCAGAGAAAGTACGGAGCTTATCTTCGATGCTTGGGCAGTAGCGAGGGCCCTTGCCGTGAATCCGTCCTGTAAACAAAGGGGAACGGTCAAAACCGCTGCGCAGTATATCGTGGACCTTCTCGTTGGTATGAAGGATGTAGCACTGCATCTGAGCTTCGCCGCGCTGAATGGAGGACGGGTGGTCCAGGAAAGAAAAGCGCTCCGGTACGGCGTCGCCTTCCTGGGGAAGAAGAGAAGAAAGGTCTACGGAACGGATATCGATGCGAGGGGGAGTGCCGGTCTTCATCCTGGCGGTCGGAATACCGAGAGATGAGAGAGAATCGGAAACATTATAAGATGCTTTTTCTCCGATACGCCCTCCTTCGAAAGAATGCTCGCCGATGAACATCCTGCCGTTAAGGAAGGTCCCTGCGGTCAAAACAAGTGCCCGAGAATGAAAAATTGCCCCCGTAATCGTACGAACTCCGCAGATTTTTGAATTCTCAAAGAGAAAATCTTCAACAAAATCCGCGTAAATCCTTAATTTACAATTAGTTAAAAGAAAATCGCGCCAATTCAGCGAAAAGGCCAGTTTGTCACACTGAGCTCGCGGACTCCACATCGCCGGCCCCTTCGAACGGTTCAACATCCTGAACTGGAGAGTCGAAGCGTCTGTCACAAGTCCGGTGTATCCGCCAAGGGCGTCAATCTCACGCACGATCTGTCCCTTGGCAATTCCGCCGACCGCAGGGTTGCAAGACATTCTAGCAAGACCGCTGAGATCCGGAGATATCAAGAGCACGGAAGATCCGAGATTCGCTGCTGCCATCGCAGCCTCGCATCCGGCGTGTCCCCCGCCAACCACAATGACATCCCAGGTCATACCAGCTCCCTCAGTGAAAGGTAGTAGTTCTCCTTGGACCTCATTTCGGCTATATCCTTCTTAGTATGGTCGTCATAGCCGATAAGATGAAGGACACCGTGGACTATAACCCTGTTCAGCTCATCTTCGAATTCAGTACCATAGGTAATGGCATTCTCCCTCACCGAGTCGATGCTGATGAAAAGGTCGCCGGAAAGACGTTCTCCTTCGCAGTAATCAAAGGTAATGATGTCCGTAAAATAGTCGTGCTGAAGGTATTTCATATTCACGTCCAGGATATAGTTATCCGAGCAGAATATTATGGAAATATCTCCTATACGACGGATTTCGCTCTCTGCGACAAGCTTGAGCCAGCGAGAAGTGAGGCGCTTCTCCTTGAACTTGAAATCAATGTCTTCGGTAAAAAAAGAAACCATCCCTTATTCAAAAATAAATATGGACACAAAACCGGTGAGGTCCAGCACGTCGCGGACCACTTCATTCACGTTCTTCAGGCTGACGTGGGAACCAACTGACTGCGCCTGCTTAAGCACGCTCAGAAGGAGACGAAGCCCGCTGGAAGCGATATACTCAAGCTCCGTACAGTCAATCACTATATCCTTGCCCCGGGATTGAAGAAGGGGCTGCAGCGCGACCTCGGTTTCCTGGGCGGCGGCCGTATCCAGTTCGCCGCAGAGAGTGGCCACAAGCTTTCCGTCTATTTCCTGAACACTTGTCTTCATACGATATTTTTTGTCAAAGTTAATACATTCTTTCCTTCTTTCCGCGAATAAGAGACAGAATCCATAATTTTACGCGTGAGCAGTATGCCCAAGCCTCCGATGGGCCTTTCCTGCGCGTCCAGACGGGTATCGCCGGGGACAACAGCCGTCGGATCAAAGGGGACACCCGAGTCAACTATGGTAAAACGGACCTCCCGGCGGTCGCTGTCCGCATAGACGGAAACCAAGCCCTCCTTGCCTTCGGGATAGGCATAGCTGATGGCATTCACCACGGCTTCCTCGGCGGCCAGCCTGAGGCTGAGGCCAAGTTTCTGCTCCAGCGAAACTCTGGCGCAAAAACCCTTCAGAAAATCACTCAGACGGGACAATTCCTCCTGATGGTTCTTCAGATCGATATGCTCCCGCACCAACTCCGAAGGATTATACTGCACCAGCAGCATAGTAAGGTCATCCCTCTGGGCCGCATCTCCCATAAAGCCGCGCACCTCATCAAAGACCGAAACGACCGTCTGTCTGGCGTCCAGGCCACTCGAAAGGGCCTCCTGCAGCCTTGCCTGCACACGCGAGCGTCCAAAGAGCTGCTTGCCCGAATGTTTAGCCTCCGTAAGCCCGTCCGTATAGAGGAAAAGGGAACAGCCGGGCGAGAGCTGAAGCGACTGCTCCTCGAAGAGAGTCTCCGGGAAAACCCCCAGCGGAAGATTGGACTTTGCAGGCAAGAGCGATACTCCCTCAGAAAGTAGAAAAGGCTTGTCGTGACCGGCATTGGCATAACGCAAACGGCCTGTATAATAATCTATTGTACCAACAAAGAAAGTCACGAACATATTGGTATCGTTGCCCTGGCAAAGCTGCTCGTTAAGGATTTTCAAAATCCCCGACGGACTTTCGATGCGCTGTGAAACCATCCGGAATAGCGAATGAATCACTGACATAAGCATTGCCGACGGCACCCCTTTTCCGCTCACGTCGCCAATACAGAAAAACAATTTACCATCGCGCCGGTAGAAGTCAAAAAGGTCCCCGCCGACCTCGCGGGCAGGCTCCAGCAGGCCGTAAATCCCGTCAGGAAAGCTCTCCGGCAACATTTCCCGCTGGATCTTACGCGCCACTTCCAATTCACCGTTGATACGCGCCTGCCGCTCCGAAGCATCCCGCAGCTTTTTCTCGCTCCTGGCAAAACGGTTGACCATAAAGAAGAGTATGGCCAGACCAAGCAGAATAAAGAGCAACTGCTGCAGGCCCATCCTCCTCATATCGGCAAAAACCTCATCCTTCTTGAAAACCTGGGCGATCTGCCAGTAAGGGTCCCGCTTCATACGGATTGTCTTTACAGACATCTCAGACGAGGAAGTACTCTCCTCTTCGTCCCGCAGAAGTTCCATAGCCTGCTCCACCATAGAAGCCGAAGCCCGCGACGGGGGAGGACCGGCCACCAGACGACCGTCCTTTGTAAGGATCATACCGAAGGAAGAGGGGAAATGCTGATGAGCATTCAAACTTTCGCCCATCCAGGAAACGTCCACATTCAGGTCGCAGACCGCGATGACACGCCCTTTTTCATCCTTGATGGGATAGGAATAAGAGGTCAGGCAGCGGGTGGAATCGGTCTCGAAGAGATATGGGTCCGACCAGTCCGGACGGCCGCTTTCCACCACCTTGATGTAAAACGGATTCTGCGTATAATCGTGGTCCTCTCCGGCTATCTGCTCAACGTAGATGGTATCTCCGTCCTTATAGGCATAAGGCTCATACAGACGCCCCTTTTCAGGAAAATAATATGGGACAAAACAGATGCCTCCCCCGACTACGTCAGTATTGTCGTCTATGAGATACTCCATAGCCCGGAATATGGAATCAGGATCGTTCAGGCGGAATTTCAGATACAGCATATTCTCGCGCATAGTGCCTTCCGTCATATCCAGCATATGGCCGATACGGTCCTGCATAGACAACAAGGCCATATGGGAACGGGTGTCCATCTCCACTTCCATTATGGAATGGATGCGACGGAACTGTACAATGGAAATAGTTTCCACCAGAATGGCGGCTATTACCACTATGCCCAAACGGGACAACCAACTTTTTCTTGAAGAATCCACCTGTCTGCACTTTTACAAGCGGTAAAGTTATCATTTGTTTTTGACAAGTCAAAGGAATAAAATTCTATCTTTGTATTTATAACGACAAGCTTCACCGTAAAAAATGAAAAGCTCTCCCCTCTCTCAATCGCAACTGAGCATCTTCCTGTCCTGCCAGAACCTGGACGAAAATTCTGGGAACTACCAGCTGGCTCTGCTGTACTCTCTGCCTGAAAGCATAGACCTTCAAAAGCTGAAAAACGCCCTGGAAGCCTTTGTAGCGGCCCATCCGTATGTCCTGTCACATATCCAGGACGTAGACGGCGTCCCCTGTATGGTCCCATCCAAGGAAGAGTGGAAAGCGGAGATCAAGGAGATCGACAGCATCGAAGAGCTAAGAGACAGCTTTGCCAGGCCGATGGACCTGTACAAGGACCGGCTTTTCCGGCTGGAGCTGTATAAAACCCTGACGGGCAATTACTTCTACTTCGACTTCCACCATATCATTGCCGACGGTACCAGCCTCCTCCTCTTCCGGGAATGCCTCGAAGCCGCCTACCGTGGAAAGGAGATGCCCGCAGAGAAGATGAGCGGGGCCGAAATCGCCCTGGAAGAAGAAAAACAGCGGAAAAGCGAAGCCTTAGAGGAAGCCGGGCAGTGGTTTGCCCGGGAGTTTGGCGAGGCAGTGGAAACCGAGAGCCGCATATTGCCGGACGTTTATGGAGAAAAAGCATCGGCCTATAAGGAACTGCTGGTGGATCTGAACGTGGACAGCAAGGCCCTGAAAGACATCCTGAGCCATTACGACTGCGCCGAAAGCACCCTTCTCACCACAGTCTTCGGCCTTACCCTGGCCTCCTGGAACGCTGATACCGCAGCCAGCTTCTCAACAATCTGGAACGGCCGAAAGAGCAAGGGCGAACGCAGCGCCTTCACTATGTCCGTACACACTCTGCCCGTCTATCTGAACGCCCTCCCGGACAGTCCCGTCAAAGACGTCCTGGACCATATAAAAGCGCAGATAAAAGGGATGAAGAAACGCTTCTTCTTCTCCATCGCAGACTGCAGCGGCAGCCTCGGCCTGTCCCCGGGCGTCAATTTCGGTTTCCAGGGCAAATATTTCCCGGAAAAGCCCTATCTTGTCCTGGACGGAGTGCGAATCCCGGCGGAAGACCTTCGCACCAATCCCCCGGGTCTGGGCCTGTCCATAGAAATGTTCACCCCCGAAGATGGCCCATACAAGCTGCGATTCTGGTACCAGCCAAGCGAATATACGGAAGGCATCCTCCGCAGCTTTGCAGAAAGTTTCTCCGCCGCCGTCCAATCCTTGAAACAGGCCAGGAACGTCGGTGAAATCCGCTTCGCCAGCCCCTCCCAGCTCCGTACCCTGGACGGCTTCAACCCCGGCAAAGCCAACGCCGATACCGAAAAAACCGTACTGGACTATTTCAGACAGAGAGTTAAGGAGAATCCGGATCACGAGGCGGTCGTTTGCGGCGACATACGCCTCACTTACGCCCAGGTAGACAGCCTCACCGACCGCCTGGCCGCCTACATTGAGAAAAACGTCAAAGGCGGCAGCGTCGTAGCCATAATCCTCGGACGAAACCAATATACTATGATTGCCCCGCTGGGCGTCCTCAAGGCCGCCTGCAGCTACCAGCCGCTGGACCCGTCCTACCCCAAGGAGCGCCTGCAGTTTATGGTACAGGATTCCGGCGCCGCCCTCCTGATTGCCGACGATGAGCTTGCCGGCCTGGTGGAAGGCTTCAGCGGGCCCATCCTTACCACTTCCCAAATCCCGGCCCTGCCGGAAGGAAGCCCAAAGGCCAAGGTCAAGCCCGACGACCTATTCGTACTGCTGTACACCAGCGGCACCACAGGTACGCCTAAAGGCTGTATGCTCAACCACCGCAATATCAGCGTGTTTGCACAGCATCACGCTCAGCGCACAGGCATCTCGTCCGGCAGCCGACTCTCGGCATACGCAAGTTTTGGCTTCGACGCCTTTGTAGGGGACCTGTACGGAGCGCTTGTAGCCGGCGCAACGCTGTACATCATCCCGGAAGAGATTCGCCTGGACCTGGCCGCCCTTCACGCTTTCTTCGAGGAAAACGGCATCACCCACAGTTTTATGACCACCCAGGTGGCCACCCAGTTCGCCATCAACTACCCCACTTGCAAAGGTCTGGAAGTTCTGTATACGGGCGGAGAAAAACTCAGTTCACTGCCGCTTCCCAAGTATCAGCTCCATAACTGCTATGGTCCCACCGAGAGCATCTGCTACGTCATTTCCAAGCAGGTCTCCCGGCAGGAAGATAACATCCCCATCGGCGTTCCTCTGCCCGGCATACACGCCTATGTCGTGAACAAAGCGGGGGCGAGAATGCCCGTCGGAGCCGCCGGAGAACTGCTGGAAGCCGGCCTACAGGTAGGTGACGGATATCTGGGCCGGCCGGAAAAGACCGCCGAGGCCTTCGCCGACAACCCATACGAGTCAGACCCGGACTTCAGGCGCCTCTACCGTACCGGCGACATTGTACGATACCGCACCGACGGCGACATAGAGTTCATCGGCAGAAAAGACGGACAGGTGAAAATCCGCGGATTCCGCATAGAACTCAAAGAAGTGGAAGCTGTCATCCGGGAATTCCCTGATATCAAAGACGTTACCGTCCAGGCCTTCGACCAGGAAGGCGGCGGAAAATTCCTGGCCGCATACATAGTCAGCGAGCGGGAGATCGACATCCAGGCCATGAACGCCTTCATCCTGGAGCGGAAGCCTCCGTATATGGTGCCTGCCGTCACTATGCAAATCGAGGCCATCCCCCTCAACGTCAACCAGAAAGTGGACAAGAAAGCCCTTCCGAAGCCGCAGGTCCAAAAGAAAGACAGCCAGGCCGGAGCCCCGCTCAACCTCCTGGAAGAGCAGCTCACGGCTCTCCTGAAGGAAACCACCGGCATCGAGGGCGCCTCTCTTACGGAACCGCTTATGCTCTACGGCCTCAGCTCCCTGAGCGGCCTAAGGCTCGCCACCGAACTGTACAAACGCTACGGAATCCAGGCCGATATGAACAGTTTCGCCAAGACGGCAAGCCTGCAAAGCATTGAAAACGAAATACTTAAAAAGTACATAGAAGGAGGCGTCTCCGTCAGCGCAGAAAAGGAAAGCGCCCGGGAACCCCAGCTTCTCACCAACCAGCAGGCCGGAGTATATCTGGACTGCATAAAAGCCCCGCAGGAGACCATATACAATATTCCTATGCTATGGACCTTCCCCGCGGAAGTGTCAGCCACAGCCCTGAAGGAGGCGGTAAAGAAGGTGCTCGCCGCCCACCCCTCGCTGCAATCCGTATTCGAGCAGCGTGACGGAGAGATTTACCAGGTCCCTGTCGACAAGCCCGTCCCTGTCATCATCAAGGAAGCGACGCTTGAGAGCGAGCGCGAAAGCTTCACCCTACCCTTCGACCTGGGCAAAGGCCCGCTTGGACGCGTGGAAATACTCCCCGGCAAGGACGCAACCTACCTTCTGAGCGACTTCCATCATCTGGTGTTCGACGGCCGCAGCTACGATGTCTTCATCCAGCAGGTCTGCGACGCCCTGGAGGGAAAGGAAATCGCCCCCGAGGCCTATACCTACTTCCAGTATGCCGCCTGGCAGCGGAAGGAAGAGAAAGGCAGTGCTTATGAACAGGCCCGCGAGTTCTTTGCAAGGCAGCTCGCCGGAATGGAAAGCCCTTCGGCCGTGATTCCGGACCTGAATCCGGGCGACCAAAGAGGCCGGGAAGTATTCCTCAGGAAGGCCGTCCTGGCCGATATCCACCCGCTTTGCAAGCAAATGGAAATCTCCCCCGCCAGCTTCTATCTGGCTGCCGCCTACCTTACTTTAAGCGCATATAACGCCAGCGACAAGGTCTATATCTGCACCGTCAGCAACGGCCGCGGAAAGATGGAAACAGCCGACAGTTTCGGTATGTTCGTGAATACCGTTGCCCTCTCGGGCGACTGCAGCGTGGACAGCACCGAAGACTTCTTGAAGCAGAGCGACCGGAATTTCCAGGAAACCCTCCGGAACCAGGAGTATCCCTTCGCCAAGATAGCCGCCGAATTCGGCTTCCAGCCTCAGGTGATGCTGGCCTACCAGGTCGGCGTCCTTGCCGACTACCGCGTAAACGGCAAGGAGGTAAAAGGCGAAAACCTGGAAGCCGGTGCGCCCAAATTCCCCCTCAGCATCTATATCGACGGCAGCGAGGGTAGGGAAGAGATCGTCCTGGGCTACGACGACAGCAAATACAGTCCCGCCCTGATGCAGGCCTTTGCCGACGCAATGGAAACTACGGTCCGCGGCCTGTTGAAATACAGCCATTTAAGCGAAATCCCCTTCACGGACGGCGAAAACCTTCGGCAACTGGACGCCTTCAACCACTTCACTCAGGAGGTGGATTTGAGCCAGACCATAGTCGACCTCTTCAGGAAACAGGCCCGGCTCACCCCGGAAGCCCCCGCCGTACTCTTCGACGGCAAGACCATCAGCTACCGCGAACTGGACATTTTCACCGATTCCCTTGCTGCAAGGATCCTGGAGGCCGGTCTCGGAGAAGAAGACGTGGTGTCGGTGCTCATAGGCCGCAACGCCTGGATGACCAAGGCCTCACTGGCCGCGATGAAGGCAGGCTGCGCCTACCAGCCCCTTGACCCTTCCTATCCGCCGGAACGCCTGAACTTTATGATCCGGGACGCCAAGGCGAAACTTCTCATCGCGGAGAAGGGACTGGTGGAACTTGTGGGGGACTACAATGGACCCGTACTCACCACGGAGGAACTGGAAGACCTTCCGGCCAAGACCTGCAAGGCTGCCCCTCCCAAAAGCGAAAACCTCTACATCCTGCTTTACACCTCCGGCTCCACTGGTGTGCCCAAGGGTGTAATGCTGGAGCACCGGAACCTAAGCAATTTCTGCGCTTGGTACTGCGACTACTTCGGCCTCAAGGCCGGGCACAGGGTGGCCGCCTTTGCCAGCTATGGCTTCGACGCCAATATGATGGACCAGTATCCGGCCCTCTGCTGCGGAGCCTGCGTGTGCATCATTCCGGAAGATGTGCGGCACGACCTGGTCGCCCTGGACCGTTTCATCATGGAAAACGGTGTCACTCACAGCTTTATGACCACCCAGGTGGGCGTGATGTATGCCCGCAACTTCCCGGACAACCCCTCGCTCAAGCACCTTTCGGTAGGAGGAGAGAAACTGGTTTCGATGCCGCCGCCCTCCTATGCCTTCTACAATGGCTATGGACCCACGGAATGTACCATCTTCTCCACCATTTTCCACGTACAGGAGCGCGAGGACAACATTCCGATCGGCCATCCGCTCAGCAATGTACAGCTCTATGTGGTGGACCGTCAGATGCGGCGCCTGCCGGTCGGGGCGGTCGGAGAACTGCTCATCGGCGGAGACGGCGTAGGCCGTGGCTATCTGAACAATCCTCAGAAGACGGCCGAATGCTTCATAGACAATCCCTTCCAAAAAGGCGTACGGCTCTACCGCTCCGGCGACATAGTTCGCTATCGCTGCGACGGAAACATAGAATTCGTGGGCCGGAAAGACCGCCAGGTAAAGATCCGCGGCTTCCGTATAGAACTTAAGGAAGTAGAGGCCGTTATCCAGGAAATCCCTGGTGTCAAGGATGTTACGGTGCAGGCCTTCGACGCCTCCTCGGGCGGAAAATTCCTGGCCGCCTACGTTGTGGCCCAAGGCCGCTTCGACATCAAGGCCGCGGCCGATTTCATTCGCGAGCGCAAGCCTCCGTATATGGTACCGGCCGCCTGGATGCAGCTGGACGCCATCCCCTTGAACGTGAACCAGAAAGTGGACCGCAAGGCCCTCCCGCCGGCAACTCCGCAGGCCTTGGAAGACTATGTGGCGCCAGTCGGAGAGACGGAAAAAGACCTCTGCGAGATCTTCGCCGAAGTCCTGGGAGTAGAGCGCATCGGCGCCACCGATTCATTCTTCGACCTGGGCGGCACCTCGCTGATGGTGACCAATGTTATGGTGAGCGCCGAAAAGAAGGGCTTGCACTTTGCCTATTCCGACGTATTCGCACATCCTTCGGCCCGCGGACTGGCGTCCTTCCTGAAAGGAGACCAGTCTCCGGCCAAGGAAGACCGCAACATCACGGAATACGACTATTCCGCCATAGACAAACTGCTCAAGGGCAACAGCCTGGAGGCCTTCAGCGCAGGAAAACGCCTGAGCCTCGGGAAGAATATCCTCCTCACCGGCGCCACGGGCTTCCTGGGCATACACATACTTAAAGAACTGGTGGAAAGCACGGGAGAAGACACGACCATCTGGTGCCTGCTCCGCAGCAAGGGAAGCATCACTCCGCAGCGGCGTCTGAAAGAGATGCTGGTCTACTACTTCGAAAAAGACTACAGCAGCCTGCTGGGCGGACGCATCCGTGCCGTCGAGGGCGATATCACAAAAGCCGAAAGCCTGGAGGGCTTCAAGGACATCGACTGCGTTTTCAACTGCGCCGCCAATGTGAAGCACTTCTCCAAAGGAACTGATATCGAGGACATTAACTATGGGGGCGTAAAGAACCTGGTAGCTTTCTGCGAGCGAAACGGAGCCTATCTGCTGCACGTTTCCACCGAAAGCGTGGGCGGCCTCACGCCCGGCAAAGTACCCGGCACCCTTAGCGAGCAGATGCTCTTCTTCGGACAGCTGACGGACAACCAGTACGTGCATTCCAAGTTCCTCGCCGAGCGCCATATCCTCCAGCAAATGGCCGAGGGAAAACTGCGGGCCAAGATTTTCCGCGCCGGCAACCTGTCGCCCCGTGCCGAAGACGGAGAGTTCCAGGTGAATATGAATGCAAACGCCGCAATGGGACGCCTCAAAGCCCTTAAACTCATCGGCGCCTGCCCATACCGGGCCCTGCAAGGCCAGATGGAATTCACGCCCATCGACGAAGCCGCCCGCGCTATGGTGCTGCTGTCCACGACTCCGCTGGAAAACTGCGTTTTCAACGTATCCAACAACCATCTGATTCCCTTTGACGACATCTTGACCCGTCTGAACAAGATCGACGGCAAAACTATGGAATACCTTGAGAATGAAGAGTTTCTATCTAGGATGAAGGCTATGCAGGCCAGGCCGGGGATGGCCGCTGTAATGGCCCCGCTGGTGGCCTACGAACAGTCGGCAGGCGAAAGAGAGGGAGTGGAAACCCTGTCCTCAACGGTGTTCACGATGCAGGTGCTGCTGCGGCTGGGCTTCCGCTGGAACCCCACTTCCAGCGCCTACATCGACCTCATCTTCGAAATGCTGCGCACTATGCGGTATTTTGAGTAACTTTGCACCTTGTATGAGCGATTTTAAGACAAACAAGGCCGTATTCGTGGGCGTAGTCCTGGAAAAAGGCGGAGAAAGGAAAGTTAAGGAATATCTCGACGAACTGCAGTTCCTGGCCGAAACGGCAGGTGCGACCGGCGACAAGTTCTTCACCCAGAGGCTTGACCGCCCGGACAAGGCTACATATATCGGCCCCGGAAAACTCGAGGAAATAAAGCAATACTGCCTCGACAACGAGATAGAATACGTGATTTTCGACGACGAACTCACCGGGATGCAGCAGCGCAACATAGAAAAAGCCATCCAGTGCAGCGACGTCATCGACCGCACCAGCCTGATCCTGGAAATCTTCGCCCAGCGGGCCAAGACCTCCTATGCCAAGATGCAGGTCGAGCTGGCCCATTATCAATATATGCTGCCGCGCCTTGCCGGTATGTGGACCCATCTTGAAAGGCAGCGGGGCGGTATGGGAACCCGAGGCGGTATGGGTGAAACCCAGATCGAGGTCGACCGCCGCATAGTCAAGCAGCGCATATCCAAGCTTAAGGAAGACCTGAAGAAAGTCGACCGCCAGATGGCTACGCAAAGGGGCAACCGCGGCTCTCTGGTGCGCCTGGCGCTAGTCGGCTATACCAATGTCGGGAAGAGCACTCTGATGAACCTGCTGGCCAAATCTGACGTTTTTGCCGAGAACAAACTCTTCGCCACTCTGGACACGACCGTCCGCAAAGTCGTGATAGAAAATGTCCCCTTCCTGCTGAGCGACACCGTCGGCTTTATCCGGAAACTGCCCACCCAGCTCGTCGAGGCCTTCAAGAGCACCCTGGATGAGGTCCGCGAAGCCGACATCCTGGTCCACGTAGTGGATATTTCCCATCCTGACTTCGAGGAGCAGATGTCGGTCGTGGAAAAGACCCTCAGCGACCTAGGAGCCTCCGGAAAGCCCGTATTCGTCATCTTCAACAAAGTCGACGCCTACAGCTACGAGCCCTATGACGAATTCTCACTGGAGCCGAAAGGAGACCGCAACCGGACCCTGGAAGAGCTTAAAAACAGCTGGATAGCCAAGGAGAAGACCCCCTGCATCTTCATCTCCGCCAAGGAGAAAATAGGCATAGAAAAACTCCGCAACGACCTTTACAAGATGGTTGCCGAGATTCACGCAGGTCGTTATCCTTTCGATAACTTCCTCTGGTAGAAGGAGCTTTAATGCTGTCCGGCGTCCATATCAACACTTTATACCGCTATTTTCGAGATGATTTGCAAAAAAATAAT
Organism: uncultured Bacteroidia bacterium; assembly: GCA_902779785.1. Taxonomy (GTDB): domain Bacteria; phylum Bacteroidota; class Bacteroidia; order Bacteroidales; family UBA932; genus Cryptobacteroides. The sequence continues at coordinate 64,407 of CACZDC010000001.1, forward strand.
AAAAATTTTTAATTATTATTTATAAGTAAAAATAGAGAAATACTTACAAATTATAATGCTTATTTTTGTTTTCCCAAAAAATAAACAATAAATAATGGGCTAAAACGCCATTCTTCTGCATTTTATGCAAGGAGTGTCAATTGCATTTTTTATTTTTTTTTCTTTATTTTGCATTTCCAAATGGCGTACAAAATACGACCATTTATTATTTGAAATACGTAGTGTATCAATATTTATGTTCAACTAATTTTCATGCTTATGAAAAAAATCAAACTGTTACTGGTGTGCCTGATGGTCGCTGTCTCAGCAGTCGCCTTCGCGCAGAGCAGGACGGTAAAGGGACAAGTCACCTCCGCGGATGACGGGCTTCCCATTATCGGCGCTTCTGTCTTTGTGCAGGGAACTTCCATTGGCACCATCACGGACTCAGAGGGTTATTACACTCTCAGGAATGTTCCGGCAAGCGCAGTAAACCTCGTGGTTTCTTACATCGGAATGAAAGACATGAACAAGCCGGTCAACGACGTTGTCGACTTTGTAATGGGTTCCGATACGGAACAGCTGAACGAGGTCGTTGTCACGGCCCTCGGTATCAAACGTTCCGAAAAAGCCCTCGGTTTCGCGGCAACGGCCGTGAAAGGAGATGAACTCGCAAAGGCCCGTACCGCCGACATTATGTCCGGTATCCAGGGTAAAGTTGCGGGTGTGTCGATTTCCTCAACTTCCTCAGACCCTGGTGCTTCCCAGTCTGTCATCATTCGTGGTGTCAGCTCCCTGAGCGGCAGCAACCAGCCTCTGTACGTCGTTGACGGCGTTCCTATGAACAACACTTCCGTCTATTCCACTGACGGCCTCAACAACGGCTTCGACTTCGGTAACGGCGCAGGTGCCGTAAACCCGGATGATGTTGAGTCTATGACCATCCTTAAAGGCGCTGCGGCAACGGCCCTCTACGGTTCCCGCGCAGCTGCCGGTGTCATCCTCATCAATACCAAGAGCGGTAAAAAGCAGGCCCGCGGACTCGGTGTCGAGTACAACGGAGGCGTCCAGCTTGAAACCGTCCTTCGCATTCCCCAGATGCAGGATACCTTCGGTATGGGCTGGTATGGGGAAAAGACCGAAATTGAAAATGGTTCCTGGGGCCCTATCATGGACGGCGCTTATGCAGTCTATGGTAATGTTTACCAGAACTCTCAGAAGATGAAGTCCTTCTCTCCGCTTCCGGACAATATCAAGGACTTCTTCGAGACTGGTGTCCGCTACAGTAACTCGGTTTCCTTCAATGGAGCAACGGACTCTTCCGATTACTTCGTCTCTTTCTCACAGATTAGCGATAACGGAATGATTCCGACGAACAAGGACAGCTATGACAAGTACACCTTCTCCGCACGTGGAAGCCATAAGATCGGTCATCTGACCTTCTCCTCCTCGCTCAACTATGCGTATCAGAAGAATAGCTTCGTTTCTACCGGTCAGGGCACGGGTTCAATGTACAACTCTATAATGCAGACCCCCCGTGATATCTCCATCATAGGCCTGAAAGACCTGGACGATCCTTTCAATACGCCGGGTTATTACTATACTCCGTATGGTGTCACTAACCCGTACTACCTGCTGAAATACAACAAAAACGAGTATGAGGCTGACCGTTTCTACGGCAAATTCCAGGCTGACTACAACTTCTTTAAATACTTCAACCTGACTTACCGTATCGGTCTCGACACCTCTGCAGGCAATCAGGCTGCCGGTACTCCGAATATGTCTTCTCTCTTTGTAAACACCCCCAACTGGGAAGATGCTTTGAAAGACCAGACCGGTTCCGCTACACAGCAGACCACACGCCGCAGGGAAATCAACCAGGATTTGTATCTGACTTTCAGTAAGGAAATCAAAGATTTCTCCGTCAATGCTGTTGCCGGTTGGAACTATAATGACCAGCGTAACTCCTACGTTTATGCCAGTGTCACCAACCTGACAATCCCTACCTACTACAGCATCACCAACTCTGCTGAAATTCCTGTGGTCGAACAGTACGAGCGTCACAAGCGCCTCTACGGTATCTATGGACAGGCAGAGGTAGGTTACAAGAACCTCGCCTTCCTCACCGTCACCGCACGTAACGACTGGTCTTCCACCCTCCCGAAAGGCAACCGCGCCTTCTTCTATCCCGGCGTGACAGGAAGCTTTGTCTTCTCAGAGCTTTTTGATGAGGATGTAAAATCAATTCTGGAATTCGGTAAGATCCGCGCCGCCTGGGGTAAGACGGGTGCTGACGCAGCTCCTTATATGGTCCAGTCTGTCTTTGCACAGGCAGGGGCGTCTTCCAGCGGATGGGGCGAGAGTAACTTCCCTCTGAACAAGATCGGCGCCAACGCCTATTCTGCAGGCAATACCCTCGGTTCCGATACCCTCAGCCCTGAAATGACCACTGAAGCTGAAATCGGTATCAACCTGGCCTTCTTCAAGAACCGTTTCGGTATCGATTTCGCCTGGTACAACCGCAATACCGACAAGCAGATATTCTCTCTGGATATGGATCCTGCAACAGGATACACCGCCCAGAACATCAATATCGGTAAGGTTCGCAACCGCGGTATCGAACTCCTGGTCAATGCTACTCCTCTCGAAATCGGAGACTTCCGCTGGAATGTCGCCTGGAACTTTACCAAGAACTGGTCAAAAGTTATCGACCTTCCTGACCAGCTCGGTAATGAAACTGCTATCTTCGCATTCACCGGCGGCACCGGACTGTATGCAATCGAAGGGGAAGAAATGGGTGTGTACAAGGCATACGTTCCGCTCAAAGACAACGAAGGTCATATAGTGGTCAATGAAAGCACTGGTCTGCCTGTCCAGGATCCTACACAGAGGATTGTCGGAAGCATGAACTATAAGTACACGATGGGCTTCAACACCACCTTTACTTATAAGGGAATCTCCCTCAGCGCTGACCTTGATATCCGTCAGGGCGGTAAGATGTTCTCCCGTACCAAGGATATCCTCTACTTCACAGGTAACTCCATCCACACGGCCTACAACGATCGTAATCCATTCATCATCCCCGGTTCCATCAACGCTACCGCTAAGTTCAAAGACGACGGAAGTTATGAACTTTCCAACGTCAAGGAGAACACGACTCCGCTTGATGCCACCAATATCTACAGTTATTGGGACGGCGGTGCTGACGAGTTGGATTCAGGTTTCTTGATTGACAAATCCTATGTCAAACTCCGTCAGGTAGTTCTCGGATGGGAACTTCCCAAGAAGTGGTTTGACAAGACTCCGATTCGTGGCCTGAAGATTTCCGTATATGGAAACAACCTCCTTCTCTGGACTCCTAAGTCAAATGTCTTCGTAGATCCGGAAATGAGTTCCTTCGGTAATGACCTCCAGGGCCAGTTCGGTGAATACTCAGCCAACCCTTCCAGCCGCAGGTTTGGTTTCAACCTCAATGTTAAATTCTAATATGGGAGGATGCAAATTATGAAAAAATATATCTATATAGCTGCTTCCCTTTTGGTCCTTGGCGGATGTTCTCTGGATATCAACGAGAATCCTAATTCTCCATCAAGTGAGGACATGAACGCAACGCTGATTTTTCCTTCGATAGAAAACTTTGTTGCTGACGCTATAGGTGACCAGATGTTCAACTATGGTGGTTTCTTTGCACAGTATTTCGAACAAATGCCAGAAGCCAACCAATACAACGACCTTGCTGAATACGATCTCGACGAGGGTTCCAATCTCTTTGACCGCTGCTATCGTAATTTATATGCCGGCGCACTTAAGGATGTCAACGAGGTTCTTGCAAGAACCAGCAACCCTGCGGATGTTTTCGCCGCCACAGTGCTCCGTGCTTATTCACTGGCACTTGTTGTGGATAACCTTGGCAGTGCGCCTTATACAGAGGCAATTAAGGGTAACGAAAACACTAATCCAAAATGGGAAGACGGCGTAGCTGTCTATGAAGGAATTCTCGCCGAAATGGATGCTGCGCAAAAGAATGTTTCTGAAGGAGCGTCTATGTCTGTTTCTGACTACATTCTTGACGGCGACGGCGACGAGTGGATTAAGTTTGCAAACGCCCTTCGCCTGCGTTACTACCTTCGCCTTATCGACGGAGGCAAGGATGCATACAAGGCTAAACTTACCGCCCTGGTGGCAGAAGGCAATTTCCTTGAAAATGATGTCAAGTGGGATGTCTATCTCGACCAGGAAGGACAGTATAATCCTTGGTTCCATTCTGTATTCAGCCTTACCAACAACCATTGCGCCGCTTATCCGATTGTATCATATATGTCATCTACCAGCGATCCCCGTATCGCAACTTACATCAAAAAGAACGAGGCTGATGATAAATATGTCGGACAGATTCCCGGAGCTAAGTCCCGTATGAAGGAATGGAGTGGAAGTGATTGGAAAAATAAGAATGTCAGTAAAATTGACTATGCTCCCACCCACGCAATGCCTATTTATTTATTCACGGCTGCAGAGCTCAACTTCCTTATCGCCGAAGTTGAAATTCGCTTCAATTCCAACAATACTGCCGCAAAGGATGCTTATGAGGCTGGTGTGAAGGCTGATTTCGCTTCACGAAAAGTTGAAGGCGCTGATGACTTCCTCGCAAATGCTTCCGTCAGTTTTGACGCTGCCGCAGACAAACTCAAACTTATCGGAATGCAGAAATGGGTTGCTCTCTTTATGCGCGACCATATGGAAGCCTGGTCTGAGGCCCGCCGTACGGACTATCCCGCAGTTTCTACTCTCACTGCAAAGGAAGTTTACAGTGATGCCACTGCTTATACTGCCGGTGAATTCATCGTTCCTGCTGTCAACAATATAGAGGCGGGCGGAGTTATAATGCGTGTTCCTTTCCCCGAGAACGCCCGCAAATACAACACAAATACTCCGCCATTCCAGACATGTGACAAGAAGGTTTTCTTTGATAAAAAATAAATAAGGAAGACTCTTATGAAAAAGTATATTTATATTGCAATCGCTGCTCTGTTCGCAGTTTGCTCCTGTCACAAGCCTACATCTTATGATGATTCAAAAGTCACTTATTATATTGACCTTGAACTAAATGGAGAAGATTTTGTGGCAATAACCCTTGGATCCGATTTTGCAGATCCCGGATGTAAAGCTGTTGCCGGAGGAAAAGACGTTTCCGATATCGTAAAGATTAGCGGAGCCGTTGACAAGTCAAAAGTAGGTCTCTATCCACTTAAATATACTGCAACCAACGAAGATGGTTTCTCCTCTTCTGTTTACCGCAGTGTGCTTGTATATGATCCTTCAGCTACAGTAGATATAAGTGGTACTTATACTACACAGGATGGTACTTATCGTGACAACAAAAAAGGTACATTGACTCAGTATTCCGGAATCGGTCCTATAACTATCGAAAAGGTTTATCCCGGTATTTTCAATGTATCTTGTCTTCTTGGCGGTTACTATTGTATCCGTGCGGGATATGGTGAAGATTATGCAATGAATGGCCTGATTGCCGTCCTTGACGATAATTCTCTCAAGATTCTCACTGGCGATGTCGCCGGTTGGGGAGATTCTTATGACGATTTTGAAGGAACATATGATCGTGCAAGCGGCGGCCTTTCCTGGTGCACCGTATACGCTAATATGGAATTCTATGTTGTTTTATAAAAAGGAAAGCGTATGAAAAAGATAATGATTGCTATTTGCCTTGTTGCGAGCGCCTATTTCTGCGCTTCCTGCAAAAGGGTCGAAGTAGATCTGGCCGGAGGAACAGCCATAGCCAAAATGGCCGGATTCTGGGATGTTACTGTCGATGCTGTTGATACAGATAAACAGTATTACGAAGACCCTTATGGCTTAGGTGTTATTCCACTTATGACATACAATACGTCTGATAACTCCACGGAACAGATGTGGATAGATGACTGCGGAAAATTCTGGAACTACAAGTTCAAGGTTGATATTTACTATCCCGGCCGTACTTTCCATACAACTGACGGATGGACTCCGTATGATGCAGAAAATACGGGAAATGCCGTAATCTACAGTGGAAAGATTATGGAAGGAATGGGACATAATGTCCACGGACAGCCTTGTGACAGTATATCCTTCATTCTCAAATTCAGTGATGATGATCCATCTGTTGACCACTATCTGGTCCACGGTATCCGTCACGGAGGATATTGATCCCATTAAACTCTGAAAAAAGAAAGAGACAGAAATTCTGCCTCTTTCTTTTTTTTTACTTTAAAACAAAATTATTCGCTGAACCTGGCCTTCAGGTACTCCCTGTTGAGACGTGCTATATGGTCGATAGTCACGTGTTTCGGGCATTCCATCTCGCAGGCGCGGGTGTTGGTGCAGTTGCCAAAGCCGAGTTCATCCATCTTGGCGACCATTGCGCGGGCCCTGCGGGCGGCCTCAGGCTTGCCTTGGGGCAGAAGGGCCAGTGAACTTACGCGGGCGGCCACGAAGAGCATAGCAGAACCGTTCTTGCAGGTCGCTACACAGGCGCCGCAACCGACGCAGGCGGCGGCATCCATAGACAATTCCGCATCGTCGTGGGGAATAAGGATGGTATTGGCATCCTGGGCGGCACCGGTACGAACCGAGACGAATCCGCCGGCCTGGAGAATCTTATCGAAGGCCTGACGGTCCACAACAAGGTCCTTGATCACCGGGAAGGCGGCGCTGCGCCAGGGTTCTACGGTGATTGTGGCTCCGGGCTTGAAATGACGCATAAACAGCTGGCAGGTGGTCACCTGGTCGTCAGGACCGTGGGCCCGGCCGTCGATATAGAGCGAACACGCGCCGCAGATACCCTCGCGACAGTCGTGGTCGAAAGCGATGGGATCGACGCCCTTGCGGATAAGCTGGTCATTCAGAATGTCCAGCATCTCGAGGAACGAGGCATCCTCCTCAACATCCGTAACGTGATAGGTCTCGAAATGGCCTTTTGTCTTGGCATTAGGCTGACGCCAAACTTTGATATTGTATTCCATACTCAGTCTTTATAGTTACGGGTTGCAATCTTGATGTTTTCGTACTTCAGAGGCTCCTTATGCAGCTCAGGTTCAGTTGCTTCACCCTTGTACTCCCAGGCACCTACATACATAAAGTTCTCGTCGTCACGCTTGGTCTCGCCCTCTTCGGTCTGCATCTCCTCGCGGAAATGGCCGCCGCAGGATTCCCTTCGGTGCAGGGCGTCACGGGCCATCAGTTCGCCAATGTCGAAGAAGTCCACCAGACGCAAGGCTTTTTCAAGCTCCTGATTGAACTCATCGTTGCTTCCGGGCACACGGACATTCTTCCAGAATTCCTCGCGGAGCTTTCCAATCTCCTCTATACCCTTCTTCAGTCCCTCTTCGTTCCTGGCCATTCCGACATACTCCCACATAATGTGGCCGAGTTTCTTGTGAATGCTGTCCACAGTCTCTGTTCCCTTGACCGCGAAAATCTTCGCAATGCGCTCTTTGACAGCTTTTTCAGCCTCGTCGAATTCAGGAGCGTTGATATCCGTCTTAGGCTCCGCGAATTTATGTGAAAGATAGTCGCCTATAGTATAGGGAAGGATGAAATAACCGTCGGCCAGGCCCTGCATCAGGGCGGAAGCACCGAGACGGTTTCCGCCGTGGTCGGAGAAGTTCGCCTCGCCGATGGCGTAGAGGCCGGGAATAGTGGTCTGGAGGTCATAGTCAACCCAAAGACCGCCCATAGTATAGTGGATGGCCGGATAGATCATCATAGGCTCCTCCCAGGGCGAAGAAGAAGTAATCTTCTCATACATCTGGAAAAGGTTGCCATAGCGCTCCTCAACCTTCTGATGTCCAAGACGTTTGATGGCATCAGCAAAGTCCAAGAACACGGCGAGTCCGGTCTCGTTCACGCCATATCCCGCATCGCAGCGCTCCTTGGCCGCACGCGAAGCCACGTCACGCGGAACGAGGTTTCCGAAGGCCGGATAACGGCGCTCGAGATAGTAGTCGCGGTCCTCTTCGGGAATCTGGGAAGGCTTGATTTCTTTCTTGCGGAGTTTGAGGACATCCTCCATTTTCTTCGGAACCCAGATACGGCCGTCATTACGCAGCGACTCTGACATCAGGGTCAACTTGCACTGCTGCTCGCCGTGGACCGGAATGCAGGTAGGATGGATCTGCGCGAAGCAGGGATTGGCGAAGAAAGCACCCTTGCGCCAGGCCTGCATTGCAGCGCTGCCGTTGGAATTCATAGCATTGGTCGAAAGGAAATAAGTATTTCCATAACCACCGGTGGCAAGCACGACTGCGTGGGCGCCGAAACGCTCAATCTCGCCTGTCACGAGGTTACGGGCGATAATACCCTTCGCCTGACCGTTGATTATCACCAGGTCAAGCATTTCGTGACGGGGATAACTCTTCACCGTACCTGCCGCAATCTCCTTGTTGAGAGCGGCATAGGCACCGAGCAGCAGCTGCTGGCCGGTTTGTCCGCGGGCGTAGAAAGTACGGCTCACCTGCACGCCGCCGAATGAACGGTTGGCAAGGTAGCCGCCATATTCACGTGCGAAAGGAACACCCTGGGCCACGCACTGGTCGATAATGGCCGCACTTACCTCTGCAAGGCGGTAGACATTGGCCTCGCGTGAACGGTAGTCGCCGCCCTTGATGGTATCATAGAAAAGACGGTAGACGGAGTCATTGTCGTTCTGATAATTCTTAGCTGCGTTGATACCGCCCTGGGCTGCAATCGAGTGAGCCCGGCGAGGTGAGTCGCTGATACAGAAAATCTTGACATTGTATCCCAGCTCGCCGAGAGACGCTGCTGCAGATGCTCCGCCAAGACCTGTACCTACCACTATCACCTCAAGTTTCCTTTTGTTGTTCGGAGAAACGATCCTGATTTCGGATTTGCGCTTCGACCACTTTTCGGCGAGCGGTCCTTCCGGAATCTTGGAGACAAGTTTAGAATCGGCCATATAATTAATTCTTGGTTTTATCCTGCAATTTTACGCATTTTTATTGAGAAGTACAAATCAGAAAAGGCTGCCGGAATCATCCGGATTATACTTCCTCATATTTATATATGCCTCAAGGCCAAGATGTTTGTAGGCAAGTTCGGTGGCTACGCGCCCCCTCTGGGTGCGTATCAAAAAACCTTCTTTCAAGAGGAAAGGCTCATACACTTCCTCCAAAGTCCCTGTGTCCTCGCTGATTGAAGTAGCCAGAGTGCCTACTCCCACCGGACCGCCCTTGAAATTGAGTATCAGCGTCTTGAGTATCTTGTTGTCGATGGAGTCCAGTCCCCGTTTGTCAATCTTGAGCTTATTGAGGGCGAAACGCGAAATCTCAAGGTCGATATGTCCGTTCCCTATCACCTGGGCGAAGTCGCGGACCCTCTTCAGCAGGGCGTTGGCGATACGAGGCGTACCTCTGGAGCGCAGGGCGATCTCCAGGGCAGCGTCGTCGTCTATCCCTATGTCGAGGATAGCCGCACTCCTCACCACAATCTTCCTAAGGTCCTCGGTATCATAATATTCCAAGGCGCAATTTATACCGAAACGCTCGCGGAGCGGAGCCGTCAGTAGACCGCTGCGGGTAGTCGCTCCCACAAGGGTGAAAGGACTGAGGGCTATCCTTACGCTTCTCGCCCCGGGTCCCTTGTCTATCATTATGTCAATGACATAATCCTCCATCGCGGAATAGAGGTATTCCTCCACCTCCGGCGAAAGGCGGTGGATCTCGTCTATAAAGAGCACGTCGCCCTTTTCCAGCGAGGTAAGAAGGCCGGCCAGATCCCCCGGCTTGTCAAGCACGGGTCCGGAGGTTACCTTCATATTGACTCCCATTTCATTCGCTATGATATGGGCGAGAGTGGTCTTTCCCAGTCCGGGAGGCCCGTGGAAAAGCACGTGGTCCAGGGCTTCGCCGCGAAGCTTTGCAGCCTGGATGTAAATATGGAGATTTGAGACAATTTCTTTTTGTCCGGTGAAATCATCCAGCTCCTGCGGGCGGATTATTCCGTCCAATTCATTATCTTTGTGGTCGTTTGTACTGTGTGGGTCGAATTCACTCATTTCGTGGGTCCGGTTCAATTCAATTACAAATATAGTTTTTATTTTTATTAAATTGATGTATTTATTATCGCTGTTGAAATGTTGATAACTTACTTAAGCGATTGATAATCATTATTTTAATAAGGGAATAAATTGTTAGGAAAACTGTTTTTCGTCTGTTTGTGAAATGTGGATGAAAAGGTCAGGAAAAACCACCTCCACTTATTAACAGGGTTATGAACAGCTTTTCAACAGGAAAAAAGGGCTGAATGTTGATAAGTAAAAAGGCAACATCTGAGCTCCGCCGCAGAATGAATTCCGAAAAAGAAACATTCTGCAGCGGACTGTATCTGTCCGCCAGATGGATGGCATTGGCAGAGGTGGCGGATAAAGCCGTCAATTTGATAATACTTCCAAACCGGGAGGCCGCCGAATACTGCAGCGCGGACCTTTACAACCTCACGGAAGGGGACTGCGTGTTTTATCTTCCGGAATCCGGAAAGAACGTAGAGAGAAGCAATTACAAGTCTTCCCTAGGAGTACAGCGGACCTCGGCCATAGGAAAGATAGTGTCCCCCTCCGAGGGCAGGACATTCATCGTGACTTATCCCGAAGCCCTAGAGGAAAAGGTTCCGTCGGTCTCCAGCATACGCTCCGCCGCAATGAATCTCAAAAAAGGCGACGAAATATCTTTTAATGAACTCAAGGAAAAGCTTTTCGCCGCTGGTTTCGAAAGGGTTGATTTTGTATCTTCCCCCGGTCATTTTGCAATCCGCGGCTCAGTGATAGACATATTCTCATATTCCCTGGAACACCCCTACAGGCTGTCTTTCTTCGGCAATGAGATTGAAAAGATCCATTCCTTCGACTGTAACACCCAGCTTTCCATAGAAGAAAAAGAGCAGGCCGAGATATTCCCGGACCTTGTAGCCGGCGGAGGAGAAGGCGAAGAGAGCATAGTAAAGATGATCCCGCCGAAGTCGACCGTCTGGCTGGATTCCTCCGATATATATAAGGAAAAGGAATTCTACAAGGAACTACACCCTTTCAGAAAGGTATATCTGGACCTTCCCCTCGGAGTGAAGGACTGCGACCCCGTTATTTTCCATATTTCCCCGCAGCCCGTATTCAACAAAAACTTCGAACTGCTTCTCTCGGACATCCGCATCAAGATGGAAGATGGCTTCAAGGTCTATGTCTATGGAGAAAAGGAATCCCAGCTGGACCGCCTCAGGTCCATAATGACTCAGGACGAACATCCCGTGCTGCCCGAATTCCTGAAAGGCAAGAATCTCCACGAGGGGTTCATAGACAACGACGAGAAAATCTGCCACTACACCGACCACGAAATCTTCGACCGATTCCACCGCGTCCGAATGCGCCGCAGCGTCGAAAAGACCGAGCAGCTTACCCTCAACGACCTCGCCGCCTTCAATATGGGAGACTACATTGTCCATATAGACCACGGTGTAGGAGTCTTCGGCGGCCTGGTCAAGATAAAGAATGCCTCCGGCAACTATTCCGAGGTCGTAAAACTTATGTACAGCGGCGGCGACGTAGTCTTCGTTTCCGTCCATTCCCTCCACAAGATATCCCGTTTCCGTTCAAAGGAAGGGGAGGCACCGCGCATAAACAAACTCGGATCCAAGACCTGGACCGCGATGAAACAGAGCGCAAAGTCCAAGGTCAAGGATATAGCCAAAGACCTGATCCAGCTCTATGCCAAGAGACGTGCGTCCAAGGGCTTCGCCTTCTCCCCCGACAGTTATCTCCAGGAAGAACTCGAATCCTCGTTTATGTATGAGGACACTCCTGACCAGGAAAAAGCCACGCTGGCCGTGAAGGAGGATATGGAGGATTCCTGCCCTATGGACCGCCTCGTCTGCGGAGATGTGGGCTTCGGAAAGACGGAAGTCGCCGTCAGAGCGGCGTTCAAGGCTGTTTCCGATTCCAAACAGGTAGTAGTGCTGGTTCCTACCACCATCCTCGCCCTCCAGCATTATGAGACCTTCAAAAACCGTCTTAAGGACCTTCCCTGCAGCGTGGATTATATTAGCCGCCTCAGGACCGCAAAAGAGATAGCGGATATAAAAAAGCGTCTTGCAGCGGGTCAAATTGATATTCTCATTGGTACCCACAAAGTACTCGGAGCCGGATTTGAATTCAAGGACCTGGGACTTCTTATAGTCGATGAAGAGCAGAAATTCGGTGTAAGCGCCAAAGAAAAGCTCCGTCAGCTGAAATCTAACATAGACACCCTCACCCTCACCGCCACTCCTATTCCGAGGACGCTCCAGTTCTCGCTTCTCGGCGCCCGCGACCTGAGCATCATAAACACTCCTCCGCCCAACCGTATCCCCATCCAGACAGAGATAATCCTCTTCGACAAGTCCGAGATAAGGAGTATCTGCAATTATGAACTGAACCGCGGCGGACAGATATTCTTCCTTCACAACAAAGTAGAGGAACTACCTTCCATCTATGACATCATCCACCGGCTCGTCCCCGATATGAAGATTTGCGTGGCCCACGGTCAGATGGAGTCCAAACAATTGGAAAACAAAATGTTGGACTTTATGAGAGGGGACTACGATATGCTCCTTTGCACGACCATCATAGAGAACGGACTCGACATTCCCAATGCCAACACTATAATAATCAACCAGGCCCAGAACATAGGCCTGAGCGACCTCCACCAGCTTCGCGGCCGTGTAGGAAGGTCCAACCGAAAGGCCTTCTGCTACCTGGTAGTCCCTCCCCTCGTGTCCATAAGCGACGACGCCCGCCGGCGCCTCAAGGCCATAGAAGAATTCTCCGACCTCGGCAGCGGCTTCAATATAGCTATGCAGGATTTGGACATCCGCGGGGCGGGCAATCTTCTGGGTGCCGAACAGAGCGGATTCATCAGCGATATGGGCTTTGAAACCTATCAGAAAATCCTTTCCGAGGCTATGGAAGAACTCGGGATGGAGACAGGCATAAATACTCGTCACGGCAGTGAAAAATATGTGGAAGACTGCACCATAGATACTGATTTCCCTGCCTATATTCCGGATGAATATATAGATGTAAGTGCCGAAAAGATAAGAATTTACAAGGTTCTTGATTCGCTTTTGGAGGAAAAGGAGATAGACCGTCTGTCGCGGCAGCTCGAGGACCGTTTCGGCGCTCTCCCCGCTGAGGTTTCCAATCTTTTCAATGTGGTCAGGATAAGAAATCTCGGTGCCAGATATGGATTTGAGAAGATTATAATTAAAAATGGAATGCTGATAATGCATTTCATCTCGAACCCGCTCTCGCTATACTATCGTTCCGACCAGTTCGAGAAAATCCTCGACAGGGTGAATTCCTCTTCGACTCAGTATAAATTCATCCAGGACAACGGAAGGCTCAGGATTGTAAGCCGCGGGGTGGATTCACTTTCCAAAGCCTTCTCGGTTTTGAAAAAACTGCAATAATTTGTACTTTTGCAAGATATGGCGAATCTGCTTGTCGAAATAGGTAACACCGCACTTAAGGCGGCCTGGTCCGAGGGGGTCACTCTCGGAAAGACTTTCCGTTATCAGGGCGAGAAAATGATGGACTTCATCCTTTCCCTCACGAAGAAGGAAAAGCCTGAGGTTATGGTAGTTGCGAGTATGATTCAGCTTTCAGGACCCGATCTTGTCCTTCTTGAAGGAGAGTGTGCAAGGCTGGTGATGCTGGACTCCGAGCAGCTCAGCGGCCGCTCCATCCCCGCCTGGCTCTCCTGTGACCGGGCCGCGTCCATAGTTGCCGCCCGCTACCTTTTCAAGGGGAAAGGATGCACTATAGTCGACTTCGGAACCACCCTGACCATAGATTTTCTCGATTCCGACGGAATGTATCGCGGAGGAAACATTTCACTTGGCTGCCGTACGCGTTTCAAGGCTCTCAACCGTTACTCCAGGAGCCTTCCTCTGATCAATACTCCCGAAGAAAACCCTTCGGCAGGCTATTCCGTGGCGTCTTCCATAGAGGCCGGAGTCATCTGTGGCATCCAATTTGAAATAGAGCGCTACCTGGATGAGAAGCCGGAGAACATCTCCGTATTCACCGGCGGCGATGCAAATTATTTTGCAAAGCGGATGAAAAGTTCCATCTTTGTAATTTCCAATCTCGTGCTTATGGGATTGGCCATAATAGCGGAAGATTATGTCCGGAAGAATTAGATACAGAATACTGACAGCCGTTGTCGCCATACTTCCGAGCCTCGTCGCCGGGGCCCAGACGGATGGTACCTACAGCGGTTATTCGCCTTATTCCGTATATGGAGTAGGTAATCTTCACGGCGGACATTCCTGGCAGAGTTCAATGGGCGGAGTAGGTGTAGCCACCCGCAACAAGCGCTTCATTAACACGCAGAACCCTGCTTCCGTCACTGAGCGCGACTCCCTTTCATTTATGGCGGATTTCGCGCTTGCTGGCCGTCTTTCACTGTTCAGTGAAGGGGACTCCAAGGGTTTCACCACGGTATTCAACATAGACAACTTCGTGATTTCCTTCCCTCTGTGGCGCAAGACCGCCCTGATGGTCGGACTGAAACCGTACAGCGACATAGGCTACAAGGTCTCACAGTCATATTATGGAGACGGAAATACCGGGGCCAGGACCTTCTACAGCGCAGGAAACGGCGGCATTTACGAACTGTTCATAGGCGGCGGCGTGACTCTCTGGAACAGACTTTCCCTCGGAGCGCAGTACAACTATTATTTCGGCAATATCAACAAGACCGCATCCCTTAGTTTCGACGACGCCTCCTTCCACAGCGTCTCCGCAGGGGATTCCCTCCGTATCCACGCTTCCACGGCAAAGTTCGGCCTTCAGTATGAGCAGCCTTTGTCCGCAAAGAACTCGATTACCTTCGGTGCGACCTATACCCTGGCCGCTCCGATGCGCGGAAACCTTATAGATTACAGCTATAAGAACGGTACGATGACCGGCCGCGAGGACAAGACTCTGACTTCTTCGAGCGGAGTGTCTTTCGGAAGTGAAATCGGCGCCGGCATAAGTTTCCTCAACGCCGACCGTCTTGCCGTTGAGGTGGATTACAAGTTGAAGGACTGGCGGAAGAGCGGAATGGACAGTATGCGCGGCTTTTCAAACAAGGGCGAGTCAGGCAGTTTCACCGCTTCGATGGGCCATAGCGTCAGGGTCGGATTCGAGTTTACTCCTGGCCGGAACGACATCCGCTATTACCTCCGCCGCTGCACTTACCGCGCGGGGGCCTATTACGAGCAGTCATACTACCGCGTGGACGGGAAAAGCATAGACGCCGCCGGCATCACTTTAGGTATGACGCTGCCTGTTTTCCGCGGTTACAACGGTGTGAGCATAGGAATGGACCTTGGACAAAGAGGCTTCTCCGGAGCCCTGGTAAAAGAGCGCTATTTCGGCTTCAACCTTAGTATGAACGTGTTTGATATATGGTTCCAGAAACCGCGTTACGAATAGTTTGGAACGGTAATTGTAAAACTGACTACAAAAATTTAGAGATATGAAAAGATTGATTGTTGTCATCTCTGCTTTTGCAGCTCTTTCTTTCTCCTCCCTCCTCAGGGCCCAGGAGAATCCTGAGTGCATCACCTATATGTCCTATTATCAGGAGTATTACAAGCAGAAGAATTTCAAGGATGCCCTTCCCAACTGGAGGAAGGCTTATTCCCTGTGCCCGCCGAATTACCGTCAGAACCTTTATATCCAGGGCTCCACTCTCGTCAGGGACGCCATCGGCAAGAACCGCAAGGATTCGGCTATGGTCCGTGGTCTGATAGACACTCTGCTGACCCTTCAGGACCAGCGCCTGCAGTACTATCCTTATTCCACCAAGAAGATCAACGGTGTCGCGACCAAGGTTGAGAACAAGCCCGAAGTCCTCAACAACAAGGGCAACTATATGATCAACTACATCAACTATCGCAAGAACGGCAACCGTTACCTCTATGACAACCTCAATGTCATAGTCGACGAACTCGGCTCGCTCTCACATCCTAGCCTCCTTGTGAATCTGCTGGACGCCTCCATCGCCCTTTACCGTGCCGGAGAACTTCCTGCCGACGATGTCATCAATACCTATGAGAAGGTTGCCGCAGCGATCGGAGCCTCCGACCTCGAGGTCGAGGACAACCGTATCGCCAAGTCCAATATCGACACCAAGTTCGCTGACAGCAAGGTCGCTTCCTGCGATAACCTGATTGCCATCTTCACCCCTCGTTTCGAGGCCGATCCGGATAATATCTCCGTGGTTTCCAACATTGTCCGGCTTATGAACAATGCTGACGACTGCGCCGGTAACGACTTGTATTTCAAGGCTGTAACCCAGCTCTATAAACTGAATCCGAGCGCCGGTGCCGCCTATGGCCTCTATAAACTGAACGCAGCGAAGGGCAATGCCGCCGACGCCTGCAAGTACCTAGAAGAGGCAATTGCTTCCGCCGATTCCGACGAGGCCGCCGACGCCCAGTACTATTATGAACTCGCCCGTTTCAGCTATGCCAACGGAATGAGGGGCAAGGCCTATGACAGCGCCCGCAAGGCCGTCGACCTCGACCACGGCTATGCCGGCAAGGCTTACCTGATCCTCGGCAACCTCTGGGCCTCGGCTTCCTGCTCCGGCGACGTTGACAAGTATGCCCGCTACTGGGTGGCCACCGACTACTATATCAAGGCCAGGACCGCTGATCCTTCTCTTGCCGAAGATGCGGGAGCCTCAATCGGCAATGTCAGCCGTTACTATCCGCCGGCATCTGAAATCTTTATGTACGACCTCGGAGCCGGACAGGGCTATACAGTTTCCTGCGGCGGTATGAGCGCCTCCACCACGGTCCGCGTATCCGGAAGGTAGTGGCCCCGCTCAGAAAATACACTTACACGATGGCAAGCGCACTCGCGCTTGCTTTCGTCGTATTTTCGTGCCGCAGCAATCTCTCTGAAGCCGAGCATCTCAACCTGGATGAAATTCCCCTCCAGCAGGTGGACAGTATGTTCTTTGTCCAGACAGAGAACGGAAAGTTGAAAATGAGGGTGGAAACCCCCAAGATGCAGGTTTTCGACAAGGATACGGCCTCGTATGACCTCTTCCCGGAGGGTATCTCCGTCTATGCTTATGCGGACGACGGAACCCTCGAGACGACCATAGTCTCCAACGCGGCCCGGCACGACAAGAACAAGAAGGGCGACGAACTATGGTCGGCATTCGGGGATGTGGTCATCAAGAATATAGCCAAGCACGAAACTATGGAGACCGACACTATCTACTGGGACCAGAAACTCCACGAGATATGGACGGACTGCTACATAAAGATGTATTCTCCCTCCGGTTTTATGCAGGGATACGGGATGCGTTCCGACGAAATGGCCCGAAATGCCATAATTATGAAACCCTTCGACAGTTATGGCTATACCGAGCAGGATACGACTATGGTCCAGATTGATTCGGTCAATTTTATAGGCCCCCTGTTAAAAAAATAGTGATAAATCAGAAGAAAATCACTATCTTCGCAACCTTATTTGGATAATGATTAAAAATTTGGAATAAAGTATGGCAGCCTTAGAAACTATTCGCCAGAAATTCGGCATTGGTGCAACAATCATCATTGCCATTGGTCTTTTGCTCTTCCTTATCCCTTCCGACTTTGTACAGCAGATTCAGAATGCTTCTTCCAAATACGATGTCGGCAAGATAGGAAGCCAATCTATATCTTACGTGGAGTTCGACCAGCAGGTAAAGCAGATGGGCAGCGTCAGCGAGATGATGACCGGCCAGAGCGCTTCGTCGGAGGCCCAGCAGAACCAGCTCCGTGAAGCCACCTGGAGGTCCCTGGTTGAGGATTATCTTTTCATCCCCACCGCCAAGGACGCCGGCATCAATGTCGGTCACGACGAGGTCGTTGCGCTGATGAACGGAGAGTCCGTTTCTCCGGTTATCGCCAACAATCCTGTCTTCCAGGAGGACGGCGCTTTCTCACAGGACCGTCTCGTGGACTTCCTCCAGCAGATGGAGTCCGATGAGAGCGGCAGGCTGAGCACAATCTGGAACTATCTTCAGAAGAACGTGAAGACCTTCCAGTTCTATAACAAGTACAACGCCCTCTTCACCGCCGGCGCCTATACCAACGCCCTCCAGTCCGCACGCCTTATCGCCGACAACAACACTTCCGCCGACGTACGTTTCGTGATGACTCCGCTCGGCTATGCCAAGGACAGCACCATCGTGGTTTCCGACTCCGAGATCAAGTCCTACTACAACGCCCATAAGGATTTCTACAAGCAGCAGGCTTCCCGCGATGTCGAATATGCTGTGTTCGAGGTAGTTCCTTCCGAGGCTGACATCGCCGCCCAGAACGATGAGTTCGTAAAGCACTACGACGAGTTCGCTACGACCGACAAGGTCCGCGCATTCCTGCAGAAGAACAGCGACAACAAGCAGAACCTTGACATCAACCACTGGTACAAGGCCGGTGAACTCAGGAGCGTGAACAAGGATATCGAGGAATTTGTCTCTTCCCACGCTTCTGGCGTATCTCCCGTCATCCAGGACAAGGAGACTTTCTACGCCGCCAGGATTCTTGACAAGCGTCAGATTCCGGATTCAGTCTATGTCCGCCATATGATGTTTGTCGGAGCAGACGGCAAGCACCTTGCCGACAGCCTCCTGCCTCTCGTAAAGGCTAACAACTTCAGCACCCTTGCCGCCCTCCATTCCGACGACAAGCAGTCCGCCGACGAAGGCCAGACCGGCAATCTCGGCTGGATCAGCCAGAATGTCCTGCAGTATCTGCCCGGCGGTTTCGAGTCCGTCATCACCGCTCCCGTTGGAAAGCCTTACGTGCAGAAATCCAATATCGGCTGGCACATCATCGAGGTCACCAAGACCACCAGGCCCGTCGAGAAGAAGCAGGTTGCCGTCTATGTCAAGGAAAGCCTTGCCAGCAAGGATACCTATAACAAGTTTTACAACCAGGCCAATACCCTTGCCGTCCGCAGCGCAGGCAAACTTGCCAATTACCAGGCTGCCTGCGACTCCACCGGAGTTTACAGCCACGTTCTGACGGTCAATGAGGGTACCGACTCCTATGGCTCCATCAGCCACGCCAAGGAAGTCACCCGCTGGGCCTTCGACAACAAGCCCGGCAAGGTGTCCAACGTCATCACCGTGGAGAACAATTACTTCTTCGTGGTCGCCGTCAAGGCCGCCCACAAAGAAGGCTACTCCAAGGTTAACGAAGTTGCCGAGGGCATCCGTAATCAGCTCTATCAGGAGAAGCACGCCGCAAAGCGTGCCTCTGAGGTCGCCGCTGAAATCGAGGGTCTGAATACTCTCGAGGCCGTTGCCGAGAAGCTTGGAAGCAGCGTTTCCACTCAGGACGACGTGACCTTCGCTTCCCTTTCCCGCCAGCTTGATCCTAAGTTTGTCGGCGCCATCGCCGCGGCCAAGGAAGGCGTTATCAGCGGCCCTGTGGCCGGTTCTTACGGTGTCTATGTCTTCGAGGTCAGCGGCCGCGAAACCGGCGAGCACTTCACCGAGGAGGATGCCAAGTCCTTCAACGAGCGTCTCGCTTCCTATGCGACCCAGATGATTATCCCCGTTATGATGGATGACGCTGACGTGAAGGATAACCGCGCAAGGTTTTATTAATAGTTCAGCGTTATGTCACTGAAATGTGGAATAGTAGGCTTGCCGAATGTCGGCAAGTCTACTTTGTTTAACTGTATCAGCTCCGGGAAGGCTCAGAGCGCCAATTTCCCTTTCTGCACCATAGAACCGAATGTGGGCTCGACTTCAGTGCCGGACAAGCGCCTGGAGGTGCTGACTGATATCTGCCAGCCGAAAAGGACAATTCCGGCCACCGTCGAAATAGTCGACATCGCCGGCCTCGTCAAGGGTGCATCCAAAGGCGAAGGTCTTGGCAATCAGTTTCTTGCGAATATCCGTGAGACGGACGCCATCCTTCACGTGCTGCGCTGCTTCGACGACGGAAACATTGTCCACGTGGACGGTTCCGTGGACCCGGTCCGCGACAAGGAAGTCGTTGATGCGGAACTTCAGATCAAAGACCTTGAGACAGTAGAGAACCGCATCAAGAAGGTCGAAAAGATGGCTACGACCGGAGGAGACAAGGATGCGAAGAAACTTCTCGCCCTGCTGCTTCGTTACCGTGAGGCGCTTCTTCAGGGGCATTCCTGCCGCACTGTCGCCCTTGAGAATGCCGAAGAGGAGCAGATGGCCCACGACCTTTTCCTCATCACCAGCAAGCCGGTAATGTATATCTGCAATGTCGACGAAGCTTCCGCGGCAAGCGGCAATGCCTATGTCGATGCTGTGCGTGCCGCCGTTGCGGGGGAAAATGCGGAAATCCTCGTGATTGCGGCAAAGACCGAAGCCGAGATTGCCGAAATCGAAGAATACGAAGACCGTCAGATGTTCCTCGAAGAGATGGGACTCAGCGAATCCGGTGTCGTCAGGCTTATCCAGGGAGCGTATAAGCTTCTGGGCCTGAGGACTTTCTTTACGGCCGGGGCCGATGAATGCCGCGCCTGGACCATCGTTGCCGGGGACAAGGCGCCGCGTGCAGCCGGTGTCATCCACACTGATTTCGAGCGTGGCTTCATCCGTGCTGAAGTCATTAAATATGAAGACTTTGTGAAGTTCGCCGAGGGCCTTTCCGCCGAAGACCGCCGCGGCGATGCCGGCGCCCGTGTCGAGGCCGCCGTCCGCGCCGCCGGCAAAATGGGCATCGAAGGCAAGGACTATGTCGTCCAGGACGGCGACATAATGCACTTCCTCTTCAACGTCTAGCTCCGCACCTCCGGGTCTCTGAACCCTCGGCGCGGCGAATCCATAAAATGGACCGGGACGAACAAAAACGGCCTCCGGCAACATCTAATGGGCTCTTGGCTTGAGCTAATTGCTATGGTTTTTGTGGAAACCAGCACAAAAAAACAGTAATTTTTACATTTTTTCGAGTATACCCCCTGAAACATTTCGCCACATTTTAATGTTTCAGGGGGTTCTGTTTCGGAAGATGTTCTTATATTAGGCCTATGAAAATTAACGTGCTGCCGGGCCTTTGGGCCATTGTTTTTTTGCTTTCGGGCCAATATCTTTGCTGCCGGGCTGTTCCGCTGCGGGAAGACAACATATTGCAGGAAGGAAGCCTCGAAGCTACGTCTCCGCCGCACAGGGACTCGCTCTCGGCGATGTTCTGGAATCTTGAGAACTTCTTTGACTGGAGGAACGATTCCACCAGCGTTTCGGATGCGGATTTTTCTTCGAGAGGCTCGCGCCGATGGACCCGCAAACGCTTCGAGACCAAGTGCCAGGCCATAGCCAAGACCATTCTCTGGGCATCCGGGGAGACCGGGCGGCTGCCTGATGTCATAGGCTTCGCGGAGGTGGAGAACTCCTTTGTACTCAAACGTTTACTTCGCAGTACCTTGCTTCGGAAACTGGACTACAAGCTTGTCCATTACGACTCTCCGGACCGCCGGGGAATCGACGTTGCCCTATTGTACCGCGCCGAAATCTTGGAACTGATTGATTCCAAGCCCTGCCATCTGTATACCGACTCCGTGACCATTATGCCGACGCGGGACATACTGCTCTGCCGTTTCCTGAAGAGGGCGGCGGGCGCGGAGAACAGTGCTTCCGCCGACGTGGACTTCGCCGTCCTGGTGAACCATCACCCGTCTAAATATGGCGGAACGGCCGCCTCGGATGAACGCCGCCGGGCCGCCGTGTCCCGCCTGCGCAAGCTGGCAGATTCCCTCGCAGCTGCCGGTACAGCCAGGATCCTGGCCCTTGGAGACTTCAACGATACTCCGAAAAATCCGGTCTACAGCGCCCTGAAACCCCGTTTGCGGCCCTTATACGAGACGGTTTTCCGACGCGGCGAAGGGACCATCCGCTTTGACGGCCGCTGGGAGCTGATCGACCTCGCCTTCGCCAGCCCGTCCGTGCCCGCCGCATCGTCCTCGGCCGCCGAGTCGTCTAGTCAAACTTCCGACGGCCGGGAAATGCCCTCTGGAACTATGGACTCTCAGCTCCACCATCCCCTCTGGGCCGGGCCGATGCAGATCCTGCGACCGCCTTTCCTCCGTGTCCACGACACTGTCCACGGCGGCTGGAAGCCCCTCCGCACCTATTCCGGTCCCCGCTACATAGGCGGAGTCTCCGACCACTGCCCCATCCTCGTCCGCTTTGCTCCTCAGTAGCCATTGACTCCCCGCCGGAATCCTGCAAAAATTTCGTATCTTCGTGCTATGAAAGTACTCTTTGTCTGCCATGGAAACATCTGCCGCAGCCCGATGGCAGAATTCATACTCAAGGCTCTGGTCAAAGCCCGGGGCCTGCAGGACAGCTACCATATCGAATCGGCGGCGGTGTCCTCAGAAGAAAGTGGCAATCCCATATATCCGCCGGCAAAACGTTCCCTGACGCAGCACGGAGTCCCTTTTGACCCCGCCAAACGAGCCCGCAGGGTCAGCGCGGAGGATTACCGGAACTTCGACCGCATCATCTGTATGGACGCGTCCAACCTCCGCCTGATAAGGCGCATTATCCCTGAGGACCCGGAGGGCAAGATCCATCTTCTGATGTCCTATACCGGTGTCGGCCGGGATGTTGCGGACCCTTGGTACACCGGCGATTTCGAGGAAGCCTTCCAGGACATCCTTGCAGGCTGCGAGGCTATGCTCCGTGGCGGTTTCGCTTAAGCTCCCGCCGTTTTTATTATCGCGCTAAAATACTTATCTTTGTATGCTAGGCAAAAAAGCGCAGAAATCAAAACACAAAACACTATAAGAAATGAAAACCAAGATCCAGGAAAAATTCAAGACCCTTTTCGGCGAAGGAGCGGCACTGTACGCCTCTGCCGGACGTATCAACCTTATCGGCGAGCATACCGACTATAATGGCGGCTATGTCTTCCCGGGCGCAATCGACTGCGGTATCATAGCCGCAATCAAACAAAACGGCGGAGCCAAGGTCAGGGCATTTTCTCTCGACTATGACGAGTTCGTGGAATTTGGCCTGAAGGAAGAGGACGCCCCTCAGCAGCAGTGGGCGCGCTATATTTTCGGCGTATGCCGTGAGACCATAAAGCGCGGCGGCAAGGTCGAGGGTTTCGACACCGTTTTTGCGGGCGACGTCCCCCTCGGCGCAGGCTTGAGCTCCTCTGCAGCCCTTGAAAGTACCTTCGCTTTCGCCCTCAACGACATCTTTGGCAACAATATCGACAAGTTCGAACTTGCCAAGATCGGCCAGAGCACAGAGCACAACTACTGCGGCGTGAAGTGCGGCATTATGGACCAGTTCGCATCCGTATTCGGAAAGAAGGGCTCCCTTATCCGCCTCAACTGCAAAACCTTGGAATACAAGTACTTCCCCTTTGATCCCAAGGGTTACAAGCTGGTCCTGATCGACTCCTGCGTCAAGCACGAGCTCGCCTCCAGCGCCTACAACAAGAGGCGTGCTTCCTGTGAGAACGCCGCCGCGGCCATCCGCAAGAATCACCCCGAGGTGGAGTTCCTCTCCGACGCCAAGCGCCTCTGGCTGGATGAGGTCCGCGCCGAGATTCCCGAAGAGGATTTCCTCCGCGCAGAATACGTCATCGGCGAGGTCCAGAGGGTTCTGGACGTCTGCGACGCCCTTGAGCGCGGCGACTATGAGACCGTCGGCGAGATGATGTATCAGACTCATTTCGGCCTCAGCCGCCTCTACGAAGTCTCCTGCGAAGAGCTTGACTTCCTCAATAAACTGGCCCGCAAGATGGACGTCACCGGCTCCCGCGTAATGGGCGGCGGCTTCGGCGGCTGCACCATCAATCTGGTGAAGGACGAGCTCTATGACGCCTTCATCTCCGCGGCCAAGGAGCAGTTCGAGGCCAAATTCGGCCACGCCCCGAAGATCTACAACGTAGTCATCAGCGATGGTGCCCGTCGTCTGCAGTAAATGCGGTGCCCATCACGCCGTCGAGGCGTATCCAAGCATCAATACCGCCCAGAATCCCGAGCTCAAGGCCAGGGTTCTGGACGGTTCCCTTTTCGTCTGGGAGTGCCCGTCGTGCGGGGCGCGCAATCTGCTTAGGTACGAAACCCTCTATCACGATCCGGCAGAGAAGCTGATGATATGGCTTCTTCCCGGAGAAAAAGAGCCGCCCAGGGCCGTCGAGGAGGCCGTCAAGGATCTTCCGGGCTATACTCTCCGCCGCGTCGGGGAGGTCGGCGAGTTCGTAGAAAAGGCCAAAATTTTCGCCGCCGGGCTAGATGACTGGTCTATGGAACTCTGCAAATGGGTCACCCGCCGGGAAATGGACGAAAAGAACCCCGAAATGGCTGACGCACCCCTTCGTTTCAGCCGTCTGGAGGGTGCTGACAATGCCATAATCTTTGCCCTGGCGCACGGCGGGGCAATGCACGAGCTGAGCGTGGGTTTCAATGTCTATGAAGACGCCTGTTCCATTCTCGGCCGCCACCGCGGACAGCTTCCCTCGGAGGCTTTCGTCCAGGTCAATGAGAACACCATCGGCCGCCTGATGAGATGAAGCGCGTCCTCGTCATAACTTATTATTGGCCGCCGACCGGAGGATCGGGGGTCCAGAGGTGGGTGAAATTCGCCAAATACCTGCCTTCAGAGGGCTGGGAGCCGGTAATCTACACCCCGGAAAACCCGGAACGCACCTCTTATGACGAGACCCTCCTTGCCGACGTGAGTCCCTCCCTCGAGATTATCCGCCGGCCCATAATGGAGCCATACAATCTCTACCGCCGCCTTCTCGGCAAGGGCGCATCCACGGATCTCAAGACCCTGACGGCGAAAGCCGCCTCCGACGGCGACGTGGTGACCCCGATATCTTCAGGCCGGAAGAGCCTGAAGCAGCGTCTGTCCCTGTGGATACGGGCCAATGTCTTCGTCCCCGACCCCCGCGTGACCTGGCTGCGTCCAAGCGTTCGTTTCCTTAAGAAGTACCTTAAGGAACATCCTGTGGATGTGATAGTTACGACCGGACCGCCGCAGTCTATGCACCTTATAGGGGAGAGGCTCCATAAGGACCTCGGCATCCCCTGGGTGGCAGATTTCAGGGATCCTTGGACAAAGATGTACTACCTGAAGCACCTGCCGCTGACAAAGAGAAGCTGGCGCCGCCTCCACGAGATGGAGGAAAGAGTCGCTCGCGAAGCCAGCGCCGTCCTGACGGTCACCCCTATGGTCCGGGACTACTTCAAAGGCTTGACTTCCAGGCCTGTACCTATGATAACCAACGGCTACGACGCGGAAGATTTCGCCGGAGAGGCGCCCGCGTCTGACGGCAATTTCAATCTGGTCCATACCGGCCTTTTCGCAGCCGACGGGAATCCTCTAGTGCTATGGAAAGTCCTCGGAGAAATGGCTGCTTCGGAGCCTGAATTCAAGGAAAAACTCCGCCTCAGACTCTCCGGAAAAGTGGACAAGGAGGTCCTGGAGGCCATTTCCGCCGCCGGCCTTGGCGACAATGTGATGGATCTGGGCTATTGTGACCATAAGAAAGCAGTCGCCGAGCAGAGGGCGGCCTCCGTCCTGCTGCTGCCGCTCCGCAACGACCCGGAGTACAGGGTAATCCTTCCCGGCAAACTCTTCGAGTACCTTGCTGCCCGCCGTCCGATTCTCGGCATAGGCCAGGAGGATGGGGCAATGGCCGTAGTCCTGAAAGAGACCGGGGCCGGTATCATTGCGGACTGGAACAACGAAAAGACCGTCCGGGATAGCCTGGAGGCCGCCTGGAGGGCTTTCAAGGATGGACAGATAGAAGAATGTGGGGGAGATGTCGCCCGCTTTGAGCGCCGTGCCCTTACTTCCGAGCTTGCCGGATTGTTGAATGGTCTGGTGAATTAACAATGGAGAAAAGATGGACAAGAAACTATTGAAAAATATCGGAATCGCGCTCGGCGCAGTGTTTTTTTTCCTTTTGCTCAGCTATGGCTATGCCCCTCAGGTCCTGGATGGGAAGATAGTGAACCAGAGTGACATATCCGGTTACAAGGGAATGGCTCAGGAGATGGTCCAGTGGAACAAGGAGCATCCGGACGATCTGACCCGCTGGAGCGATTCGATGTTCGGAGGTATGCCGACGACGGCCATTGATTCCCATCGCGAAGGCGACTGGACGCAGCCGATATACAATTTCCTGCTACTTGGCAAACGTCCGGCTAGCTATCTTTTCGTGGCCCTTCTCGGGGCTTTCCTGCTCCTTCTCGCCTTCGGGATGAACTGGCTTGTGGCTATGCTGGGGGCCGTTGCAATAGCTTTCTGCTCGTATAATTTCCAGATTATACAGGTAGGCCACAACACCAAGATGCAGGCCATCGCCTTTATGCCCTGGGTGCTCGCCGCTCTGGTCTATACCTACCGTAAGGCCATAGACCTGCCTCTCAAGGAGGTCAAGGCCGGGGAGTCCCCTGTCCGCGACTGGAAGGAATGGCTTCCTTGGACCTTTTTCGGCGCCGCCGCCTTCGGACTGACGCTGAGTTTTCAGATCAAGGCCAACCATCAGCAGATCACTTATTATCTGGCCATTATGGTCCTGCTCTATGCGGCGACGGTGTTCATTGACATACTTGTGCGCCGGCGCAACGCCATCGGCCGCTTCTTTACGGCCTCGGCGCTGCTTCTGGTCCTCGGCGGGGCCGGCATAGCGACCAATGTCAACAAACTTCTGCCGCTTGCCGAATATACTCCATACACTATGCGCGGAGGCAGCGAAATCGCGGCTGAGCAGGGCGGAGGGCTTGATCTTGAATACGCGACGGCCTGGTCTTACGGCTGGGAAGAACTGCCCAACCTGATGATTCCGAACTTCAACGGCGGAGCCTCGGCTCAGGCTGTCAATCCGGACAAGTCCGCGACCATAAAGCTTCTCAAACGTGCCGGACAGCGGAACACAAAGGAACTGGCCAAGGCCCTGCCTCTTTACTGGGGGCCGCAGCCTTTTACCGCCGGACCGATGTATATGGGGGCGATCAGCGTTTTCCTATTCCTGCTAGGCCTGTTCTGCTACAAGGGCAAGGAAAAATGGTGGCTGCTTGCTACCGTCGTGGTCGCGGTCCTTATGGCCGTGGGCAATCACTTTATGGCCTTTACCAAGCTTTGTTTCGCCGTCCTGCCGCTTTACAACAAGTTCAGGACGGTGTCTATGGCCCTGGTCCTGCTGCAGGTGGCTCTGCCGCTGATGGGCTTTCTGACTCTCAGCCAGTTCGTCAAGGAGGGCAGGATTCCCCGCAAGGGGCTCCTCTGGGCCTTTGCGCTGAGCGGCGGACTGTGTCTTCTCTTCGCGCTTTTCCCTTCTCTGGCAGGCAGTTTTACGGCCGCTTCGGATGCCGGGCAGCAGGATATTCTGGTCGATGCTTTCCGTCAGGACAGACGGATGCTGCTGCGGCAGGATTCCATCCGCTCTTTCCTTATGATTCTCGGCGCTTTCGCCCTGCTGCTCTGGTCTTCTCTTCCCAAGGGGCAGAGCGAGCACGCCAAGGCCTTTGCCGGTGCCGGGAGGCTTGGAATTTCGGTAGTTTTGATTGCTGTCTTGCTGGGAATCAATTTGTTCTCTACCGGCAAGCGCTATCTGAACTCTTCTCATTTCACTACTCCGAAGGATTTCGACAAGCCCTTTGCTGAGAGGCCGGTGGACCGGCTCATCAAGGCTGACCCCGACCCGTCATACCGAGTCTTGGACCTGACGGTCAATGTCTTCAATTCTTCAGTCCCGTCCTATCGCCATAAGAGTGTCGGCGGCTATTCCCCGGCCAAGCTCCAGCGCTATCAGGACTTGATTGACAAGTACTTGAGCGGGGAGATAAATTCTATTTACAGGGCGTTGAGGGATGCCCGGACGGTTTCCGAAGCCGAGGCGGCGCTGCCTGCGACTCCGCTTCTGAACGCCTTGAACACCAGATATATTATCCTTGATGACGAGGCCGCTCCGCTTAGCAATGCCGGGGCGCTCGGAACGGCGTGGTTTGTCGACGAGATTGTTCCTGCGGCTTCGGCTGCGGAGGAACTTACCCTGGTCGGCAGCGTGGACCTTGCCCGCCAGGCCGTCGTCGGGGAGGATTTCGATGCCGTCGTTCCCTCCGACTTCGCCGTGGACTCCGAGGCCATCGCGCCAGCGAGTCGTGCTTCCGACGGCCGGGAAATGGCCGTCGAAAGTACGGACTCTCGGCTCCACCATTCAGCCGCACAGGAGTCCGCGGCTGCAGCCCCGGCGGCCGTCGAGATGGTCTCCTATGCTCCGAACTGCCTCCGCTATCACTATTCGACACCGCAGGACCGCCTCGCCGTCTTCAGCGAGATATACTACCCGAAGGGCTGGAAAGCCTGGGTGGAAACGCCTGATGGACAAAACGTTGACCTCGCTCTTGGACGGGCTGACTGGACCCTCCGCGCCGCCGTTCTTCCCGCAGGAGAAGGCGATGTCGTGATGCGCTTCGATCCCGAGAGTTACCGCATCGGCGCCGGCGTCTCCCGCGCAAGTTCCATCCTCCTTCTGCTAGTAGTACTCCTTTCCCTCGTCGGCTGCATATTCCCTCGTAAAACCCACTGATATGAAAAAGATACTCTACTTGTCCTTTGCTGCGCTCCTGGCGCTGACAGTTTCCTGCAAAAAGGAAAATAATGACACTCCGGATCAGCCCGGAGGACCGGATAATCCCGGGGATCAGCCGTCTTCACAGTATGGCGTCGATGGCAAGACTCCGCTGCCGGAGGCCCTGGATTTCGGAATCCAGGTAAACGGAAAGACCATTAAATGGGCCTCATTCAACTTGGGAGCATCTTCGCCGGAAGAGAGCGGGGACTATTACGCCTGGGGAGAGACAGAGGCCAAGAGTGATTACACTTGGACTACATATACCCTCGCAAGTGGCAACGACCATAAACTGAGGGCATATTGTCCAAGTTATATGGATGATTACTGGGACATGGCGCTGGAGCCCGGCGGACCGGACAGGGAAACGAAACTTCTACCGAAGGACGACGCTGTCAGTGCCCATCTTGGCGGCAAATGGAGGATGCCGACCAAAGAGGAATTTGATGCTCTGAAGACCCTTAAAGACAATCCTGATTATACTTGGGAGCAGTGGGCATCTGTCAAGGACGCCGGTGGCAATGATGTCAACGGCCTCAGAATCACTCAGAAATCCAGCGGCAAGGTGCTGTTCATCCCTGCTGCGGGCTACTGGAACGGAAAGGAGAAAACGCCGGGATCTGGTCATTACTGGACCTCCTCCCTTGTAACGAATACGCCCAATAAGGCCTACGAGGGGATTATTTCTTCCTCCGCCGCTGGCTGGGGCAATATGAATCGCTATCGCGGTCATACAATACGTCCCGTCTGGTGCGATGATCCGGCGCAGACAGTAAATTCCGTTAAGCTGCAGCACAACAAACTGAACTTGTTTACGGGCACCACGCATAAATCGTTCGTTACGGTCGATCCTGCCGGGACCGCCCTGACGTGGTCGTCGTCCAACCCCTCCGTCGCAACAGTGGATGACAAGGGTGAAATCAGCGCTGTAGGCGCAGGAAAGGCCTTAATCATGGTTACTGCAGGAGAAAAGAGTGATGGCTGCGAGGTGACGGTAACGGCGAGGACCAACCTTTCCGCCGCCGGAACGGCCAACTGTTATATAGTCACCGAGCCGGGAATATACTGTTTCGACACGAAAAAGGGTAATTCCTCCGAGAAGATAAGCGGAGTGTACTCGGCGGAAGTTCTGTGGGAGACGTTCGGAACGGCGACGGCTCCGTCGAAAGGAGACCTCCTGAAAATATACAGCACTCCGGGAGAGGTAGTTACCTTCAAGACTTCGGATCCATTGAAAAACGGCAATGCCCTGATAGCAGTGAAGAATTTAGATGGAATTATTTTATGGTCATGGCATATATGGATCTGTGCGGATTACAATCCGGAATCGAAAGCCCAGACCTATTATAACAATGCCGGAGTCATGATGGACCGCAACCTTGGCGCCATGTCGGCCACCGCTGGGGAAGTCGATGCTCTCGGGCTGATGTACCAGTGGGGGCGCAAGGACCCCTTCCTCGGGAGCAGCAGCATATCTTCAGGCACAAAGGCTGCATCTACGCTGTCATGGCCGTCGTCGGTACATTCCGATGACAACCACGGTAATATGGCTTATGCTGTCGCACATCCCACCACCTTTATAGAGTCTCATGGGAGTACGTACTATTTCGACTGGATGTGGGACTCTACGCATAAGGATAAAGACCGTTGGAATACGTCAAAGACTATTTATGATCCCTGCCCGCCCGGTTGGAAGGTGCCGTCGTCTTCGGTCTGGTCGACCGCGGCAGGCGGCGAGTCTACTTTCTCCTTTACATGGCACAATTCGGGCAAAGGGATGGGCTTCAGCGGAAAATTCGGCTCGGCGAGCAGCATTTGGTATCCTGCATCGGGCAGCCTTCTCCATTCTTCCGGCTCTCTTGATGCCGTCGGAGAATATGGCTTTTACTGGAGTTGCGATCCTGTTGATGTAAATGACGCCTACGCTCTCTTTATTCAGGCCAGCGAGGCTAACCCGCATTATTCCTGTCCCCGTGCCAACGGCGTCCCCGTCCGCTGCATGAAACAGTAGCGGCGGGCTTGCCTTCGCGCCGCTGTCATTCCGAGCGAAGTCGAGAAATCTGTGCGGGGCCCTTCGGCCCTCGGCCTCTAGTCAAACGCCCAGATGATGGCTTCTTCGTAGACTTTGCCGTGGACTCCGAGGCCATCGCGCCAGCGAGTCGTGCTTCCGCCCTCCTTCTTCTGGTCGTGCTCCTCTCCCTCGCCGGCTGCCTCTGGAACCCCCGCAAACGAGACTGTTGACAATCAACGGTCCCATAGTTTTGCTTTTTTATCGTTGCGAAAATATCGCAATTACTTTTTGAAAATATAAATCGTAATGTACAGGGCCTGGGGTGGATTGTCAATATAGCCCTATTTCCCTTATGCGGTTTTCAAACTCTTCAGGGGGACAGATTGCGTTATGGCGCATACGGTAACGATAGGAATAGGTGGTCCCAATCGATATATTCAGTGCCTGTGCTATCTTTTCGCTGTCAGTGATCCCCATACGGATTATGGCAAGAATCCTCAACTCTGTGTTGAAAGAACCATTCTTCCCAAATGAATACTTGTGCCCATCTGCAGTAAGCTTGTTTACCTCGTCAATGAAATTTGGGAACATACGAAGGATGCTTTGGTCAAATTCATGGAAAAACACTTTGAATTCGGTATCGGAATAGGCGGGCGAGCGAAGCATACTGAGTAAAGCCTCCTGCCCGTTTCTGCGATATGTCCGGCGCATTTCGCTTTTCATTTCATCTACCTTCCGGATATAATATGTCGTCTTCTCCATATAATCAGAAAGAATGTTGTCACGAATATTATTTCCGTCTTTCAGGTGAATGTTTATTCGCCTGATCCTTTCATTGGCAGCCTTCTCTTTCTGTGCATAAATCTGCCTTAGCAGCAGTATCACGACGGTTAAACCGAGCAAAAGGCCGAGAACTATGATCAATTCTATCTGACGATGTCTTTTTAAGGCAGATTCTTTCAAAAAAGCCTGGTTGATGAGCAGTGTGGCTCCTGCGCTTCTGCGGGAGTGAGATTTGTAATTGCAGAATATGGCATCATTCATTGTGCGGACCACATAGCGGCAGGCTCTTTCGCTATACCCTCGCCTATAAAGGATCTTTGCAAGGGCATAAAGTGAATTATATTCCTTGGAGGCACTTGTCAGGTCCAGAATTGCAGATTGTGCAATATGTTCGATAGCTTCATCTTCCCGCCCGAGCGAGAGCAAGAGTCTTCCAAGATTGTCTTCATTGATTGAGCGGTAGCGTGACGGTATATCTGTTCTGTTCAAAATAGAAGAGGCAATACGGACCGCTTCCTCTATCTTTTTATTATATCTTGCCTCGTAAACAAGATAAGTCTGACTAAAATAAGATGTGGAATCACGCTGGAGCAGTTGTTCGCGAATTAAATGACGGACAAGGGCGCAGCTATCCCGGATTCCCGAGTTCAGCTCCCCCATAGACAAAAACAAGTGGTGGGCGCTTTCATAATAGATATAGAATCTCTCATCAAAAGGAAAGTCGTCAGGAATACCTTTATATATAGCTAACGCGTCTTCGATATTGCCTATACAGGATAAAGCATACACCATTGCAGACCGTGAGATGATTGACTCTTCCTGGGACGTAGCAACCTCCTGCATAACTCTCGCGTACTGCAGACAGGTGTCAATGTTATATACTTTGTATTTTTCGTATAAACTCCACGCAGATGAAAAGCGAGTGGAATCATTCGGTGCATTTGAAAACTGCTCTGTCAAACTGTCGACCTGCCTCCGGAAAACGCGCTCATATGCCTCTGGTTTTTCGAGGATACAGTCGATTGTTTTCAAGCTGTCATATTGACAGCAAGAGAACAGAAGAATGATAAAAAATAGGGGAAGGACTGCTTTTTTCATATTGCAAAGATAAATATTTATTTGAATTTTTTGGCTAAATAAGAGCGCATAAAAACAGCAATAGAGCAGTAAATTTTCAAATAATTCAAAATTTTTATATGCTAAAAACATTTGAATTTTTCATTACCGGTCTTGTTTACATTGGGGTACTAGCTAACTTTGTATTCGGATAACCACATTTCAGGTGCATTGTAATAGGAATAATATAATATTGTTTTTCCTGCTTGTTCCGGGGCTGTCTTATACTTGTGCCTGTTCGCCGGAGAAGGATGTGATTTCAGCAGATAATACCACTGAAGAATCTACGAACGACGAGGGCACAAAAAGACTCTGGATCCGTACTTGTACCTCTGACAGGGATGATGTCTTTTTCCCAAAGGATTTATCCTCCAGGACCATAGTTGTAAACGGTGAATCTATTGCTCCTTTATGGGACGAAAATAGAAATGTATGGTATGTTGACGCTCGACATTCTTCCTTTGATTCCTACAGTGCCGAGATGGTCTCTGAGAGTTCCGATTTTTGGTATGACACCACGCCGGTATCCGTGATCTCCATACCTTCCGTCCAGTTTCTTCACAAAACAGATGATTTAAGGGCTATTCCTCTTATTGCTGAATACGACCCTTCTCTTGGAAGTTTTCTCGATTTCTGCTCTCCCTGTGCCGTTCTCGTGTTCAACATAAGCGGGATGGACAATCTTGTCTCTCTGGTATTAAGTGCCGACCAGCCGCTTTCCGGTAAGGCGAAGTGGAGCAGGGCGGAGCGCAAGTTCTTTTTTAGTGGAACTTCCGGGGAGGTCGTTCTAAATTGCAGCGCAACTGCATCTTGTAAGCAATTTCCCGTTCTTGTCTTCGGTCGAGACCTGACAAATGCGGTTTTGAAGGTCTGTACTTCTTCGCACGAGATGAAAGAATTCCAGCTTGGAGATATAGAGCTGGAATGTGGAACCGTATATGAAAAGAATCTGAGTTTTGACCCGGATAAAACTGTCATTTGGTATGAAGGTTTTGACCGCTGTGTATGGGGCGGAGACAGCGCCGGGGGGAAGGCCGGAGTCGCGCCTGACACGCTGGTCCCCTCGACTGACGGAGATAAGAATCTAAGTGGATACGAGTACTCTCTGGCATCGGTCCCGGCCTCGACACCAGGTTCCGGTTTCCTGCAAAAGTCTTTCGCATCACAGCAGCTTCCGCTTTCAAAAATGCACCAAATGTCGGATTCATACATCCAGAGCCGTGGATTCTTTGACTATCGTTATATGCTGCGTTGCCGAGAATGTCCGGGTTATATTTCTGTCGGATGCGGAGACAGTAAACGAGGGTGGTTCGCGATGTATCCACTTAAAGACAAGCTTAATACCGTAAAAAATCTGGAAATCAGCTTTAGACTATGCCTCGAACAGTCCACAACGGACGATATTCTCTTCCTTGTCCAAGGGAGCGAGAGCGTTATTACGCGTTGGTGGCTAGATGAGGTCGAAGGCTCTCTGTCTTCCCTTTCACAAAGAGGGACAAGCGATACGCTCCGTCTTTCCCCTGGCCTAGTCGGGAAGGGCGCTTGGAAAAACGTGAGACTGCTTGTGGATAATTGCACGGACCTGACTTCTCTGCATTGGCAGGGCGCTTCTTCCGAGGACGGGAACCACGGGTTCTATCTTGACGAGATACTTGTCCGCGAGGTGCCGGGAGGATGGGACAGACGCAACAAGCTCCGTCTCCTTTATTGGAATATCCAGAACGGTATGTGGGGAGATCAGGGAAACAATTACGACAACTTTGTCGCATTTGTGAATAAATATGATCCGGATGTCTGCGTCTGGTGTGAGGCCAGGACAAATCACGAGACCGGCTCTGACAAGGTCATTTCAACTTCCCCCTATCTCCCGGACCATTGGAGAGACCTTGCTGCGCGCTACGGCCATTCATACTCTGCAAAAGCACAGGTCGACAAATTCCCGCAGGCGGTCACCTCCCGCTACCCTGTCAGCCTTGTAAAACAGCTCGGAGAGCCGCTCAAACACGGTGCCGGCATTTTTAAGATAAGTACTCCCTCCGGCGACATCTATCCTCTTGTCCTTCACTTGAGTCCAAATCTAAACGGAATCAGTATGGAAACGGCAAGGCTCACTGAAATGAAGTACATTATATCTTCCAGTGTCAATATGCCGTCCTTAGGTATAGACCATTGGATACTGCTTGGAGATTTCAATGCGACCTCACGTTTTGATAAAAGATTCTACTCTTCGGACGAGGGTTATATGGTTCACGATCATATCGCCTCTAATACATCTCTTACCGACCTGTTCGCCGCTCGCTACCCCGGCTCCTTCCTATATACCTCCGGGGGTAAGCAGCGACTGGATTACATCTATATGGACGAGGCTACATACAAGCGCGTCGCAGATGCCTGCGTCCTGACGGAAGAATGGACAAGTCCTGTAGGTTCAGGCATTTCCACATTCTATTACCCTTCAGACCACAGGCCTTTACTCGTGGATTTTAATATCTAAAAGCAATATATCGTGAAAAATGTCTGGAAATATCTTCTGATTCTGCTGCTGATTCTTCCGCTTCCTCTCGTTCTGTCCGGGCGGAAATCAGAAAAGAAACTCAGGCTGCTTTACTGGAACATCCAAATGGGGATGTGGGATGGCCAGGGAGACAATTATGAGCGCTTCGTAGACTGGGTCAAAAGCAAAGACCCCGATATCTGCGTATGGTGTGAGGGAGGCTCGCTTGTGAAGACGGATTCAGATCAGACCATACCAAAAAGCGAGCGCTATCTGCCTGGCGCCTGGCCGGAACTAGCCCGCAGATATGGACACGAGTATGTGTTTGTGGGTGGGTTCCGCGATCCCTTTCCACAGGTGATAACATCCAAGTATCCAATCGATTCTATGGGTCGGTTCATAGGAAGCGAGCCGGATTCCGTGGTGGTGCACGGTGCCGGCTGGGCAAAGGTTAATTATGATGGAAAAGAAATAAATGTCGTTTCACTTCATCTCCAGCCCTATGCCTACTGGCGTTTCCTGCCGCCGGAGAAAAAAGAAGAATCCAGGAAAAACTACGGAGGTGAAAAGTATCGCCAAATGGAAATGAAGTGGATTCTGGATCATACGTTGCGGACCCGCGAGCATCCTGACAAGGAGCTCTGGATGGTAATAGGAGACTTTAATTCAAGGTCCAGGAAGGATAATTTCCACTATAAGTGGTCCCGGGCGAGCCAGGATTTCCTGGTGCACAATTATATAGAAGAATCTGCCCCATACCTTTATGATGTCGTCGCCGAAAAGTTCCCGGAAACATTCTGTCCCAGCCACGGAAAAAAACGCATAGATTATGTCTACCTGACCGCTCCGCTGCTCAAGGCTGTCAAACGTGTCGAAACTGAACCGGACGCTTACGCCAAGCCGAGGCCCACGGAGTTCAGTAATTTCAAGCGGCCGTCGGACCATCATCCCATCATTGTTGATTTCAATCCCGATAAAATAAGATGAAAGCTTCTGCTACATTTTACGCATTCTTAGTGTTGGGGACCATCATTTCTTGTTCAGATAAAGCCGATGCCCCTCGCATAAAGGTCTTGTCTCAGGACGGACGGGCGCTGCTGAAGACATTGTCTGTCCCGCTGGAAGGGGGCAGTTTTACCTTGACTGCCAAGTCTGAGTCCAGTCTGGATATTTTCTATGAACAGTCTCCGGACACACAAGAGTGGTTCAAACTCTTGGATGTTTCACGTGAACAGGATGGCCTGTACAAGGTAAAGTGTTCTGCTGCGCCGCTGGAGAACACTCTTGATCTCCGTTCCGGCTCGCTGAGCTTTTCCTCTCCGGAAGACTGCCTCGGCAAATTCCTCAATGTGAGGCAAGGCTATGAAAGAGTATGGCAGGAGACTTACCAGAAAATGCAGGATGGAGTGCTTGTCCTTGCTCCCGGAGAGTCCTGGCAAAGCGGTTTAATAAACGGAATCAGCTCAATTAAAAAGGGCTGCATCGCCCTTCAGACAAGAATAGACCCGGCAACATCAGAGGAGGATGATCTCTTCCCGGGCACCCTGCTCGTAGAGCTAAATGGAGGAGGCCTTTTCTCTGAGATTGAAAGAACTGTCTGTCAAATAGATGTCCCGCTGTCGTCTTCATTTACTACGTCCTCCTTCCATAGACTGATTATCTATAACTCCGGCCTGGTTTTCAGTTCGGAAAGTTCCGTTATCCTGACCGTCCCGGCCTCGGCCTCGGCCCCGGTTATCATCGACAATCTCAGTGTCTATGAACTGCCGGCCGGCGAAGAGGAAATTGATGCAATTTCAGACGATGATGAATATGATGATGAATAAGACTAAGTATCTGCTTGCAGTCGCACTGCTGTTTTTCCTTGCCGTGCTTCCGTCTTTCGCCTCTCCCGTCACCGTCCGGGGCAATGTGGTGGATGAATCCGGAGAAGTTATGGCAGGAGCGATTGTGATGGCAAAGCCTTCCCCTGACGGTCCGGTCAGGGCCACTGTCTCGACCGACAGCAACGGTGCGTTTACTATCGAATGCGAGCCTACAGATATCTTGATTGCCATCTTTATGGCCTATGACAACGAGTCTGTCAGCATTCCTCCGTCAAGGGAAATCCAGATTGTAATGCACCCCAGCGCGGCTTCCGTACTGAACGAAGCGGTCGTGGTAGGCTATGGCAGCGTCGCCCGTTCTGACCTGACCGGGAGTGTCGCCAATGTCAATATGGGCGACATACGCAACGCAGCTGTCACAAGCATAGACCAGGCTCTGCAGGGACGAGTGGCCGGCGCTGACATTCTGTCCACTTCCGGAGATCCGGACGCAACGACTTCCATCCGC
This sequence comes from uncultured Bacteroidia bacterium, assembly GCA_902779785.1. Taxonomy (GTDB): domain Bacteria; phylum Bacteroidota; class Bacteroidia; order Bacteroidales; family UBA932; genus Cryptobacteroides. Next base: position 101,801 of record CACZDC010000001.1, read on the forward strand.
ATCCGCGGAACAAGGAGCATCAATGCCTCCAATGACCCTCTTATTGTCGTGGACGGTGTCCTTGATGCCGTTTCAGACCTTAACGACATAAATCCTGCAGACATTGAGTCCATCTCGATTCTCAAGGATGCGTCGTCTACTGCCATTTACGGGGCACGTGGCGCCAACGGTGTTATCCTCATAACCACAAAGGAGGCCTCTGCCGGGGGAAACATAAGCGTAACGGCGAAATTCACAGGCGGCGTGTCTATGCTCCCGTCGAAACTGGATATTATGGATGCAACGCAATTCTCCAACTACTTGAACGAAGAAGCGCAATTGTCCGGCGTTTATCCGAACGTGACGACAGAGACCCCGTTGTCCGAAGCCCGCATCAAGGACCCTCTCTCCAAGGGTAAGGGCACGGACTGGATAGAGGAAATATGCCGTGTGGCACCATATCACGGAGAACAGCTGTCTGCCAGCGGTTCTATTTCCACGGTCAAGTATTATGCGTCGTTCAATCACTATGACAACAGAGGTATAATAAAAAACAGCGGAGTCCGCAATATGGTCGCCCGTTTCAATGCTTCCGCTGACGTGCTGAAGTGGCTGAATGTCGGTGCAAAGATCAACTATACCTACCGCATTACCGATGAGAATCTTGCGCAGATCGGCGGTACCAACATCTACCATTCCGCAGTATATCTTTCTCCGCTGATTGCCCCGGATGCCATTACCAATCCACTGAGCACGTCCGGAGCAAAAATTACGATGCCTACATATCAAGTAAGCGAAAATACTCGGAAGACCCTTCGCAGTATGTTTACGATAGTCGGCACGGCCGAAGCTAAAATAAACAAAGAACTGAAATTCCGCACGCAGGCATCCTTTTTCCGCTTTGACCGCAATAAATTCCAATACGACCCATCCACGCTTCCGACACGTATGGACGGACTTGGAGGAAAAGCCGGACGCCAGTACTATTCTGAGAATAAGTTCAATTGGGACAACACCTTGACCTGGAACCACAAAATCGGCAAGAAACACTCCCTGACGGCTATGGCGGGAAGCGCTTATTATTCTTACATAAATACAGGGCTTTCACTCACCGGACAGGGCTACCTCGTGGACGAAGTGATGTGGAAGGATATGGATGCAGTCCAAGACAAAAACACCTATGTCGCCGGCAGCGGAGATATGGACAGGCATTCCCTTTCGTTTTTTACCCGCCTTAACTACGATTACAACAAGCGTTACTATTTAACAGTTACGGCCCGAGGTGATGGCGCATCCAATTTCGCCGCCAATAAAAAGTGGGGCTTCTTCCCTTCAGCGGCTTTCCGCTGGAATATCCATAATGAAGCCTTCCTTCAAAACGCCGTCTGGATAGACGAATTGTCCCTGAAACTGAGTTATGGACGAAGCGGCAACGACGCTATCTCAACATATCGTTCTCTTCCGGCTATGACTTCGGTTACCACCGGATACCTCTTTTCCGGCACTCAGCCTGTGGCGTATTATCCGTCAAGGCTGGCTTCTCCCGATCTGAGTTGGGAGAAGACAGATCTGCTGAATGCGGCTGTTACCGGAGCCTTTTTCAACAACCGGCTGAATATCACCGCCGAAGCCTATTATGCGCGTACTTCCGATCTGCTTCTGGATGTGCAGGTCGCCAATCAGACGGGATATTCCAGCCGACTGGCAAATATCGGCGTCACGACCAACAAGGGGCTTGAACTGTCAATTGAATCCCGCAATATCGTGACGAGCGGCTTCGTCTGGACAAGTGCTTTTTCTATTTCGCACAATGTCCAGAGAGTTGAGGACATCGGAGGTGAAAATTACATAATCGCTTATGCAGCACCATCTTCCGGCTATATGATGTATGGCTACGTCAAGGGCTTCCCGCTTAATGCCCTCTGGGGATTCCAGTCGGCGGGAGTCTGGCATAATCAAGAGGAAATCGAGAGGAACAAGACTACACATTCGGTCGCGACCATAGGCGGAAGCACCCAGCTTGGCTACCCGATATACGTGGACCGTAACCACGATGGAGTGCTTGACAGTGAGGATTTGACATACCTCGGGAATGCCGATCCATATATCTATGGTGGCCTCCAGAACACCTTCCGCATCGGGAGGTTTACTCTGGGCGCCTATCTCGTCTATTCACTCGGCGGCAAGATCTATAACTTCGCAGAGCTGTATATGTCCGGTTCCAGGCGAGCCAATCAGTATACATATATGGTCAACGCGTGGCATCCTGAGAAAAATCCGGAGTCGAATCTCCCGAGGGCGGGTATCCTGAATGACGGCGACGTCCACAGTACGCGTCAGCTTCACGATGCATCCTACCTGCGGCTCAAAACTCTTTCCGTCTCTTATGCGTGGAACATAAGGAAGAAATACCTCAGGGACATCACGTTTACTGTCTCAGGAGAAAACCTTTTCCTCCTGAAGGCTTACAATGGATTCGATCCTGACGTCTCGACTTCTTCGGAGGGCTCAACCATCCGCAGGATGGACCTTGGAGCTTATCCCAAGGCACGCACAATTATGGCTTCAATCCAATTCAGATATTGACCTCATATGAGAAAAACAATACAAATCGCATCATTGCTTATTGCCGGGACAGTTTGTATATCCTGCCTTCAGGAGGATAGCAGCGGAGTCGTGTCTCCAGACAATTTCTTCAAAACGCAAGAACAATGTCAGTCTGCGGTCAACTCTGCCTACATTCCTCTAAAATCAATATTTGCATTTCGCTATCTAATTGCTACCGAGGCGGTTACTGACCTCGCGTCGGCGAATAACAATGCCCAGCCGGATGCCCGTCTCCTGATTTCTCCTTCCAGTCCCGGTATCGGAGAAACCGTTTGGAAACAATGCTATATAGGTGTAAGGAATACGACGTGTGCGATATTCGGCATCGAGAATTCAGATGTGGAATATGAAAGTGTTTTCCACTCTCTTTGCGAAGCCAAAATACTGAGGGCGCTATACTATTATATCCTCACTTCATTTTTCGGGGATGTTCCTTTCTATAAGGACTATGTCCATTCTGTCGCAGACCTTCAGAAGGTAGCTTCCCTGCCGAGAATGAGCGCAGATGCGACCAGGGCCGACCTTTGTGCCGAACTACTGGAAATTGCTCCCCAGATGCAACAAATACGCAGCTGCGAAGAAAAAGACAATCGCTGCGGAGCCGCCGTGGCCTGGATGCTGATTGCGAAGATGTCTATGTGGAATGAAGACTGGGACACTGCGCTGGATGCTCTGGAACAGTTGAGGAAAATATATGGAAACCTCTCCCAGTACCCGGTAGAAGACATAATGCTCCGGAATAAAAATACCCCGGAGTCCATCTTTGAAATCCAGCACAGCTATGAGAAGGGCGGCTTGAGTTACGCATCAAACTGCGCCAGTGCCTGTATGCCATACCCGAGAGCGTCCGAGACCTTCACCTATGACAAGGTGGACATTCCTGAACTTGGAAAAGAAGCCACGGCCTGGAGTCCTATCCGGCCTACGACCTATATGAAAAAGACGGTTATGCCCTCCTCCATTCCTGACAGCCGCCGGGCCATCAATATGGTTTCAAGCTGGAATGGACAGAGTTTCTCAACCACTTGGATGGGCCCGAAATTCTGGTGTCTCGGGATGTACAAAACCAATGATTCGAATAATTACAAAGTGTTCCGCTTCGCCGATGCTGTCCTGATGATGTCGGAATGCTACTGCGAAAAAGGTGATTACACGGAGTCAATTGCCTGTCTGGACGAGGTCCGCTCACGGGCGGGACTTACTCCTTACGGGGAGTTCAAGAATGTCGCCAAACTTCGCGATGAAATCCGAAAAGAGAGAGGCAGGGAGTTGTTCGGTGAGTTCCAGAGAAAGTATGACCTAGTCCGATGGGGAATATGGTACTCCTTCACCGCACAGTACAATACTTATTATGAAATCCAGAACAATATCAAACCCTGTCACGAGTACTATCCCATTCCTGATCAGCAGGTAATAGCATCAGGGAACAGCCTTGACAATAAAGCGTACAATGATTATGGACTGTAGGAATTTATGTCTAATGGCGATGACAGTTATGTTTATTGCCGCCGGATGCCGTAAAACGGATCCATACGAGGGCGCACTTGGCTTGCAGTCCAGGCGCGTGGTCCTTTCCGCGGAGACCGGACTGACTCCGGTAATGGTGTACAGCAATACATCGTGGACGGTCAAACTGGCTCCAAAAGTCTCCTGGGCCGGATTAGACCGTCTGGAAGGAGAAAACAGTTCCGGACTCTATTTCTCCTATGCCGCCAACTACAATCTTGCCCGTAAGGTGGCACTGGCATTCGAAGCAGGCGAGATTCGCGACACCGTGTGGATGATTCAGAAAGGAGGACTGCTCAATCCATTCATTACTCTTTCCCCGTCGAGTCTCACTCTCGGGGCCGGAGACGGCTCAGGCGCTGTGGCCGTAACGAGCAATCTCTCTGCAGACTGGAAGGATGTTGAATGGAAAGTAGACTACATCGAAGGCGATTCCGGCTGGGTCACGGATATAAGTCTGAGCAAGACATCGCTGGAATTCAAGCTGAAGCCCAACGGCGGAGAAACTGTCCGCAAAGCCGTGATAACAGTAAGTCACTGTGACGCTGAAGACAATGTCGTAAAAACTATGCTCACCATAAACCAAAATCCCGCATAATGAACAAGACGTATCTATTATTTGTCCTTTTCTTCCTTGCAGTATCGTGCAAAGTGGATGACGCTCTTTATCTTGAGCGGGACGAACTAGGGGTGAGCCGGAAAGAATTCACCGTGGACGCCAATACCGGCAGTGTCAGTTTCGATTTGTTCACCAACAAGAAGGGGAACATCACTGTCATGAAAGGAGAACAATGGATTCACTCTAACCTATCTTCCTTTGAAAGGGACGCGACTGTAAAACTAGACTATCTCTATAATGAGGGTCTTCCCAGAAAGGGAATGATTCTTCTTGAAACCGAGACACGTAGGGACACGGTCTGCATCAAGCAGGAAGGTCTCATAGAAGAACTCTTTGACTTTCCGCAGACCAGCGTCGTTGTCTATAACGGGCTGGGAGACACTGAATTGCCGATCAAGTGCAATGTCCCGAGCGAAAAAGTGGAAATCTCCGTACAATATGCAGACGAAGCCGGATGGATACGTTCCGTGTCCCTGGAAAATGACAAACTCGTGCTTTCTACTCAAGACAACACAAGCCCGTCATTGCGAAGAATAGCGTTCATCCATTTGTCTTACACCGACAGCTGGGACCAGGTCCACCCCGTCCTGATACGAGTGACGCAGACAGCCTCCGACAATGCACTTGGAGAGGAGCTCAGTTTTGCCGAGCTCCGGGCCTTGTTCCCCGACGAAGGCAGTTCTGTCGTAGAGGACGACTATTGCATCACAGGCTATGTGGTCAGCCGTACCGAATCCGGCAATATGGGTGAAAATGAGGTGTTTACCATCAATTATATTGACTATGCTGCGGACACGCAGACGGTCTATATAGAAAGTGAGGACGGGGCGTATGGCTTCCGTATCCGGACGGCTTCCACAGAGGACAATGTGTTTCATCCTGATACAAAAGTTAAGATGATGCTCAGCGGAGCCTCCATCCGTAAAGAATCCGACCCCGACAGATATATGATTGAGGATGTAACTTCGTCTATGGTGCTGGAATCAGCTGCGGTCTCCGAAGGGGAAATCCCCCGCAAACAGATGCATATCTGCGAATTGAAAGACTCCGACATCTACACGTATGTCACCTTGCTCGACTGTGAAATTCCGGTGCGAAAAGGATGTCTCACTCCTGTCAACGAGGGATATACCCGACTTTTCAACAGCAACCGCGTGAGCAAGTTCCCTATCATCATCCGAGACATCAAGGGCGGGAGCCTCTATATGTATACCAACACGACCTGTCCATATCGCCGTACAGGTGCCAGGTTGCCTTATGGCAAGGGATCCGTTTCCGGCATAATCGTACACGAAAAATACCGCAGTTTCATAGACAAGGATAATCCCGTCGAGGAGCGTTGCGGCAACATCGGAAGGTATCAGATCCGCCATACTCGTTATGAGGATATCGCCCTGGAAGACGACTTCGAGTCAAGTTTCTCGGCTCTTATCACCGAGTACCGCTATATGAATGTCCCGGATCCAAATCCGGACGGCGTATGGCTGCCGACCTATGGGAACAATGGATATTTCACCCACACCAAATCCGCAGAATGCTACCCCGCGACCGAGTATTCCTATCTGGGCCCTTGCGGAAGTGCAAACAAGGGCAATGTCAATGGTTTCGGGATTATCCTTCCCGACGGGACCGACTATGGCCGGGCGGAATTCCCCAATGCCAACAATGATGGCAAAGGCGCTTCGGCCTATAATATGAAACTTAGCTGGCGTACCAACAAGTGGTGGAACGGAGACCGTCCGGAATACTGGATTATCGAGTTCTCCACGGCTGGAATCAGTTCTGACTGCGTGTCTATGCAACTGGCCACCCATAACCGGTCTCAAGATCTGCAAGATCCACGCTATTGGGCGGCAGAATGGTCTTTCCAGGACGATGTCTCCGCCTCGGCGGACGAGCAGTGGCATCTGATTGCACAGTACGTGGTTCCGGATGTGGGAATAGACGCCAACACGCTTGTCAACCAGAGCCTCGGCTTCAAACAGATGGATTTCCCTCTGCCCATAGAAATTCTCGGGCACGAAAAGGTTTATATCCGCCTCCATCCTACAAGCAAGGCTGCCGGGAGCGGGTATGACTATGATGAATCTACGCTGAAGCAGTCCGGCAATGGAAACGCAATCTCTTATTTTGCAATACGATACAACAAATAAAACCTTTAAGAAAATGAAAAAAACAACAATGCAGACACTGATGTTCAAGAATCAGTATGTTCCGCCTCTTACTCAGACTTTCATACTAAGGGAGGCTTGTAACTTTTGCACTTCGGGTGAACCCACAAGTGAGGTCTTCGTAGAAGAGGACTACAGTGATTTATGGTAAAAAACAAGTAAAAGTAAAATATGAAAACACATCTTTTTTATGCAATTGCAGCCGGAATCCTGATGGTATCTTTTTCCGCCTGCCAGAAAAATGAAATCGAGGACGGGGATGAAAAGACTTTGACAAATGTCCAGGAGCCCGGGCAAAGCGCAGAGGGCATCACAACTTTCACCGCCTCTCTTGAGATTCCGCAAGCCTCCGCTGCGTCCACCAAGATGACCCTTGAGGACGGAGAGGGAAACCAGAAGGTCCCCAGCTGGGAGGCCGGCGACAAAATCAAGATTTTCTATGTGGACCCTTCCACCTCGCAAATGACCTCTGTCGAGGGTACGGCAGATGCCGCAGGCCGAGAAACCACTTTCTCCGTCACCGTCCCTGCAGGAGTCGAGAACTTCTGGGCGGTATATCCCGCCACGCTTGAATCCTCGGTGGATGCTGACGGAAACTTTTCCGTCCCCACCCGAGTTGGAGACTCGGACGAAACGACCTTCGCGAATGCCTGCATCAGCATTGCCAAATGCGGCAGCGACAAGAGTTTCCGCTTCAAGAATATCTGCTCTGTGCTGAAATTCACCGTCGCCGAGAGAGGAAATGTAATGAAACTATTGAGCCTGAATGCCACGCCTGTCACCGGTACGGTTCACGCATCCCTCGACGCAAACAATGATGTGGTCTATGCCGCCGAGCCCTACACTTCGACCAACTATACGCGCGTATTCAAGGCTCTCCCTTCGGGCGCAACGAACACGGTGTGCTATATGCCTGTCCTTGTCGGGACCCAGGCGGCCGGTATCGCCATAGACTGCAAGGGCGAGACCAGCAAGCCGGCGGTCTTCGCCCAGATCAGCCTTCCTTTCGAACGCTCCCATATCTACAATCTTGGGGAAGTGGACGGCAAGATGGTTACAGACTACTACATTACGGCAACGGGCTCCGGCACTAAAGACGGAAAGTCCATCGGGAATGCCGGAGATGTCGAGACCTTCAAAAGCCTCGTAGGCATCGTGGCCGGGGATCCTTCGGAAGACAACAGTGTCAAGTGCGCCCGCTATGCGCAGATCTGGAAACTCAAGGGAACAACCTTCCATTTCGGGGCCGGGACCTATGTTTTCGGTGATGCTTCGAACGACCGCCTGACCATCGATTTCAACGGCGCCAACGGCTCGCTCTACGCTCCTTTCACCATCCAGGGTGCAGACCTGGACGTCGAGGGCAATCCCACTACCATCTTCTCCGGCAACGGCACCTACGGCATCCTCAACGTATTCGACAGGGCCAGGGTCCACATCAATAACGTGGCATTTGCACGCGCCTATAACAGTGTGGCTACTGCCGATGCTACGAAGCCGGATGAAACCAATCTCGGTGCGGCCCTTTACCTCAAGGCAAAAGGATATAAAAGCATAAAAGCCTCTCCCAGGGTTTGGCTTTCCCATTGCGTATTTGACGCCAACAAGACGGAACACTCCGCGTCAACCCACATTTTCGAGGGCGGTTCCGCCATCAATCTGGTACACGGTGCGGTCTATGCCGACCACTGTGTCTTCAAGAACAATGTGGATACAAAGCGAAGCGGCCCGATCAAGTTGTCAGGTAAAGAAGGTTATGTGGATTACCCCGCCTATGCATTCTTCAACGCCTGTCTTTTCACAGGGAATGATGTCCAGACAGCCAACGCCGGCCAGATGTCCGGCGTTATCCGACAGAACCGCAAGGGAGGACTTCTCGGCCTTTACAACTGTACATTCTATGGGAATGCCGGAAGCAATAAAGCCAGACATATTCTCAATCTAGACAATGCTACCATTGTTGCGAACTGTACGTTTGTTGAAGAATTCAACGGTAATACAGCATATCCGATCAGGCTTCGTGGGGATGCGGTGGATGGAAAGAATCATTTTATCCTTGCCAACAACATCTTTATGCATACCGAAGCCACTACAGTAGCAAGTAATGTAAGTATTGCGCTGGCAAAACCTAGTTCGGGCTCAAGGAGTATTTTCAAGTTGTATATGGAAGGCGGGAATCTCTTTGGCTCCACGACGGGTACTTACTATACTGACGGGACCCACACAGTCAAGACAGATAATAATGAATTCTCTGGGTTTGCCTATGGCGATATCAATAACGGCTCTTTCGCGGACAATGTGTTCAAGTGGGATGGCACGCTAAGTTCCAATAACGTTACTCCGGCCTTTATGTCCGAGGATACTATGGTCAATAACGTGCTGAAGTCTTCAAACATCAATGAAGACGGATCCGACTTTTTCTCCACTACAGGAAGCGAAGGTGCGGAATCCTATGCCGGCTTCTACACTTGGCTGAATTCCATCGGGGCCATTGATGTGGACGCTATGGGTAATCCCCGTCCTGCCACAGGCTGGACCCCTGGAGCTTATCAGGCACAATAATTATTTGCCTATGCAGGTAAAATGTCTCACTTGGGCGGCTGCGGCCGCAGTCGCCCTTTTTCTTCTGGCCTGCTCGAAAAAAGCAGACGAGAAGGAGATCCTTCCGAAAGCAATCACGCTCAATGAGACGGAACTGTTCCTGACGGTAGGGGAAACATCCACCCTTGTGGCAAACGTGTCTCCGTCCGGAGCAAGCGACAAAACAGTGAGCTGGTCCTCCACCAATCCCGCCAAGGTTACGGTGGATGCCGGAGGGGTTGTGACAGCCGTTTCACAGGGCTCAGCCTATGTTGTCGCCGAAACCGTCAATGCCATCAAGACATCCTGCCTTGTAAATGTTGCCGCAAGTGCGCGCTATAAAGTGTCCATCACAGTAGACGGAGCCCCGGCCCCGGCGATGATTTATGGCTGGCCGGGCCGGCAAATACAACTTGCAGCCGCCTCCAGTGACGGTGAGGAGCACAGCTATCAATGGAGTGCCTCAGCCGGGGCAGCCTCGGTCTCCGAATCCGGCCTGGTCAGCTTCGCCCTCGGCAGTCCGGCCGGGGCCGAAGGCTATGCCTGGCGGGGAGAATCAAGCATCAAAGTCGTTACGCCGGATGGACGGGGAGCTTCGCTGTCGGCCATCAGTTCAGTCTCAGACCGCTTCCAGTGGGGATCCTCGAGGGCTGCAATAGGAGGAACAGTTCCCCTTGCGACGGGAGCAGGCGCGACAGTCTCACTCTTCAGTTTCGACGGGACGAATGAAATTGCCATCCCTCAGGAGGCCTATTCACTCCGTTCGGGCGACAGTTCAAAACTCGTCGTAGAAGGCAGTTCCGTCAAAGCCCTGGATAATGAGGGCGCTGTCCAGCTGTATGTCGCTTTCCAGGGAGGAGAAGAAACACTTTGCACTGTCAATATCCAAAAACAGACATCATCGTCCAATTCTACGGTTGAGAGCTATACGGAGGAGACTCCGGATTGGTAAACAGAAATGAGTGATAGAAAATCAACAAGCTTTATTTTAATCTTAAGCCTAGCTGCGGTTTTACTTCTCGCCTGCCGGGAGGCGGAATCGCCATATACTGAACAATATACGACACTGACTGCCGAAATTGAGACTGGGACAAAAGCATCCGTCAGTGACGCCGGAGCGGTCTTGTGGAACGCCGGGGATGCCATATCTGTATTCAATGGGAGCGCCTTTGACACTATGACGCTCTCCGGTGGCGAGGGCTCTGCAACAGGTATTTTCCGAGGCAATATGCAGGGGCCGGCGCAGGTGGTAGCCCTGTATCCGGCCTCAAGCGGTCATTCATACGCAGGAGGAACTGTTTTGTTCCATCTCCCTGACAGCTATTCGTATTCCGAAAACGGTAATGCCAGAATGCCGCTTATGGCTCTTGTATCAGGCAGCGGAAATCTTAAATTCAGGCATCTTGGAGGCGTGTTGAAAGTCTCTTACAGCGGGATTCCGGCCCAAGCGGACCGCTTCGTATTCACGGCTCAGGGACAGCGCATTACGGGTGATTTCAGTGCTGCGCTGAGCAAAACAGCCATCCTCCAGGCAGAATCGGGTGATTCCGGCAACACGGTCACGGTTTCCTTTACCCCGGATGCCGCTGTCACCTGCCGGACTTTTTATGTACCTCTTCCTGTCGGTCAGTATTCGGACTTCTGTGTGACCCTGTACGGTGGAAACACCCTTCTGGACAGGCACAACGGCCGCAACGATGTCAATCGGATTGAAAAGGCCGGGCTGCTCATAATGCCGGGAATAAGCGCTGATGGGGATAATATTTCTTCCGTAGAACTATTTTATGAGGACGATTACACGACTCAATGGTAAATACAGACAGGTTTATGCTTAAACGTTTATTATTCATATCTGCGTTGATTTCCGTAGTCTCGTGCTCGATGGATATGGATGTTCATCCGACAATGAGGATGGTTTCCTTTAAGGCCAATCTCGAAGAAGATGAGTCTCAGATGCAGGAATTGAAGGCTTCAGTCGGTGAACAAGGAGTCCTCAGCTGGCAGGAAGGAGATAAAATCGCAGTCCTGGATGACAGCGGAACATTTCGTGAGTTTACGCTCACAGAGGGCGCAGGCACCACTGCAGCCACATTTGCAGGATTGATTCCGGAGGGCAGAACTACGACAACAGTGGCTGTGTTCCCCTGGAACGGCGGCCATAGCTGGTCATCATCGACGGGACTGAGCCTTTCTCTGCCTGCTGAATACGCCGTGGAAGATTCAGGGAAAGCCCTGATGCCGATGATTGCCTCTTTCCAAAAGGAAGGTGATCCGCTGCATTTCCGCTATGCCGGAGGCCTGATGCAACTGACCATACGTGACATTCCGTCTGGGGCAAACGCTATCCGGCTCTCGTCCAGAGGAAATCGCCTGAGCGGATCGTTTACAATAGCAGACGTCACTTCTGCGGATGCCTCGGCCGTTTCCGAAAGCACCGTTGAGGCTGATACGACGGTGACGGTGAATTTTTCAGGGAATGCGTCGGAAATGAAGTTTTTCTTTCCGCTCCCTGCTGTCTGCCTGAACGGATTCACTATTGACCTGTACAATGCTTCCGGGACTCTTCTCGGAAGGAAGCACGCACCTGCGACGCAGTCAGTTTCGCGTGGATATCTTCTTCAGATGCCGGCAGTTTCCCTTACTCCGGTCCTTGAGTATAAAAAGCTGAAATTTATTGAATACAATATTCTCCAGGGTATGAAGAATGATTATCCGAACAATATGGATAACTTCGTAGCCTGGGTGAATTTGAGAAAACCTGACATCTTTGTCATCTGCGAAGGCCGGACATACGATAATGACAACCCCATCGGAAATGGAAACAGACCTATGCCGGATCATATTTCGGAACTTGCTGCCCGTTGGGGACATTCCTATACCAGAGTTGGCGCCGGGAAAGGCGGCAACCCAGTGATTGTCACCTCCCGCTTCCCGATAACTCTTGTCCAGAATATCACCGATGCTGTTTATACGAATGGCGCGCTTCATATCAGAATTGAAGGTTTTGACATCGTAGCCACACATTGTTATTATTCTCACGATTCTGAGGCCGGGGAGCAGAAGAGGATCGCGGAAATGGAGGCCACCACCGATGCCACCATCAACAACCCGGCATATGCCGGCATTGAAAACTGGATCCTTACCGGTGATTTGAATTCCTATTGGAAAGAAGACAAGGAGCACTATATCTGGCACACAGAGCGGGATTATGACTGGATTGTACAGGATTACGTTCACGCCCACTGGGGTCACGATGTTCTCTATGAGAAGAATAATGGCGCCTGGATGCCGACGATGGACCACGGTCATAGCAGAATAGACTATTTCTTTGCTTCAGACGCTGTTTATCCATTCATTGTTGAGGCCAGGGTTTTGCACGACAGCTTTACAGACAACACTTCTGGCGCATCGGATCACCGGCCGCTTCAGGTGATTTATGAACGAGCCGTATTTTCAGAAGAACAGAATGCGGGTATCTGGGATATGAACCCGGTAACAGGAGAATGGTAAAGATGGGAGATTTCAAATATACAAGTCCGAAAATCACTTTATTGAATATTGAATTCGATCACAGCGTCCTCACTTTTGCAAGTGCGGAATCTATGAACGCCGGTTCCGGCACCTGGGGGGCCGCGGAAGATGATAATGAGCCATAGTTTTGGATGATGGTTTTGCCGATTATAATTACTTGCCTGCTTGCTCTCACTGCTGTTCCGCCACAGAATCCTGTCGCTGATCCGGATGCAGTAGTGATTTCAGGCAGAGCGCGTTTCACTGTCTTGACTTCCAGGCTGATCCGGATGGAATGGTCAGAGGACGGTGTATTTGAGGACAACAGCACCCTTGGCATAGTCAACCGCAGGCTGGATGTGCCGCCATATAAGAAAAGTGTCAGCCGCAAGGGTGCGATTATCCGTACGGACGACATTACTCTGGTCTATAAAGGCCCAGGGCGATTCGATGCGGAAAACCTGTTCGTGGAGTTTACAATGCCGGATGCCGCAGCTCCGAAGGGAGTGCGTAAAGTGAAATGGACCCCTGGAGCTGACGACAGCGCCAATCTGATGGGTACTTTCCGGACCCTGGACGGCTGCAAGGGCTTCGAGCAGATCAATTTCCGGGGCGATCCTTACGAGAAGGGATTACTATCCCGTGACGGGTGGGCCCTTGTGGATGAAAGCGGGCGTCATCTTCTTGTCGCAGACAACTCCGACTGGGGAGTATGGGTGGCTCCAAGGCCGTCCGGCGACCGGCTTGACTGGTATATTTTCGCCTATGGACACGACTACAAGCAGGCCCTGTCTGATTTTACGAAGATTGCCGGCCGCATACCTTTGCCGCCGAAATATGTTTTCGGCTACTGGTGGAGCCGTTACTGGCAGTACAGCGACTTCGAGTTCATAAACCTCGGCAAAGAAATCCGTTCCAGGGGGATTCCGATAGACGTGATGGTCATCGATATGGACTGGCACGATACCTGGAGCCTCAAGAGCTTTAAACGCTCTCCTAAAGATGAATTCGGAGAGCCAATAGGCTGGACTGGGTATTCCTGGCAGAAGGAGCTGTTTCCGGATCCGGAGAACACCTTGAAGCAGTTGCACAAGATGAATCTGAGGACTTCACTCAACCTTCACCCCGCTTCCGGCATCCAGCCTTATGAGGACTGCTACGACAGATTTGTAAAGGACTATCTTTCACGTACTTCCGACTATGACGGCCCGAATGGTTATGTCTATGCCAAAGGAGATTCGCTGATATACCGGCGCAGTGATCCATCGACACGCTCGGACAGCCTCGCTTCCGGCGGGGAGAAATGCCCCGTTCCCTTCCGTATGGACCAGAAGGAATGGGCGGATGCATATTTCAATTCGGTCATACACCCTCTGGAGAAGCAGGGCGTGGATTTCTGGTGGATTGACTGGCAACAGTGGAAACTCAGCGAATATGTGCCCGGACTCAGCAATACCTTCTGGCTCAACTACACATTCTTCAACGACAAAGTACGGCAGAGCAAGAGTCTCGGCTTGTCTGCAGACAGGCCTCTGATCTATCACCGCTGGGGCGGGGTAGGAAGCCACCGCTATCAAATCGGATTCTCAGGAGACTGCTACGACACCTGGGAAGTACTGCGTTTCCTGCCTTATTTCACCGCGACATCATCGAATGTCGGCTACGGCTACTGGGGGCACGACATCGGTGGCCATATCCATTTCAAGGAGGCAGATCCTTACCAGCCGGAACTGTATACGAGATGGCTGCAGTACGGTGTGTTTACTCCGATTTTCAAGACACACTGTTCCAAAAACGCCCTTCAGGAACGCCGGGTATGGGCATATCCTCCGGAGTATTCCGAACCTATGCAGAAGGCCATTCGTTTACGTTACGATCTGTCTTGTTACATATATGACGCGGCCCGGGAGGCTTATGACACAGGGGTGTCGATCTGCCGTCCTATGTACTACGACTGGCCCGAGTGTGACGAGGCCTACTCTATGAAGGAGCAGAATATGTTCGGAGACCTTATTTTAGCAACGGCCGTTTGTTCGCCGGTTTCACCGGACACCGGACTTGCCACGCGTGAAATCTGGTTCCCTAAAGGCTGCGACTGGTATGATATGGCTACGGGAGTGGTCTACAGGGGCGGCCAGAAGCTTTTTTTACAATATACAATAAATGAGAATCCCTGGTATGTGAAGGCAGGATCCATCTTACCTCTTGCTGATGAGACCATTAATTCCCTTCAGGAGAAGAGCAATGTGCTGAGGCTCCTGGTCGTGCCCGGTGACGGTGAAAGCGAATACCTCCATTATGAAGACGACGGCGTTTCCCAGGCTTATTTGCGAGACTGTGCGACAACGCTTTTCCGAAAACAATCCTCCCCAGGGTACTGTCGGGTTGAGTTGGGCGCCAGACAGGGTTCTTATGCGGGGATGGATCTGAACAGGCGCGTCAGTGTTATACTGGAAGGAGTGTCAGTGCCGGAAAAGGTATCGGTGGATGGAATTATTATTCCATACTTGCGCTTTCCGGAAGACAATCCGTCGAAGCCGTCCTGGCGCTATGTCGGGGAGGACCTCTCCGTAGTCGTCACCATTCCGGAACAAGCGGCATCAAACACGGTCAATGTTGAATGCTACTATCCGGAGGAAAGGCCTTCAACGGATCTTCTGCGCGGAAAGAAGGGCCTTTTCCATAGGATGATGCAATTGACTCCTGACGTGAAGGATATGTTCAATACAAGTGTCAACAGTTTTCAGATTGTTTCCCGACCGTTCCTTAAAGCCGCTCAATGTGCAAGCCGGATTAATGCCAATCCGGGCGGCTTGGCTGAATATATCGGAGAGATAGATATGCTGGCTGTCGAGGAAGATCTTCTGCGTGAAGCGCAGATTATCCGCGATTCGAACGCCCCTGCTGTAAAAAAACAAAGAAAGATATCGGCAATTATGGGCTGTCTTGAGCACATCAAGGCCCAGAAACTATAATACTGCTTTGGACTCAACGACTCTAAAACTCTACAAAAGGCTCCAGTGGAGAACGCTCATTATTCTGATGGTGGGCTATGTCTGCTATTATTTTCTCAGAAAAAATTTCAGTGCCGCGATTCCGGCTATGGAGGCTACGCTCGGGCTGTCCAAACTCCAGCTTGGCGCTTTTCTAACGCTCAACGGGATTGTTTATGGACTCTCGAGGATGGTGAACGGATTGCTTGCAGACCGCTATTCCAAGAAGTTGATAATGTCCGCAGGACTGATCCTGTCCTGTATCATAAACTTGCTGATATGTTTTTCGCCAAAGCTTACGTCGACTCTTGGACTTGTGTTTCTTATCGGCTCGCTGTGGGTGGTGAACGGCTATGTTCACGGTATGGGTTATCCGCCCTGCGCTTCCATTATGGCACATTGGTTCAGACCATCTGAACTGGCCACAAAGCAGAGTATATGGAATGCCTCGCATTCAATCGGTGCCGGAATTGTCATTGCATTGTGCGGATGGATGCTGTCCAGATGGGGCTATTCAGCCTGGAACCTATGTTTCATCGTTCCTGCCGTCATATCTTTCTTCGGGGCGCTGCTGGTCTATTTCGGCCTCAAGGACGACCCGTCCGAGTACGGTCTGCCTCCTGTCGAACCAAATGCTGCAAGCTCTCCAAAAAGCCAGGATAATCTTTCAAGAAAGGAACATCACAGATTTATTTCAAAGATGGTATTCCGTAATCCGATAATATGGGGAATATCGATATCCAACTTCTGCGTCTATGTAATCCGCTTTACCATTCTTGAATGGGGTACTTCGTTCCTGACACAGTGCAAAGGAATGGAAATAGCTTTGGCGGCATCTATTGTCGCGGCCTCGGAGCTTATAGGGGGTGTCCTGGGAACCATTGCCTCGGGCTGGATAACCGATCGTTTTCTACAGTCCCGGACTCTGCGTACAAGCGCCCTTTTTACAATTGGCGCCACCCTTTGTTTTGCGGCCTTCTGCCTGATACCCTCCCAAGTCCATTGGATATGGAGTGCACTGCTCATTGTCTCCTCCGCTTTCTTTATTTATGGGCCGCAGGCACTTTTAGGCGTAAGTTGCTCCCAGTATGCGACAAAGCGGGCTGCCGCTTCCGCAAACGGCTTGTGCGGCATCTTTGGCTATGCCGCCACGGCGATATCGGGGATCGGTTTCGGATACCTTGCCGGTCGGCCTGAATTTGGCTGGGATGCCGTATTTCTTGTTTCGGTCTTGTTTGGACTTGCCGGTTCTGTGGTTTTGCTGACCTGCTGGCGACTTCCCTCCGATGGCTATGTCAAGGCGGAAAAAGTATTGATGGAAATCAAATAAAACAATACCTTTGTTCTTGCAATGAAAAAGGTCATTATAGCTCTGTTTTTGATGCTGGCGGCGTTGCCTCCGGTTTTTTCTATGACTGCAAATAAACAGGCAGACACTGTCCGTATTCTCGGGGTAGGAAACAGCTGGACGAGGGATTCTATGCGGTGGCTGTCGGCAATTGCCGCAAGTGCCGGGGTTCCGGTCATCGTGGGCCACGCTTATCTCGGCGGGAGCACTCTTGAGGACCAGTGGCACGGCATTTCCGACACAAGTTATACCTACACTCACGCCGGGCAGCAGCAAAAAGTTCATTCTACATACCAATACTGGAAATATACAGCCTCTGAAAATCCCGTCAAAACCCCATCCCACGGCTATAAGAATGGCTTGGCCGGAATAGGAGTTACCCTTGAATATGCTGTCGCAGATGAAGAGTGGGACTGGGTCGTCTTCCAGCCGGAGGCGACTCTCGGCGGTGACTGGAAGCGTCACCTAGGAGAAGGTGCGGATGGATACAGCCTGCCGGCGTTTATTGCCGCCGTAAAGGGAATGATGCAGCCTTCTGCCGCGGCAGGAGTGCGTGTAGCGCTTATGGTGCCGTTTTCATACCCGAAGGGATGCACCGACTATCGCCAGAAGTTCCTTGAGGTTTATAACCGGGGGAGGACTCCGGAGGATCAGGCAGAATGGGACAAATTGTATAAGAAACAATACCGCCTGATCCAGAAGGCTGCGGTGAGACTTTGCCGTGCCCTAAAGACGGACGCGTGCATCAATGTCGGGAAGGTCATCGAGGCAGGTCGGGCGGACGACGATTTTTCCGGCTGCGGATATTTCCTGCTGCGGCGTCGGGACAACACACACCTGGCGGAGGGGCTTCCGATGTATATGGCCTCTCTCTGCTATGCTTATACCCTTCTTGGCCTTAAGCCCGATGAGATATCATTTTTCCCGTCCGTGACATCCGATTCTATTATAACCGGCGATGTCGGCGCTACCTCCGGCGGAGCTTTTTCCCTGACTGAAGATTTGGCGGCCAAGGCCCGTTATTTGACTTATAACTGTCTGTATGAATGCCGTGGCGACAGGCACCCCGTCGCCATCGTGGCTCACCGTGGTTATTGGATGGCTCCGGGACTCAATAAGGCCAAGAATTCGGTTGCTGCCCTGCGTGAGGCACAGGCGTTCGGCTGCTGGGGCAGCGAATTCGACGTCCACCTGACGGCCGACAATATTGTCGTAGTCAACCACGATCCTATCCGTGAGGGCAAGGTAATCCAGACTAAGGCATACAGAGAACTCCGTAATCTTTCGCTTTCCAACGGGGAACCTCTCCCTACACTCTGTGAGTATCTGGCACAGGGCGTGGCCAGCGAAAAAACGAGGCTTGTACTCGAATTTAAGCCACAATATAGCCGGAAAAGGGAGGATATTCTGATAGAAAAGGCATTCGCTGCCCTTCGGCTCTATAATCTTTTTGATCCGGAACGTGTCACCTTCATTTCCTTCAGCCATTACATTTGTCAGCGTCTTGCCGAGCTGGCTCCCGGTTTCAATAACCAATATCTTAAAGGGGATATTCCGCCGGAGCAGCTGCACCAGGAGGGAATTAATGGCATCGACTACAAATACAAAGTCTTATACCGGCATCCGGAATGGGTCAGTGAAGCCCATCGTTGCGGTATGTCTGTCAATGTCTGGACCGTCAATAAGGAAGAGGATATCCACCGGATGATAGAAATGGGAGTGGACTTCATAACCACTGACAACCCTCCTCTCGTCCGCCAGATCCTCGGCAGCAGTGCCTGCCTGGACTAGTCAAACGCCCAGATAATGGCTTCTTCGTAGATCTCGCCGGGACGGAGAACGGTGGTGGGGAAGGCGGGCTGGTTGGGGGCGTCGGGGGTGTGCTGGCATTCGATGGCCACGGCGTCATAATCCTTGTAGGCATAGCCGGAGGGGCTTGCAGGGCAGCCGGAGAGCCAGTTGCCGGTATAGACCTGCACGGCTGGCTGGGTGGTCAGGACTTCGAGATGGCGGCCGGAAACGGGGCCCCAGAGCTCTGCGGCGCTGGAAAGCTGACCGGGCATAGCACCGTCGATCAGCCAGCAGTTGTCATAGCCCTTGCCGAACTTGAGGGCGGGGAAGTCCTCGCGGATGTCCCGTCCGATTTTCTTCCTTTCGCTGAAATCCATCGGTGTTCCGGCGACGGGGGCGACCTCGCCGGTCGGGATCAGGCTTTCGTCGGTCGGCAGGTATTCCGAGGCGTTGAGTTCCATCTCGTGGTCCAAGACGCTGCCTTCGCCGTCAAGGTTGAAGTAGCAGTGGTTGGTCAGGTTGACCACGGTCGGGGCGTCGCTTTCGGCGGTCAGGGTGAGTTTGAGGGCATTGTCCTCGCTCCACTCGTAATGGGCCACGGCTTTCAGATTGCCGGGATAGCCGGCCTCGCCGTCGGCGGAATAATACAGGAACTCTACGGCGTCGCCTTCTATGCGGCTGTCCCAGACCTGGTTCTGGAAGCCATCGGGGCCGCCGTGCAGATGGTTAGGGCCATTATTGACAGGAAGGCTGTACTGCTTGCCGTCAAGGCTGAATTTGCCCTTGGCTATGCGGTTGGCGAAACGGCCTGGGATCTTGCCGGCGCAGGGGCCGTCGGCAAGATAATCCAGTGCATTTGGATAATTCAGCACTACATTGGCCAGTTCGCCGTTCTTGTCGGGGACCACTATTGCCGTGATGCCTGCGCCGAGGCTTGAAAGCTGGACATAAGCGCCGGAGGCGTTCTTGATTGTGTAACGGATAATTTCTTTTCCTTCAGGGCCCTTGCCCCAGATTTCCTTGGTGATTTCCATAATTATAACAGGCTATATCTGCACAAAGATAACGATTTCTTGCGGAATTTCCGTATATTTGCAAGCCTATGAAACAGTATCTCGATTTACTCAGACATATCCGTGAGCACGGCGTCCTGAAAGAAGACCGCACCGGAACTGGGACGCAGAGCGTCTTCGGTTATCAGATGCGCTTTAATCTCGAGGAGGGCTTTCCTCTTCTTACTACGAAGAAAGTCCATCTCAAGTCCATAATCTACGAGCTTCTGTGGTTCCTCTCCGGCGACACGAATATCAAGTACCTGAAGGACCACGGCGTCAGCATCTGGGACGAATGGGCCGATGAAAACGGCGAACTCGGCCCGGTTTATGGTCACCAATGGCGCTCTTGGCCGACTCCTGATGGGCGGACAATCGACCAGATTTCGATGATAATCGACACAATCAAGCACAATCCGGACTCCAGACGCATACTTGTCTCGGCCTGGAATCCCGGAGAGGTGGATAAGATGGCCCTGCCGCCCTGCCACTGCCTTTTCCAGTTCTATGTGGCGGAAGGAAAGCTAAGCTGCCAGCTCTACCAGCGCAGCGCCGACGTTTTCCTCGGGGTGCCTTTCAACATCGCCTCCTACGCCCTTCTGACTATGATGCTGGCGCAGGTCTGCGGCCTGAAGCCGGGCGAGTTCATCCACACCACCGGCGACACCCACATCTACCGCAATCACTTCGAGCAGGTGGCCCTGCAGCTAAGCCGCGAGCCCCGTCCGCTGCCGAAAATGCTCCTGAACCCCGACATAAAATCCCTTTTTGATTTCAAATACGAAGATTTCACCCTGGAGGGCTACGACCCCTGGCCCGCCATAAAAGCCCCGGTAGCAGTATGATCAAATGTCTGATAGTAGCAGTTGCCGAAAACAACGGCATCGGCGTGAAGGGCGCCCTCCCCTGGCACCTTTCCGGCGACCTTAAGTATTTCAAGGAAACCACTCGCGGCTACCCCGTGATTATGGGCAGGACTACCTATTTCTCTATAGGCCGGCCTCTTCCCGGAAGGAAGAACATTGTTCTGAACCTTGGCGGCGACCCCATCCCCGAGGTCGACTGCGTGTATTCTTTCGATGAGGCTTATGCCGCTGCAGCGGCCTCTGGGGCGGAAAAATGCTTCATTATCGGCGGTGCGTCTGTTTACCGTGCAGCCATTCCGGATATGGACAGGCTTTATATCACGAGAGTCCACCACGTCGTCGAAGACGCGGACGCTTTCTTCCCCGAGCTTGATCCTGCCGTCTGGAAGGAAGTCTCACGCAGCGAGCCCCACACGGATGAAGGAATTGACTATGAATTCGTAATTTACGAAAAGGCCTGAGAAGGCGGTATAGAACGAACTTATGGAAAAACGAGAGAATTTCGGCGGACGGCTGTCCGTCATTCTGGCTATGGCCGGGTCCGCAATCGGCCTTGGAAACATCTGGCGTTTCCCCTACGTCGCCGGAGAACAGGGCGGTGGAGCATTCATCATAGTTTACATCCTGGCGAGCTTCATCCTGGCCCTGCCCATCTTCTTTTCCGAGACCATAATCGGCCGCCGAAGCGGCTCCAATGCCGTCGGCGCTATGAAGAAGATGGCTCCGGGGACGCGTTGGAAGTGGATAGGGATAATGACGGTCATCTCCCCGATGATAGTCCTCAGCTACTATTCCGTCGTTGGCGGATGGAGCGTGGAATACCTTTTCAAGGCCCTGGCCTTCGACTTTACCGGAGTCCCCTCCGACAGTATCAGTGGTTTCTTCTCTCGCTTCATCTCCTCGACCTGGGAGCCTGTCCTTGCCCATACCATATTTATCGCCCTGACCGCCGGCATCATTCTTGGCGGCGTCAAGAAAGGCATTGAAAAGTTCTCCAAGCTGACGATGCCCATACTGTTCCTGCTGATCGTGGTCATTGCGGTATATTCCATCTGCCTTCCCGGAGCACGGGGCGGCGTGGACTATCTGCTCAAGCCGGACTTTTCCAAGATATCGGCCGGGACCATCGCCTCCGCTATGGGCCAGGCCTTCTTCTCGCTCTCGCTCGGTGTCGGGACCATACTGACCTACGGTTCCTATATCAGGAAGCAGGAAAATCTGATGGTTTCAGGCGTGGGAACGGCTGTCGCCGACATTTCTTTCGCCATCCTTGCGGGCTTTGCCATTATGCCGGCCGTCTTTGCCGCAGGAATCCAGCCTGGCGCCGGTCCGGGCTTGGTATTCGAGACTTTGCCCTTCATTTTCAACAAGATGGGGGCAAGGATTCCCTGGATCAGCGCAGTCGTGGCCATTATCTTTTTCCTGACAATACTTGTTGCAGCCCTGACCTCGGCGATCTCGATGTTCGAAGTCGGAGTGGCCTACCTGATGGAGGAAAAGGGCAAGTCGCGAAAGAAGGCGACTCTCCAGGTCGGCCTCTTCTGCTGGGTAATAGGACTGCTGTGTTCGCTCTCTTTCGGCCCTTTGTCCGGGGTTCATATTTTCGGCAAGTCCATCTTCGATTTCCTTGACTCTCTGTGCTCCAACTGGCTTATGCCACTCGGCGGACTGATGTTCACCCTTTTCGTGGGTTGGAAAATGTCCCGCAGCGACGTCGAGGACGAGTTTACCAACCACCGCAAGCTCAACCGCCGCGGCTTCCCCCTGGTCTATTTCCTCATCCGCTACATAGCCCCCGTGGGTATAGTCATAGTGTTCCTTTCGAACCTGCTGCTGTAAGAAGGCTATTGCAGTCCCGCCAGAAACGCCAGCAGACGGTCCTCCGGAGCATCTTTCAGGAGGATCGTTTTGTTTTTGTCGAGAAGATATACGGACGGGATGCCGCGGACCGCATAGATACGGTCGGAGTTGATGCGCCTGAGATGGTCATATCCATTGATCCATTCCTTCGGATAGCCCTCGCCTGCCGCCTTCCAGGCCTCGACGTCCTCGTCGATATAGATGTCCACGACCTTGAGAGCGCCGCTGGAGATAAGCCCCCCAATCTGAGGATTTCCCCGGAAAGCCTCGACAAGCCCCCTGCAGGCGTTGCAGTCCGGATTGCCGAAGATAAGCACCGTGTAATCGGCCTTGACGCCGTAGAGCGAATTCCGCCGTCCGGAAAGTTCGGTGAAGGCGAAATCCGGCGCCTTGGTCCCGGGACGGTTCATTGAGCAGACCTTCTTTTCCCATTCCCTCGAGCCCCGCATCTCGGCCTTGGCAAGAGGGGAGGCGAGCAGCGGCTCTACGAAAGCCAGCCAGAGTTCTTCGTCCCTGACGGGCGAAGCCGGGTCATAGACATATTTCCGGAAAAGTTCGGCAAAATCCTCGAGAAGTCCGGAGTCCGGATGGGCTGAACTGAAAGCTTCAGCCAGCGAAAAAGCCCTCCCTACAGCGCTGCGGGCCTTGTCGCCCGGGATGTTTTCTAAAAGAGTGACAAAGGTGCCCATCTGTTTTTCCACCTCGTCCTTCGCGACTCCGTTCAGGCGGAGAGAATCACTCCCATAGAAGCTCGCCGTGTCCAGGAAACGGTCCCAGATATGCATCGTCATCCACTCCAGCCTCTCTTCATCGTCACTCAGCAGCTGTGGAATGCCCGCAGAGGGGAAGGGGCGCGGAGACGTACTGTTTTCCTGTTTTTTGCCTTTACAGGAAAGCAGCAAGATAAAGAGTGATATCAGGAGAATCAGCATATTGGACAATCTCTTCATAAGCGCATACAATTCCACTTACAAAAGTAAAGAAAAAATGCTAAATTTGTATTCTTATGAGACGATTCTTCATAGCTGCGATTCTGCTAGCCGGCCTCCAGATGAGTGCCGCGGCCCAGATTTTCACCCAGGGCTCCGACCCCGGCTATCTGAGGTGGATGCAGATGGAAACGTCTCATTACAAGCTTCTTTACCCTGTCGGCGCGGATTCTCTGGCAAGGGTTTACGGCCGTTACCTGGAGCAGTACCGTGAGCCGGTCGGAAAGTCTATAGGAATGGTCCCGGGTGAATTGCAATGGCTGAAAAAGACCCCCGTAGTCCTCCATACCCACAATGGCTATTCCAACGGGTCTATGTTCTCGGCGCCATTCAGGATGGACCTGTTCACCAGGATGGAACCCTATGGGGCGGAGCCATCGCCCTGGGACCTCTCCCTGGCGACCCACGAATCCCGGCATCTCGCCCAGCTTCAGGCGGGCTACCGCGTGCTGAAGCCGCTGAGCTGGTTTTTCGGCGAAATGTGGCCTTCGGCGGTATGGGCCCTCTATCCCTCGCAGCCTCTCGGGGAGGGGGATGCCGTGGCCGTCGAGACGGCTTTGACGCCCGGCTGCCGTACCCGCACGGCGGATTTCCTGAACTATTTCCGTGTCGCTTTCGACAGCGGAGACTACCGGAACTGGTACCGCTGGCGCTATGGCTCTTTCAAGCACTACACTCCTGATTACTATAAGATAGGCTATATGACCGTGGCCGGGATGAGGGTTTTCTACGACGACCCTCTCTTCACGAAGGAGTACTTCGACCATATCGCAAAGCGTCCGTTCAGCATCGGAAATCTTCAGAAAAGCGTCCGCAAGGCCACCGGTAAGCGTTTCAAAGAAAGTTGGGCCGAACTCGCGGAGAAGTATCACGAGATGTGGGAGGACGAAAACGAGGAGCGGGAGCCGTTCCAGAAAATGGAGCAGTTCATTCCTGACACCTCCTTCCCCCTCGACTACTTCGGCGGAGTCGACACCCCGGACGGCCTGTATTGCATCCGCGAAGGTTATGTCCACGCCCCGGAGATAGTCCATATCAGTCCGGAAGGCCATATCAAGGTCGTCAGGCCTCATTCCTCCGGCGCCGGGGAACTCTATTATGACCCCAATATGGACCGTATTTACTGGTCCGAGACAGTCTCCGACCCCCGTTGGGACCTCTGTCACGTCTCGCGGGTATATTATATGGACAGGAAGACGCACAAGGTCCATCGCCTCACCCGCGACGGCCGCCTGTACAACCCGAGTCCATCCCCAGATGGCAGGAAACTGGCCTTGGTGGACTATCCTTTGAACGGTGGAAGTATCGTCCGTATCCTGGATGCCATAAGCGGCAAGACCCTGGCCGCTTTTCCTGCTCCGGACGGCCTGCAGGCTACCGAGGCGGCGATTCTGGACGATGTCCTCTACGCCCTTGCCGTCGGGATGGAGGGTTTCGGAATGTACCGTCTGCCGGACTGGGAGCCCGTCTTCGGCCCGTCCATACAGAAAATGTGCAACCTCACGCCGGTGGACGACGCCCTGGAGTTTGTTTCGGACCGCAGCGGAGTAAACGAACTGTATCGCTGGGTTCCGGGAGAGAAACTCCTGCAGATGACCAACACCCCGCACGGCGTCAGCTCTTTCAACAAACTCTCCGACACCCTGTACTATTCGGTCCAGACCCTATCCGGGCAAAAGATTTTCCGTACGGCCATAGCTGAGCTGAGTCCAAAGGAAGTATCTATGGATGAGGTACATAAGTGGAAGGTTGAGGATGCCCTTACGGAACAGGAGCAGGAGCTCGGCGCCGTCCCCTCGGCTGCGGAAGATGTCAGTTTCTCCGCCCCAAAACCCTACCGCCGCCTCCTTCATCCCGGTCGCATCCATTCCTGGGCCCCGGTCTATTTCAACTACGACGCGGTCTCCTCGATGTCCTTCGACCTGAGTTATTCCACGGCCTCCCTCGGTGTCACGGGCCTCTTCCAGAATGATCTTGGCACCTCTTCCGGCTCCCTTGGCTACGCTGCCCATCCCGACCCGTCCGGGAGCGGTCCCTGGCGTCATTCCCTGCACGGGAAATGGACCTACACGGCTCTCTATCCGGTCATCGAGGCTTCCGTGGACTGGAATGATTCGGCCAAACAGATATACCTTCCGCAGGAGATGAACGCAGGTTCTAGCCTGGTCCGTTCTCTCCGCCGCCGGAAGCTATCCACCCCGCTGGCAAGCGGAAGCCTCTCCCTCTGGATTCCGCTGAATTTCAGCCGCGGAGGCGTCATTTCCGGTTTGATCCCGAAGGTATCCGCCTCAGTTTCAAATAATTTCATCGACACCAGAGTAGCCCATACGCTTGCCCACGACGGTTTCCTCGAACTTCCTACAGCCGCTTCTTTCAACAGCCTCGAGTCAGGATCCAGAGTTCCTCTTACCCACGTATCGGCATCCCTCAGGGCCTATGCAATGCTGTCCAAGGGAGAAAGCCAGACCTATCCCCGCTGGGGCATAGGCGGCGAGGTCGGCGGAGCTTTCAGACCGGGCCTGACGCGTTTCTTTACGCCGAATGTCTATGCCTACCTCTACGGCTATCTGCCCGGCATAGTCAGGCAGCAGGGTGTCAGGCTGAGCGCTATGGCCCAGAAACAGCTCTCTGACAGCTGGTTTAAGGAAATGTACGCTTCGACGGCTCCGGAGGGCTTCTCCGAGAAAGTCAGGACGCTTTTCGCCGCGGAGCCTTTCCAGTGGAAGTTTACTCTGGATTATGCCGTTCCGATCTATGTCGGGGACATCTCCTTTATGTCTCCTGTGCTGTATATCAAGAACTTCCTGCTGATTCCCCATTGCGCTGTTTCCGGAGGCAAATCCTTGCAGCTTTTCAGCGCCGGAGCTTCATTCACCGCCGAACTTGCCAATATTCTCTGGATTCCCTTCGATTCCTCTATCGGGGTCAGGGCCTCCTACCTTGGCGGACCCCTCTACCGTCAGTGGCTCAGCACGCAGGATAGAGGCGTCCCCGTCTCGGTCGAAATGGTCTTCAGCGTGGATATTTAGAAAGAAAGTTGTAATTTTGTGATATGGCAAAGATAGCGGAAGATACCCCAATGATGAAGCAGTTCTTCGAGGTCAAGGCGCAGCACCCCGAGGCTATACTGCTGTATCGCGTAGGCGATTTCTATGAGACCTATTCCGACGATGCCGTAACCGCCTCCCGCGTCCTCGGACTTGTCCAGACAAAGAGGTCCAACGGCGACAAGGGGACCATCGCTATGGCCGGATTTCCGCACCATGCCCTCGAGGGCTACCTGACGAAACTGATCCGTTCCGGTTACAAAGTTGCGGTCTGCGACCAGCTGGAGGACCCGAAACTTACCAAGAAACTCGTCAAGCGCGGCATCACCGAGATTGTCACTCCGGGCATTTCCTTCGGAGAGAATATGCTGGAAGTCAAGGAGAACAACTTCCTCTGCGGCCTCGTCGTGGAGCACGAACAGTGCGGAGCAGCCTTCCTGGATGTCTCCACCGGCCAGTTCCAGGTCGCCCAGGGTAGCCTGGAGTATATCGGCACCCTTCTCGCCTCGCACTCCCCGAAGGAACTTGTGGTCCAGCGAGGCTATGAAAAAGGCCTCAGGGAGCGTTTCGGCGACTATTATTTCACTTCCATAGACGAGTGGGCCTTTGTCTATGACGCCGCCGTCCAGAGACTTTGCCGCCAGTTGGGGGTGGAGAGCCTGAAGGGCTTCGGCATAGACGCCTTCCCTCTTGGAATCTGCGCTGCAGGCGCCCTGATGGTCTATCTGGAGCAGACCCAGCACGTGGGCTTGAAGAACATCTGTTCGATCAGCCGCATCGACGAAGGCAAGTTCGTATGGATGGACAAGTTCACCCTCCGCAACCTGGAGGTCTTCCAGAGTGCGGCGGGCCGTGAGGGCGTATCTCTCGTGGACACCCTCGACAAGTGCTCTACCCCTATGGGCGCACGATTGCTGCGTTCCTGGCTGGCTATGCCCATAATGGACATAAAGGAACTCAATGCCCGCTACGACATAGTCCAGTTCTTTACTGAAAATCAGGAAGTTCTGGGCGAGGTCCAGACCGACCTCGGAAAGATGGGGGACTTGGAGCGCATCCTCGGCCGTATCGCCACAGGAAAGGCCGTCCCGAGGGAGATTGTCCAGCTGAGCCGCGGCCTCGGCCTGATGGGGCCCATACGCGAACGCTGCCAGGACAAGGGCTGTCAGGCGCTTGACAAACTGCTGAAAGGCCTCATTGGCTGCGAGAAACTGCTGAAAAAGATAGGGGCCACTCTTGCCGATGAGCCCGCCCAGATGATCGGCAAGGGGCCGGTTATCGCGAGCGGAGTGGATCCGGAACTGGACGAACTCCGCGCCCTCTCCGGAAGCGGCCGTGATTACCTTCTGCAGATGCAGCAGCGGGAGATTGAAAGGACGGGGATTTCCTCCCTCAAGATAGCCTACAACAATGTTTTCGGCTATTATATCGAGGTCCGGAATACCTACAAGGACCAGGTTCCCCCCGAATGGATACGCAAGCAGACCCTCGTCAACGCCGAGCGCTATATCACCGAAGAGCTGAAGGAGTACGAGGAGAAAATCGTCACTGCGGAAAGCCGGATCTATGAAATAGAAAGCCGCCTGTATGCGGAACTCATCCGCTTCATCCAGGGCTATATAGCTGATATCCAGCGCAACAGCCGTATACTTGCCAAGCTGGACGTGCTCGCCGGCTATGCCGAGCAGGCAGTCGAACGGAACTACTGCCGCCCCCGGATGGACGATTCGCTGGAACTGGACATCAAGGACGGCCGGCATCCCGTCATCGAGACGCTTATGTCTCCCGGCGAAGAATACGTCCCTAACGATGTCTATCTGGACTCCAAGTCGCAGCAGATCATCATTCTGACTGGTCCGAATATGGCCGGTAAGTCGGCCTTGCTCAGGCAGACCGCACTGATTGTCCTGATGGCCCAGACCGGCTCCTTCGTCCCGGCCAGGGAGGCCCGCATCGGCGTTTTCGATAAGCTTTTCACCCGCGTCGGTGCGACCGACAATATCTCCCGCGGCGAGTCGACCTTTATGGTCGAGATGTTAGAGACGGCGATGATACTGCACAATCTGAGCGCCCGCTCCCTGGTCCTTCTGGACGAGATCGGCCGCGGTACATCGACCTACGACGGTATGTCCATAGCTCGCGGAATAGTGGAGTATATCCACGAGAGCGGCAAGGGCGCGAAAACCCTTTTCGCGACCCATTATCACGAACTCAACGACCTGGAAGGCATTTTCCCGAGGGTAAAGAACTTCCACGTGACAGTCAAGGAAGTGGGCCGCGAAGTGATTTTCCTCCGCAAGATCAAGGAAGGCGGCTCCGCCCACAGCTTCGGTATCCACGTCGCCCGTATGGCCGGTATGCCTGCGCCCGTGCTGGAGAGTGCCGAACGGACGCTGAAGGCTCTGGAGAACAGCCAGACCCTGGAAAGGATCGGCGCCCTCACGCCCGTCAAGCCCCACAATACCAAAGAAGGCCGCGTCGAAAAAGACGGCAGCATCCAACTGTCTATGTTCCAGCTGGACGACCCCCTGCTGGAGTCGTTAAGAGATCGCCTCAAAGCCGTCAACCTCAACAACCTTACCCCCCTCCAGGCCTTCGACCTCCTGAGGGCGATGAAGGAGGAGCTGGGGATATAGAGAAGGCCGGGGCAGCCAGCGACAGGCCACGGGAGCGTCCGTAGCGGTTCAGGTTTTGAGAAATAGCGGAAAAACGCTATATTCGCATAATAAACAGCTTGTCGAAGGAGATATAAAGACAGTAATATGAAACGACTTATCACTTTTATCGCAGCTTTGGGTATCCTTGTCCCCGCGATGGCGGACGAGGGAATGTGGCTGCTGCCACTTCTCAAGCAGATGAACGGCAAGGACCTTTGGGCCGCGGGCTGCAAACTCACTCCAGATGAAATCTACAACATCAACAAGACCTCCCTCAAGGACGCTATAGTCCAGTTCGGAGGGGGCTGCACCGGGGAAATCATCTCCGACGAGGGCCTTCTCGTTACGAACCATCACTGCGGCTATGGCTCCATCCAGGGCCTCTCCACCCCGGAGCACAACTACCTGATGGACGGCTACTGGGCAATGACGCGTGACGAGGAAATCCCCGTTCCCGGCCTCACGGTCAAGTTCCTGCAGTCGATGAAAGACGTTACGGACGCGGTCTTCAAGAATGGAGTCAAAAAGGAAGATCTCGTCAAGCAGGCCGAGCAGGCGAATCCCGGCTGCACTGCCATAGTCAGCGGCTTTTACAACGAAAACGTCCAGTATCTGATTATCTACAAGATCTATAAGGACGTGCGCTTTGTAGGCGCTCCGCCGGCCTCGATGGGTAAGTTCGGCGGCGAGACGGACAACTGGATGTGGCCCCGCCATACCTGCGACTTCTCTATGTTCCGTGTCTATGCCGGAGCGGACAACGAGCCCGCCGAGTACAGCCCGTCGAACAAGCCTCTGAAACCCGCCAATCACCTGAAAATATCCCTCAAGGGTGTCCAGGAGGGGGATTTCACTATGATTATGGGCTATCCCGGCCGTACCCAGCGTTTCCAGACCGCCGCCCAGCTGGAGCAGATGATCGCCGTCAACCGTATCCGCATCGACGCCCGCACTCTCCGTCAGGGACTGATGTGGGAGGCTATGTGCGCTGACCCGGAGGTGCAGCTCAAATATGCCAGCAAATATGCCGGCAGCGCCAACGGCTGGAAGAAATGGCAGGGAGAGGAGAAAGCCTTCAAAGATCTTGACATCATAGGCCGTGAACTGAAGAAGGAGGCCGATTTTATGGCCTGGGTAGGCAAGAAAAAAGCCCGCCAGGAGGCCTATGGGGACGCTCTTTCCACTATCGAGGACGTGGTCCGGAAGACCGCTGCAGCCGAGAAGGCCGCGACTTTGCTGATAGAAGTTCCGCTCAGGATTGAAATCGTCGGTATGGCCGGAGGCTTCCAGCATCTGCAGGCCAGGGATTCCGCCAAGGCCCTTGAGACAATCAAGGGCGAGTATCGGGATTATTCGGTCGAGCTCGACAAGAAAGAGGCAGTGGCACTGCTCAAATATTATAAGGAAAAGGCTGCGCCGGAGGATCTTCTCGGTGGTCTCGGCGAGGGTTTCGAGGACCTCGGGACTATGGACATAGAGGCCTATGTGGACTGGCTTTTCGCCAATTCGGCCTTTACTTCCTATGAAAAACTTGAGGCTGCGGCCGGGAATGCCGAGGCTATCCGGAAGGATCCCGCGACGGTGCTCTACGGGGCTATTTTAGGGAAACTTATGGCCCACAGTATGTCAGTTCGCGGGGAAAAGGATCGTTTCCAGGACGCCGCCAAGGCTTTCGCGGCGGGACTTCTCGAGTGGCAGAAGGGCAAGGCATCCTATCCTGACGCCAATTCCACTATGCGTCTGACCTATGGCCACGTCGGCGGCTACAGCCCCAAGGACGGCCTGAACTTCAGTTACTTCACCACCCAGAAAGGTATTCTCGAAAAGGAGAATCCTTCTGACCCGGAATTCATAGTTCCGGAGAAAGTGAAGAAACTGATCGTGGAGGGAGATTTCGGCAAGTATGCCGATGCGGACGGCACACTCCACACCTGCTTCCTTTCGAACAACGACATCACCGGCGGCAATTCCGGCTCTCCCATAATGAACGCCAAGGGTGAACTCATCGGCCTGGCCTTCGACGGCAACTGGGAGTCGATGTCTTCCGACGTAATGTTCGAACCGGCGCTCCAGAGGTGCATCAACGTGGACATCCGCTATGTCCTCTGGATGGTGGACCGAGTCGGCGGGGCAGGTCGTCTCGTGAAGGAAATGGACCTTGTAAAGTAATTTGTAAATGACTGAAAGAGAAGTATTTGATTGGCTGAAAGAGGTCCGGCATCCGGGTCAGGACGATAAGGATATCGTCTCTCTCGGGCTGGTGGACGAAGTGGCGGCGGAGGGAAACAAGATTGTCGTGACCCTCAGTTTTCCGCGCCGGCCGGATGCTCTCAAGAACTATATCGTCGGTGCAGTAAGGGCTGCGATCTACCGTAACGCTCCCGGCGGGACTGACATCGAAATCAAGACCGTCGAACGCAAGGCGGCCCCGAAGGAGCCCGAACTCACCCTTGACGCCGTCAAGGAGGTCGGACACATCGTCGGGGTGGCTTCCGGCAAGGGCGGGGTCGGGAAAAGCACCGTCGCCGTGAACCTTGCCATCGCCCTGGCGCGTCTCGGCTACCGCGTGGGCCTTGCCGACGCCGACGTCTACGGGCCTTCCGTGCCCATAATGACCGGCACGGAGGACTACACCCCCGATATGATAAAGGAGGGCGGTCGGGATATGATGGTCCCGGCGGAGAAATTCGGGGTCAAATGGATGTCCATAGGTTATTTCTCCCCTCCCGGACAAGCCCTGATATGGCGTGGTCCAATGGCCTGCAGCGCGCTGAAACAGATGATCCTGCAGGTAAGCTGGGGGCCTCTGGACTTCCTTCTGGTGGATATGCCCCCGGGAACAGGCGACATCCATATCTCGCTTGTCAGCGACATCCCTATGGAGGGTGCGGTGATTGTGACGACCCCTCAGCAGGTCGCCCTGGCCGACGTCGAGAAGGGAGTCAATATGTTCCGGAATCCCAATGTGAACCGCAAAATTTTCGGCGTCGTCGAAAATATGGCCTGGTTCACTCCCGAGGCCCATCCGGAGGAGAAATACTACCTCTTCGGCAAGGACGGCGGAAGCAAGATGGCCCGGGCCCTCGACATTCCGCTACTCGGACAGATTCCTCTTGTCCAGTCCATCCGCGAAGCGGGCGACAACGGCTCGCCCCTGGCTCTCGGCACGCGGGCGGACGCTATGGCCTTCCTCGATCTCGCTTCGAAACTCGTTGAAGAAGTCAATAAAGAATAAATCCCTAATCAATTCTATATGAAAAAGTTTTACATCCTTATCGCTATGCTGCTTATTACTGCGGCAAGCCTTGGGGCGCAGAACAAGGTCGCAATCAAGACCAATCTTGTGCACGACGCTACGCTCTCGCCCAACCTGGCGCTGGAATTCGGCCTTGCGCCTAAGTGGACGCTGGACCTCTCAGCCGCCGTCAATCTGTGGGATTCCTACGGGCATACCTACAAGCACATCATCGGCCAGCCCGAACTGCGCTTCTGGACCTGTGAGAAATTCAATGGTTTCTTTATCGGCCTCCACGGTATCGGCGGAAAGGTCCTCGATGCCGGAAATCTCTACAACTACAAGTGGATCAATAAGAAATGCCCTAACCTGAGGGAAAGCTCCATCAAGGACGCCCTGGTCCTCGGAGCAGGTCTCAGCTGCGGCTATGACGTGATTCTCGCCCGCCACTGGAACCTCGAATTCGAGCTCGGCGCCGGTTATGTCTATGCCTCCGGCAAGGAAGTCAAGGCAGACAAGACCAACAAAACTATTCTTGACTACGTCGGGCCGACCAAGCTCGCCATAAACCTGGTTTACCTTTTCTAAGATGAAACGCATTCTCACACTCATAGCGCTTGCCGCGGCAGTGTCCGCCTATGCGCAGAATCCCGTCTCGAATCCTACTCTCACTCACGACGGGGACAATATGGTCGTCACTATGGACCTGGATCTTTCCAAGATTGCGCCCAAGGGTTCCGTAAGCCTTATTCCGGTGCTTTTCAAGGGGGATTATTCAGAGACTCTCTCTCCGGTCGGCGTGTATGGCCGCAACCTTTATTATTCTCTCGCCCGTCAGGAGCGCAAGGAGCCGCCTTTCGAGGATGCTGGAATGCAGTATCTCCTCAAGGATGCACCGAAGACTCTCCCCTACAGCTGCACCATTCCCTATGCCGACTGGATGGACGGAGCCAGCCTCCGCGTGGACACCGAGACAGTGAAATGCTGCGGCAGAGGCAGCGATCTCGCCCAGGGCGAGCCCATCGCCAAGTTTGAGGATCCTATGCCCAAGCTGATCGAATACACGCCCGTATTCCTCCACGTCCGTCCCGAAGCCGAGGCTGTCGTGAAGGAGCGTTCCGTTTCCGGCGAGGCCTACGTGATTTTCCCTTCCGGAAAGACTGCCGTCGATCCTAAATTCAAGTCCAACAAGAGCGAACTTGATAAGATCCGTGCCACCATCGACTCTGTCCGTATCGACCCGGACATCCAGATTACCGGCATTGCCCTGAAGGGTTATTCCTCCCCGGAAGGCAAGTACGCCTCCAACGAGAAGCTTTCCATCGCCCGTACCGAGTCCATCAAGCAGTATGTGAGCGGTCTTTTCGACTCCATCGACGAGAATGTGTTCAAGGCTGAGGCTGTCGCCGAGAACTGGGACGGCCTGCGTGCTGCCATCGATGCCTCCGACTATGCCAACAAGGCAAAACTCATCGAGGTTATAGATTCCAACCTGGCTCCGGACAAGAAGGAAGCCCGCCTGAAATCCAAGTTCGCGAAGGACTGGAAGAAGATGTCCGCCGATATCTTCCCTCTTCTGCGCCGCACTGACTATAAGGTAGGTTTCACCGTACGCAGCTACACTACTCCCGAGGAGATTCGCCAGGTTATGAAGACAAAGCCTCAGAACCTGAGTATCAACGAGTTCTTCCTCGCCGCCCAGGGCTATGAGCCCGGCACTCCCGAGTTCAACGAGGTCTTCGGCATCGCCGCCGCCGTGTATCCGAACGATCCGGTCGCCAACTTGAATGCCGCCAATGCAGCAATGGGTCTCGGCCTGTATGAGCGTGCCGCCAATTACCTGGAGCGTGCTGGTGAAAGCCCTAAGGCCCGCTACACCCGTGGCGTCCTCGCGGCTCTGACCGAGAATTTCGACGAGGCCCTTTCGCAGTTCAATTCTGCTGCGAAATCAGGCGTGAAGGAAGCGAAGCAGGCCGCCGAGCTCGTAAAGAGCATCATCGACCAGCGTGCCGAGCTTGCCGCCAAGGGCAAATGGCCGCTTAAGAAGTAAGCTTTGTAGCCATCCGCTGGGGCCGGCTCCTGTTTTCAGAACAGGGTCGGCTCCAGTTGTTTTATGTGGAAGGATTTGCGGTGATGAGGCGTGAGCCCGAAACGGCGGATTGCCTCGATATGTTCGGGAGTCGGATAACCCATATTCCGGTCCCAGCCGTACTCCGGGAATTCCGCCGCCAGTTTGCGCATATAGTCGTCGCGCCAGGTCTTTGCAAGGACCGACGCGGCGGCTATTGACGCATAAGTGGCGTCCCCGTGGACAATGGTCTTGTAGTCCTTGGATCCATAGCGGTCGAAAGGACGGAATTTATTGCCGTCGATCAGCAGGAATTCCGGGGCCGGATCCAGCCGGAGGACCGCCCGCTGCATTCCAGTCACCGAGGCCCATAAAATATTCAGACGGTCGATTTCCTCTGCGCTGACTTCCTCTACCGCCCAGGCGAGGGCTTCACGCTCAATCACGCCCCGAAGTTCTTCCCTGGCCTTTTCAGTCATCTGCTTGGAGTCGTTCAGCAGGGGATGGTGGAAGTCCGGCGGCAGGATGACAGCCGCGGCATAAACCGGCCCGGCAAGTGGGCCGCGTCCGGCTTCGTCACATCCGGCTTCAAGCCTTCCGGCCTCCAGGAAGGGCTTCAGCAGAATGGGCTCTTTCATAGTCTGTAGGGCAGGCAGGGCACCTTGTCGGGTTTGCCGAGGGCGGCCCACATCGTGTCGCCTTCGAAAATGACGGCGCAGGAAGTGATGTCCCGCATTATGGGCGCTCCGCTGCAGGAAATCGCATTGATGAAGAAATTATGGTCCCAGCTTTCCGTAGGCACGTCGGTGTCGGAGAGAATCTGGCAGGCCTTGCGGTACCGGTCCACGCCGCGGCGGTCCTCTTCCCTGCCGGTCCTTGTAAAGTTGGTCACGACCATATAGCCTTTAAGGTCCTGATTGACATCGAATTTGACCCAGCTGTGGTTGTTGACCTCGTAATAAGCCGCGCCGCCGAAATTGTCAATCACCCCGAAATTGGCCTCTACGCCCATAGGCCTTGAAAGCGTGTCCAGAAAGTGTTCGAAGTCGGAAAGGCTGCCGCAGACTTCCAGTGCGCGGTACATCACCACCCCTTCCCTGTCCATTTCCGAGGCCGGAACATCGTCGTCCTTGAGGTCGTAGGTCGCGGTGTTCATTATGGCGAAACCGCTCTCGTTCATCCCGGCCCAGACTTCCGGAGTCCCGGGGGCGACGTTGGCAACGGGAGCCCGTCGCCAGTCGGCATTAACCAGTCCCATTATGCGCCCTCCTTCGAAATATTCGACGGCGACCTCCTGGCAGCGGGAATCCCGGTGCTTGAACATCACGGCCTTGCCGTCACGGGTGAACTGCCCGCTGACTATCACAGAGGTGCAGGCAAGGGCATATGGACCCAGTAAAATGGCCGCCGACAGCAGGATGCGTCTCAGGGGCAGCATATCAGTCTTTGAGATTCTGCAGGAAAGAGCCTAAGCCCATCAGGATGCTTCTGACCTTCACGGACACTTTCGAGAGTACTTCGTTGAGCTCTTTCAGAGTGTCGTCTGCGCCCGATTTTACGACCAGGGCGTGGTAGCGGCCGATGCACTTGTCAATGCGGTCGTGCTGCTCTTCGGAGCATTTGTCATAGTCCTCGTCGTACTCTTTCATAAGGTCGCTGAAGCTCTCGTTGGCCTTCTCCCAGTCTTCTTCCGTGTATGTCGCGGCGTTCTTTTCGACCTTGTCCACAAAGTGTTCGAAACGCTTGACGAGGAGTGTGGTCCACGAGCAGAGAATCAGTGTAAGTGCCGCCAGGGCAATGATATAACTCAGTCTTTTCATTTTTCTGAAGATTTATGCGCCGCTGAATGTGCCAATAATCGTGCCACGGAATCCTGTCCGCGTCCTTAGAACCTGAATGCCAGGCCCGCGGAAATGGTCTGGACCTTTTTTTCCTGCCCCTTGGGGGTGAAGGCAATAGGCTGATAGCGCAGGAATACTCCGCCGAAGTCGAACCAGACGGCCGCCTTTACGTCAAGGCGGAAGCCGGTGCCTCCCTTCCTGGGCGTGAAAATGTCAGAATGCTTCACCAGGTCAGTGGAATAAGTGTTCCTGTAGTTTACCCAGGCTATCCCCGGAGCGGCGAAAAGGCTCGCGGAAATATTGCGCCCAAGACGCTGCGTGATTCCGATCGGGAATGAAAATCCGAGATCAAACAGAGTGGCGTTTGCGTCCTTGATTTGAATGGGGCCCACAGAGCCGTCGTCGGCGAACTGGAGGTCAGTTTTCAGGAAGCGCCAGTCGAAGATGAGATCGAGCAGGCCGACGGAAAAGATCGTGTTGCTATGGGGATTGATCTGATACTCAAACAGACAGAAGTCGAGGCCGACACCGCTGGAAAGCATCCCGTCGGGGACATTCAGGTAATAGTTGTATGTGACGGCCGACCAGCCGCTGGGACTCCATTCCTTGCCATCGTTTTCCTGGGCCATAGCCGTGAAGCAGGGGAGAGCCGCAAAAAGAAGAATGAATAATTTACGCATACACTTTGTGTTAAAAGCTTTGCAAATATAGTAAAAAAGGCTTGGATTCATTGGAATTGCCTGAAAAATCCGTATATTTGCAAGATGCCGGGAAACCCGGCCGAACGAAAGAAAATACAACTAATAATACAATGAAAGCTTACACAACGAAAGACATTCGCAATGTCGTCCTTATCGGCGCCTCCCGCAGCGGCAAGACCACCCTCTCCGAGGCTATGCTTTTCGAAGGCAAAGTCATCGACCGCAGGGGCAGCGTGGAAGACAAGAACACCGTTTCCGACAACACTGAGTTCGAGCAGACGAACCAGAAATCCATCAACGCCACTCCGCTTTACGCAGAGTTCAACGGCTGCAAGATCAACTTTATCGACGCTCCCGGCTCGGATGATTTCTCCGGCGGTGCCCTGAGCGCCTTCAAGGTTGTCGAGACCGCAGTGATGGTGATGAACGGCACTGCCGGCATCGAGGTCGGTACGACCCTCTTCTCCCGCTATGCCGACCAGTACGGCATTCCTATGATCATCGCCGTGAACCAGATGGACCACGAAAAGGCCAACTGGGACGGTGTCCGCGCCGCCATCTCCGAGGAGTTCGGCAAGAAGGCCGTCATCTGCCAGTTCCCCGTCAACCCGGGTCCCGGCCTCGAAGGCTTCGTGGATGTCATCACGATGAAGATGTACAACGCCAAGAACGAGGAGGTCGAAATCCCCGCCGCCTATGCCGACGAGGCTGAAGAACTCCGCGCCGAGCTTATGGAAAAGGCCGCAGAGGGCAGCGACGAGCTGATGGAGAAATTCTTCGAGACTATGGAACTCTCCACCGACGAGATCCGCGAAGGTCTGCGTCTCGGCCTTGTCAAGGGTGAGACCATCCCTGTGTTCTGCGTCGCCGCAAAGGCCAATATCGGTGTCCGCCGCCTTATGGAGTTCATCGTCAATGTGACTCCTTCCCCTCTCGGAAAGGCCGAGAAGACCCTCGAGGGCGGAGAGATCAAGATCGATCCCGCCGGTCCCGTCAGCCTCTTCATCTACAAGACCTCCGTCGAGCAGCACCTCGGTGAGGTTTCCTACTTCAAGGTGATGAGCGGTGTCCTGAACGAAGGCGCCGACCTCGTGAACCCTGAAACCGGCAACGGAGAGCGCCTCAGCGCCATCTATGCCGTCGCAGGTGCCAAGAAGGAGAAGGTTTCCTCAATCAGCGCCGGTGACATCGGCTGCGTGATGAAGCTCAAGGCCGGCAAGACCGACGTCACCCTGGCAGCCGCCGGCGGCGAGGCCCTTGCCCATATGGTCTTCCCCGATGCCAAGTACCGTTGCGCCGTCAAGGCCGTGGACAAGAACGACGAGGCCAAGGTCGGAGACGCCCTCAACAAGATTGCCGCACAGGATCCCACCATCACCGTCGAGTACTCCAAAGAACTCCGCCAGACCATCCTTTCCGGTATGGGCGAGCAGCACATCAACTATGTGAAGTGGAGAGTTACCAACGAGTTCAAGCAGAACATCGAGCTCTATGCTCCGAAGGTTCCTTACCGCGAGACCATCACCAAGATCGCTACCGCCCAGTACCGTCACAAGAAGCAGTCCGGCGGCGCCGGCCAGTTCGGTGAGGTCCACCTTCTGGTCTGCCCTTACGTCGAAGGCCAGGAAGCCCCGCACAATTTCAAGATTGACGGCAAGGATGTGGTGTTCAACTTCAAGAGCCAGGAAATCACCGACCTCGAATGGGGCGGCAAACTGGAGTTCTACAACTGCGTCGTCGGCGGCTCCATCGATCTGAGCTTTATGCCCGCCATCCTCAAGGGTATCAAGTCCAAGATGGAAGAAGGCCCGCTCACCGGTTCCTACGCCCGCGACATCCGCGTCTATGTCTATGACGGTAAGATGCACCCGGTTGATTCCAAGGAAATCGCCTTCATCATCGCAGGCCGCAACGCCTTCAAGGAGGCTTTCCGCAACGCCGGTCCGAAGATCCTCGAACCTATCTACAACGTGGACATCTTCACTCCGAACGAGTATGTCGGTCCTTGTATGAGCGACCTCAACACCCGTCGCGGAATGATTATGAACCAGGATATGGAGAAGGGCTTCACCGTCCTCCACGCCCGCGTTCCGCTCGCCGAGCTTTATCGCTACAGCACTATCCTGAGCTCACTGACCGGTGGCAGCGCCACCTTCCAGATGCGCTTTGCCGAGTATGTACAGGTTCCTGCCGACGTGCAGACCAAGCTTCTCGCCGAGTACGCAGCTCAGGAGGAGGAAGAGGACTAATCTTCAAGGATCAGTCCTTTCTTCCGGAGCGAAGAAAGGGTGGAAATCATTTTTCCGTAATCGACGGCATCGCGCCAGAGAGAGTCGGGAGTATCTACGGGGACGGCTGCACAGCCGTCCTCTATCATTCCCGCCTTGGTGCACCAGAGATAGTCGAAGTGCAGCGGCAAGAGTTTCAGCGGTTCCCCGAAACGGTGCACGACGCGTAGAGTAAGGGCTGCTTCCAGCCTTGCGGGAAGGTCGTTCTGGTTAGATATGGCATTGCCGAGGGAATAGACCACAGGCACTCCGTCGATATACTGGATGTCCTGGATGACGTGCGGATGGCCGCCGATGACAGCGTCCGCACCGTTTTCCACAAGGAAGCGGGCGAAATCCTCCTGGGCGGAGCTGTGGAAATGCTCGTATTCATTGCCCCAGTGGGGAAATACCAGCACGAGGTCGGCCTTGCGCCTGGCCTTTTGAAGTATGGGCTTCAGCCTGTCCTTGTTCATATAATTGACCTTCGGCCAGCGTCCGCCTCCGCCGCCGGTCCCATAGGTGAAATTGACAATTGCGACACAGATCCCCCTCGACGGGACCAGCAGAGGATTCCTAAGGCTGTCATCCGCGGCGTCCGAAGATATCCCGGTGAAGAGTATGTCCATTTCCTTGAGGCGGCGGATGGTGCGCGAAGCTCCGTCGCCGCCCTTGTCGAAGATATGGTTGTTAGCCGTCAGCAGCACATCGAAACCGACCTCAGAGAGGTACTTCGGAAAGGAACTCGGCCCCGAAAACGAGGGATAGCCGGAATAAGGCTTGCCGGCAAGGGGAAACTCCATATTTCCGATCGCCAGGTCGGCCCCGGCGATCTTGTCCTCGATGTGCTTGAAAAAGGAGGAATATCCGTGCTCCTCGGCGCTTTTCATAACCTTGCCGTGGCTCATAATATCCCCTACCACAAATACTTCCAGAGTGTCGGACGGCCCCATCCACTTAAGGTTCATCGGTACCGCAAAATCCGGAATCTTCGGCTGCGGAAGCTGTGAAAAAGCTGCCGGGGACGCCAGCAGCAGGCTCAGGATGAATGCGGACCATCTTCTTATCATACTCCAAATATAGCAAAGTTTTTGTATATTTGCATCTCGAAGACCAAGTATCACTAAACCATTATGAGCCAAGTGCACGTTATCGACCACCCGATGATTCAGCATAAGCTGACCATTATGCGGGACAAGAAGACCGGATCCAAGGATTTCCGAGAACTGCTTAAGGAGATATCCCTTCTTATGGGATATGAAATCACAAGGGACCTCCCTCTGGAGGACGTGGAAATCGAG
This sequence comes from uncultured Bacteroidia bacterium, assembly GCA_902779785.1. Classification (GTDB taxonomy): domain Bacteria; phylum Bacteroidota; class Bacteroidia; order Bacteroidales; family UBA932; genus Cryptobacteroides. The sequence continues at coordinate 142,789 of CACZDC010000001.1, forward strand.
ACGCCTATCTGCAAGACGGTAGCCAAAGAGGTTTCAGGACGCAAACTTGCCATCGTGCCCATCCTCAGGGCCGGTATGGGTATGGTCGAAGGCCTCCAGACGCTGGTCCCGGTCGCTAAGGTCGGCCACATCGGCCTCTACCGCAACGAGAAGACCCACAAGCCCGTGGTCTACTACTGCAAGCTTCCCGAGGATATCGACCGGAGACTGGTCATTGTCACGGATCCTATGCTCGCCACCGGCGGCAGCGCCTGTGACGCCCTATCGATGCTTAAGGAAAGGGGCTGCCACAATATCCGCCTGATGTGCCTCGTGGCCGTTCCGGAGGGTATAAACAAGGTCCAGGCCGAGCATCCTGACGTCGATATCTATGTCGCCGCCGTGGATGACCATCTGAACGCGGACGCATACATCGTCCCCGGACTTGGCGATGCCGGCGACCGTATTTTCGGAACCAAGTAGTGAAGTTCAAAACTTTCGTCATACTCTTTCTTGTTTCGGGGGTCCTGCCGGACGTCTGGCTGCTTCTCGGAAGCGCCGCAGACTTTCCTCTCTGGGCGAAAACCGCTCTCTGCGTTCCTACCCTGGTGACGTTTAGCTGCATCCCCTTCATAGGGCTGGGCATACGCTACACGGCTGCGGTGCGCACCTTTTCCTGGTTCAGCTTTCTTTTTGAACTGCCGAAACTTCTCGCCTGCTTCGCTGGCCGTAGTATCTGGGCGGCCGGGATCGGTGCCGCGGTGTCGCTGACATTTTTCTTCCTTATATTTTTCTTCTCCCGGCATCTTGTCGTGAAGACCACGCAGATCTGCATCCCTTCCCTTCCGAAGGATATGGACGGAATGAAGATATGTCAGATATCGGACCTGCACGTCGGCTCTTTCGGCAAGGCTCAGCGCTATGTGAGAAGGATAGTGGAGAAGGTCCTTTCCCTCTCGCCCGAGCTCATTCTCTTCACCGGCGACCTGGTGAATTTCAGCACTTCGGAAGTAGAGCCATTCCGTGAGACTTTGTCCCGCCTGAAGGCCCCTATGGGCGTTTTTTCAGTCCGAGGGAACCACGATTACCTGCTCCACGGACATCATTCCGAGGCCGAAAGGCTTGCGGACGTCGAGGCCCTGCTCACCTTCGAGGAAAGCCTCGGATGGACGGTCCTCCGCAACCAGAATGTACTGCTGCGAAGGGGGGAGGCCGCATTTTCCGTGGCCGGAGTGGACAATGTCTCTTCCAATCCTTTTTTCAAGGATACCGGCGGCAATCTGGCAAGGGCCGTAGAAGGTATACCGGCGGATGTATTTACTATCCTGCTGTCCCACGACCCTTCGCACTGGCGCCGCGAAATACTTCCCCACACGAGCATTCCGCTTACGCTTTCAGGCCATACCCACGGCCTTCCACTCAAGCTTGCCGGGACCAATCCTTCGCACTGGCGTCTGCGTGAATCCTGGGGACTGTACGAGCAGGACGGCCGCTATCTGTATGTTTCCAGAGGCCTTGGCAGCGCCTTTGCCTTCCGTCTCGGAAGCTTCCCCAGCATTGATTTGATTATTCTGAAACGATAAAAACTTAAACCTATGGAAAAATGGCTTTTGATTGTCAATCCTTCGTCGGCCTCCGCCACGACGGGATCGTCCTGGAAAGAATCTGAAAAAATCCTTAAGGATGCCGGCCTGGAGGTCGATGTGGCCCCTACCGAATATGCCGGACACGCCATTACTCTGGTCCAGGAAAGCGCGGACCAGGGCTACCGGAAGTTCATTTCGGTCGGCGGCGACGGAACCCTTCACGAAGTGATGAGCGGTCTTGTCCGCTATGCCGACTCAAGGGGAGTGGACCTGGGTGATTTTACTGTCGCGGTACTTCCCTATGGCACCGGCAACGACTGGATCAGGACTCCCGGAGTTCCCCAGGATATGCTTGAAGCCGCGAAATGCATCATCGCCGGCAAGACGGCCAAGGAGGATGTGGTCCGCGTGAGTATGAAAGAGGGTGTATTCTGTATGGCCAATATCGGCGGCGTCGGGGTGGATTCCACGATTTGCTACAAGACCAATGCGCTGAAAAAGAAGGGCTACAAGGGCTCGCTGCTCTACAGCCTCGTAGCGCCTTTCTGCATTTTCACCCGCAAGCGCCGTCCCGTGGAGATCGTCTGCGACGGAGAGAGCGTGTACAAGGGAAAGATGTTCACCACCATCTTCGGAAACGGCCTGTACCGTGGCGGCGGACTGCACCAGACCGCCGACGGGGCTACTCTTGACGACGGCCTCCTGGAAGTGTCCATTCAGGGTGCGGTCAACCATATCAAGGGGATGATGCAGCAGCTGCATTTCTTCAAGGGCGATTTCGCCACCCTGCCGGGCATTATCTCGAAGCAGTTCCGCAAGATGACGATAACTCCTCTCGGAAAGGACGCAGACTGGGTGGAAATCGACGGAGAACTCCCCGGCCGTCTTCCCGTGACCATAGAACTGACCGGCCAGCAGATCAATATAATCGTTCCGTAATGGCAAGGCTTACCGCAGGACAGTACCTGCTGCGTGTATTCTCCTGGGTCATAACTATGGTCTGGGCCAGGCCAAAGGTATATGGACCCTTCCCGAAACTGGACGAACCGGTCATCTTTGTATGCCGCCACGTCGGGCTGTACGATCCTGTCATACTGATGGTCAAGTATATCAGTCGGATTGTCCATCCTCTTGTGGCCAGGGATTATTTCGAGGCCAACAAGTTCACCCGCTGGTTCTACCCGCTGGCCTTGTGCTATCCTATCGAGAGGCGTTCGCCGTCGACCGAATGGATGGACAACTCTCTCAAGGCCCTGGAAAGGGGAGAAAGCATAATCATTTTCCCCGAGGGGAAGCGGAACAAGACGGGTGTCGGGCTGCTGCCTTTCCATAGCGGCGCGGCTCTTCTCGCGGCGAAAAGCGGAGCGCGGATAGTTCCGGTCTACAACGCCTTCTGGCACATTCCGCACCGCTACCGCCTCGCGATAGGAAATCCGCTTTCACTCGACCCGGTTCCTGAGGGCGGCACAAATTCCGCCTGGCTCAAAGAACAGACGGAAAAGCTGCGCAGTGCTGTGTCTGAACTCGGAAAACTGATTCCGGGAGAATAGCTTAAGGCTTCGGCCTGTCAGTGACAAAGAGGGCGACTCTGCCCAGGAGGTAGCTCTTTACTTCACTCCATTTATAATAGGGGCCCTGCAGCGTTTCAAGCGCTCCGATGCGGGCCTCTTCGCCATTGAGGAGCAGCTTTACTAGCGGTTCCTTTCCTTTGGTGCAGCCCTTCGGAGTATAGAAAACGAACTGAAGGTTGGCGGCCATCGGAGAGCGGAAGCTCTGGAAATACTTCACCACATCGTCCGCCTTCTCGGGAATGTGGCCGAAATTCTCTATGTCCATAAGCGTGAGAAGGCCCATCACCACGTGGTCGTGGCCGAAACGGAGGTCGGCGCCCCGGCTTCCGCCGCTGAGCCTCGCATCCGCCTTGGCGACAATGTCCTCGACTATGGCCGAGCAGCTTGTACGGTAGGCAAGATACTCTCTGTAGCGCTCGTAATTGTCTGTTTCCCATAGAGTTGCATATTCTTCCTTGGTGAAGAATCCCTCCGTGGGGATCCTGTCCTGCGCGTTGAGGCTGTTCATCCCGGCGACGAACATATAGAGGTTGAAGAACACTTTCCACACATCCCTTCCGCGAAGGCTCTTCTCCGGCTTCTTGAACAGGCGGCCAAGTACGTCGTTATAGTTCGGGAACTTGCGGAGAAAGAACTCTTTGGAACTTTCTTCATAGGGGAAGGCGAATTCCGGTCCGGTGTAGCGGAAAGGGTTCGGGCCCAGATTCGGCCGCGTCGCCTGAATGTCGAGGGTGCTCTGGTGGGCATAGACCTCGGTCTTCGGGGCGGCCGCGGCAATTGCGCTGACGCAGGAGGCCATACTTATTATCGAGCGTTGCGAGGGAGACGAGCAGGCGTCCACCCGGCTTCCCTTCCCGAAGGCTTTCGGAAAGTTTTTGACCATAGTCTCGGCTATGAACTTGTGCTGCTTCCAGCCAAGTTCCGTAAGGTCCCCGACCTGGAAACGTGCTCTGTCCCAGAACTTTTCCAGATTGGCGAGCAGGGCGAAACCGTAGTCGGTCAGATTGCCTTCCGAGGCTCCGTCGCGAAGCATATCGAGTAGCACTTTATAGGCCTTTTCGGTATAGGCATAGCGTGATCCGTGCCGTCCGTAGTGGGAGATATAGCTCGCCTGGTAACCTTTCGGGGCCGGAGTCAGGGCCTTCGGGGACAGGTCATAGACACAGTCCAGTCCGGAGGAGAGATTCCAGTCGGCGAGGACTTCCTCGCGGACAGTTTCACGCTGGGCGGCGGCGCAAACGGCCGAAAGAGCCAGCAGGATGGATAAAATCGTCCTTCTCATTCTTTTCCTTTTACAATCAGTGGCAAAGGTAGTGAAAAAACAGATAGAAATAATTATCTTTGTGGGAGTACCACATACAATGCTTTATGAAAAAACTTGCAATTCTTCTCTCATTCCTCGTTCTGATGCCCTATTTCGGGCAGGCTCAGCAGAAAAGAGTGTCCGACAAGGAACTCGTAAGCGTTATCTGGGCTATGGGCCAGATGTATCCGGACGGATTCACCCTCAGCCTCGATTCTCTCCGTCAGCCGACAAAGGGGATTGCGGTTTCCTACCTTGCAACCCAGAACAGTTTTGACAAGAAGAGTATTCCGGCCATCATCAAGCACGCCCACGCCCACGACAATGTGGTCGGCGGCTGGTATGATCCCGTGGAGAAAAAATACTATTTCGACTCTTCCCGCATCTTCCCCGAAGACAGCCTTGCGGCAGCCCTGAAGTTTGCCCGGGAGAACCGTCAGCACACGGTTTACGACCTTGCGAAAGGCATCAATGTGCGGAGCAATTACGAGCAGAAGGACGTGCGCATCATACTGGACTGCGATATGGGCAGTTCCACCGACGACCTTTTCGCCCTGATGATGCTGCACCGCTATATGGATATGGACCGCTGCAATCTGCTCGGAGTCGTCGTGGACCGTATGGGCCGTGCCAACGCCGATATCGTGGACGTCCTGAACAATTTCTATGGCCATCCTGACATCCCCATCGGCCTTGAGACCAAGGGCCAGGAGGACACCCACGTATGGATTACCTACCATAACCTTCCCTATGCCAGGAATACCGAGGGCGTGCCTATGTTCCGTCGCAGCGTCGGGGACAAGGGGACTTATATGGAAGGCTACAAACTCTATCGCAAGCTTCTCGCGGCCCAGCCCGACAGGAGCGTGACCATAGCCTCAATCGGCCTTGTGACCACCCTCGCCCGCCTCCTGGAGTCCGGTCCGGACGAGTATTCTCCGCTCAGCGGTGTGGAACTTGTCCGCGCTAAGGTCAAGGATATCTACGCTATGGGCGGAGTTTTCGGTGATGCGGTGGAGCCGGACTACAACTTCAAGCAGGCCATCGACTTCTCCCTCAAGTTCTTCGAGCTGCTGCCGAAGGAGGTGGACGTGGTCTTCTCTCCGGGCGAGGTCGGCGATCCACTGGACTACCGTCCGGAACTCGTGATTGCAGATATGGGCTGGACTGACCTCCATCCCATCAAATGGACCTACCAGTTCCTCAACTGCGACACCGGCCAGAAGATGTGGGACCCGCAGGCCGTCATAAATGCGGTCGAAGGGGACGATTTCTACAAGCTTTCGCCTCGCGGATGGGTCAAGCTCACCCGCAACGGCGAGACGCTCTTCACCCCCGATCCCAAGGGCAACTGCCGCTACCAGTACCCCGGCGACCCCGTCTGGTGCGACACCGTTCTCAAGTACATCCGCCTGATGGCGATTCAGCATTAGCGGTCTCTGCCCTGCCGCGCCCCGGGGGAGGGGCGTCAGGGGAAGGGGCGCGGGTCGGTGCCGTGAAACTGGCATTTGGCGGCACGGAAGTGGCTGAAACGGTGGTCGGTGCCGTGAAACCCCACTCTGCGGGCACCGACAGCACCAAACCGCAGGTCGGTGCCGTGGAACCGGCATTCGGCGGCACGGAAGTGTCTGGAATGGTGGTCCGTGCCGGGAAACCCCACTCTGCGGGCACCGTCAGTCCCAAACATTAGGTCGGTGCCGTGAAACCGTCCTTTGGCGGCACGGAGCTGGCTGAACCATCGGTCGGTGCCGTGAAACCGTCCTTTGGCGGCACGGAGGTGGCTGAAACGGCGGTCGGTGCCGGGGAACTGGCATTTGACGGCACGGAGGTGGCTGAACCGTCGGTCTGTGCCGTGAAACCGGCATTTGGCGGCACGGAGGAGGCTGAAACGGTGGTCCGTGCCGTGAAACTGGCATTTGGCGGCACGGAGGGAACAGGAACAAACGTCGTCAAAGAAGTGAAGGGGGTTGGAGAGACAAACTTCCTGTATAATGTATGCGTTTTTATGGTAAAAATTCGCAAAAAAACGCTTCATTATTCAAGGTAATCAGCACTTTCAGCGCGATGAAACAGCTTTTTTTACAATTATCCGTTTTGTATTTTTAAAAAACGGATAATCGGTTGTTACTTTGTGGAAAAAATGGATGATTTCAGACTAAATGAGAGCGAATGCGAACTTCGCTTTGCCGAAGGCGGCCAGTTTTTCTTCCTGACGCTGAACCAGTTGCCGTTTCTATTGTTCGAAAACAAAGAGGAATTCGTGGAGGGGAACAATATACTTGCCATCGCGGCGGCTAAAGCAAAATCCCAAATTTTGGATTATTCATTGATGAATAACCATTTTCACTGTATTGCAGAGGGACACGAAAATGGTGTCAACGATATGGTAGCCAGGATAAAAAGAATGCTTCGTCAGTATCTGATTCGCAGAAAAAAACCTCTTGATTCTCCATTGGAGATAAGAATCGATCCGATTCCGACATTGACGGTGTTCCGAAAAATTGTGATGTACACAGACCGGAATTCCTATATGGCCAGGCGCGACTCAACACCGTGCGGCTATCTTTGGGGTGCCGGGAGTCTTTTTTTCAATGATAATCTAGAGCTTATGGTTGATGGAACACGATTTAACGAGTTGTTTCGTGATGACAAGCGCGCTATTTGCCATTCCCGGGATATTGATTTACCCGATTCATTCAGATGCTTTAAAGGAATGATTCTCAAAACGAGTTTCGTTAATTACAAACGAACGGAATCTTTATTCATATCAGCCAATCAGTACTTCAGTATGCTTCTTCGGCACGCTGAGTCCGATATGGAAATCGCTAAAACAATCGGAGAAAGTATCCTCCTTCCCAATGAAGATGCCTTTTTGATCGTTTCGAGCTGGTTTCCACGGCAAAAAATATATAGTTTGACCGTTCAGCAGCGCTTCGAAGCGGCAAAAAGAATGAAACGTGAATTATCTTCCAACAACAAGCAAATCGCTCAAGTGCTGAGATTGCCGTTGACGAGTGTTGAGGAGATCTTCCCGGTTCCACGTTAGTGACTCTCAATTGGTGCCGTGAAACCGGCATTTGGCGGCACGGATGGGGCTGAAACGGTGGTCCGTGCCGGGAAACTGGCATTTGGCGGCACGGAAGTGTCTGGAACGACGGTCGGTGCCAGGAAACCGTCCTTTGGCGGCACGGAAGTGTCTGGAATGGTGGTCGGTGCCGTGAAACCCCACTTTGGCGGCACGGAAGTGGCCAAACCGTCGGTCGGTGCCAGGAAACCGTCCTTTGGCGGCACGGAAGTGGCTGAAACGGTGGTCCGTGCCGGGAAACGCCACTCTGCGGGCACCGGCAGTCCAAAACAGCAGGTCCGTGCCCGGAAACTCACAGAACACTTTTAAGAATTTCGACATCTTCCCGGCTCGTTGCCCAGCTGGTGGCGAAGCGTGTGACGCAGCTGCCGCCCGGGAGTCTTTCCCATATTTCGAAAAGGACTTTCCCGTCAAGTTTTTCCATCTGCTTCTCCGTCAGGACGGGAAACTGTTGGTTGGTGGGAGAGTCGATGTACAGGGGAATTCCCTTTTCCGTGAAAAGTTTTTTCACTTCCAGGGCCCTTTCGATGGCGTTGCGGCTGATTTCCAGATACAGATTGTCCGTGAAAAGGGTGTCAAACTGAATTCCCGTCAGCCGGCCTTTGGCGAGAAGGGCGCCGTGCTGCTTGACGGTGGTGAAGAAATGCTCGGGCGCCTTGTCGGGAAAGACCACCGCCTCCCCGCAGAGTGCGCCGACCTTTGTCCCGCCGATGTAGAACGCATCGCAAAGCTTCGGAAAATCCTCCAGTGCAAGGTCGCAGCCCTCGCTTGCAAGCCCATAGCCGAGGCGCGCACCGTCAATGTACAGTTTCAGCCGGTATTTCAGGCATATTCCCCGGATCTCGCTCAGTTCCTTCTTCGTATATATGGTCCCATATTCCGTCGGGAATGAAAGATAGACCATCCCTGGAATGACCATATGCTCCCATGCAGGGTCGGCGTAAAAGGCGGCGAGGTAGTCCTCAAGCTCGGTTGCGTCCATCTTGCCGTCGTGGGCCGGGAGTTCCAGGACTTTATGCCCGCTGAATTCTATCGCCCCGGCTTCGTGGACGGCGATATGGCCGCTGTGTACGGCTATTACGCCCTCATAGCCCTTCAGCAGGGCATCGATTACCGTAGCGTTGGTCTGGGTCCCTCCGGAGATAAAAAACACATCGGCGGAAGGTGTCTTTACAGCTGCGCGGATCTTCTCCCGGGCGCTTTCGGAGAAGGAATCATAGCCATAGCCAGCCTCCTGGACCAGGTTGGTTTCGGCGAGCCGTTTCAGGATTAGAGGGTGAGCGCCCTCATTGTAATCGCAGGTGAAAGAGACCATATTATTGTCTGTGTATGAATGAGATCATTCAGGATCAATTTCAATCAATGCAACAGCGTTGGCTTCCAAAGTGATGACCTTGGAAGCGCCCTGTTTCCGGTCCATACCCTGGCTGTCCGTTAGCCGTATGACGGATACTTTATAGCCATCGGGAACTTGTATCGTTATATCACGCGCTGTGTTGATACTGTCGTCTTCGTGGTATCGGGAAACGAGAAGGCGGATTTTTCCGTCTTTCGATTTCGCGGCACAGGTATAGATGTCTTCGCTGTCGCAGTTGGATTCTATCCAGCTGCCGTAGTCGGCAAGTTCGGCCCAGTAATACAGGGCCCAGTAGGGCGGACGGATATCATATACGACAGGCTCCCACGGGCCGCACCAGGAGGTGTTGGGGCGCAGGTCGTAGTACATCAGCATATCCAGCTGCGCGCTTTGGCACTCGCACATTACCGCGGCGGCGAATGCAGCCGCCTTAACGGTAGAACGGGCTCTCCGGCTGTAGAAGTGGGGCGCCTCTTCCCAGCTGCGGTTATAGTTCCACTCGTTTAGGATAGACTCCGTGGAAGTGAAACCTTTGGAATCCAGCATTTCTCGAACGATGCGTACATCCTCCGTGATGCGTGCAGGTTTGCGGTGGTACATATGGTGGGAGAAGAAGTCCAGAGGGGCGTTTTTCTCCTTTATGTAGTCCAGGAAAGGCGGACCGTATTTTCGTGGATTGGCAAATGCCGGCCCGCCGATTTTCAAATCGGGGAAACAGTTTTTGAGGTGCTTAGCAGTTATTACGTACAGCTTGTCAAACTGCTCCATAGTTCCGCCCCACGTCCGGGGATCCGTTTTCCAGCGGTCGTCAGGCTGGTCCAGATCAGGTTCATTCCAGATTTCCCAATACTCTATGCCCATATGGTACCCGTTAGCCCAGCCTTCGTTGTAGTGGCGGATAATATGCTCGCAGATGCGGGCCCACTTCTTATAGTTCGCGGGAGGATAGATGCCGTACTTTTTTGTCTGATGCTCAATGCTTTGCCCAAGTCGGAAGAAGGGTTTGGTGCCAGCTTTCAACATATCCTTGAGCACTACGTCGCTGTTGGTGAAATCGTAAGACCGGGGATTGTTGACGTTGGCATTGAAATTCGGGAAAATCTGGTCAATGTCTATGCAGTGGCCGCCGTATTCGGTTCCCAGGGCCGTGTCGTGCGTCCTGGCGTATGGAATGCGGAGGGCAGTGTAAGATTCCATTGTGGGGTCGATGGGACCGTTGTTTGCCGCATTCATTGGTTTTACGGGTCCGAGGACGCTTGCAGGGTTGAGCCCCACCACTGTCTGGGCGGCAATAAAGAGAGATATGAGTATGGAGTGTATCATTCCTTGATAAAGCGCTGCTCTATGATCTGGCGGGATGTAAAAGTAGTAATTTTTTATTTTTCTCCCAAAATCTTTCAATCCGAATGTATCCTGATTCTGCAGGACGTTCTCCAGGGTGTAACCTAGACGCTGGACTTTGGACGGGCCACTCTTCTTTCGTCGCCCGCCGCCGGAATATACGACCTCCGGCGGCTACAGATCGGGAGCTGCTATTCCTTTCCGCCCGGAGGGGACGAGATTCCGTCGCTGCGCTCCGGCATCTCTTGTCCTCCCGGAGGGCCCGGGACCAAAGTATTAATTGACAGCCGTCGGGTCTGCATATCTCGTCCCCCTCCGAGATTCCGTCGCTTCCGCTCCGGCATCTCTCCCGCCTGCGGCGGGCTTGCCATAATGAAATAAAAAACCGCGCTCAAGCAAGCTTGGCGCGGCTTTTTGTTTCATTAGGCGGAGGGGACGAGATTCGAACTCGTGGTACAGAATAACCCGTACGGCAGTTTAGCAAACTGCTGGTTTCAGCCACTCACCCACCCCTCCCCCGGCTGTCTGGCCGGGCCCGGCCGAAATTGGTCGGGACTGCAAAGATAAGTAAATTCTGCGGAATAGCAAGAATTTTATTTCAAGTTTTCTTTATGGGCGCGGCCGACGGGGATTTCGCGGGAGACGCCGATGAGTCTGACGCTTCCGGCTCCGTGGCTCTGGATGCGCCAGGAGGGGATGAGGAAGGAGCGGTGGACGCGCAGGAACTTTCCTTCCGGGAGCATATCGGCGAGGGCTTTGAGCGTTATCTGGGTGATTACATCGTCGCCGTGGTCGCGGTGGATGCAGGCGTAGTTGCCTCTGGACTCGATGTACTGAATGTCGGAAACGGGCAGCTGGACGCTCTGGTAGCCGACTTTTACGCTCAGGCTTTCTCCGGCGACGGCTTCGTCAGAGCGGAATTCGATTTCTTCCGTGACGAGGTTTTTCTGCTGCCGTATGGCCCTGTCGGTTTCCAACTGCCTCAGCCTGACGTCCAGCACGCCTATGGCCAGGCCGCAGAAGGTCGTCACTATGTACAGGACCCACAGGGCCTGCTGGTGGGGGGCAAGGCGCGGCGCGGTGTCGAAGCCGGGCTCGCCGACCTGATGGAGGCTTATCAGGAAAGTGATTGCGGCGCTGATGAAGACAAGGGCGGCCGAGGTCCATCTCCACCTGCTGCCGGAGAGCATCAGGGGAGAACTGACCCTGCGGTGCAGGAAGTAATTGAAGTAGAGCCAGAAAACCAGGCCCAGGACGTACATTGAGTCCCAGCCGGCCCAGTCCTCAATCGGGAAGATCAGCAGGAGGGCCGGCAGGACGGCAATACACAGTGCCAGGTCTATCCAGAGCCCCGGCTTCATATTTTAGATTTCGTATCCGGCGAATTCGATATCCTTCGCGGCACGCTCCTTCAGGGAGGCGTCCTTCTCGAAAGCCTTGGCAAGGTTCTCCTTGACGGCGGAAGCGTTGCCTTCGCGGGCTGCGATGATAGCCTTCAGGTAGAGGCACTTGGCGCACTCGCAATGGATGGCCTTGGAGGCGGCGTCGAGCTGGTTGGTAAGGATATAGGCGAGGGCCAGGTTGTAGCAGCAGCCCTTGGCGTTGGCAAGGACCCTGGCGGCATCCTCATATTCGCCGTTGAGGATGAGGGCTATGCCAAGGTTGGCTTTTTCCTCATTGGTCTTGGCAAGGGCGAAGGCGGATTTGGCGGCCTCGACATCTCCCTTCTGGAGAGCCACTATGCCCTTAAGGGATTCGGCGTCGGCCTTGTCAAGTTTCTTGATCCATTTCTCGGCTTCCGCAGTCTTGCCTTCGTTGAGAAGGGTTGCGGCAAGGTTGTAGACGCACCTGGGGGCGTTCTCTTCACCGAGTTTGCTGATTCCTCTCTGATAGATGTCTTCCTTGTCGGCCGGCTTTTTGGCAAGCGAGGCGAGGCGGAGATATGAATCCTCGTCAAGCTGGTCGCCGTTCTCGTCGAGAACTTTCTGCAGCTCTTCGTTGGTAAGGTTCTGATACTCAACCTTTGCGATCAGGCGGGCGCGGCGAAGTTCCGGGAGAACCTCGCCCTTGAGAGAGGTGTAAACCTCGGACATATTCTTGATCTCATTCTCGCGCACTGCAGGGTCGCTGTACATCGAAAGGACGCGCAGGATCAGGTCCTTGTCTTCGAGATTGGATTCGGAAACCAGTTTCTGGAAACCTTCCCAGTCTTCACCGACGCTCTTCACTTCGGGGGCTGCGACTCCGCTGCCTTTGGTCACTGAATCCCAAGCCTTGGAAGCGGATGAGGAACGGTTGCCGGAGAGTTTGTTGTTGAGGTCTTCGGCGCCTTCCGGAGAAGCGTAGGCGATGATCTCGGTGCCGGTCACCTTGGCACGCTCGTCGGCGTTGATCTTGTCCAGCGCGGCCTTGAAGTCCTTCATTGACTGGCCCTTGAGCTCACTGCTCCGCACCTCTGAGCTGTTCACCAGGTAAAGGATCTGGCCCTCGGCGGTACCGGTGGTCACGTCCTGGTAGGCATCGGCCTTGACCGGGGCGACACCATTGGCCTTGACCAGCATATAAGTGGTGTTGCAGCCGTCCGCCACCTTTACTACGGGGAGGTTGACACTCTTATTCTTGGCCTTTGCCACGCCGCGGAGTTCGAGATGGCTCTTCTCCATTCCCTCGACATAGTCGAAATGGATGGTCTCCGTGACGGTCTGTCCGTCGGAAGAAACGACCTTATGATTGTCCTTGACCTTCTCGCCCTGATAGCAGAGCTTTTCGGCTGCGGCTTCACCGCCTTCATAGACAATGACCGGAGTCACTTCGAGGATGGCCTGCGGATTGAAATAATCCTTGGGGTAGGAGACGGAAACGGTCACGTCCACACTGCCTGCGACGGCTTCCAGAACCTCGGGGGTGCACTGAATCTTCACATTTTCCGCCATCTGCGCCATTTTCTCGACAGAGGCACAAGCCGCCGCTCCCGAGACAAGAGCGAGTACGGCAAAGAGTTTCGCAAATTTTTTCATATAATTATACATTTAAATAATCGTCATCAGCCGATTAGGCAAAGATAAGCAAAACTTTTCAAATATTTTGAGTAAATTTGCAGGACTATGGACATACAGGCATTAAAGAACAAATACGATATAATAGGTAACGATCCGGCCTTGAACGATGCGCTGGAAACGGCGGTCAAGTTCGCTCCCACCGGACTCAGTGTCCTGATCGAGGGAGAGAGCGGCGTCGGAAAGGAGAGTTTCGCACGTATCATTCACCAGTATTCCGCCCGCCGGGGAAAGGAGTTCTTCGTGGTCAATTGCGGCGCACTGGCCCGCGACCTTGTCAATTCCGAACTCTTCGGCCACGTCAGGGGGGCCTTCACCGGCTCCGTGGAGACCCGCAAGGGTTATTTCGAGGTGGCTAACGGCGGCACCCTCTTTATGGACGAGATCGCCGAACTTCCCCTTGAGTCCCAGGCCCTTCTGCTGAGGGTGCTGCAGAGCGGTGAGTACCGCAAGGTCGGCTCAAATACCATAGAACATACCGATGTAAGGCTTGTCGTCGCGACCAATGTCCATCTCTACGAGGCCGTGCGCCGTGGAAAGTTCCGCGAAGACCTGTATTTCCGCCTGAGCGCGGCGCAGGTAAGGATTCCGCCGCTGAGGGACCGCAAGCGCGACATCTATCTGCTTTTCCGTAAGTTCACCTCCGATTTCTCGGAAGACACGGGAATGTGCAAGCTGTCTCTCCGTCCGGACGCAATCCGTCTGCTCGAGGACTATCGCTGGCCTGGGAATATCCGTCAGCTCCAGGGCTTTACCCAGTCGCTGACGGCCCAGCTTTCGGAGAAAATCACCCCGATGGTCCAGAAAATCGAACTCGGAGCGGAGGAACTCCGGCCTTATATGCCCAAGGAAGTAGGCGAGCCGATTCCCATATTATATGAAGGCGCCCAGCCGAATTCCGGGCTTAGCCAGGACGAACGCCAGGCCATTTACAAGGCCATTTTCGACCTCAAGCAGGAAATAGACAGCCTGAAGGCTCAAATCGGCCGTGCCCAGCTGCCCCCCGCCTCCCCGGTGGAAGACGCCGAATGGCAGGAACAGGAAGAACCCGCTCCGGCCGCCGCTCCGACGCCTCTTTCCATCAAGGCCACGGAAGAAGAACTGATCCGCCAGGCGCTTGAGCGTCACCACGGCAACCGCAAGCTGGCCGCCGAGGAGCTGGGTATGTCGGAAAGAACACTTTACCGGAGGCTTCCGGAAGAATATAAAAAGAAATGATCCGCCGCCTTGCCATATTGCTTCTCTTCCTCGGGCTCACGTCCTGCGGGATTTACTCGTTCACCGGAACCTCTATCCAGGCGGACGTAAAGACGATCACCATTCCCTATGTCGAGTACAAGGCCCTCCGTGTCAATCCTTCCCTGTCGAACCTCCTCACGGAAGCCCTTCAGGACAAGTTCCGCAAACTTACGCGCCTGGAGCAGGTCGAAATGGACGGAGACCTCGAACTCGTCTGTGAAGTCACCGGTTACGACGTGAAGGCGACGGCCGTAACCGCCAACGAGCAGGCCGCGCAGAACCGCCTCACGGTCTCGGTAAAGGTCCAGTTTACCAACAAGAAATACCCCGAAGACGATGTGGACAAGTCTTTCTCGGCCTATGAGGACTTCGATGCCACCCAGAGTCTGGACGCTGTCGAGGCCGGACTCTGCGACACCATAGTCGAAAAACTCGTGGAAGACATCTTCAATGCAACCGTAGCGCAATGGTAGGAAATTTCATAGACCTTAAAACTCTTACCCTTGAGGAACTCAGCGGAGTCGTGAACCTCTATCCCTGGTTCGCCTCCGCGCGTAAGGAACTCTGCGTCAGGATGGCCCGCCAGGGTGCCTGGGACGAAAGCCAGTATGCACGCGAAGCCCTCTATGTCGCCGACAGGGGGAAGATAGCCGCCCTCCTTCGTTCCTCGAAGAGCGTGGACTGCTCCGACGAAGACGTCCACGAACTGCTGCGCTCCCTGCTGATATCCCCCGGGGGAGATATTCCCTCCGAAGAGCCGGAGGAGAAAGTCAGGGTCGTCGGAGGCGACTATTTCTCCCAGTCCCAGTACGCCGGGGTGCGTCAGGACGGGGACAACATTTTCTCCCGTTTCGCGGCGAAAGGCCGTTCCGACGACGGCTCCGACAATGCCAACACGGACATCGCCGAGCGTTTTGCCACTGAAACCCTTGCGGAAATCTTCGCCGAGCAGGGCTGTATCGAGGAGGCAAGGCGAATTTATTCCCGTCTCATTTTGGATAATCCAGAAAAAAGTGCTTACTTTGCATCCCTTATTGACAAATTGAATTAAAAGATATGAACGTCGTATTCACAATCCTGGTCGTGCTGATCATCATCGCCGCCATCCTGCTCATCGCAGTCGTGCTGCTTCAGAACGGTAAAGACGGTGGCCTTGCAACGAACTTCACCTCTGCCAATCAGGCACTTGGCGTGCGTCAGACAGCGACCATCCTTGAAAAAGCCACCTGGTATCTGGTCGCTTTCATCCTTGTGCTCTCCATCGTTACAGTGTTCACCCTTCGCGGAAACACCAGTTCCGCCGCCGGGGATGCCGTAAGCACCGAAATCCTCAATAATTCCGCAGCAGCGGAAGGTGCTCCTGATTTCCAGCCGGTCGAACAGGCCGATCCCACCGCAGCTCAGGAGAATCCCGCCGAGTAATTGTCTGACAAATTGTCAGTAATCCTCTAACGGAACAGACTTTGACGGATAGCCGTTTGCCCATCGGGGCGGACGGCTATTGCTGCATATCTCCGATGGGAAAAAGGAGATATGATTATGGCAAACGAACAAACATTCCTGCAGCGTTTCGCGCTGAACCTCAACGAGAGGGCCGCCCAGGGCAAACTTGACCCCGTCATCGGCCGTGACGACGAGATCCGCCGTGTACTGCAGATACTGTCCAGAAGGACAAAGAACAACCCCATCCTGGTCGGCGAGCCGGGCGTGGGCAAGACCGCGATTTCGGAAGGAATCGCACAGAACATAGTGAACGGGAATGTCCCGGAAAACCTGAAGTCCAAGAAGGTCTATTCCCTGGATATGGGCGCTCTCATCGCGGGCGCCAAGTACCAGGGCGAGTTCGAGGAGAGGCTGAAGGGCGTTGTCAAGGAGGTGGTCGATTCCGCCGGTGAGATCATCCTCTTCATCGACGAAATCCATACCCTGGTCGGCGCGGGCCGGAGCTCGGGCGCGATGGACGCGTCCAATATCCTGAAGCCTGCCCTCGCAAGGGGAGAACTCAGGACCATAGGTTCCACTACCCTGGACGAGTACCAGAAATACTTCGAAACCGACAAGGCCCTGGAGCGCCGGTTCCAGATGGTAATGGTCGACGAGCCTTCCCCGGCCGAGTCCATCGCCATCCTGCGAGGTCTGAAAGAGCGCTATGAGAACCACCACAAGGTCCGCATAGAAGACGATGCCTTGATAGCGGCCGTGAATCTGAGTCACCGTTACATCACCTCCCGTTTCCTCCCGGACAAGGCCATAGACCTCGTGGACGAGGCCGCGTCGAAACTTCGTCTGGAGATGAACTCCGTACCGGAACCGATTGATACTCTGAACAGTGCAATCCGTCAGAAGGAGATTGAGAAAGAAGCGATAAAGCGCGAAGGAGCGTCCCTCAAACTCGAAAAGCTCGAAGCGGAGCTCAAGGAACTGAACTCGCAGCGTGATGTGCTGATGAAGCGCTGGAGCGAGGAGAAGGACATTCTCTCCGGCTTGCAGAACGCCCGCCAGCAAATAGAGGACCTGAAAATTCAGGCCCAGGCGGCCGAGCGTTCCGGCGATTACGGCAAAGTGGCTGAAATCCGCTACGGCAAGATGGCTGCGGCCCAGAAGACCATAGAAGAGCTGACCGCCAAGGCGGAAGCCATCAAGGATCCTATTGTCACAGAGGCGGTTACGCCGGAGGACATAGCTGAGGTCGTGGCTAAATGGACCGGTATCCCGGTGAAGAGGATGCTGGAAAGCGAGAAGGAAAAACTCCTTCGTATGGAGTCGGCCCTTCACAAGAGGGTGGTCGGCCAGGATGAGGCCATCAAGGCTGTCTCTGATGCCGTCCGTCGCAGCCGTGCGGGCCTGTCCAACGAAAAGCGTCCGATAGGCTCCTTCCTCTTTATGGGCACGACCGGCGTCGGAAAGACCGAACTGGCCAAGGCCCTTGCGGAGTTCCTCTTCAATGACGAGAATATGATGACGCGTATCGATATGTCCGAGTACCAGGAGCGCCATACGGTGAGCCGTCTTGTCGGTGCGCCTCCGGGATATGTCGGCTATGACGAGGGCGGCCAGCTTACCGAGGCCGTCAGGCGCAAGCCTTATTCCGTCGTCCTGCTGGACGAGATTGAAAAGGCCCATCCTGACGTATTCAACGTGCTGCTGCAGGTTCTGGACGACGGCCGTCTGACCGACAACAAGGGCCGTACCGTGGATTTCAAGAACACCATACTGATAATGACATCCAACGCTGGGGCGGATATAATCCAGTCCTATATGGAGCGTCTCCCCGAGGTGAACGGGATAGATATGGAGGCCATCGCGAAAAGGCGTACCCTGCTTAACGAGTGCTCCGAAAGGGTGCTTGAGGTCCTGAAGCAGACGGTCCGTCCTGAATTCCTGAACCGTATCGACGAGATCATAATGTTCGACCCTTTGACCAAGGCCGACATTCGCGAGATACTGCATATCCAGGAGGAGGAACTCTCCCGAAGGCTTTCCGAGAACGGCATCACCCTCCGTTTCACTCCGGCCTTCGAGGACCATATGGTCGAGAACGGTTACGACCCTGCCTATGGTGCCCGTCCCGTCAAGCGACTGATGCAGAGGGAACTGACCAATCTCTTGGCGAAGTCCATCCTGGACGGAAGCGTCAGGCGTGACGAAACCATCACCGTCGATGTCTCCGGCGCTGAAGTCGTGCTGAAGAACGCGTAGAGAGGTATTAACCCACCAACACTTGCTCCGGACAGCCGAGGCTGCGTGCCAGGCGTGATGCAGTAGCGGCCTCGGCCCGCGAGAGATCCTGCGTCCCTTGTTCATAGGCGCGGATCATCCGAAGGGAAACGCCGCTCCGGATGGACAGCTCTTCCTGAGTAAGGCCCATCCCTTTCCGAAGTGTTTTCAGTGAAGGGCGGGACTCCTTGTAATAGCTGTCAAAGGCGTCCATAACCTTACTTATATCGGCCTCGTGCAGCGGATGAAACAGGTCGTGGACCGTTTCAATGGGTAAGCCGTTCCTGTCGATGGACATAAAACTGACGCCCTTGTACCATTGGTACTGACAGATGGCCCAGCCTGTCCAGTAAGTTGATGAATCCTCCCAGGGGAATATGTAGCTGTCGTCCAATGGCAGCGTCCCTCCGGTTTTTTCCACCACCCTCGCGGCCAGTTCAATCCCGCTCATCCCGAGGGAAAACATCGGATATCCCCTGCCCATCAGCTCGGCAATTCCGCTTCCCAGGAAGCGGTTGTAATAGTCCCGAAGGCCCATTGAGCACCATCCGACTGCATAATCCATCATTACAGCGAAATGTTTCCTCGCCGACAGCATCACATCTTTATCGTAGGCGTACATCGTCGTTCCTCCATTTATTTCGCAAAATGTCCAGGGCAAATACCCCTTCTGTCACAGAAGATTTAATCTTCCGGAAGCTTTCCCGCGCCTCGCGGTCCCGGGCAATTCTGCGGGGCCCGTATATGCTTTTATCTACATATTCAGCCGTAGTGAAGACCAGTGCGTCAAAGGCCTTTTGGCTCTGCAGGAAAACTTGTTCCCCGAGATTTCCCAACCGCAGGGCTCTCTCAAGCATTTCCAATGAAATGTAGCCTGAGATAAATGATTCCGCAATGTCGAAATAAGAATCGTCAGCCCGGTATCCTCGTATGATGTCATAGGAAGACAGGTCCGGCAGGAATTCGTTGATTATGTAGGCTTTGATTTCGCGGGGGGCAGGGTGTCTTGTCTCAAAGACACGATTGCTCATAAGGACAGCGAGCCAGTTGAGGGTATGATATCCTGCTCCGCTCAGCTTGCAGACCTTCAGTTGTACGGACGGCTCGAAACTGTAATGGTTTACAAATGCGGTCTCCCTGTCCCTGCAAGCCCATTCCCGCGCGAGTTCCAAAGATGGTGTGCAGTAAAACCCCTGCCCGAAGTCATTGTGTGCCCGCCCACCGTCCAGACTGGGGTGATCAATGATTTTGTCAGACCCGTGAAACAATACATTTTCCATAGCAAAACTGACGTTATAACGTTAGTTTTGCAAAAATGCCAAATAAAAACTGAAACTACAAATAAATCTACTTCGTGGGCTGAATTTTATACTTCGGTCGCGGTGGCGAATTCGCTGAGGAAGCGCATATCGTTCTCGAAGTAGTGGCGCAGGTCGTTTACCTGCCACTTGAGCATAGCGATACGCTCCACTCCCATTCCGAAGGCGAAGCCGGAATAGACCTCAGGGTCGATTCCGCTGGCTTTCAGCACGTTCGGGTCCACCATTCCGCAGCCCATAATCTCGAGCCAGCCGGTGCCCTTGCAGATATTGCAGCCCTTGCCGTGGCAGATGTTGCAGCTGACGTCGACTTCGGCGGAAGGCTCGGTGAAGGGGAAGTATGACGGCCTCATCCGGATTTCAGTCTCGGGACCGAACATTTCGCGGGCGAAGAGCAGGATAGCCTGTTTGAGGTCTGCGAAAGTGACATTCTTGTCGATATAGAGGCCTTCGACCTGGTGGAAAATGCAGTGGGCGCGGGCAGATATGGCTTCATTGCGGAATACGCGGCCGGGGCAGACCACGCGGATCGGCAGCGGCTGGGATTCCATCGTGCGCACCTGAACCGAGGAAGTATGGGTACGGAGAAGAAGCGGGTTGAGGTGCCCGGTGGATACGAAGAAGGTGTCCTGCATTTCGCGTGCAGGGTGATTCGGAGGGAAGTTCAGAGCCTCGAAGACGTGGTAGTCGTCCTCGATTTCAGGACCTTCCGCGACATCATAGCCGAATTTGCGGAAAATGTCCACAATCTGCTGGCGGACAATTGAAACAGGGTGACGGCTTCCGAGGGGAAAAGAGTCGCCGGGCATAGTCAGATCCTGGGCCGTGGCTTCGGTCTTTGTCTCGCCGGCGGCGCTTTTCAGGGCTTCTATCTTCTCCTGGGCCGTTTTCTTCAGCTCGTTGAGTTTCTGTCCGTATTCGCGTTTGAGTTCCGGAGCGATGGTGCGGAACTGCTCCATAAGTGCGGTGATTTCTCCTTTCTTTCCAAGGAAACGGATGCGGGCTTCCTCTGCCTCTTTCTGCGTCGTGGCTTTCAGCTGCTGAAGCTCCTGTGAAATCTTTTCGATTGCTTCTTTCATATCTTGCATTTAATCGTACAAAGATAGTCATTTTCCGTTATTCTTCAACGACGCGGCAGCCTTTTCGGCCTTTTCCCTGCGTTTGTCCCTTTCCCGCTGTGCCCTGGCTCCTCCGTTTTTCATATATTTCGTCCATTGTTCCGCGGAGAAAAAACGCTGGTAACTGCGGGCTATTTTCTCCTCCCAGCGGTCCCATATTTCCTGATACAGGTCGGCATTGGCAACCCTCGAGCGCTGCAGCTCTTCCATCTCTTCGGCCCTGCCGTGCATATCGTGGGTAAGGGTGGAGTCCACATAAAACTCCTGCCAGTACTCCAGATCGAGCATTGAAGACAGTCTCTGGACTTCCTTGTCAATGTATTCCAGGAGTTGTTTTTCTTTCTGCTCGGGTGTCTGAGGAGCCTGGTTTTGAGCTGAAAGCAGGCTTATGGAAGATAAAAACGCGGCGCCAAGGGCGCAAAGGTATTTCATACGAAAGTATTTTTTTATAAATTTGCAGGTTACATTGTTTGCAAATTTCGTACTAAAAGTACTATATGAAGAGAAAAATACTGCTTGCCGCTCTCTTGTCACTGGCCCTGCCGGCGGCTTCCGACGCCTGCACCAACGTCATCGTAACGAGGGGCGCATCCAAGGACGGCTCCGTACTTGTGTCTTATGCCGCAGACTCCCATTATCTTTTCGGGGAGTTGTACTATCACCCCGCTGCGGACTGGGAAAATGGTTCAAAGCTCAAGGTAAATGAATGGGACACAGGACGTTATCTCTGTGACATCCCTCAGGTCCCGCATACTTTCCAGACTGTGGGGAATATGAATGAGCACCAGCTCATCATAACCGAAACGACCTGGGGAGGTCGGAGCGAGCTGGAGGACAAGAACGGTCAGATCGACTATGGCTCCCTGATCTATATCACCCTTCAGAGGGCGAAGACCGCCCGGGAGGCCATAGACATTATCGTGGAACTGGCCAATACCTGGGGTTATGCCTCTGAGGGGGAATCCTTCTCGATAGCCGACAAGAACGAGGTCTGGATAATGGAACTCATAGGCAAGGGGATGAACATCAGGAACAGGGTCAATACTCAGAAGGGAATAGTATGGGTGGCCGTCCGCATACCTGACGGGGCTATTTCCGGCCACGCCAACCAGGCCCGCATCGGCAAGTTCCCCTTGAACGACCCCGACAACTGCCTCTATGCTCCGGACGTTATTTCCTTCGCCCGCAAGAAGGGCTATTTCGACGGCCCGGACGAGGAATTCAGCTTCAAGAAGGCCTATGGTCCCGCCGATTTCGGCACGGTCAGGGGCTGCGACGCCCGTGTCTGGAGCGCCTTCAACATCCTCACCGACGGCTGGTTCTCCTATTATGACGAGAACGGCCGCGGAGTGACCAAGGACGCCTATACCTGGCTGGACTATGTGATGGGGAAAAACCTTGACAAGGACCTGCCGCTCTATGTCTATCCACGCCGCAAGGTCGGGGTAAAGGACGTAGCGGACGTGATGCGCGACCACTTCGAGGGCTCGCCTATGGATATGACCCAGGATATCGGGGCCGGCGGAAATGCCCTGCCTTACCGCTGGAGGCCTATGGAATGGGAATTCGACGGCGCAAGCTATGTCAACGAAAGGGCCATAGCCACCCAACAGACCGGTTTCTGGATGGTCGGCCAGGCGAGGGATTATGTCCCGGACGTGGTGGGCGGCATCCTCTGGTTCGGTACGGACGATGCGGCGACTTCATATCTTACACCGGTCTACACCGCAACGACCGCCATCCCTGACTGCTTCCGCGAGGGCAACGGCGACCTGCTGCACTACTCCCCGACGGCGTCCTTCTGGATCAACAACCGTGTCTCGAACGCCTGCTACAAGATGTACAATGTGATGGCTCCGCACGTCAGGGCCAGGATCGATGAGTTCGAACTGGACCAGATGGAGCGCAAGACTCACTCGGTGGACAGTATGGCGGTGGTGATGTACAATCAGGTCGTGGTCAAACTCCAGAAGAAACTTGCGTCCAAAGGCGACGTGATGGTTCAGAAGAAGCCCTTCAAGAAGATTGTTAAGTATGTGACCGACTATACGGTCAAGACCGCCCAGGACCAGTTCAAGGCCTGGACCGCGCTCGAAGAGGAATTGCTGGTCAAGTTTATGGACGGCAATGTCAAGCCTCAGGACGAGAACGGAAAGTTCATCCATTCAGAGTATTCCGAGGGCGTTCCAAAGAAGGTCGAATGGCCCGGATACACCGAACTCTGGAAGGAAACAGTGTCCCAGGAGCACGGCGATATCGTCCGCATCCCGGAATAATTTCGTATTTTTGTAAACTTATGGATAAGAAACAATATATGATTCCGCTGCTCCGGTTCCTGCCAGTGAGGAGCGAAGAATCCTTCCTCACCTCCACCGGAGGCAATATCGGAGACTGGGAAAAAGACCCGGATCCCATTGATTTTTAATTCTTGCCCTATGAGACGTATTTTTTATACCCTGAGTCTGGCCGCCGCGGCCTTCTCTCTCAGCCAGTGCGCCTTCAAGGAGCAGGAAGCCCCTGAAGCTGAAGGAGGCGTCGCCTTTGAACTTTTTGCCAGGTCGGCGGAAACAAAGACTGTCAATGACGGCTTTTCGACCAAATGGGAGGTCGGCGACGAAATATCGGTCTATCACTGTGTTCCCGGAGCGAAAACTCCCACCTTTGACGGCGTTTTCGAAATAGACGATGCTGAAAAGGGCCACGCCAAAGGTACTGTCAAGGAACTTTCTTCCGGAAGTTACGACTGGTTCCTTTTCTATCCCGGAAGTACCGAGGCCCCGTCCCAGCCGGGCGGCTATGTAACCATAGAGCCGAATCCTTCCCAGTCGGGCAATGACAGCCGCGCCCATCTTGCCGGCCCCGGCTTCCCTCTCGGCGGCAAGGCCGACAAGGTCCTCTATACGGCCACTCCTTCCGTCACTCTCCATCCCCTTCTGAACGTCATCGAGGTCCACGTGACCAACGCCCAGGCTCTTGCGGCAAGGGTCAAGTCCGTGTCCTTTACCGCTCCGGAAGCGGTCAGCGGCAAGTTCGAGGCACTCTGGGACGGAAGTTTCTCCGCTAGGGGCGACAATTCCGAAACGCTCAGCCTGTCGGTAGAGGGTGGAGCCTTGCTGGACCAGGGCGCTTCGGCGAGTTTCTATATGGGTATGAAGCCTTTCCAGGCCGCAGCCGGATCGCTTTTGACGCTTTCCGTAACTATGGTCACGGAGGATGGTCGCGAGGCCGTGCAGGAAAAGAGCGTCAGCCTGCCTGCGGCGACGGCCTTCAAGTCCGGTTCCATAAAGACTCTGAACTTCAGTTTCAGCGAGACTTTCCCCGAGCCTCAGACCTATACTTTCCGCAAGGTCGGCTCGGTCAGGAGCGGGCACCATTATCTGTTTGTGGCCGAATACAACGGCGTTTATTATGCCGGACGTTATTTTGACCCGTCCGTTTCCTCAGGCCGTATGGAGGTGAGGGAAGTGACTCCAGTCCAGGATGTCATAACGCTCAACGACTATGACGGCGCTTTCCGCTTCTCTCCGTACGACGACAGCTGGCAGATCACGCAGCCTGACGGACGATATCTCTACAACAACAATGCAGACAACATCGGCGTCAGCGCGACTCCTGTGGCCGGAGGAATGTTGTGGACGGTGTCATTTGTGACCGGCGGAGGCGCTGAAATATCCAACCGTACCCGTCAGATCAAATTCAATACGGCCTCCACCGTGCTGAAATTCCAGTCGCGCCAGAAAACAGCCTCCGGGCTGGTTCCATACCTCTATGAACTGGAAAACGACACCCTCTATGAGGAGGAATTCAAGTCCCTGGAGACTCCGGGCGTTTATGGCGTCAACGGTCAGAACTGGCTGTACAACGAGGCCGGCGACCAGACAAGTGTACTGAAACAGGGCTCGGGACTCTCGTTCCGCATCCTTACTCCTGCCACTTATACTGCGCTGCAGCTTACCGGTCTCCCTCAGAATCCGGCCGTAGGAGATTATTGCTCCGTAGAAATCAAACGTTTTGTCAAACTCACCCCGACATACTCGGAGACGCTGTCTTTCAAAGCCCTCAAGCACGAGGGAAACAAGCTCTGGCTGCTTTCCGACAATGGTACAGGTATAATCGCTCTAACAGACTAAGCCATGAAAAAATTGCTTTTGATTTTGGCCCTTGCAGCGGCCTCGGCTGTTTCTCTCGTGGCTAATCCGGCCTATCCCGGGAAAATTCCCTACCGCCAGCCCGACGGCAGCGTCGTATATGTCACCGCGCACGGCGACGAATGGTTCAGCTACACCACCGACGAGATGGGACGCTGTGTGAAACTTGGAACTGACGGTTACCTCAAGGAGGTGGCGATGCCAACCCGTGCCCAGCTGGACGCAGCTTCTGTCAGTCGCAACAAGGCTTATGGTCCCGCAAGGGAGTGGACGCCCAAGACAGAGCTTACCATCGGAGACCACAAGGTCCTCGCCATCCTGGTCGAATTCCAGGACAAACAGTTCACATCTGCCGACCCCAAGACTGATTTCCATAATCTCCTGAACCAGAAAGGCTATTCTTACAATGGCGCAACCGGTTCAGTGCGGGATTATTACGAAGAAAATTCCGGCGGACTGTACAAGCCTGTCTTCGATGTTTACGGGCCGGTCAAAATCTCCGGGAATGTGGCCGATTACGGCGGAAGGACCGAGAACGGAAGTATCAATCCCGCCTGTGCTACGGGCTTTTTCGAAGCTGTCAAGGCTGTTTACAATGAGGGAGGCATTGATTTCTCCGACTATGATACGGACAACGACGGCTATGTGGATATGATCCTTTTCTATTTCGCCGGCTACAATATGGCCGACGGAGGCAATATGTACAATACTAATACGATCTGGCCGCATCAGAGCAACCTCAGGGGCAAGGTTGCGGAGGCAAGGACGACAAGGTTCAACGGAAAGTATGTAAACCGCTATTTCTGCACTTCCGAGATACAGGGCTATACCGGATCGGTAAGGTGCGGAATAGGTACGACCTGCCACGAATATGGCCATTCACTCGGCCTGCCGGACTTCTATGACACCGATTATGAGGAAAATGGTTCCGCGGGAGCGCTTTACAGTTTTTCCCTGATGTGCGGCGGATCCCGCCTGAACGACGAGAACACTCCTCCTTATATGAATCTGGAGGAAAGGCGTATGCTGGGCTGGCTTGCCGAAGAGCCTGCGGCGATAACGGAGAAGGGCGAGTATTCGCTCTCACATCTGGACGCCAGGGTGCTTCCTACCGACACGGAGGGCGAGTATTTCCTTCTAGAAAGCCGTTCCCAGACAGGCTGGGACCGTTATATCCCATATCCGGGACTGCTGATCTACCACGTGGACAAGGCTGCGGGCCATACGGTCTATTTCTCCACCAGCGGCCGTTCCTACACTGCCCAAAAGCTGTGGGATGAGTGGGAGTACAGCAATGCCATCAATGCTTCCGGCACCCATCCTTGTTTCTATCTTGTCCCGTCCGCTTTGCCTTCATCCCTGAATTATCCGACCTATACCAAGATACCATTCCCGGGAGCCGGTTCTGTAAGCAGCTATATGCCTGAGGACTGGGACGGGGGACAGGGACGCCTGATGCTTCAGAATATCAAGTATTCCGGAAGCGTCTCCACTTTCTCTGTCACTCCAGGCGCCGTCCCCGGTGTCTACGGCAAGGTTTTGAATTCATCCGCAAAGCCTGTCCGTAATGCGAGCGTGGCCCTTTACACGGTCAGTCCGAAGACCCTTGTAGGGAGCTGCGTGACTGGGATAGACGGAATGTACTCTCTCCCTGTCGAAGACGGGGAACCGGGAGACTATATTCTGGAGACCAGCTGCAGCGGGTACATTTCCGTTTCGGAGAATCTAAGCGTTGCCCGTAAGATGACGGAGCACAATGTCTATCTCTTCGCCGAGGGAGAATCCCTGTCCGGCGACCTGCAGCGCTATAATCCCAATGCAAGCGGCGGCTTTACGGGTTACTCCGGCTATCCCAACAGCGCCGCGGCAATGCATTTCTCGGCAGAGGAAATGGGACTTTTCCAGGGGAAACAGCTCAAGAGCATTTCCTTCCGCACGGCTGAGAGCAGCGACGGGACACCGCAGGCAGGTGAATTCTATGTCTTCGTCGAAGTGGACGGAGTCCGCAAGTTTACCCAGAAAGTTGACAATCCCGACTTGAGTGACGTGGTGACGGTAAACGTTGTCAGTCAGGAGTTTATAATTGACACTCCTGGCGACACATACATCGGTTATGGCATCATCGGGTCGTCTTTCACCAA
The DNA here is from genome assembly GCA_902779785.1 of uncultured Bacteroidia bacterium. GTDB lineage: Bacteria > Bacteroidota > Bacteroidia > Bacteroidales > UBA932 > Cryptobacteroides. The sequence continues at coordinate 169,749 of CACZDC010000001.1, forward strand.
CGCATTCCTGGTGTATCGCAGCGATGAGGAGAATATGGGCTACCTTTCCCACAACTTCTCCTTGACGGAGGCTTGCCCCTGGAATTCTTTGTATTACTCCTCGAGCGGCGCCTACTACACGCCGGCGATTTCCGCCTCCCTCGGCACTCCGATCCAGCCCGAACTCGGATTCAATTACATCGCCGATCCGGGCAATGGAGTCTATGCCTCCGGCTCCCGCTTCGACCTGGAGCTGGTACTCAGCGATTATGACGCGGCGCCGTCCTCTGTCCAGTGGTATTTCGACGGAGTCCCGACATCGGCGTCCTCGGTCAACCTTAGCGCCGGAAGACACGAAATCAAGGCCGTGCTGCAGCTTGCCGACGGTACCAACACGCTTAATCTGGTCATTCAAGCCGAGTGATTGTGAGAGTGTACTTAAAACCATACCTGATCCTAATTCTTCTTCTCGCGGTCTCCTGCATAAGGGTCCGCGAAAATGAGGCTCCCGAACCCGGAGCCAAGACGGTGCTGTTCCACGCCGCCCCTATCCCGACCAAAACCCATTTCGGGGAGCCTTCGGAAGGGGTTTATCCGAGCCTGTGGTCTTCGGAAGGGGACAAAGTCGCACTGTCGCTCAATTATTCCGAAGCCGTCGTGGCGGCGGTCACCGCGTCTTCTGACGGCAAGACGGCGGATTTCGAGGCTAACCTGCCCTCTTCGGCCTCGCCCTATGTGTTCCGGGCATTCAGCCCCTCATCGGCCGTCAAGGCCGTTTCACCTTCCCGGGAGGCCTGGTCCATAACGATCCCGTCAGTACAGACTCCGCTTCCCGGCTCTCCGGACCAGGCTGCGCAGCTCCTTGCCGCCGAAAGTGAGTCTTATCCCGTCCTTCCGGACGAAGTGTCCCTGCATTTCTTCCACGTGAGCGCATACGGCCGCCTCAGTTTTGCGAATCTCAAGCTCGGAGACGCCGCCGTACGCAAGATAGAACTGACGGCTTCAGTACCCCTCTGCGGGGACTGGTATTTCGACGGGGAAAGCCTCTTACCGTCGGGGTCGTCTTCCACTCTGACCATAATAACTTCATCCACAAAGGACATCTGGTTCGCTTCGGCCCCTGCCGCCCTCGGCGGAAGGACTCTGTCCATAACGATATTTACCGACAAGGGCAATATGTTCAAGGAAGTCCGGGTTCCGGACAGCTACAATCTGCTCGCCGGGAGGGTAGCGAAAATCAGCGTCGATATGGCCGGGACGGCCTTCCAGGGGGAGGATGCCTTCTATCTTGTCAAGGACGCTTCCACTCTTGCCGCCGGAGATGAAGTCATCCTTGTCCACGAAGGCAGTTCCGTGGCTATGGCCGCGCAGAAAGACACTTACCGCGAGAAGGTGGATGTAAGCATCAGCGACCACAGCATCACTACCCTGCCGGACGCGGCGGCAGTATTCACTCTTGAAGAAGGCAGTTCAAGCGGCACTTGGGCCTTTAAGTCGGCCGACGGCTATCTGGCCGCCGCGTCAAGCCGTTACAACCAGCTTGTCAGCATCTCTGCCAGGAACCTCAATTCCTCCTGGAGCATCAGCATTTCTGCGGAAGGGGAGGCGAAGATCCTTGCCGACAAAAGCACCTATACCCGCAACTGGCTGCTCTACAATGTCAGCAGTCCTCGTTTTTCCTGTTATGCATCCACCTCCAACCAGGCGAAGGCGATACAGATCTACCGCCGAGGCGCATCCGGGGAAGCTACGGCGGAAGATCCTCTTACCGCCTTGAGCCAGTACGGCCTCTATCTTGGGGAGAAGGAGAGGGTATATGTGCCGGGCAGGGACCAGTACAGCCGGGAATATGGGGAAAGCCTGACCTTTGCCATCCTTGATCCCGAGAGCGGGGAGCAGCTGGAAATCAGCGGATACCGTCCGTCGCTCCGTAAAGGCGACAGACTGAGCGTCAAGGTCGTATGGCGCAAGGGCGTCACTTCCATAATGAATTCGACCTATGAAATGGCCGTGGTCAGGGAGGAAGCTTCCAAGGTATGGCTCGCCGACGGCACGGGCCGGGGTTTTATAATAAGAAAGTAAGGGAAGATGAAAAGGATACTCACACTCGCTTCAGCCTTCCTTTGCTGCCTGACTCTGCTTGCAGTACCTGCGCGTCCGGGCTTTTTCCGCTATGTCCAGCCCGACGGAAGCGCGATAATGCTGCAGAAGGTAGGCGACGAATTCGGCCATATTATACTTAACGAGGCGGGAGAGGCCGTAGAACTTGGAGATGACGGTTTTTACCATAGACTCGACAGCGGCACGGCCGGGCTGAGGCGTTCCGCAATGCGCATTCGCAGAGCCGCCGCGAGACGTCTCCGCCAGAGCCACGCTCCTGCAAAGGGGATCGCGTCGGGCCAGAAGCATTTCCTCGTAATCCTTGTGGAATTCTCGGACCTTCATTTTACGGTCGACAATCCGAATGACGCATTTACCCGTCTCTTGAACCAGCCCGGATATTCCGGCAACGGGGCGGTGGGTTCTGCCAGGGATTACTATTATGAGAATTCCCACGGCTTTTTCGAGCCGGTTTTCGACGTTTACGGCCCTGTTGAGGTCGGCAGCGGCTACGCATATTACGGAGCCAACGACAGCCGGGGAAATGACCTCCGGCCGCATCAGGCCGTTATAGACGCCTGCAAGAAAATGAATCCGGAGATTGATTTTTCCCGCTACGACCTTTCCGGCGACGGCTATGTGGATATGGTCTTTATGTACTATGCCGGCTATGGCGAGGCGGACTATCAGGGCGACCGCAATGTCATCTGGCCCCATCAGTGGTATATCGAGGGCGGAGCCGGAGTCTCCTTCGAGCTGGACGGGGTCAAGCTGGATTCCTATGCCTGCACCAACGAGCTGAATCCTGACGATACGATGTGCGGAATAGGTACGGCCTGCCACGAGTTCGGCCACGCGATGGGCTTGCCTGATTTCTACGACACCGACTATGCCCAAAACGGTGAGGCAAGCGCTCTTTTCGAGTACTCTCTTATGTGCAGCGGCTCTTATAACAATGAAGGACGCACGCCGCCTTATTTCAATATGGTGGAGCGCATAATGCTCGGCTGGCTTCCTGAGGATTCGATCCTGGATTTCAAGGCCTCCGGGACCGTGACCATCCCTCCTGTCAACGAGAATGTGGCCTACCGCACCCTGACTGATATGGACGGAGAATCCTTTGTCTATGAGTGCAGGGGAGAGTCGGGCTGGGACGCCGCCCTTCCCGGACACGGGCTTCTGGTCTATCATATGGACCGCTCCTCGCGTCCGGTCAAAGTCATTGTCCTCGATGATTCCGGGACCAGCTATGTCAATAAGGAAATACCGGCCTCGGAACTTTGGAGCGATTGGGAAGAGTACAATGCAATCAATGAGAACGGCTCCCATCCCTGCTTTTACCTTGTCCCGTCCAAAGCCCAGGACAATACTTCTTATTCGAAATATTTCTCCGACAGGGTCCCTTTCCCTGGCAGCGGCACTTCTGCGGTGAAATCTTACATTCCCCTCAGCTGGAACGGCATCAGTTCGCTCATAACATTCTCCGACATCAGCTATGGCTCCGGACAGGTCAGTCTCAATGTGACGGTTCCGCTGGAGGGCCTGGACTATAATGTTATAGCCAATCCCAAGGCCGGATCGTACAGCGTGGGCGACAGGTTCAGTTTCGCTCTTACGGAAAGCGCGGCCAGGCCGGTATCTTCGGCAGAGTGGTTCTATGACGACGAACCCGTCTCCTCCGACTCGGTCACCTTGACCTCCGGTGCCCATTCCGTCGAAGCCAGACTTTTGCTGAAAAATGGAAAAACCAAGATAGTAACTCTGGAAATAACTGTTAACTAACCATATATGAATTATTTATTTTACTTAGTTCCGGCTGCGGCCGTGATTGCACTGGTTTTCGCCTGGATTTTCTTCTCCCAGATGATGAAGGAAAGCGAGGGCACCGTGACAATGAAAGAAATTGCGCAGTATGTGCGCGAGGGCGCAATGGCGTACCTCAGGCAACAGTACAAAGTTGTGATTATTGTTTTTGCCGTCCTGGCGGTGCTCTTTGCCGTCCTGGCTTACGGCTTCGGCGTCCAGAACCCCTGGGTCCCGTTCGCCTTCCTTACGGGCGGTTTCTTCTCGGGACTGGCCGGTTATGTGGGTATGAGGACTGCCACATACGCATCGGCCCGTACGGCCAACGCTACTATGCGCAGCCTTAATTCCGGCTTGAAGATCGCCTTCCGCAGCGGCGCCGTAATGGGCCTTACCGTGGTCGGTCTCGGTCTTCTGGATATCTCGATCTGGTGGATCGTCCTCCACGCTTTCGTGCAGGAAGCGACTGCGGCACAGAGCCTTGTGGTCATTACCACGACTATGCTGACCTTCGGTATGGGTGCTTCGACCCAGGCTCTCTTCGCCCGTGTCGGCGGCGGTATCTACACCAAGGCGGCCGACGTAGGCGCCGATATCGTGGGCAAGGTCGAGCAGGACATTCCGGAGGATGACCCTCGCAATCCGGCCACCATCGCAGACAACGTTGGAGACAATGTGGGCGACGTCGCGGGTATGGGCGCAGACCTTTATGAGAGCTACTGCGGTTCCATCCTCGCCACTATGGCCCTTGGCGCCTCGGCTTTCTTCTCCGAGGGCGAGGCCATCCAGATGAAGGCTATCCTCGCTCCTATGGTCATCGCTGCCATCGGCGTGGTCCTTTCAATCATAGGCATTTTCGTGGTACGCACCAAGGAGGGGGCTTCCCTGAAGGATTTGCTCGGCTCGCTCAGCCGTGGCACCAATCTGAGCGCCATCCTCATCGCCGTCCTCACTTTCGGCGTGTTCTATGTTCTCGGTTTTGACGGCACTCACGGCCTTCCGCAGTGGTGGCAGCTTTCGCTTTCCGTGGTCAGCGGCCTGCTTGCCGGCGTGATTATCGGAAAGATTACCGAGTACTACACTTCCCATTCTTACAAACCTACCCAGAAACTCGCCGAGAGCGCCCAGACCGGTCCCGCGACCGTCATAATCAACGGCGTCGGCCTCGGTATGATTTCCACGGCCGTCCCTGTAGTGACCATAGCCGTTGCCATCCTCCTGGCCTATGGCTGCGCCACCGGCTTCGTCTTCTCGACATCTACCCTTTCGCTGGGGTTGTACGGCATTTCCATAGCCGCTGTCGGTATGCTCTCCACCCTCGGAATCACCTTGGCCACAGACGCTTACGGCCCCATCGCCGACAATGCCGGCGGCAATGCCCAGATGTCCGAGCTCGATCCTTCCGTCCGTGAAAAGACAGACATCCTCGACTCTCTCGGAAATACCACCGCAGCGACCGGCAAGGGCTTTGCGATCGGTTCGGCGGCCCTCACCGCCCTGGCCCTCCTGGCTTCCTATATCGAGGAAATCAAGATCGGCTTCCAGCATATCGGAAAAACTGTCCTCGAGGTCGGCGGCCGCACGGTCGATACGATGAGTGCGTCCATCACCGACATCGTCGAGTACTATGATATCACTCTGATGAACCCGATGGTCCTGGTGGGCATATTCATCGGTTCAATGATGGCCTTCCTCTTCTGCGGACTTACTATGAATGCCGTCGGCCGCGCCGCCCAGAAGATGGTCGTCGAGGTCCGTCGTCAGTTCCGCGAGATTGCCGGCATCCTCGAAGGCAAGCAGCGCCCGGACTACACTTCCTGCGTGCGCATCTCCACCAAGGCCGCCCAGCACGAGATGATATTCCCTTCGCTTCTGGCTATTGTGGTTCCTATGCTCGTGGGTATCATCCTGGGGCCTGCCGGCGTGATCGGCCTGCTTGCGGGCGGACTCGGCGCAGGCTTCGTCCTGGCCGTGTTCCTCGCCAATTCAGGCGGCGCCTGGGACAATGCCAAGAAGTTTGTCGAGGAGGGTAATTTCGGCGGCAAGAACTCTGCCAGCCACCACGCCACTGTCGTCGGCGACACCGTCGGCGATCCCTTCAAGGATACCTCCGGTCCTTCGCTGAACATCCTCATCAAACTGATGTCGATGGTCTCCATCGTTATGGCCGGCCTCACCGTGATGCTGCACTAGTCTCTAGCGGCCCCTGCTTTTGCTTGCAGCGCCGGTCGGTTTTTGCTTGCAGCGCCCTCGGCTTCCCTGGCTTTTTGCCATCGCAGCTCCGGGGCGCTGATTTTTGTCGTATCATCTCCGCCACAGTTCAGCAAGGCCACCGCGCCTTCGGGCCGCCGGTCTTGCCGACCGAAAAATGGCCGGCTTCGCCCGGAGCCCTCGTCTCCACCATCCTGCCCATTGCCCCGCGCATCCTGCCCTCGGCCTCGCCGCTGCTTCGCCTGCGTCACAAGGACTTCGGCCCGGTACGCCCCTTCGGGGCTATCCCTCCCACTTCGCTTCGCTCGTGGGCCCCTCCCTCTAACGCGGCCGAGGGTGGCCACGCCGTCCGAAGTCCCTGTGCCATCCGGCTTCGCGCCGGCTCCACCATCCTGCCTGGCCGTGCTTTGCTTTCGTCCGCATTTTGGCGTTGCAGGCCACTCTGGTGCTGCAGGTGTGCCAGAAGTTGTTACATCTGCGACGCATTTGTCACAGCTGTGACTCTTGTCGTTACGTGGTGTTCAGCAAGGGCCATCGCGCCATCGGGCTTCCGGCCTCGCCTGCGTCATAATTATTTACCACGTAAGTCCCTCAAAACCGCGGGATTAAATAAAAGCCTTTGTCCCGGGCAGGACAAAGACTAAGGGTTAAAGAGCTGAGCGTCAAAGCGTTCTGCAACGGTCTGACTGAATGGCCATCACTGCGTCCGCCACTGCGTCCGCCGCTACGTCCACCGCTACGTCCGCCGCTACGCTCCGGCTACCTCCAGGGATCTTCGGAAGCGGGTTTGCGGATGTCGGCGAGGAAGGTGATTTCGTTATAGAACCACTCTCCGGTGCTTTCCTTTTTGCGAAGCTTTATCGGGCGCGGATTGTCAGCTCCGCCGGAAGTCAGGTAAAGCGTCGCATAGCCGCCGGTCTGGAAAGAATAGGGGTTGGAGCTGACCGTGACCTTGTAGGGTTTGGTGGGGGTGTAGTTGTTGGCGGGAGTGGCTCCGGCAAAGAATGAGCGGACCTTGTAGAACTTCCCGTTCAGCCTGTCACGGAGGAACTGGGTCTCATACTGTGAGATGCTGTTCGGTCCGTTGAGGTATTCGAGCATCTCCATACAGGCGGCGTTGTTGGATTCGTATTGCATCAGGGCGGCGACGGTCAGCGCTGCGGTCACATACGGATCCGTAATGTCGGCTCCGGAAAGGTCGCTGGCGCTTGTCGGCAGATTGGTGATGGTTACGTATTCAGTGTTGCCGGACTTGGATACGCGTATCCCGGGAGCTCCGGAAGCCGAAGAAGAATAAGACCTTGAGGAGGAAGAACTGCCGGAAGAGGCGAGGGTGCCGCAGCTGCAGGCTGCCAGGGCGGCGATTGCGAAGATGACGAACTTTTTCATAAGCACAAGATAATTGCCTCAAAGATATTGATTTTCCTTCAGAAAGTCAAGTCTTGCGAAGGAGAGGGAAAATGCGTAAATTTGCAGGATATTTCGCAAAGATGAAAGCTTGGCAAGTTGTAATATTCCTTTTCGGAGTCTTCGCACTGCTCGGACTGGGCTGGGTGCTGACTCCGGCGAAAGGCGTGACCGTGGCCGGAAAGAACCTTCGTTTCGCGTCTCTTGAAAAGATGCTTCAGGAGGCCTCGGAGGCCAAAGTCGATGTGGATTCGGTCCTCAACGCAGTGGAAGGCCGCTTCGGTGTCAAGGGCGACACCCTCGCCTATTACCGCGACTTTTTCTATGAGAATCCGGACCGTATCTATCTGCCGGACAACGATTATACTTACCTGGATCCTGTTTTCAAAGAGTTCGAGAATGCCCGCCGCGAAGCCCGCACGGTCCGTGTGGCCCATTACGGGGATTCCCAGATAGAGATGGACCGCATATCTTCGGAACTCAGGGAGGCCCTGCAGCTGCGTTTCGGCGGCCGCGGCACAGGAATGTTCCCGGCCCTCAGCAATGTCCCCTCGGCCTCGATATCCAGAACCTCGGAAGGCAATCTGGCCCATTACACAATGTACGGCGACTCCACGACTTCCCGTGCCGGCCATAACCGTTACGGCGTAATGGCCCAGGTAGTCCAGCTCTATGGCGGAGCCAACATTAACCTTCGCGCCACGAAGCAGAAGGCCGCCAAGGACCATTGCCGCAGCTTTTCTTCCGTAAGCCTTCTGGTCGGAAAAACCTCGGCCAAATTCAGCGCGAAAGTGCTCTCCGACACCCTGAAGCCGGAGCCGGTCGTACTTGACAGCGCCGGAGTCCGTTATTACCGTTGGACCTTCCCCCGCAATGTCCAGAAAGCCACGCTGCGGCTTGCCGGCAACGCCGAGATCTATGGCGTCACGACAGACGGAGGCGGCGGAGTCGCAGTGGACAATATCCCCCTCAGAGGCTGTTCAGGAACTATTTTCACCCGTATTTCGAAGGAACTGATGGCCAATTCATACGCCCTCGACGACACCCGCCTGATCATCCTTCAGTTCGGAGGAAACTATATGCCCGTGACGAAGTCCCAGAAGAATATAGAGCAGTATCAGGAGCGTATCGCCGAGCAGATCCGTTTCTTCAAGGAGGCGGCTCCCCAGGCGAGAATAATCTTTATCGGGCCCTCGGATATGGGCAAGAGCCGTGGAGGCAGGATGCTGACCTGGCCGCTGCTTCCCGAGATGGTGGACGCCCTGAAGCAGACCGCCCTGTCGAACGGCATCGCCTACTGGGACCTCTACCGGATGATGGGCGGAGAAAACTCTATGGCCCAGTGGGTCAAGCATTCTCCCGCCTATGCCGGGCCGGACTATATCCATTTCACTCCCGCCGGCGCGAACAAAGTCGGAGAGGCTTTCGCCCGTTCCATCCTCACATATTACGATTTCTACGACCTGAGGAAAACGACGCCCGCCTCGGAGGTCAAAGCTGCGATGAAAAAATGAGACGCTGCCTGCTGCTTCTGACCTTGCTTATTGCCACAGCCGCTTCCGCACAGTCCCGTTTCCATAGGAGGGTGCAGCGTCTGGACTACGCGAATTTCGATCAGAACAGCATTATTTTCCCTGCCGACAGCGCCCGTTTCGACGAGTTTCTCCGGAAACTGGATGAGGTCGTGGTGAGCGGACAGGGAAGACTGAACATAGTCCACGTGGGCGGCTCGCACGTGCAGGGAGGCGTTTGGACGGACAGGCTGCGCCAGAACCTGCTTGCGTTGAGATACGGTCTGGACGCCGGCCGGGGTTTCGTTTTTCCCTATGCCGCCGCCGGGACCAATACTCCGGCGAGCTACCGTAGCAAGGCTTTCGGGACCTGGACCTCGGACCGCTGTCTGAAGCCGGAAGGCCGCCTCGGGCTGAGCGGAATGTCCGTGACCACGGCCGACACATCTTCCGTCCTTATTGACCTCGTCCCGTCGAACCGCCGTTTCGCGACCCCGGGCTATGTCTTCCGCAGCGTGGATGTCCTCGGCTACGGAGAAAAGGAACCGGTGCTCATACTTGGCCGGGACAGTCTCCGAGGACGGGAGACAAGGGGCCATTGGCACTTTGATCTTCCGCACTATTCCGAGTATGTTCGCATAGGCTTCAGGGGAGAGGGAACTTTCACTCTCACAGGTGTTTACCTTGATAAGGGGACGGACGGAATCAGCGTCAGCGAAATCGGCGTGAACGGGGCTTCCACCCTGTCCTGGCTCCACTGCGAGGACTGGGAGAACGACCTCCGCCTGATAAAGCCGGACCTCGTCATTTTCTCCATAGGAATCAATGACATCCAGAACACGGAGTTCAGCGCAGAAGCCTTCGAACAGAGGTATAACAAGCTTGTCCGCCAGGTCCTTCGCGTGAATCCTGAGTGCGCCCTGCTTTTCACCACGGTGACCGACAGTTATTACCACCGCCGCCAGCCGAACCGCTTCGGAGTCGAGGCCTCCTCGGCTATTTTCAGACTGGCGAGGAAGTACAACGCTGCCGTATGGGACCAGTTTAGCCTGATGGGCGGCCTCGGGAGCGTGGAACAATGGGCCCAGAGCGGCCTTGCGACCTGGGACCTCGTCCATTTTACTTCCGAGGGCTACAATCTTTTCGGGAACCTCCTCTTTAACGCTATGATGGACAGATATTCGGAGCTATGCCGGCGGTAATGGATATCATACGGGAATTCTTCGTGGACCTGTTTTCTTTCGACCAGGCCCATCCCCTGCTGTTCACCCAGTTTTATTTCTGGGCCTTCTTCGCCCTGGTTTTCGCCGTCTTCTCCTTCTTCCATTCGAAGGTCCTGCTGCGCAATGCCTATCTCTTCGCCGCCAGCCTCTTCTTCTATTATAAGACCAGCGGAGTTTTCCTCATCCTGCTGCTCTTCGTGATAGTCTACAACTTCTTCGCGGCAAGGGCCGTCAAGAGCGCGCGAGAGCGATGGAAGCGTTTCTGGGTCATTCTTTCCGTGATCATAGACCTCGGGGTCCTGGCCTATTTCAAATATGCCTATTTCATCGTCGATTTCGTCAACAATCTACTCGGGACCGCCTTCCAGGTCCACGACGTCGTCGGCGAATGGGGCAATATCCTGACCGGGACCGAACTCTTCCGGGTGGACGCAATCATACTTCCCGTCGGTATCTCCTTCTTCACTTTCCAGGCCATAAGTTATGTCGTGGACGTGCGCCGGGGCAAGGTCGATCCCATACGCAACTTCCTGGATTTCGGTTTCTTCCTCAGCTTTTTCCCTCAGCTGGTGGCCGGGCCCATAGTCAGGGCGACGGAATTCTTCCCGCAGCTCCACAAGCCCTACAACCTCAGCCGCCGCTGGTTCGGGATAGCCGTATTCTGGATAATGAACGGACTGGTGAAGAAACTGGTCCTGGCCGATTACCTGGCCGTCAATTTCTGCGACCGTGTCTTCGGCAACCCGTTGATGTACAGCGGTTTCGAGAACCTCTCGGCACTCTTCTGCTATTCCCTCCAGGTCTATGCCGACTTCTCCGGCTATACTGACATCGCGACCGGCGTGGCTATGCTGATGGGCTTCTACCTGCCGCAGAACTTCAACTCTCCCTACAAGGCAGAAAACGCCCAGCAGTTCTGGCGCCGCTGGCATATGTCGCTCAGTCGCTGGCTGAAAGACTATCTCTACATCCCCCTCGGCGGCAACCGCAACGCCACCGCAGGTACCTGGATAATCATTTTTCTGATAGCCGCCATTGGCTCCTTCCTAAGCGGGAGCTGGTGGGTTGCCCTCGGGGTGGCGGTGGTAAGCGCAGTGGTCTTCATCTACGGCTGGAGGCGTCCTGACAAGCGCAAGCTGCTGATAGCCAACGTGAACTCTATGAACACTATGCTCCTTGGCGGCCTTTGGCACGGGGCCAGCTGGAATTTTATGATCTGGGGCGGCCTGAACGGCATCGGAATGGTCATCTACAAGTTCTGGGCGCAGTGGAGCATACGCTGGAAAACCCTGGTCATCTGCACTCTCTGCCTGCTGCTGTTCGGTCTGACGAAATTGGCCCCGGCCCCGGTGTGGAACCTCTTCTTCGTCTGGGTGCTGGTGCTTGCTGCCGGAACTATTGTCCGTTTTGTCTGGAACGCCCTGCGCAAAGATCGTCCGGACGGGAAGGTCGTAAGCTGGCTCGGCACGGCCTGGGCGGTATTCCAGACCTTTGTGTTCATCACTTTCACCCGCCTTTTCTTCCGCAGCGGCTCCAATCTGGATCCGGCCCTGGCGAATGAAGAGGCCTGGGAGACGGCGACCAATATGGTCCGTCAGATTGGTTCGGCCTGGGATCTCGCGCTTGTGCCAGCGATGATAAAAGAACACGCTCCGGTGCTGATAATCTTTATTTTAGGTATGGTCGTCCACCTTCTCCCCGAGCGCTTCAAACGCCGCTACCGCATTGTCTTTGCGCGCTTGCCCCTCCCCGTTATGGCCCTTGCCGTCGTCGCGATAATCTTCTTCTTCTACCAGTTCATCACCGCCGACCTCCAGAGTTTCATTTATTTCCAATTTTAACTATATTTGTAGTTCCGAAAAACTAAAGATATGGCAAAACATTTCACTCTGCCCTACGAAGGAGGGCTTATCGAAAAGAACTTGCCCAAGGGCATCCTGCACTCTTACGAAAGTATCTGGACTGAAATTTATCCCGAATCCCGCCCCGCGTCGCTGGCCGTTGCCGACATCATAACCGAGGCTGTAAATTCCTGCGAAGGACGTCTTTTCCGCCTCGGCCTGACCACGGGTTCCACTCCGGTTTCCCTCTACAACGAGCTCGCACGCCGCTGCAGCAGCGGAAAACTCTCGTTCAAGAACGTCGAAGTCGTGACCATAGATGAGTATTATCCCTCCAGCGCCGACGAGCGCCAGAGCCGCAACCACCTCATCCACGAGGCCCTTCTCGACAAAGTCGACATACTGGAAGAGAATGTCCATATCCCCGACGGAACGGTCCCGCAGGAGGAGGTCTCGGACTACTGCGCCGAGTTTGACAAATTTGCCCGCGGCCTCGACCTGCTGGTCATAGGCATCGGAGAGCAGGGCCAGGTCGGTTTCAACGAAGCCGGTAGTACGCGCAAGAGCCGTACCCGCACCGTGCGCCTGTCCTACCAGTCAAGAAAACGCCAGGCTAAGGGCTTCAACCGGGACATCAACGCGACGCCGAAGGCGGCCATCACCCTCGGCATCGACACTATGCTTACCGCTTCCAGAATAATCCTGATGGCCTGGGGCGAAGCCAAGGCCGAGGCCGTGAAGGCTATAGCAGAAGGGAAACCGACTCCGGAATGCCCCGCCTCGCTTTTCCAGCGCCACGACAATGTCTCGTTCTATGTGGACGACACCGCGGCGTCTCTGCTCACCAGGACCGTCGCGCCCTGGCTGGTCGGTCCCTGCGACTGGACCCCGAAATTCGTCCGCAAAGCGGTTGTATGGCTCTGCCAGAAGGTAGGGAAGCCTATCCTGAAGCTCTCCGAGAAGGACTATCTGGACAATTCCCTGAGCGAGCTTCTGGAAAAATTCGGTCCCTATGACAAGATCAATATAGAGGTATTCAACGACCTTCAGCATACTATCACTGGCTGGCCCGGCGGCAAGCCCAATGCCGACGACAGCACCCGTCCGGTGAGCGCCAAGCCTTATCCGAAGACCGTACTTATCTTCTCGCCGCACCCCGACGACGATGTCATCTCAATGGGCGGAACCTTCATCCGTCTGGCCAGTCAGGGCCACGATGTCCACGTCGCCTATGAGACTTCCGGCAATGTCGCGGTCCACGACGATGTGGTCCTGCAGCATATGGACTGCGCCTTCCAGCTTGGCTTTGCCGACAAGTTCGACGAGGTCAAAGCCCTGGTGGACAGCAAGATCCCCGGAGAACCTGAGCCGCGCGAACTTCTCGATATCAAGGGTGCCATCCGCCGCAGCGAGGCCCGAGGAGCAGTGCGCAGTTTCGGGTTGAACGACAATACCAACGCCCATTTCCTGAATCTGCCTTTCTACGAGTCCGGCGGCATCAAGAAGAATCCCCGCACCCAGGCCGACGTGGACATAATCAAAGATTTGATTTCCAGGCTGAAACCGCATATGATCTTTATGGCTGGCGACCTGGCGGATCCTCACGGTACTCACCGGGTCTGCACCGAGGCCGCCCTGGAGGCGGTCGAGCAGCTCAGGGCCGAAGGCAATGTCTGGCTCACCCAGACGCATATCTGGCTCTACAGGGGTGCTTGGATGGAGTGGGAGCTGGGCCGTGTCGATATGGCTGTGCCTCTGTCTCCGGACGAAGTGGTCAAGAAGCGCCACGCTATTTTCCGTCACCTTTCGCAGAAGGACATCGTTCCCTTCCCGGGCGAAGATCCGCGTGAATTCTGGCAGAGGGCCGAGGAGCGCACGTCCAATACCGCGAAGCTCTATGACCAGCTTGGAATGGCGGAATACCAGGCCATTGAAGTTTTCTTAAAATTATGTTAGGAAATTAAGTTTTTTTCATACCTTTGTACTCCGGAATTTCAGCCGCCGTTGCTGGAATTCCGGTTTTAATTTTTAACTTAAATTTCAAAAGTATGAAAGTTATTATCCGCAAGAACTCCGCCGAGAGTTCTCTCTGGACCGCCCGTTACATTGCGGCCAGAATCAAAGAAAAAGCTGCTCGCACCGACGAGCCGTTCGTAATCGGTCTCTGCACCGGCAGTACCCCTATTGAAACCTATGCCGAGCTTATCCGTATGGTCAAAGCCGGAGAGCTGTCCTTCAAGAATGTGATCTCATTCAATATGGACGAGTATGTCGGCCTTCCCGTGGATCATCCCGAGAGCTATCACTCCTTTATGCACAAGTACCTCTTCGACCAGATTGACGAGCCCGCCGAGAATATCCATATCCTCGACGGCAATGCTCCCGATCCGGTAAAGGAATGTGCTGATTATGAGGCGGCTATCGTAAAGGCCGGAGGTTTCGACCTCTTCCTCGGCGGTATCGGTGAGGATGGGCATATCGCTTTCAACGAGCCCTTCTCCTCGCTTCAGAGCCGCACCCGCGTCGTGACTCTCACCCAGGACACCCGCGAGGTCAATTCCCGCTTCTTCGACAACGATCCTTCGAAGGTTCCCGCCCAGGCGATGTCCGTCGGTGTAGCCACCGTACTCGGCGCCAAGGAGGTCGTCATAATGGCCTATGGCTCAAAGAAGGCCCGCGCAATCGCCGCCGCAATCGAAGGTCCCCTGTCGCATTACTGTACGGTAAGTGCGCTGCAGAACCATCCCGCCGGCATCATTGTCTGCGACGAAGCTGCCGCCGGAGAACTGAAAGTCAATTCCTACCGTTATTTCAAGGCCGTTGAGGCTGCTGAGAACGCATAGTGGCGACGTCGGCGCTTTTGCCGTCCTGCCACACTACTATCCGGGCTTCGGTGAATCCGAGGGCCCGGACTTTGTTTAACTGGCTCATCGCCGCCGCATAGGAGCGGAATACTCCAGCATAGCAGGTGTATTTCAGATTGGAAGAGAGCCTTTCATAGACAGGGGAAAGGCCGTGGATGTCGTCCAGGGTGGCGTGCCGCACATTTGACATCAGGCGGATCTGCCAGACTGTTCCGAGAGGAAAGTCCGCGACGTCGGCAAAATGGCCTATGGGACTGATGGAGAATGCTTCCGACGAGTCGGACTCCCTTTGTTTCAGCTTGATTTTCAAAGCGGTTCCGGCCGAGTTGCGCCTGAAACTGTAGCGAGGCCGGGACTCACCTCTCGGAATGGCCTCTGTCGGTCTGCTGCCGACCACTCCACCTTTGAGGAAGTTCTGCTCGATGCTGCGGATTTCCGCAGAGACGGCCTCCAGCTCTTTCCTTATCGGGATCAGCGCTTCCTCCTTTTCCCGGATAAGCCTTGTCACCAGCTCCCGCGTTTCGCCCTCGGCCTGGGAAAACAGGCCCCTGAGCGCGTCCAGGTCGTTTTCATAGCGATATATGCTGTCTCTGAGGGCTCTGGACTGTTCCGTCCTGGCACGGTAAAGTTTCGTGTTGTCGGTCTCCGTGACGATACGTCCTGCAGAAGCGATATTGACCGTCGCGGCACTGTTTTGAGGAGGACGGAGAGAGGATAGTTCTTTGAGTTCTTCTGCCGAGTGGACAGGTGTCATTACGGGAAGCGGGTCATACTCAAGCACATAGATGTAGACGCTGTCCTTGGAACAGTCTCTGTTGGAGGCGAAGATCGTGCATTCGCCGTCATCGGTGTTCAGCAGCAGGAAATCGTCGCCGGGGGAAGAAAAGGGGATGCCGAGATTGGCGGGTTCGCTCCAGCTTCCGCTTGCAGGATCCCTGCGTGACACATAGAGATCATATCCTCCCATCCCGGGAAGCCCGTCGGAGGCAAACCAAAGGGTGTTGCCGTCGGAGGAGAGTACCGGGAATATTTCGTTTCCGCTGCTTGTGAGGCGTTCGTCCAGGGGTTCCGGGGCGCTCCAGCAAGTGTCGAGATTCTCAGTGCGATAAAGATTTCTCGCTCCTGTAGCATCGGCGGCGGAGAAGATTACGCTCCGCGCCTTGTCGGGAAAATAGAGGGAAATTTCTGTAGACAGGTAGTCGAGAGGATTGGGGTCTATTCTCCAGGAACGGTTCTCCATCGGATAGTACAGGAAGAAATCTTTTACGGAATACCTGTCCCTGGCGACGACTTCCGGACGGGCGCAGAAATCGGTCATACTCAGGGCGTTCTGGGACTGGTCTATCTTCCTGTCCACCAGGCTTTTCTGCTCCAGGTTCCCCGCCCTTCGGAATGCGCCCATATACTGCGCAAGGGCATCTTCGAAGCGGTACAGGCAGTGAAGGGAATCGCCTTTGTGGAGGTAGGATTCGAAACTCTGGGCGGAAAGGTAAGGCGCCCCCAGGCAGAAAACCGCCGGGAGAAGGATCAGAAGGACTTTTTTCCGAAACCTGTACACCAGAATCTGACTGTTGGGACTGCAAAAATACGAAATAGTTGGCAGAAACTTCGTTTATAGAAAAAAAAATCGTAAATTTGTCGCCTATTTTGCGGTCGCGTGTGCGCGAAGCGCTTAATTGGAAAAATTAAACAATTAAAAATACAGTTGAAATGCAAAGTAAAGGTGCAATCAGATTTGTAGCGATTCTGCTGGCCATTGCGTGCATCTGGCAGCTCTCCTTCACCGCGGTGACGCGTATCCAGGAGAACAAGGCCGCCAAGGCCGCCAAGGAGCAGGCCGAGCAGTATGTCTCGGAAAACAATGTCGACGCCGACGTCCGTGAATTCGTCCTCGACTCGGTGGCATCCGTCAGGAACAGGGCATACGTTGATTCAATCAGCGCCGAAAAGGTCTATCTCGGATACACCTACAAGAGTGTCAAGGAAAAGGAGATCAATCTCGGCCTCGACCTCAAGGGCGGTATGAACGTAATGCTTCAGGTTCAGCTCGAAGACCTCGTGAAGGCTCTTTCCGAGAACAGCAATGATCCGGACTTCCTCAAGGCTCTCGACCAGGCCAGGAAGAACAATGTGAACTCTTCGCAGGATTTCATTTCCCTCTTCGAGCAGGCTTGGGCTGAAAACGCCAACGGCCGCCGTCTCGCCGAGATTTTCGGAACTTACGAGCTCCGCGAGAAGGTACGCAACGAGTCCACCGACAAGGAGGTCATCGAGGTTATCCGCGGCGAAGCCAAGAGCGCTATCGACAATTCCTTCAATGTCCTGCGTAACCGTATCGACCGTTTCGGCGTCACCCAGCCGAACATCCAGCAGGTCGGAAACTCCGGAAAGATCCTCATCGAACTTCCCGGTGTCAAGGATCCCGAGCGTGTCCGCAAACTCCTTCAGGGAACCGCTTCCCTCGAGTTCTGGCCCACATTCCAGGCCAGCGAGGTGGACATCTATGCCGCTGACGCCCGCGTCGCCGAAGTTCTCGGCAATCTTGGCGATACCCTCGCCAGGCAGAACCCCCTGCTCAGCGTCCTCCAGCCTTATGGCAATCCCAACTACGCCTGCGTCGGTCTCGCCAACGGAGCTGATACCGCCAAGGTCAATTCCTACCTGAAGATTGCCGAGGACGTCCTTCCCCAGGGCTTCCGCGGAATGTGGAGCGTCAAGCCGAGCGAGCTCGCCGGCGGCGCCAACATCTATGAACTGGTCGCCATCAAGGTTGCCTCCAACGACGGCAAGGCTCCTCTCGACGGCGGTGTCGTGACCGACGCCCGCGTCTCCTTCGACGGCCAGCAGCGCGGCGGTACTCCTTCCGTGTCTATGACAATGAACGCCGAAGGCGCCCAGAAATGGGCCAATCTGACCCGCGACAACATCCAGAAGCAGGTCGCCATCGTCCTGGACGGTCTGGTATATTCCTATCCTACCGTACAGAACGAGATTTCCGGCGGTAACTCTCAGATTACCGGCAACTTCGACGTCCAGGAGGCTGAAGACCTTGCCAACGTCCTCAAGTCCGGTAAACTGCCCGCCCCGGCTACCATCATCCAGGAGCAGGTCGTCGGCCCGTCCCTCGGTAGCGCGTCCATCCGTGCCGGTCTGATTTCCTTCCTCATCGCCTTCTGCCTCGTGCTGATCTATATGGTCTTCTTCTATCAGGGAGCAGGCCTTGTCGCAGACGTGGCTCTTCTGTGCAACGTTCTCTTCCTCTTTGGCACCCTCGTCAGTTTCGGCGCCGTCCTTACCCTGCCGGGTATTGCCGGTCTCGTCCTGACCCTCGGTATGGCCGTGGATGCGAACGTCATCATCTATGAGCGTATCAAGGAGGAACTCGCCGCAGGCAAGGGCTTCTCGCTGGCCGTGGCCGATGGTTACAAGAATGCCTATTCTGCAATCATCGACGGCCAGGTGACCACCCTGCTCACCGGTTTCATCCTCTATGCCTTCGGTTCGGGTCCCGTCCAGGGCTTCGCCACCACGCTGATCATCGGTATCATCACTTCGGTTCTGACCTCCATCTTCATTACCCGTCTGATCTTCGACGACCGTATCAAGAGGGGCAAGAGCGTCACCCTGTCGAACAACTTCACCCGTAACTTCCTGAAGAACACGAAGCTCGACTTCATCGGCGCCAAGAAGTGGTCCTATATGATCTCCGGTGCGCTGATTGTCATCAGCATCGCTTCCATCGCCTTCAAGGGCTTCAGCTATGGTGTCGACTTCACCGGCGGCCGTACCTATATTGTCCGCTTCGACCAGGCCGTCACCGCTGAAAAGGTCCGTGCCGCAGTCGAGTCCACCTTCGAGGCTGCCGCCGCAGAGGCAGGCGAGAGCCAGTACTCCGTCGAGGTCAAGCAGTTCGGTGGTGATTCCCAGATGAAGATCACTACCCAGTACAAGAACAAGAGCGAGAGCACGGCTGTCGATGCCGAAATCGAAGGCCTCCTGTTCAACGCCCTGAAGCCTTTCTATGCTGACGACATCCAGCTCAGCGACTTTACTTCCACGCTGGAGAACCCGAACGGTATCATCTCCTCCGACAAGGTCGGTCCGACCATCGCCCGTGACATTACCCGCAGTGCGTTCATCGCCGTTTTCCTCGCCCTCCTGGTGATCTTCGGCTATATCGCCATCCGCTTCAAGGGCTGGACCTGGGGTCTCGGCGGTGTCGTCTCCCTGGCACATACCGCTCTGATCGTCATCGGCTTCTTCTCCCTGTTCAACGGTATCCTGCCGTTCAACCTGGATGTGGACCAGACCTTCATCGCAGCTATCCTAACCATCATCGGTTACGCCATCAACGATAACGTGGTTATCTTCGACCGTATCCGTGAGCAGAAAGCCCTGCACCCGAAGGATGACTTCCGTAATACGGTGAACACCGCTCTGAACGCCACCCTCACCCGTACCGTGAACACTTCCGTGTCCACCCTCCTCCCGATGATTGCTATCGCAATCTGGGGCGGTGAGAGCATCCGCGGTCTTGCAGTCGCCCTCTGCATCGGTATCATCATCGGTACCTACGCTTCAATTATGATCGGTACTCCGGTTATGTTCGACGCCACCAAGAAGGCAGAGAAGAAATAGGTTTCCGTTTTTTCGGAATTCCGCTCTAAAAAGGGGCTGACTTATAGTCGATTGACTTGAGCCAGCCTCTTTTTTTGCGTGTGTTTCGCCGTGAAACGCAAGTTGCAGAGTGTCAGCGACTTGTGTAAAATCGTCTATGTTCAAATGCATAGACGATTTTCTGTAAGTATCTGACGGTTAGAGGTTTGCATTTTACGGGCGGCCGAGTGACAAATTCCGATGTTCAAGAGTTGGCATAGGTCAGCAAGCCGACAGCCACCCGCTTACTCGCGTCCTTGGCAATGTGTCTGGAGTTTGTGTGCAGGGTGCGTACTAATCTGCACCGCATATGTTTTGTTGGTGTGGTAGCGGGAGTGGGGCACGGTCTCACGCAGCCTCAAAAGAAGAAGCGCGAAAAGTAATCTGCGCATCCCGGAAAAATTCTGTTCTTGCAAAAAAAGTATCAAAAAATGATTAAATTTGCAGTATGAAACTACTGCACGAAATCACCCCGCTCTCGGAAAAAGACTGCTTTTACATTGTTGAAAGGCATAAAACGGTATTTAGTTATCCGATTCACCAGCACCGCGAGTGCGAGCTGAACTTCATCGAGGGAGGCGAAGGCATACGGAGGGTAGTTGGGGACAGTGTCGAGGAGATCGGTCCCTATGAACTGACTTTGATCGGAGGGCACGAACTGGAGCATACCTGGGAGCAGGGACGCTGCGCCGAGGCTGACATCCGGGAGATCACGATTCAGTTTTCCCAGGAACTCTTCCCTCCGGAACTCCTGGCAAAAAATCAGTTTGCCGCCATCAGCCGGATGCTGGAGCGTGCCGGCAACGGCCTGACTTTCCCGCTGAAGACCATAATGCGGGTGTATCCGCTGCTCGACAGTCTGGCCAGCGAGACCGACCGCTTCGAGCAGTATCTGCATTTCTTGAAGATACTCAATATCTTGGCGGAGTCGGAGGGCGCCAGGGTGCTGGCTTCTTCCTCTTTTGTTCCGACTGCGAAACAAGCCGAGAACAGGAGAATCCTCCAGGTCAAACAATATGTCTCCCAGCATTATTCCGAGCCGGTCCGGCTGGAGGAGATTGCTTCGGTAGCCGGTATGACGCCTTCGGCCTTCAGCCGGTTTTTCCGTCAGCAGACAGGCCGGACGGTTAAAGATTACCTGATAGATGTCCGGCTGGGCCATGCCGCCAGGATGCTCGTGGACACTCAGGCCGACATTTCCGAAATCTGTTACTGCTGCGGCTTCAACAACCTGTCCAATTTCAACCGCCTTTTCAAGGCCAGGAGGGGCTATGCGCCGCGCGAATTCCGTTCTATCTTCAAGAAAAACAGAGTCTTGGTATAGTTCTGGCAAAATTAGTATCGATTTTAGATAAATTTGTACTTGTAGTCGCCTGAGAATCGTCGTACTTTTGCAAAGTATGACAAAGTACCTCATTTCTGGATTGGCCACCATATTGGCGGCGACCATTCTGTATTCCTGCGGACCGCAGGATAAAACTACGCCGGATGCCATAGAAACGCGGCGTCCGCTTTTGTCTGACCCTATGGCCACAGCCAAGACAAGCGCCCTGTATGAAAACCTTATCGACCTGATGGACAAGGGGACAATGTTCGGGGCCCAGATTCCGACAGAATATGGGCTCGACGGCGGTAAAAAATGGTTTGATGACGGGACGGCCTCCAATTCCGACACTAAGTTTCTGACAGGAAGCCATCCGGCTGTCTGCGGATGGGACATTACCTATATCGAGGTAGATGCGGAGGAAAACATCGACGGAGAAAAATTCAGCGATATCCGCCGCCATATCATCGCAGCCTACGGGCGCGGCGGAGTCAATACTATCTGCTGGCACTGTACCAATCCTGTCTCTATGAAGAATGCCTGGGACGGGACGCGGGCGGTCTATTCCATAATTCCGGGCGGAGCAAAGCACGAAATGTTCCGAGGGTGGCTCGACAAGGTGGCTGCATTCATCAGCAGTCTCAAGACTCCGGACGGGGATCTTATCCCGCTGATTTTCAGACCCTGGCACGAGCATACGGGCTCCGGATTCTGGTGGGGCAAGGGCAATGCCTCGCAGAATGAATTCGTACAGCTGTGGAAATTCACGGTGGATTATCTCCGGAATGAAAAAGGCCTGCACAATCTGATTTTCGCCTATTCTCCGGATATGGTCCATATCTATTCCCGCGACGCCTATATGGAATACTGGCCCGGAGATGCTTATGTGGATATCCTCGGTCTGGACGCCTATGACCGGGACGGCGCCGATTACGGCCACAAATGCCTGCAGCTGTGCCGGCTCGGGAACGTGATTGCCCGTGAAAAGGCAAAGATTTTCGCCCTCACGGAAACGGGACTCGAGAACAACAATCCCGAAGAATCCAAGTACTACCATAAAAAATGGTGGACCCAGATGCTTTACAAGGTCATCAGCGGAGAGAGGATTTCCTTTGCCCTGCTGTGGCGTAACGGCGGTTTTCCCTCGGAGGGCAGCCATTATTTCAACGCCTGGCGAGGATGTTACACTGAGGCGGACTTCTTGGATTTCGCTTCGCGGGAGGGAGTCCTCCTGGAAAGGGATCTTCCGGATATGTACCATTATGCGAAATAAACTGTTCATAGTCCTCGCATCCGTCCTGCTGGCGGCAGCCTGCGGACAGGAGCCCGACACGGCTGCTGTCCGGGCCTATATCGCCCGCTCCTGGGACGCAACTCTCCGCTTTAACTCCAGCGACACGCCCGATTCGCTTATCGGCCTGCCGCGTCCATATACGGTTCCCTGTGCAGAAGGAATGTTCAACGAACTGTATTATTGGGATACATTCTTCACCAATGAGGGATTGATTGCGGACGGCCGCATTCAGGCTGCGGAAGATAATGTCGAGAACGTACTCTATCTAATTGATAAATATGGATTTATGCCAAACGGCAACCGCCTTTGGTACCTCTCCCGCTCGCAGCCTCCCTATGCGGCACTGATGGTGGAAAAAGTCTATGAGGCGACGGCCGATACGGCCTGGCTCCGTAGAGCTTTCCCTATTCTGGAAAAGGAGTACGCTTTCTGGATGCGGGAGCGGATGAGCACGACGGGGCTGAACCGCTACGGCTGGAATGAAGTCCCGGACACGCTTGCGGAGGAGTTCATCACTACTGCCGGAAAGCGGCTTGGCTGTGATTTCCGCCGGATGGGATGGGACGCTGAAAGACTGAGGAAATTTGCCCTTGACTGCATCGCGGAATGCGAATCGGGCTGGGACTTCAATCCCCGCTTCGAGCGCCGCTGCAGCGATTTCTGCCCCATAGATCTGAATGCCACTTTGTACGGAGCGGAGATGGCTATGGCCCGTTTTGCCTCTGTACTGGGGAAAGACAGTTTGATTTGGACCAGGAGGGCGGAAATAAGAAAGGAACTGATGAGAAAATTCTTTCTGGACCCAGAGAAAAAGGCCTTTTTCGACTATGACTATGTCCAAGGCCGAAGAGGCGAGGTCGTCAGCGCCGCGGTTTTCTCGTTGCTGTTCAACAAGGTGCTCTCCGCCGATGAAGCCGAACTTGTACGCGGAATGCTTCCCCGCCTGGAGTATCCGGCAGGACTTGCGGTTTGTGCAGATGCAGATTACTGCTATCCCTACCAATGGTCTTATCCGAATGCCTGGCCTCCTACCACCTGGCTGGCCGTCCGAGGCCTTCTGAACTATGGCTTTGACGCGGATGCACGTCGTCTGGCGGAAAAGAGCCTCTCCGCGACCGTTTCCCTATGGCGTAAAAGCGGCAAACTCTGGGAAAAGATGAACTGTACGGACGCGTCAATGCCGGTGGACAGAGAATATGACACGCCGGAAATGATGGGATGGACCGCCGGAGTTTTCATTATGCTTGACGAATATATAAAGAACTCAATATGAAAAAATTAGCAAGAGTTATCCTGGGACTTCTGCTGCTCGCCGCTTTCCCGGCGGGTGTATTCGCGCAGGAAGGGATGGTAAAGGGCGTCGTCTATGACGTGGACGGCAGCCCTATGCCCGGGGTGAGCGTGGTGGTTCCCGGCACGTCTTCCGGCGTGGTGACCGATATGGACGGAAAATTTTCCATAAAGGCTGCGGCGGGATCTGTCCTCGAATTCTGGTACCTTGGCTATGAAACCCTTACAGAGACGGTAAGCCAGAGCTCTCAGCCCCTGGAAATCCGTATGGTACTCTCTGCCGACGTCCTGGACGATGTCGTCGTGGTCGGATACGGGGCAGTCAAGAAGAGTGACCTGACCGGCTCGGTGGGCTCCGTCAAAATGGAGGCTATCGCCGACCTTTCCGCCTCTTCGGTGGACGGGCTTCTGCAGGGTCGCGCCGCCGGACTTCAGGTTATGAACACCTCGCAGGATCCCGGTTCCGGGGCCATTATCCGCATCCGGGGTAATTCTTCCATCAACGGCTCGAACACGCCGCTTGTGGTCGTGAACGGCTTTCCGATGGGAGATGCAGGCGCACTGACTCAGATCAACACCTCCGATATCGCCTCCGTCGAGGTCCTGAAAGATGCCTCTGCTTCAGCGATTTACGGCTCACGGGGTGCGAACGGGGTCATACTTGTTACGACAAAGAATGCCGAGCAGGGGAAGACGACGGTTTCCGTCAAGCACCAGACAGTAGTCAGTACGCTCTCGGACAAGGTGGACATCTGGTATGACCCGCTGCTGATGGCCGAGGTCTCCAACGAGGAAATGGCCAATGCCGGACTCAATCCTCCCTATATCGGACAGACTTTGGGCGGCATCTATTATCCCTCGCTGCTGGAAATCCAGAACGGGGAATGGGCCAATACGGACTGGGTGAAACTCTGCCTCCGCACGCCTTTGGTGAACACCACCACCGTTTCGGTTAACAGTTCCGGCAGCAAGGCCTCTCTCAACCTGAATGTCAATTACTACAACGACCAGGGTATCTACAAGAAGGATGCTTATGACCGCCTGAATCTCAACGCCGGCTTCGATTACAAGATTACGGACAAGGTCCGTTTCTCTTCCTATAATGTAGTGTCTGTCTCCAGCCGCAATGTCTCCAACGGCCTGGAATATGGCCGCAACCCTCTCTGGCCTGTCTATAATGAGGACCATAGCTACTATCTTGCCGGGCCGACGGATTTTTCTCATCCGCTAATAGCCCTGGAAGACCGTATGAACAAAACGGCCGGGCGCGATTTTCTGACCTCCGGCGCATTGGACTGGGACATCATCAGCGGACTGAGACTCCATACCCAGCTGGACTATCGCTACAAAACCTCCCTTCAGGACATATACGAGGCCAGGACCACCTCCCAGGATGCCCACGACAACAATGGTATCGCGAAGGAGAACATGACCCAGTATAATGAAATACTGACGGAGACCTATCTGACCTGGAACAAGGCCTTTGCCGGGAAACATAATCTTTCCCTTATGGCCGGTCATTCTTTCGGTTACGAGCAGAACCGCGGCCTGTACACCACGGCCCGTGGCTTTGTCAACGATGTGCTCCGCAACGAGGATATGAACGGTTCCGACCCGGCCCTCCGCCAGATATACAATGACGGATACTATGTGTCCAAACTCCTTTCTTTCTATGGCAGGGCCAATTATACTCTGCTGGACCGCTATCTTTTCACCCTTACGATGCGTGCGGACGGCTCGACCAAATTCGGAAAGAACAATAAATGGGGCTATTTCCCTTCAGGGGCGGTCAGCTGGAAGATGCACAAGGAAAGCTGGCTCGCGGATCTGAGATGGCTGAGTGAGCTTAAGCTCAGGGCAAGCTACGGCATCTCCGGAAACCAGGGAATCAATTCCTATCAGACGCTGGACCGATATGGCAGCGAGAAATACTGGCACGACGGCAACTGGGTGACAGTCATCGGTCCCGGTTACGAGGCCGGACGCACGGGCGCCAATGACCGTTATTTTGTCTGGGGCGGAATAATGAACCCGGCGCTTCGCTGGGAGACTACGGCTCAGACAGACCTTGGAATCGACGCCGCCTTCTTCAACAGCCGCCTGAGGCTGACGGCGGACGTGTACTACAAGAACACTTACAATCTGCTCCGCGAGAAATACCTGCCTTTGTCCTCCAGTTACGACAAGATCTGGGTCAACGACGGAACGGTGGAAAACAAGGGTCTGGAAATATCTCTGGACGGGGATATAATTTCCACCCGCGACTGGACTTTCTCCGCCGGATTCGTTTTCTCGGCCAACCGTAACCGTGTGCTCAACCTTGGAGACGCCATTTCCAGCGGCCTGTCCACCGATGAAAGGACCGGAATGCTCTATGAAGTGAGCGGGCCGGCCATCTCGATGTTCAACCAGAATGCCAGCATCCTGGCGGAAGGCCAGCCGATGAATGTGTTCTATGGCTACAGGGTCGACGGCATTATCCAGGAGGACGAAAATCCGGGATTCATTGACCCGTCGGCTCTGCTTGACCGTCCGGGAGAACTGAAATACGTGGATTTGGACGGGGACTTCGCCATCAGCTCGAAAGACCGCTGCATCATAGGCGATCCGAATCCTGATTTCACGGCCAGCCTCAACCTGAGGGCATCCTGGCGGCATCTTTCCCTCTCGGTGTTCCTTTACGGTGTGTACGGGAATGACGTGCTCTACAACGGTTACACCTACAGCCCCCGCGTGAAAGCGCGGCGCTGGACACCGGACAACCCCACTCAGGATTTCCCGAGCCTGAAGAGCAACAGGCAGTATTACCTCTCGGACTACTTCATCCAGGACGGCTCCTTCCTGCGGGTCCAGAACATCACTCTCAGCTACGAGATTCCTTTCTCCAAGAAATGGATTCAGAGCATACGCATCTACGGCAATATCGACAATCTATATACTTTGACGCGCTTCGAAGGCTTTGACCCTGAAGTGGGACTCGACGGAATCTACTGGGGCGGTTATCCCAAGTTCCGGAAATTCTCCCTGGGCGTCGATCTTAATTTTTAGGGCTTATGAGAAAGAATAACATCCTTTCATTTGCGGCTGCGGCCGCCCTTCTCTGGAGTTGTTCCATGGAGGAGGTCCCATACGGCTTCTATTCCGGCGACAATTTCTACAAGACGGAGGCCGACGCCGAGTCCGCCCTGATGTATGCCTACAATGCCTTGAACTATCTGGAGTATCTCCGGGGCATCTGGTATGTCGGCGACATCCCTACCGACGATATGTATCCCAAGTCCGACGAGCCTGGAGACATCCATATGCTCGAAAACTGGACGGTAAACAGCAACACCGAACTGACGCACTATTACTATAAATACTGCTACATCGGCATCAACCGCGCCAATGCGGTTATAGAGCGGATCGGCAACAGCAGCCTGCAGGAAGAGGTGAGAAAGCGCGTCGTCGGCGAGGCGCTGTTCCTGAGGGCCTGGAACTACTTCAACCTGGTCCGCACCTTCGGCATCTGTCCTTTGAGCGTCAAGCCCATCTCCTCGCTGGAACAGACCACATCGCCCCTGGCCAAGGATATCAATGAAATTTATCAGCTGATTATCAAGGATTTGAAGGAGGCGGAGGAGATGCTTTCCGCAAACAAGGTTTTCGGCCGTGCGGACAAGGCCGCCGCCCAGGCCCTGCTGTCAAAAGTCTATCTGACACTGGCTTCTTCAGTCGATTACGGGGCGGCAGGATACCGGAATCTCTCAATTGACCCGGAAGAGACCTATGCCCTTGCTGCACAGTATGCCCGCAAGGTCGTGAACGACTACCCTTCCCTCTACGGCTTTGACGATGACCTGCGCCATATCTATGATGTGAATGCGCCGGACGGCCCTGAGCATATTTTTATAATGAGTACGGACCGCAGCGGCACCCACGAGGGTATGTACACCAAGATTCCCCTCCAGTTCCTGCCCAACAACAGTTCCGTACCGATTTTCATCAAGTACAGTGACGGAACCCTTCAGCGGGGGAACGGCAACGGATGGGGCGTCTTCCTCATCAACGACGATTTCGTGGAGAATTCCTACCTGCCTACGGACAAGCGCCGTACGGAACTGATCCACCGCACGATATACGACCAGAACGGCGTTGAGGTGACCCCTTCCCCGGTCCGGGGTTATTACACTTCTAAATATGTGGATCCGGACTTTATCGGGGAACGTACCAGTGCCCGTCCGTATCTCATCCGCTATTCGGACATCGCCCTGGTGCTGGCCGAGGCGGCAGGCCCCGGCGAGGGTTATCCGCTGGTGAACCACATCCGCTCACGTGCCGGAATTACCGAACTTACGCCCGGGATGGACAAAGCCAGTTTCCGCAAGGCTGTCATAAACGAGCGCAAACTCGAACTGGCCTTCGAAGGCAACCGTCTGTTCGACCTGAGGCGCACCGCGAGCGTGACATCCACGGTTCAGGAGGCGGCCAGCCTGTCGGAGGACGAGGCGGCCTTCTATCCCATTCCCCAGCGGGAAGTGGACCTCAACCCGAATGTTCCATCTTCCAACAACAATGCAAAATGAAAAAGATTCTGATACTTGCCACAGCCTTGCTTGGCTGCATCTGTTGCACCAAGGCTATCGACTCTGATGATCCCGGCAATGGAATGACGCTCCTGGAACTGAAAATCCAGGGACAGCTTGGAACTGCCGTAATCGAGAGGGACTACGACGAGTGCCGGGCGACTGTCTATGTGATGGACAGGAAGGATTTCCCATTTTCCGCGGTTCCGGTAGTCGGGGTGGTCGTCTCGCACGGAGCAAGTTCGAGCGTGAAGGCCGGTCAGACGCTCAATTTCAGCAATCCCGAACGCAGGGCCCGTATCACAGTGACTTCGGGCTCAGGGAAATCGCTGGTCTGGAACATCTACCTGAAGGCTTATGACGCATTCTATGTGGGAGAATGGGCCGTGGTCAACGTCAAGCTGCATTGTAACCAGAGGGTAAGCGGCTCAGGAGACGGCTCCTGGGACACGCCTCTCAACGGCTCTGAATTCGGCTCTTTCGGCCTGCCGGAGTATGATGACCACGTAATAATCACTATGAACGACGAGCCGGAAGACAATATGCTGACCGGCAAAATTACCCATACCGCCGGCCTGGACGGCAAATATGCCCATTTCTGGGGTGTGTACGCCCCTTATTCCGAAGAGGCGCCGCTCGATATGGACCCGAGGCTCCGTCATCTGCTTCCTCCGGGAGAAGCCAGCTGGAAGCTTGACCTTACCACCGGGCAGATGCGGATAAGCAAGGACAATGTGACCTCGACGATGATATTCGGTACGGATGAATGGGACAACACTCTCTTCCGTTTCCCCCTGCAGAATGCCGGCGGGGAACCCTCCAGGGACGGTTTCTACGACAATATGTGGCGCAGTTCCACGGAGCTTTTCTATGTAATGGTTAAAATCAATTGATATTATGAAGAAACATTTATTCTGCCTGGCCATCCTGGCCGCTGCCGCCCTGGCGGGCTGTCAGCAAAAGGAACAACAACCTTCAGAAGAAGGCGGGAACACGTCGCAGAACGGCCTTACGGCCCCGACGCTGAGCGCCGGAACCAGTTCTGTGGTACTGCAGGAGGCTTCAGCCGCTTCCGCCGCCTTGAAACTGGACTGGACGGCCGCCGCCAACGGCGTGGACGTGAGCTATGATCTCTACGTGAACCTCTCCTCCCGCGATCTTTTCACCTCTCCGGTAAAAGTGGCTGCAGGCAAGGCTCTCTCGCACACTTTCACTCACGGAGAACTGAATGCCGCGCTTACAACGCTCGGAGTCACCGCCGCCACTGAAATCCAGTTCGGCGTCTATGCTTCGGCCTCCGGCTTTGATTCCGTGCTGTCGAATCTGGTGAAACTGCAACTGACGCCTTATTCTGAGGCCTTCCGCAATCCTGAGGCTGTCTACGTCATCGGAACGGCGACTCCCTACGCCTGGGACCTGAATGCCGCCTTGCGCATAACTCCTTCTCAGACTGGTGTTTACAAGGCTTCTTCCCTGCCTCTGCGGACTATGCCTGTCAGCAACAACCAGAGCATTAAGTTCGCCTTCTCCCGCGACGGGTCCGACCCTCGTTTTGCCGGCCAGAAGCCCGGTGCGGCCTTCGGTGAAATCACCGTCGTGGAAACCGGCCAGGGCTATGAATTCTTCCCGGCGACGGCGGGCTATCAGAATGGACTCTATGACATTACGGTGGATTTCAACACTATGCGTTTCTCCCTGACCCGGAAAGGTGATCTGCCCGAAGAGACCCTCCCTGACAAACTCTGGCTTCTTGGCAATTGCTTCGAATGGACCTGGAACTTTACCGGAACGACGCTGGACAAGGTCTCAGGAAATGTCTATGAGGCCAAGGGAATCAATATGCGTTTCGGCGATGACCAGAATCCGCTTGGTTTCAAGATTTTCCTGAAGGAGAATCAGTGGTCACCCTACTTTGCGATGGCCGCTGACGCCACGAAGGACAATGTCAAGGTAATGAAGGTGGAGGACACGGATGTTCCGCAGTTCTATCCCGGAAAGCTGGGCTACACGGACGGCGTGTATGACATCAAGGTAGATTTCGGCGCTATGCTCGCGACCTTTACCCGGAAGGGTGACATTCCCTCCGGAGGAAACCTGCCTGAAGTAATGTACCTGCACGGCGGATGTTTCACGCCGGTATGGGATTTCAGCGACGACCTGGTTCTCACCAAGACCGCGTCCGGCATCTATGAGGGCGACATCGCCATCCAGGAAGCCAACGAGTGGGACGGCTTCAAGATATGGACGGACAAGAACTGGACAAAATGGTACGGCGCCGCGACGAATTCCACTCACGATGAAATCATCATTGTCGACGGCAAGGCATACTGTGATGAAAACAATCTGGCAGACGCCCAGATTTATCCCGTTACCCTCGGCTATGCGCCCGGAACCTGGCATTTCCGCCTGGATATGAATAATATGCGTTTACAATTGACTAAATAAGGCTATGAAAAAAGCTTACACGACCCCGGATGTGGATAATAGGTTTTCAGTCTGGGAAAAAAGTTTTCTTGTCGTCTCCGGCGGCAATGTTCAGAACTCTTCCTTTGAAGGGGACTGGGTAGTTGGTGATGAGTTGGATTATTAAAATGGAGGGAAATATGAAAAAGATTTTATCCGGGCTCTGTTTCGCCCTTGCCCTCGTTGCCTGCAGCGAAAAGCCGCAGCTTGATCTGAATACCGATGTGCAGTGCTATACTGTCTACGCCAGTGTTCCTGAAAACGTTGTCAGCCGCGTAAGCATCAGCGATGCCGGTTCGCCTGCCTGGCAGAGCGGTGATGCTATCGCCCTTTATGACGGGACACAGTTTGTTACCTTCAATCTGAAGGATGCCTCTACAGGAGCCTTCGAAGGTCCCGTGGGGAGCTATACCGGTCTTGCCGTCTATCCGGCGGCAATAGCCGGCAGCGTCTCCTCGAATGGACAGCTGACTCTCAACCTGCCTGAACAATACAATTGGCAGGAAGGTCAGACCAATGCCCCGATGATTGCCGTCTCCACTACTGACAGCTTCACATTCTACCCGGTCTCCGGCCTGATGAAGTTTACCTATACTTCCATCCCTGCGGATGTCACAAGTCTCCGCTTCGGAACCGGCAGCAAGGTCAGCGGCAGCTTCTCCATAGCTGCGCCCGTCCCCGGAACTGCCGTTATCTCTCAGGAATCGGCCCAGTCGGACCCGGAGAAATTCATCACTGTGAACATTCCTGCAGGCCATCCTTCCACGATGAACTTCTATCTGCCTGTTCCCGTTTCTACCACCGGCTATACCGGCTTCTCGGTAGCTCTTTCGGCCGATGACGGCGTCCCTGCCGCGGAAATCACGTCCACTACAAACTTTACTCTCGGACGTAATGAAATGCGGCGCTACAAGTCCAAAGACTGCAGCAGTACCCTTCCTGCGAAGCTTTATCTGGTCGGAGACTGCCTGGACCCGAGCTGGGGCTGGTCGGAAAGCAATGCCCTGGTCAAAGGCGAGGGCGCCGTCTATACCGGTAGCATCAACTTGACCCAGAATGGCGGTTTCAAGATCTACCTTAGCAATGACTGGAGTGCAACCTGGCTCAGCATCGACGAGACCAATTCCGCTTCGGACAATCTGATCATTGTCGGCGGAGAGGCCTACAAGGCGGCCCACAGCGTTGGAGACACTCAGATTCGTCTCAACAACTATGGTTATGCTCCCGGAAGGTACACGATGACGGTCAATCTCGGCACAAAGCGTATGACTCTTCAGGCAGACGATTCCGGCCCTGACAAACTCTATATGGTCGGCGGCTGCTTCAGCCAGTCCTGGACCTTCTCCGAAAGCCTTGCCCTCATCAAGGGCGCCAATGGCGTCTATTCCGCTTCCGGTATCCAGATGGCATTCGGTGACAACAATGACGTCGGTTTCCGCATCTATACCGTAAAGAACGACTGGGGTCTTTGCTATACCTATGGAAACGGCGGATATGACAGCAACGGAATACAGCTCTACTACCACGATATGAGCGGAGAGCCGCCTCAGATTTTCCCGGGTGATTACGGCTATGATGACGGAACGTATGATGTGTCGTTCAATATCAATACTATGGTGCTGACTCTGACTCCGTCCGCTGCGTCCGGGCCGGCGCAGCTGTATCTGGTAGGAAGTCCCTTCACCTGGAGCTGGAATTTTACCGGAACGCCCCTCGCCCGTCAGTCATCCGGCCTCTATACGGCCTCCGACATTGCGATGGATTTCGGGACAGGAGATTACGGCTTCCGCATCTACACAGTATTGAACGACTGGGGTCTTTGCTATACCTACAAGGACGGTGGCTACGACAGCACCGGCATCCAGCTTGCCTACCACGACGCCGGCGGTGAGCCGCCCCAGATTTTCCCCGGCTACTACGGCTTTTCCAGCGGAACGTATGACCTGAGTTTTGATATCAGTTCAATGTGGCTGACACTTACGAAAAAATGAGATTAAAACAACTTAGCCTAAACCTGATCGCCGCTCTCGG
This sequence comes from uncultured Bacteroidia bacterium, assembly GCA_902779785.1. Lineage (GTDB taxonomy): Bacteria > Bacteroidota > Bacteroidia > Bacteroidales > UBA932 > Cryptobacteroides. The sequence goes on from CACZDC010000001.1 coordinate 202,311, forward strand.
ACTGTTCTCCTGCGCCTGCGGGGGGACAGTTTCGGGGCCGAAAACGGTGGAAAAGGAGGAAGGACAGCCCTCTGTCCCGGCAGAACCTGCAGACCCGGCCGCCAAGACGGCCGCGCTGCTGGAGAACCTCTCCGCCCTTCGCACAAAAGGGATTCTCTTCGGGGCCCAGATTCCGACCGAGTACGGGCTTTCGGGCGGAGAGAAATGGTGGGATGACGGTTCTGTGAGTACCTCCGACACCAAAATCCTCACCGGAAGTCACCCGGCCGTATGCGGCTGGGATATCTCCGAGATCGAGCTCAATCACTCCAAAAACATTGACGGAGAACCCTTTGAGACTATTCGGAAGCACATCCGGGCGGCATACGGAAGGGGAGCTGTCAACACTATTTCCTGGCACTGCGCCAACCCGGTCACAGGAGGCAATTCCTGGGACAATACCCCGGCCGTGCACGAAATGCTGCCGGGCGGATCCCGACACGAACTGTTTAAGGATTATCTGGACCGCGTGGCCGCCTTCTTCTATGGACTTACTACGGAAGAAGGAGATCTGATTCCGCTGATTTTCAGACCCTGGCACGAGCATACCGGGAATGGTTTCTGGTGGGGAAAAGGCAGTGCCGAGGCGGCGGATTTCGCCGCGATGTGGCGCTTTACCGTGGACTATCTCCGCAAGGAAAAGGGTCTGTACAACCTGCTTTTCGCCTACTCTCCGGACGCCATCCATTTCATCTGGAATCCGGAGTCTGACTGGAAGAACATCTATCTGGAATTCTGGCCAGGCGACGAGTATGTCGATATTCTGGGCCTGGATGCCTACGATGCCGCCGGAAGGCGTTTTTCTCAGGTCGTCCCCGTCCTCTGTAAGATGGTCTCGGGCATAGCGGAACAGAAGGGGAAAATCGCGGCCCTTACCGAGGCCGGCATAGAAAACAACAACCCCGCCCATTCCTCCTATACCAATGCCCGCTGGTGGACGGAAGTCCTCTACCCGGCCATCCACGGAGCCGGTCTGTCCTTCGCGATGGTTTGGCGCAACGGCGGATTGCCGCCTGACAGCCATTACTTCAACGCGTACAAGGGCTGCTACAGCGAGGCTGATTTCAAGCAGTTTGCCTCCCGGGAGGACATTCTCCTGGAGAGGGATCTTCCAAAAATGTATGAGAAGAATGAATTATAAAGCGAGACTTGCCTGGTTGCGCGGACAGCATCAGGAACTCCTGAACAGAATAAATGTCCCCGTCGAGGGCAACGGAATCTATGAGCGCTACCGCTATCCGGTGCTTACGGCGGAGCATACGCCGCTGGAATGGCGCTACGACCTGGACGAGGGGAGCAATCCTTTCCTGATGGAACGCTTCGGCATCCACGCCGTCCTGAATCCGGGTGCAATCAAATGGAATGGCCGCTATCTGCTTGCCGTCCGGGTGGAAGGGGCCGACAGAAAGTCGTTCTTCGCAATCGCCGAAAGCCCGGACGGAATCAACGGATTCCGTTTCTGGGACCGTCCAGTCGTTCTTCCCGAATATGGTGAGCCGGCGACAAATGTCTATGATATGAGGCTGACTGCCCACGAGGATGGATGGGTTTACGGCATCTTCTGCGTGGAACGGAAGGACCCCTGTGCCGGGGCCGGAGACTTCTCTTCAGCCGTCGCTGCCGCCGGAGTCGCGCGGACCAAGGACTTTGTCCATTGGGAACGCCTGCCGGATATTGTCTCCAAGTGCCAGCAGCGCAATGTCGTGCTCCATCCGGAGTTCGTGGACGGGAAATATGCCCTTTACACGCGTCCGCAGGATGGATTTATCCAGGCGGGGAATGCCGGCGGAATAGGTTGGGCGCTGGTCTCTTCGATGGAAGATGCGGTCATCAACGGAGAGCGGATCATCAATCACCGCTTCTACCACACCATCAAAGAGAGCAAGAACGGGGAGGGCCCGCATCCGCTGAAAACGCCTCAGGGCTGGCTCCATCTGGCCCACGGTGTCCGTGCCTGTGCTTCCGGCCTCCGCTATGTCCTGTATATGTATATGACTTCCCTCGAGGACCCCGCCGTGGTCATCGCCGAACCGGCCGGCCTGCTTCTGGCTCCGGAAGGGGATGAGTATGTGGGAGACGTGATGAACGTCGTGTTCTCGAACGGATGGATAGCAGACGAAGACGGCCGCGTGCTGATCTATTACGCTTCTTCCGACACTCGTATCCACGTCGCCGAATCCAGCATCGACCGGCTTGTGGACTACTGTCTCCATACCGAGCCGGACGGTATGCGGACTGCCCTTTCGGTGGAAAGGCTGAACCGACTGATCGACAAGAACAATGGCAAAGCTTTCTGAGAAAATAGCTTATGGTTTCGGAGATATGGCTTCCAGTATGTTCTGGAAGATATTCTCCTATTACCTGCCCATCTTTTATTCAGACGTTTTCGGTTTGAAGCCGGCCCACGCAGCGACGCTGCTTCTGGTGACGAAATTCTATGACGCAGTCAGCGATCCCGTAATGGGCCTTATCGCCGACCGCACCCATAGCAAGTGGGGAAAATACCGCCCCTGGCTGCTCTGGATGGCACTTCCTTTCGCCCTTATCGGGGTGGCGTCCTTTTATGTCCCCGATCTGGGATATGAGGCGAAACATCTGTATGCCTATCTGATGTACATCTTGATGATGACGGTCTATACCGCCGTGAATGTGCCCTATGGCGCAATGCTCGGCGTCGTAAGTGCCGATTCAAGAGAAAAGTCGGTGTTTTCTTCATACCGGATGTTCTTTGCCTATATCGGAAGTTTCGTGGCAATGGGCATTTTCTGGCTCTTTGAAAAGAAGATAATCGGGACTGAAGGACCCTCCGGCCGCATTATACGAGGAGTTGGCGATGCCGCGCCCCTGCAATGGACAGCCGTCGTGGCAATTGTGGCAGGGCTCTGTGCCGTCCTCTTCCTGCTCTGCTTTGCCCTGACCAGGGAGCACGTGACTGAGAACGGTGAAAAGCGTACAGCCTCTGTTTCCGCCGATATCAAGGCGCTGCTGAAGAACAGTCCCTGGTGGCTGCTTCTCGGAGCAGGTATCGGGCAGCTGCTCTTCAGTTCCCTCAGGGGCGGCGCTGCGGCCTATTATTTCGCCAATATCCTGGGAGAGAATCCTCTTGTCACCTGTTCTGTCTTTCTCCTTCTTGGGGAGGTGGCCCAGATGGCCGGTGTAACGCTTGCCGTTCCGCTTTCCGGCAGCCTCGGAAAGCGCAATACCTTCCTTTTTTCCCTGCTTGGGATTGCCCTTCTGAGCTGCGGGATTTATTTCCTTCCCGACACGCGTGCCGGAATGTGGCTGCTGCTTTTGCTGCAGGTTTTGGTCTGTGTCGGCATAGGGATAGGCTCGCCGCTGATATGGTCAATGTTCGCTGATGTGGCCGATGCCTCCGAACTGGAGCACGGCACGCTCTCGACAGGCCTTATTTTCTCTTCCTCTTCAATGGCCCAGAAAGCCGGAGGGGCCCTTGGCGGCTTCCTGCTGCTGATGATTCTCGCCTATGCCGGCTATGACAAGGACCTCGCCATCCAGGGGGCAGGGACGCTTAGGGCGATCAAGGCTCTGATGAGTTTCATCCCGGCCATAGGGGCGGTTCTCGGGGCGGCCTGCCTTTGTTTCTACCCATATACGACTCAGCGGATGAAGGAGATCCAGGAGGCGTTGAAAAAACAGCGGGAAGAGAGATGAGGGATGCCGCGACTATGCTTACGGAAAGCATCCTTCCGTTCTGGCTGGGCCTGAAAGACCCGGCCGGCGGTTTTTTCGGAGAAGCGGACGGGGCAGGGCGTATTCGGAAAGATGCGGACCGCGGGGCAGTTCTGAATGCCAGGATACTTTGGACCTTCTCAGCCGCGTACCGGGTATTGGGAACAGAGTCGTATGCGGATGCCGCCCGTTGGGCGCTCTCCTATTTCCTGGATCATTTCCTGGATAAGGATGCGGGCGGGGTGTACTGGTGTCTGGATGCATCCGGCCGTCCCCTTGATGACAAAAAACAGCTTTACGCCCAGGCCTTTGCCATCTATGGCCTGAGCGAGGCGGCGCTGTCCCTCGGGGACTCCAGGGCACGGGAAACAGCCGTCAGCCTTTTCCGCCTGGTGGAAAAGCACTATCGCGATGCCCTGTACGGGGGCTATGCTGAGGCGCTTGCAAAGGATTTCTCTCCGCTAGAAGATATGTCCCTGAGCGAGAAAGACATAAATGCGCCCAAAACTATGAATTCCCATCTGCACTTGATGGAAGCCTACGCCGCGCTCTTCAGGATTTGGCCGGATCCGGGCCTGGAGGCTGCTCTGAGGGCGCTTATCGACATCATTGGCGGGCGGATGACGGGAGAAGACGGACACCTCAGGCTTTATTTCGAGCGGGACTGGACGGTCCTTCCCGGAGAAATCTCCTGCGGTCACGACATTGAAACTTCCTGGCTTCTGACGGAGGCGGCTGAGATTATCGGTGATGCGTCCCTGACGGCAAATATTCGTCCCCTCTCCCTTCGCCTCGGCCGGGCCGGAAATACTGACCTTCGGGCAGATGGTTCTCTAAGCGGAGAGTGGTGGACCTATGCCGAGACCGTGGTCGGCAATCTATACCTCCATATCTTCCACGTTGAGCCGGGGGCTATGGACAATGCGCTTCGCTGCTGGGATTATCTCTCGGCCCATCTTGTGGACAGAGAGCACGGAGAATGGTACTGGGGGCTTCTTCCGGACGGATCGCCGGACACCGTTTCTCCTAAAGCCGGCTTTTGGAAATGCCCCTACCACAATTCGCGAATGTGCCTGGAACTGCTCACCCACGGCGGAGTTCTTTTGCAGCCTGGGCTTTGACTATCAGCTGCTATATTTGCTCTTGTCTGTGAGGTAGGCGATCGTATTCAATTCCATCCCCATCCCCATATAAACAAAAAACCATCACAAGAACTTGTGACGGGTATATCTGGAGTTTGGGTGCAGGGTACGTACTAATCTGCACGCCTATGTTGGTGTGGTAGCGGGAGTGGGTCACGATCCCACGACCTCCGGATTATGAATCCGACGCTCTAACCAGCTGAGCTACCCCGCCGTCATTGTCATAAAAAAATCAGCTTGACGAAGGCTGATTTTGTTGAGATAGAAGGACTCGAACCCTCACTGACAGAGCCAGAATCTGTAGTGCTACCATTACACCATATCTCAATCTGTCCCGAATGGGACTGCAAATGTACAACTTTTTTCTTAATGTACAAGGAATACTGCAAAAAAAAGTTATATTTGTAAGCCATAAAAACTTGACTTATGTTCATTCTAAAAGAATCAAATACTGTCGGGAAGTACCGTGTAAGCTTGTTTATCAAGGAAGGAGTCTACAATTCCACCTACCGTGTGGAGACGGAGGACGGGAAGTCTTATTTTATGAAATTGTATGACTCTGAAATGATTCCGCCGAAGCTGAAGACCGAGGAGGGGGTGCTGGAGATTGTCGGATGCCGCAAGATCAATCACGAAAACGTCGTCTCATACGTGGATGACGGCGTCTATGAAAGCGGCGGGAAGGAATATCCATACCTTATCACGGAATTTTTCCACGGGCGGCTTCTTTCCGAATATCTCCGGGAAGGGGTTTCGTTCGGGGTGGAAACATCCAAACAGATTATCTCCGGTGTGCTCAAGGGGCTGGAGCATATCCACAGCCTCGAAATGAACCACAACGACATCACTCCGAGAAACATCATCCTGGACGAGATAGAAAAGGACAAGTATATCCCGAGGATAATAGACCTTGGCCATCTGTGCGGCTATGTCGGCGGCGCTCCTCCTTTCCCGGTGAGGGACCTCAACCTGCTGTACTGCTCTCCCGAGCAGTTCGTAGGCGAATTCGGGAGCCGTGGTGACGTGTTTGCGGCGGCCGCCCTGCTTTATACCTTAATAACAGGCAAGGCTCCTTGGGAAGTGGAAATTGACGAGAGCCTGCCTTATGTCCAGAAAAAGGCCATCGTCCGCGAGGCTCGCAAAAATCCTCTCGACACCGACGCCCTGTTGAAAGCCGGAGCCGACCAGTCCTTGGTCGACCTCATCCTCTGCGCCCTGGAAGACGTGCCGCGCAAGCGTCTCAATCTTCAGGATTTCATTGCCGGAATCTCGGGAGAGGCCAGTTTCACCCCGCCTGAAAAGGAAGAGTCAGAGCCGAAGAAGGAGACTCCGGAGGGCGGCCGCGCTAAAAAGGAGGAGTCCACGGTTTCCGTGAGTTTCAAAAAGAGCAGCGGGGGCGGCGGCTTTGCGGATGTCGCCGGAATGGAGGCGCTCAAGGAGGACCTCACCCGCCGCGTAATCTGGGTGCTCAAGGACAAGGAGAAGGCCGAGAAATACCGCCTGCTCCCGCCCAACGGAATGGTCCTTTATGGCCCTCCGGGCTGCGGCAAGACCTTTTTCGCGCAGAAATTCGCCGAAGAGGCCGGATTCAATTTCACTATGGTGAACGGCTCTGACCTCGGCAGCATCTATGTCCACGGTACCCAGGGCAAGATCGCCGACCTGTTCAAGAAGGCCCGTGAAAACACCCCGGCAATCCTCTGTTTCGATGAATTCGACGCCTTCGTCCCCTCCAGGGGCAGTTCCAATGCCGACCATAAGGCCGACGAGGTCAATGAATTCCTGTCTCAGTTGAACAATTGCGCGAAGGATGGACTCTTTGTCATCGGCACGACCAACCGTCTGGATATGATAGACCCTGCGGTACTTCGCAAGGGACGTATGGACCTTCACGTCGAAATCCCGGCCCCGGACAAGGAGACCCGCAGGAAAATTTTCGACATCCATCTCAAAGGACGCCCGCTTGCCGCCGACATAGATACGGACCTGCTTGCCGAAAAGACTCCGAACTATGCCTCTTCCGACATTGCCTTCATCGTCAACGAGGCGGCGATGATGGCCGCTCTGGCGGACCAGGACATTTCCCAGTCGCATCTGCTGCATTCCGTGGAGAGCAACCCTTCCTCCCTCGTTCCCGTAAAATCAAGACCCAAAATAGGCTTTTAACACAACCCCAAAACACAAAACATTATGAAACTAAGCAAAGACGACATTCGCCAGTATCTGGCCTCCGAAGGTCTTCAGCCCGAGGAAAAATCCTACGGATTCTATTTCCGCTACCAGATGCGCAATTTCTTCATCGAGTACGATGAGGACGACGACCAGTATCTTCGCATCATTATGCCCGGCATCTACGAGGCCAACGAGGACAATTTGCTGGAAGTCCTGCAGGCCTGCAATGAAGTGGACCAAAGCCGCAAGGTAATCAAATGCTATGTGTCCGACGAAGATGTGGATCTCGCGGCAGAGCTCCTCGTGGACGAGACTCCCATACTCGGAGACATCGTTCCCCGCGCCCTCGGTATGCTTCTCGGCGGCCAGGAGACTTTCTACAAGGCACTCAAGGGCTGATAGCCTATGTTGTATGTATTTGCGCTGGCCTTGTTGCCAGCGCTCATTTTATTGTATTATGTCTATTCGCAGGACCGGCTTCAGCCGGAGCCTTTCAAAATGCTTGCGAAAGGCTTTGGCTGGGGTTGTCTTTCGGTCCTTGTGTCCCTGTGCATCTCCGGCCCGCTTCTCGTCGTCGGCCTGATACCTCCGGAGGTGGATTCTTTCGCTTCGGCACTGACTACGGCGTTCGTGGGCGCAGCCATTCCGGAAGAGTGCGCGAAACTTTTGTGCCTGCATCTTTTTCTCCGCCGGAATCCCTGGTTCGACGAGAGAATGGACGGTATAGTCTATGCCGCGTGCGTGGGAATGGGCTTTGCCGCCTTTGAAAATCTGGAATACCTGATCGCCGCCGATACGGAGTGGGTCACAGTGGGCATAGGACGGTCCCTGACGGCCATTCCGGGGCATTTCGGTTTTGCTGTCATTATGGGCTATTATTATTCGCTGTACCGTTTTGGCGGAACCGCTTCGGCCGGGGCGGGATGGAAGATGATTGTCTTCCCGATACTGGCCCACGGCTGTTATGACGCTATAGCGATGACGGCCAATGTCACGCCAGAACTCTCCGGGGTCATCACCGTCGCCGTCCTCATCTTTGTGTTCCAGATGGTCAAATGGGCCAGGAAAAAGATATCAGTCCTGCAGGAGGAGAGTAAGGGCGACGAAATCCTCCACTGACAGTTTTTCGGGACGGAGGCTGAATATTTCCTTCGAGAGGAAGGCGGCGGTCTGCTCTCCGCTCCAGCCGCATCTTCGAGCCTTGGCCTCGACGAGGGGTTTCAGGGGATTGCGGAGCATCTTCCGCCTCTGCCCGAAACTGGTCTTGACAATGGTCTTGAAAAGGGCCTCGTCACAGCCGAGGGAGGTGCGGGAATTGCGTCTGAGGCGTATTACCGCTGATTCCACCTTCGGCGGCGGAGCGAAGCAGCCGCTTCCGACCGTGAACAGGTACTCAATGTCATACCAGGCTTGCAGGAGCACGGAAAGTATTCCGTAGGTCTTTGAACCTGGGGCCTCGGCAATGCGTTCGGCCACTTCCTTCTGTATCATACAGACAACTTCGGGGATGCGGTCCTTATGGTCCAGTATCTTGAAGAAAATCTGCGAGGAGATGTTGTATGGGAAGTTCCCGATTACGGCAAAGCTTTCCGGAAAAATCTTTTCCAGCCTCAGAGTCAGAAAATCGGCCTGCATCAAGCGGCCCTGCATCCCCTGGAAATGCCTCAGGAGATAATCCACCGACTCCCCGTCAATCTCCACAAGTTTAAGGTCTATGTCTTCACGCTGAAGCAGATACTGTGTCAGTACGCCCATTCCGGGACCGACCTCCAGGGTCGGGAGGCCGCCGCCGAGGGCGTCCACGATTGCCTTTGCCACTTTCTGGTCGGTCAGGAAATGCTGGCCGAGTGATTTTTTCGCTCTAACTTCCATAGACGCAAAGATAAGGTTTTTCATATAAAATGACTATCTTTGTATGATAATCATTTGACTCTAATGTACAGAACACACACTTGCGGAGAACTCCGCATTGAAAACAAAGGACAGAAAGTAACCCTCGCCGGATGGGTCCAGAAGGCCCGCAAGCTCGGCGGAATGACATTTATTGACCTCAGGGACCGCTATGGGATAACCCAGCTGGTGGTGGAAGCCGACGCCCCGGCCGCTCTCGTAGATACGGCGACCTCCCTCGGCCGTGAATTCGTAATTCAGGCGGTCGGCGAGGTGGTGGAGCGCCAGGCGAAGAACCCCAAGATGCCGACAGGCGACATCGAGATCCGTCTCAGCGACATCACCGTGCTGAACAAGTCGGTCACCCCGCCTTTCACTATTGAGGAAGAATCCGACGGAGGCGAGGACCTGAGGATGAAATACCGCTACCTGGATCTTCGCCGCGGCCCGCTGCAGAGGGCGCTCGCCCTTCGTCACAGAGTGGCCCACGAGGTGCGCAACTATCTGGATTCCAAAGGTTTTATGGAAATAGAGACTCCATATCTTATCAAGTCCACTCCCGAAGGCGCCCGCGATTTCGTGGTGCCGTCCAGGATGAATCCAGGCGAGTTCTACGCGCTTCCGCAGAGTCCCCAGACCTTCAAGCAACTGCTTATGGTCGCCGGCTATGACCGTTATTTCCAGATTGTCCGCTGTTTCCGTGACGAAGACCTCCGTGCCGACCGTCAGCCGGAATTCACGCAGATTGACTGCGAGATGTCTTTCGTCGAGCAGGAAGATGTGCTGGAGACCTTCGAGGGAATGATGCGCGCCCTTTTCAAGAACGTTCTCGGCGTCGAAGTCCCCAATCCTCTTCCGCGAATGAGCTGGTACGACGCTATGGACCGCTATGGTTCCGACAAGCCGGATGTGCGTTTCGGAATGGAAATCCACGAACTGACGCAGCTCGTCAAGGGCAAGGGTTTCAGCGTACTCGACGAGGCTGCCTATGTCGGCGGCATCGCGGTGCCCGGCGCCGCGGAATATACCCGCAAGCAGCTGGACGAGCTCACCGAATGGGTGAAACGCCCCCAGGTCGGCGCCAAGGGCCTGATCTACATCAAGGCCAATGCCGACGGTTCCTTCAAGTCGTCCATCGACAAGTTCTATGCTCCGGAGGACCTCAAGCTTATCGCCGAGGCAGCCGGAGCTAAGGCCGGAGACCTGGTCCTTGTGATGAGCGGCCCGGCCAAACGTAAAGTCCAGACAATGCTCGGCGTGCTCCGAATCGAGCTTGGCGGCAGACTCGGCCTTCGCGACCCTAAGGTCTTCGCCCCGCTGTGGATCGTGGACTTCCCACTTCTCGAATGGGACGACGAGACCCAGCGTTTCTACGCGATGCACCATCCCTTCACCGCCCCGAAGCCGGAGCACGAGAAGTGGTTCTATTCCAATGAGAAAGAGGACCTGGAGAAGGTCTGTGCCAATGCCTATGACTTCGTGCTGAACGGCAACGAACTCGGCGGCGGATCCATCCGTATCCATAATGCCGATATGCAGAAGCGTATGTTCGAAGTCCTCGGCATCGGACCGGAAGAGGCCGAGTACAAGTTCGGCTTCATCATCAACGCCTTCAAGTTCGGCGCCCCGCCCCACGGAGGCCTCGCCTTCGGTTTCGACCGCGTCTGCGCTCTCTTCGGCGGCCAGGACACCATCCGTGACTACATCGCCTTCCCGAAGAACAATCAGGGCCGCGACGTGATGATCGATTCCCCGTCCCGGATCGACCAGTCCCAGCTCGACGAGCTTCAGATTTCTTTGAATCTACCTGAGTGATGAACAGAAAAACAGAATATTCCTGTGTGGAAATCTGTGCAGGTGTAGGTGGGCAGGCTTTGGGCTTAGAGCAAGCAGGTTTTACTCATAAGGCACTTGTAGAGATTGAGTTGGATTATTGTAAGGTCCTGCTTGAAAACAGGCCTTCATGGAATGTTCTGTGTGGTGACATCCGTAATTTCAATGGGAAAATCTACGCCGGGCAGGTAGATCTTTTGTCAGGTGGGGTTCCATGTCCTCCTTTTAGCATTGCCGGAAAACAACTTGGGGAGAACGACGAAAGAGATTTGTTTCCGGAAATGCTAAGACTTGTCGGAGAAATATCTCCCAAGGCGGTAATGATAGAAAATGTCCGTGGTTTTTTTGATCCGAAGTTTGAGCAATACAGAGAGAAGATATTAGGAACGATAGAAGAGATGGGTTATCATACTCCTCATGTCAAACTCGTCAATGCTTCTGACTATGGTGTTCCACAGCTAAGACCAAGGGCGGTTATTGTGGCGTTTAGAAAAGATATTACTGACACTTTCGTGTTTCCTGTTCCGGGAAACGCCGTCCAGACTGTTGGCGATACGTTGTACGATTTGATGGCAGCAAACGGATGGACGGGAGTAAAGGAGTGGAGGATAAAGGCGAATAAAATAGCTCCTACTCTTGTTGGTGGAAGCAAAAAACACGGTGGTCCTGATTTAGGACCGACAAGGGCCAGAAAGATGTGGGCGGAACTCGGCATTAATGGAGCAGGTATAGCTGATTCTGCACCAGAAAAAGATTTTTCAGGCATGCCAAAGTTGACTCCGCGTATGATGGCTCGACTCCAGGGGTTTCCGGATGACTGGTATATTGGAAACAAGAAGACATTGTCCTGCAGGATGGTTGGGAACGCCTTTCCTCCGCCTGTCGCCAGAAAGATTGGTTTAGAAATATTAAAAGTGTTAAACAATGGATGCGTTGATACAGACGGCGAGGTATAAATACCACGAAAGATTGCTAGAAGAGGGTATTTTGACTGTTGATTCCAGCGGAATACCGAGTAATGCAGACAGAGACAGTAAGTTGTCTATTGCTGTCGCTAAGGGAATTGCGGATTCTTTGCAGGCGAAAGTAGGGCTCAAGGCCGAGGGACAGACCTCCGGGGCAAAATTTGAAACTGTAAACATGCAGTTTATCGAGGAGACTTTTCTTAAACTTTCACACTTGCGGCCCGGCAAATGGCATGTTGCAAAGCTTGGCAATAGGAATTCAATAAAGACAAGCAGTTTCTCTCAGTATGAGCACTTGGATTATTTGTCAAGTCTGACAAAATCAGACCCGCGTTTGGCTGCAAGTTTAGGTAATGATTATATGGTGGCTCCAGACGTTGTCGTTTATAGGGATCCGGAGGAGGATGAGGTGATTAACTCAGGCTTACAAGTCGTAGAAGACATTTTTGCGACAAGGACTGATATTAGGAAGAGGTTTAATCCATTGCCGATATTACATGCTTCTATTTCTGCAAAATGGACAATTCGAAGCGACCGCGCCCAAAATAGTCGTACCGAAGCCTTAGGCTTAATTCGTAATAGGAAAGGGCATCTGCCTCATATTATGGTTGTGACGGCAGAGCCGTTACCGTCCAGGATTGCTTCTTTGGCGATGGGGACAGGTGATATAGATTGCGTTTATCATTTCGCTTTGAATGAATTGATAGAGACCATTGAGGAAATAGGAGCTGAGGATGCGCAGGAAATGATTAAGATTCTTGTTGAAGGAAAACGGCTTAAGGATATCAGCGATCTTCCGTTAGATCTTACTGTATGATTTTGAAAACGGAGAATATGGACCTTAGCTCCCGGAACACTTTCGGGATGAAGGTCCATTGCCGTCTTTTTGTGGAAATCACCGAGGAGTCGGACCTTCCGGAGCTGGATTTCGACTCTCTGCCGCAGCCTGTCTTCGTGATGGGCGGCGGCAGCAATCTCCTCTTCACCGGCGATTTCCCCGGCACCGTCCTGCACGTCGCAATCGACAGTTTCCCGGCAGCGGATGGCAGCCGGAAACTTCGGCTTGGCGCCGGGGTGGTGTTCGACGACTTCTGCGCCTGGGCCTCGGCGGAAGATCTCTGGGGACCGGAAAACCTGTCGCTGATTCCGGGGGAGGTCGGAGCCTCCGCCGTTCAGAACATCGGAGCCTATGGTGTTGAGGCAAAGGACATTATAGAGACTGTCCACGCCTGGGACCGGCAGGAGCGCCGCTTCGTGGACATCCCTGCGGCGGACTGTGGATATGGTTACAGAACGTCACGCTTCAAGACGGAATGGAAGGGGCGTTTCATAATTACGGCAGTGACTTTCCGTCTCAGCCGCACGCCTCGGCCGAAACTGGACTATGGCGGCGTCCGCAAGGCCCTGGAGGCGAGGTTGGCGGCATTTGGCACTGAAATCTCTGACGACAGCCTGACTCCGAGAGCGATTCGGGGTACGATAATCGGGATAAGGCGGCAGAAACTGCCCGATCCCGATGAAATAGGCAGCGCGGGATCATTCTTCAAGAATCCGGTGATTTCAAAGGAGCATTTCGAGAAGATTGTGGCGACGGCCCGCCAGGACAATGGCCCCGGATATGAAGTCCCTCATTACGAAGTCGGCGATGAGATAAAAGTCCCGGCAGCCTGGATGATAGAGCAGTGCGGCTTCAAGGGCGAAAGGCTTGGCGGCGCGCAGGTATATCCGCAGCAGCCTCTGGTGCTCGTGAATGCGACTGGAAGGGCCGTCCCGGAAGATGTGCTGGCCCTCAGGGATCGCATAATCAGGAAAATTGAAAGGAAATATGGTATAACTCTTCACTGCGAAGTCGAAACAGTGTAGTCTATGGCAAAATTCATAATTGAAGGCGGGCACCGCCTCTCCGGGGAAATAGTCCCGCAAGGTGCGAAGAACGAGGCGCTTGAAGTGATCAGCGCCGTGCTTCTGAGCGCCGAACCCGTGACCATATCGAACATTCCGGAAATACTTGACGTCAAGAACCTTATAGAGCTTCTAAAAGGTATGGGCGTGAAGGTTGTCCGCCACGAAAAAGGCACTTACACCTTCCAGGCCGACGAGGTGGACACGGATTATATCGAGACCGAGGAGTTTGTGCAGAAATGCGCCAGGCTCCGCGGCTCGGTGATGGTCGTCGGACCGCTTCTGGGGCGTTTCGGCCACGCCTGGTTCGCCAAGCCGGGCGGTGACAAGATCGGCCGCCGCAGGGTGGACACTCACCTGGACGGGATGGTCAAACTCGGCGCGAAAATGGACTATGACGGGACCAGGAGGGCCTTTCACCTGACCAGCGACGGCCGCCTGACAGGCCGCTATATGCTTCTGGACGAAGCCTCCGTGACGGGTACTGCCAACATCGTGATGGCCGCAGTCCTCGCCAGAGGCACGACGACCATCTACAACGCTGCCTGCGAGCCCTATGTCCAGCAGCTTTGCCGTATGCTCAACAAGATGGGCGCGTTCATCGACGGCGTGGGCTCCAACCTTCTCCGTGTCCACGGAGTCGAGGCCCTGCACGGCACTTCGCACCGCATCCTTCCGGATATGATCGAGGTCGGATCATTCATAGGGATGGCCGCCCTTAACCAGTCGGAAATCACGATCAAGGACGTCAATTACAGAGAGTTGGGTATAATCCCGGACCAGTTCCGCCGCCTTGGGGTCCAGCTCGAGCAGCGCGGCGACGACATCTATGTCCCGGCCCAGGACTGCTACGAAATCGACTCCTTCCTGGACGGGTCCATAATGACCATAGCCGACGCCCCCTGGCCGGGGCTGACCCCTGACCTGCTGAGTGTTATGCTCGTAGTCGCGACCCAGTGCAAGGGCAGCGTGCTTATCCATCAGAAGATGTTCGAATCCAGGCTCTTCTTCGTGGACAAACTGATAGATATGGGTGCGCAGATCATTCTCTGCGATCCTCACCGCGCAGTGGTCATCGGCCACGACCACCGCATCACGCTCAAGGCCTCCCGTATGGTTTCGCCGGATATCCGCGCCGGTATCGCGATGCTGATTGCGGCTATGAGCGCCCGCGGCACCTCGACCATCGAGAATATCGAGCAGATCGACCGCGGCTATGAGAACATTGAGGGCCGTCTCAACGCCCTTGGGGCTAAAATCACTCGCGAATGATGGATTACGGGAAGTTCTTTTCGGCGGATGTGCCTTCGTTTATGCGGAGTCCCGTGAGGGAGATTTTCCGCAAGGTGGACCTTTCGGCCATCTGCTCCTTTGCAGGAGGCTATCCCGCCGCAGACACTTTCCCGACCGAGGACATCAAGCGTCTGTCGTCCCTCGTGCTTGACAAATATGGCACCAAGGCACTACAGTACGGTGCCACCCAGGGCGTCACCGAGCTTCGCGAAGTGATTGCCCGGCGCTATGGCGTGCCGCTTTCGCAGGTGCAGATTACGACTTCTTCCCAGCAGGGCATAGACGTCTGCAGCCGCATTCTGCTTGATCCCGGCGACATAGTCCTGTCCAAGGACCCGACTTATCTTGGTGCCCTGCAGAGTTTTGCCGCCTACCGCGCCAAAGTTATGCCGCTGGAGGCTCTTACCCTCTCAGAGGCCGGAAGGGCCAAGTTCATCTACGTCATACCGGACTTCAACAACCCTTCGGGAGAGACTATGACTCTTGCCGAGAGGGAGGAACTGGTCCGAAAGGCGAGGGCGCTGGACCTTATAATAGTGGAAGACAGCCCCTACAGGGAAGTCCGATACAGCGGAGAAGCGCTTCCGACGATCCGCGAAATGGCCCCGGAAAGGACCCTGCACCTCGGCAGTTTCTCGAAAATCTTTGCCCCCGGCTTCCGTCTCGGCTGGATAATCGGCCCGGAAGAACTGCTGGAGCAAATCTATGTCTGCAAGCAGTCCCTCGACCTTTGCCCGCCAGTCTTCGACCAGTATCTGGCCGCCGAATTTATGGGCTCGGGCGCGTTGGACCGCAATCTTGAAAAGACCATTTCCATCTATCGCCGGCGCCGCGACAGGATGCTTTCTCTTTTGGAAAAATATATGCCGGAAGGAACGTCGTGGACTCGTCCGGACGGAGGCCTTTTCCTCTTCCTGACGCTTCCGGAAGGTATGGATACGGTAGAAATGTACGACGAGGCCCTGTCCAAGGGCGTTGCGTACGTCGCCGGCTCCTTCTTCTTCGTGGACGGCAGCCACCGCAACACGATGCGTCTCAACTACACTTTCATCGCAGAGGAAAAGATGGAGCCCGGAGTGAAGATTCTCTCGGAAATTATCAAAGGACGCCTATGAATCTGTATAAATTCAGCGGGGCGGGCAATGATTTCGTGCTCATAGACGGCCGCGAGGGAGATGTTTCGGTCTTCCGTGAAGCCGGAAGGATAGGAGAGCTCTGCCGCGAGTACCATACCGACGGATTGATGCTTCTTCTGGACAGTCCGGATGTCGATTTTACGATGGAATTCTATAATCCGGACGGCTCCGGCGGAATGATGTGCGGCAACGGCGGGAGGTGCATAGTGGCCTTTGCCGATTATCTCGGACTGAAACCTAAGGGCCGGGAGTGGCTTTTCAGGGCACCGGACGGTCTGCACTCCGCCAGCATCCTTTCGCGTGAAGGGACGCTATGGACTGTAAGGCTGAAAATGATTGATGTCCACGGAGTTAATCCCATTTTTGGCGGCCTCTTCCTCAACACCGGAACCCGGCATTTCGTGAAATTCGTTCCGGATGTGGATGCCTTGGACGTGGAAGAAGAAGGGAAGGCGCTGCGCTGGGATCCGGCATTCGCTCCCGAAGGTACGAATGTCAATTTTGTGGAACGCTTCGGGGATATTCTGAAGGTCCGAACCTTCGAAAAAGGCGTCGAGGGCGAGACTTTGGCCTGCGGTACGGGCATAACTGCCAGCGCCATAGCGGCATATCTCCTTGACTATGACTCCTCGATGGCATCCGCCGGCCGTGGAAAGGAGGACGGAAGCCTTAAGCGGGAGCTGACCTTGCAGTGCCGTCGCGGCGACCTGCTGAAAGTTGATTTCTGCGCCTCCGGAGAGGACTTTACCGAGGTCCATCTCACCGGTCCCGCAGAACTTTGCGGACGCTAACTAAATATAGATTATGGACAAAAAATTGTTTTCAGGCTGCGGAACGGCGCTTGTGACTCCGTTCAAATCGGACAATGGTCCTGCCGCACAGGTGGACTACGAGGCCTTCGCCGCAACGGTGGACTGGCAGGTGGATACCGGGATGGATTTCCTGGTGCCGCTGGGAACTACCGGCGAGACCCCCACTCTCTCCGAGAGCGAAAAACTCCAGGTTCTGGAGCTGTGCCGTCAGAGAGCCTCCTCCCTCCCGGTTATAGCCGGCGTGGGCTCGAATTCCCTTGCCGGGACGGCCGCCAACATACGCCTCCTGCAGGACGCCGACGCCTTCCTTGTAGTGGTTCCGTTCTACAACAAACCCCCGCAGAGAGGCCTCTACGAGTATTTCAAGGCTGTCGCCGCCCTTACGACCAAGCCCATAATCCTCTACAATGTGCCGGGACGTACCGGTACCAATCTGGAAGCCGAAACCACCCTTGCCCTTGCCCGCGAGGTCCCCAATATCGTTGGTATAAAGGAGGCCAGCGGCAAGTTTGAGCAGATAAAGGCCATCCTGGACGGCCGCCCCGAGGGTTTCAGCGTCCTGAGCGGCAATGACGAGGATACCCTCGCACTTATGGAAGCCGGGGCAGACGGAGTCATCTCCGTGGCCTCCAATGTTTTCCCTTCCGCTATGGCCGATTTCGTCCACGCCCTGCGTGACGGGCGCTTCTCCGAAGCCGAAGGGATGGACCGGCAGCTTCAGCCCCTGTTCAAGGCCCTTTTCGTGGAGCCCAATCCCATTCCCGCCAAGGCCGCTATGGCTCAGCTCGGCCTTATGGAGAACAGCCTCCGCCTGCCGCTTGTGAAGGCGAGTGAGCAGACAGAAGCCCTTATCAGTCAAACCATTAAAGATCTGTTTTAGTCCTATGGAAATAACTCTGGAACGTTTCAACGAGGTAATCGAAGGCCTGGAAAAGGGCGAGATAAGGGTCGCCGAAAAAATTGACGGCAAGTGGGTTGTCAACAAATGGGTCAAGGAAGTGATACTCGCAGGCTTCCGCCTCGGCGCAGTCACCGATATGTCCCAGGGTCAGTTTTCCTTCTTTGACAAGGCTACTTTTCCCGTCCGGCAGTTCGCTAAAGAGGACGGAGTCCGCATAGTCCCGGGCGGCTCAAGCATCCGTCGCGGCGCCTATCTTGCCCCCGGAGCCATCGTAATGCCCCCTGCCTATGTCAATGTGGGTGCGTATGTCGGGGAAGGGACTATGGTCGACAGTCACGTGACCATAGGCTCGTGCGCCCAGGTCGGGGCCCATATCCATATTTCCGCCTCCACACAGATCGGCGGGGTCCTCGAGCCTGCCGGCGCCCTCCCGACCATAATAGAGGACGGAGCCTTCATCGGCGGCAACTGCGGAATCTACGAAGGCACCATAGTCCAGGAAGGCGCCGTGATAGCTTCCGGCGTCATAATCACTTCATCCACAGCGCTTTTCGATGCTACGAAGGGCGAGTTTGTCCAAAGAAATGAGGACGGCCGAGTGGTCGTCCCCAAAGGCGCTGTAGTCGTGTCCGGCTCGAAGCCGATCATCCGCGGAGGAAAGGCCCTCGAAAGCGGGGTCCATCTCTACTGCCCGGTCATCGTCAAATACCGTGACGAAAAGACTTCCGGCAGTATTACTCTTGAGGATTTGCTGCGCTAGCTATTCCGTCTTTACGCAACGGACGGGCAGACCGTTAGCGTTCGCAAGGCTTTCAAAACCTATATCGACAGCCTTGAAGTATCCGTCTGTACGATTATAGTAAAAAAAGCGTCCGCCGTGCCTGTCGTCACGGGTTCCGTTTTCCCAGGTACAGGACCACAGATAGCCGGATTCTCCTACAACTTCAAAGGTGTTTCCGTTGTTGTTGCTGCCGCTGATACAGCCTGTCGCAGGATACCAGTTGTCCTTCCCGCCAAAGATATTGGAGAAATCCAAACCTCTTACATAGTGTTCCAATGTCGGAGCATATCCTTGTTTGTCCCCGTAAGCCACATACCAGACGCCTTCTTCTCCCCCTTTTGGCACCTGCCAGCCGGCCGGACAGGGATCATACTTCGTTTTGGAATAGGACCAGCGGTAGACATCCATATTCAGGCACCAGTCGTAGATGGTTGTCTCTTTATTCTTGTACCACTCGTGCAGGATGAAGGTCGTAGGATAATTGATGGAAAACTCTATGGTTCCGCACTTTGCTCCACTCTCCCCGGCAATGTTAAGGACAGCGTCTGGCCAGACAATGGTTGAGGCGGCAGGAGCCTGTTCGCTTGCGGAGGCATAACTGACAGCCCCAGGACCCAGGAATGGGTCTTTGCGGCCCCATTGATACATCAGACCCAGGGACTGCACGGCATTCTGAGTCGTGGAAGTGGCGCCAAGGTTGCGGTCCATCATGGTCCCGGCGTTGTTATTGTACACATGGGCCGTGGCCACGGGATCATAATCTTTGCAGACCCAGATATGCCAGGACCAGAGGATAGTCCCGTACTCGTTTTTGGCCGCAATCAGGGCGTTGCCGTTTTTCAGCTCTTCGGGCGTCTCAAAACGGATGGCGTCACCGTCAACAGACACGCTCTTGATGATGCTCCCGACCTCGGGCACTGTTTTGTCGCCGAAACTCTCCCAAAGGACTTCAGCGGATGCCACTCCGCTAAGCTGGGGACCATTCCCCTGTGTCATCTTGAAGGAATATGTCCCCGCAGCCGGTACGATGTAGCAGTTTGCCGTTCCTACAGCAGACAAGTCGACAACTCCGGGCTTGTTGTCCGTATCATTCTTGTCGCCGCAGCTGGCAATTATGCAAGCGGAATACAGGACCAGCGCTGCCATCTTACTGAAGCGGAAGGGGCTTAAAAAAGCTTTATTCATAGCTACTATTTTGCTTGGGTTTGCTCGGGAACGGGGCCGTTGACGTCTTTGATTTCAGTTCTCGTGCCGAAACTGAAGGGGGTTTCAATCACGCTCTGAGTGCCGTCCTTGGCTTTGATTATGGTCCTGGCTACGAAGGGAGAGTCCTCGTCGGGAATGTTGTTGATCCGGAAGGTCTGGAGGATTTCCGCGCCGTCCACGAATCGCTCATAGTTGATGCTTTCTGCCACCAGGCGGTTTACTGTGCGGCCGGGTTCCTCGAAGCGGTTGAAGATGCGGGTCTGGATCTGGCCAATCTTGCCGTCATTGTTGCAGGTCAGGATGGCGGTTAGTTTTACGTCTCCGTAATAATCGCTGCTGCGAGTGGCTGTAATGGTGATTTCTTTCAGGCCGGGCTGGGCAAATGCGCTCAGGCAGAGCAATGCTCCGGCGAGGAGGGTGATCAGTCGTTTCATATTTCAAGTAATTTTGAGAATTCGTGTACTCCGCTGAGGCCCTCGGTCATAAGGGCGGCGGTGACTGCGCCTGCGGCGAAGCCCCTGCGGGAAAACGCTTCGTGACGGAGGGTGAGCTTGTCGGCCTCCGAGGTGAGCGTAAGTGTGTGTATCCCAGGCACTTCGCCTTCGCGTACGGATGAAATTTCAGCTTTCACGCCCAGACATTCTTCAACTATGGTGCCAAGGCTTTTTGCGGTACCGCTTGGGGCGTCCAGCTTATGGATATGGTGGATTTCCTCGATTTCGGGAGTGTATCCTGCGCCTTTCAGCAGGCTGGACGCTTTACGTACTGCGGCGAAAAGGGCATTCACTCCGAGGGAAAAATTCGAGGCATAGATCATTGGCGTCCCGGCATCCTCGAAGGCTTTGAACACCTCTGGGGCGATGTCGTTCCATCCGGTGGTTCCGATGACCGCCGCCTTGAAGTTCCTGGCAATTACGGGATAGTTCCTGCGGAAAGCTTCCGGAGTGGTGAAGTCTATGCAGACGCACTGTCCGGCCACTTCCGGGGCGACCGCGCAGATATCCTCGCTTGCCTCGACGAGTTCAATACCCCGCCGATTCAGTTCCTCTTCTACCATATGGCCCATACGGCCGTATCCGCTGATGATTACTTTCATATCTTAAAGCCCCGTGGGGGATAACTTGTTTGAAATCAATTACTTATTGTTTTTACCCTAGGGATTTTTGACCAGGGCATTTTGCTTAAATGCCTGACGGTCAAGCACTTGTTCCCCACGGGTATAGGTGCTTAAACAGCCGTACATACAGTTTGACAGCCTCTTCCAGCTCCGGAAGGCTTATCTGCTCGTCGCTGCGGTGGGCGTGGCGTATGCTGCCGGGCCCGCAGATTATCTTATGCTCAAAGTTCGAAAGGTGAGGGGCGTCGCTGCCGAAGGCGACGGGGGCGCTTTCGAAACCTTCCGGCACCAGGTAGTGCTGTGGGGCATCACCTCCGCGGGCCGTGACCGAAATCCGGCCCTGAAGGCCTGCCGTCACGATGCCTTTCCGCCCAATTGCAACGCCTTCCATATAATTCACAACAGCCTCGTCCGAAACGAAGGTCGTACGGAAATACAGCCTGCATTTCAGTTCGGGGGAAAGTATGTTCTGAGGGTTGGCGCTCTCCAGAAGTCCTATGTTCCACGTAGTCTTCCCCAGCACGGGATCGTCGCCGAAATCCTTGGCGCTCAGAGCGTTGCAAAATTCGTTGAACAGATTCACCGCGCTTACCCCGTACTCGGGATAGCCAGAATGGAAGGCTTCTCCGCTAAACTTCAGGTCGTACGACTTGGTACCTTTTGCTGCTGAAACCAAAAGATTCTCAGTCGGTTCGCCTACAATCAGAAACGGCGCGCTAAAACCGGTTTTCGCAAAGGCCTTGGCGCCCCAGGAGCCTGTTTCTTCGCCGCTCAGAAGCAGCAGGCCGAAACCGTCGAGGCCTTCGGAGGCCAGAGAACGGCAGGCCGAGAGCATTGCGAAAATCTGCCCTTTGGCATCGCAGGCCCCCCTGCCGAATATAACATCGTCAGGAGATTGTGGCGATGGCTTGGTGGAGCCGACGGGCCCAATATTTCCGACGGCCTTTTTTCGGCCGGTGGAAGTATGGCCCTGAGGCGCGACGGCACAGCCTCCGGCCGATTGTTCCGGCAGGGCGGTGTTGCCGCCAACGACCTGCGGAGCGATATACGGCGGAACCGTGTCCATATGGGTGCAGAAAACGACCTCCGGCTTGCCCCAGCTAAGAAGCAGATTTTCCGTGCCGTCCCCGACCTCGAAGCGCTCAAGCTTTCCAAAACCGGCAAGCCGGGAAACCAGCCAGTCGGAAAAAGCCCTCTCTTTCCCTGAAGTGGAATCCCACTCCAGCATTTGCATAAATAAACCTAAATCCATCCTTTTTCCAGCAGTACTTCAGCTATTTGTATGGCGTTGGTCGCGGCTCCCTTGCGCAGGTTGTCACTCACGCACCATAAATTCAGCCCGTTTTCAACGGAACTGTCCCTGCGGATGCGTCCCACGAAGACTTCGTCCCTGCCTTCTGCATATATGGGCATAGGATAGAGATTGTTTGCGGGATCGTCCTGGACGAGCACTCCCGGCATTTCCGACAGGAGACGGCGGACTTCTGAAAGTTCGAAAGGCCTCAGGAATTCTACATTGACACTTTCGCTGTGGCCGCCCTTTACCGGCACTCGGACCGTGGTGGCGCTTATGGCTATGGACGGGTCACGGAGAATCTTCCGCGTCTCGTTGACCATCTTGGCCTCCTCCTTGGTATAGCCGTCCTCGAGGAAAGAGTCGATGTGGGGCAGGATATTCAGGTCTATGGGGTGAGGAAAATGGCTCCCCTGACCTCCGGCGCGCTCCGTCATCAAGTGCGAGAGCCCTTTCTGGCCGGCGCCGGTCACACTCTGGTAGGTCGAGACCACTATTCTCTTGATTCCGAATGCTTTATGGAGAGGGGCGAGGGCCATAACCATCTGTATGGTCGAACAGTTGGGGTTGGCTATGATATGGTCCTTTGGCGTAAGGACATCGGCATTGATTTCGGGGACTATGAGCGGTACTTCGGGATACATTCTCCAGAAGGAGGAATTGTCCACGACATAGCAGCCGGCGGCGGCGAAACGGGGGGCGAGTTCTCCGGAAGCGGCTCCGCCAGCGCTGAAAATGGCCAGCGACGGCTTCCTTGAAATGGCTTCGTCGGCGGAGATGACGGTCCATTCCCGCCCGTTGAAACTTACTTTCTTCCCCCAGGAACGGGAGGATGCGACAGGGAGGAGTTCCGTCACGGGGAAATGCCTTTCCTGCAGCACTTCCAGCATTTTCGAGCCCACAAGACCTGTGGCTCCGACTACGGCAACTATCATAGTATCAGCGTAATATATCGTTAAGTATGCTTGATGCGGCCTGGAGCGCGCCTTCTCCGGAACCCTGGATGACCAGGGGATAGGGGTGGAAGGTGCTCTGGACGATTATTGCATTTTCAGTACCTTGGAGGAAGTAGGCGGGGTGGGAGAGGCCAACTTCCCGGATGCGGATGGATGCGCGGTATCCCAGCCTTGTGCCAGGAGCCTTGTCCACCGAGGCGACGAAGCGGAGGCGGCAACCCTTGACGGCTGCAGCCCTGGCCTTTGCCGCAAAGTCTTTCCCGGCCTCCTGAAGCGAAGCGTAAAAATCCTCCAGCGGACCGTCTTTGA
This sequence comes from uncultured Bacteroidia bacterium, assembly GCA_902779785.1. Classification (GTDB taxonomy): domain Bacteria; phylum Bacteroidota; class Bacteroidia; order Bacteroidales; family UBA932; genus Cryptobacteroides. The sequence continues at coordinate 225,749 of CACZDC010000001.1, forward strand.
GAGGCACGGCAGGCTCGATCTCAACATCGCTTTCTTCCAGCGGAATGCCAGCTACGCGCGAAAGGATCAGCAGTTTTCGCAGCGCGTCCTTTCCCCCAAGGTCTGTCCTCGGATCCGGCTCTGTGAGTCCGGCTTCCTGGGCCCGGCGTATCAGTGAAGCGAGGCTGGCGCCCTCTCCGTTGTACTCTCCGAGAATCTGGTTCAGCGTACAGGAGACGACGGCTTCGATGCTCTGCACATCGTCGCAGCCCGTGGCGCTTGCGAGCATAGTGGACAGTATGGGCAGGGCGGCTCCGACAGTAGTTTCATAGCGGAGGAAAACGCCGTGTTCCCTTGCCGAAGTGTGCATTGCGGCAAAGTCGGTGTACGGAATCGCGAAGGAACGGCGGTTGGAGGAAACTATGCTTATCCCGGCCTCGAAGAGTTCGCCATAGCGTTTCCACAGCGTCTCGCTGTCGGTGCAGTCCACGAAGACCGAGCCTTCCGGGGCGGCCTCTATGACGGCTTTGACATAGTCTCCTTCCTTGTCCATTACAAGCCCCGCACCTATCCCGTAGTGCTTGCTGTCGGCAAGTCCGAGGACCCGTAGGACCTTCCCGCTTCTTTCGGCTACGCTTTCCGCGCTTTTCCCTATCAGGCTGAGCAGAGCCTTTCCCACTGCCCCGTTTCCGGCTATGAAAAGGGCGATTTCTTCCGGCTTGCGAGTCTGGAAAAAGCAGCGGTGCAGAGCGTTGAGGGCTTGAATCTTAACGCTTTCCCTGACTGTGAATACAAGGTCGTTGCCCTCGCATTCCAGAGACAGGGCGGCAATGCCGCTTTCATTAAGCGCCTCGCCTGCCTGGCGCGCTCCGTCCCGGACCTTCGCCAGAGTGGATCCGACCAGCCTTATGGTCCCGCCCTCCGAAGTCACGCCTATCCACGGCGTCGCATCGGCCTCCGCGCAGATGACCGTATGCTTTCCCTCCGGATCGAAAGTGTTTCTTATTTCTATGTCCAGCCCGGCTTCCATCGCAGGGGCGACTGTCGGCGCGTACAGGACTTTGGCTCCGTGTTCGGCCATATCCAGCGCCGCGGCGTAGGACATTCGAGGAATGGTCCTTGCTGCAGGCACTTCTTTAGGATTGGCGGTCATTATTCCGGGCACGTCCGTCCATATCCGCAGGGCGTCCGCCTGAACTGCCGCCGCATAGAGGGCGGCGCTGTAGTCCGAGCCTCCGCGCCCGAGTGTGCAGACCTTCCCGGAGGAGTCGCTGCAGATAAAGCCGGGGGCGACGATTACCTCGGCGTCGGCGGCGAACACGGCCTCCTTGATGCGTCTGTAAGTCTCTGGAATATTGTCTTTTACCACAAGTTTCCTGGAGTCCAGCCAGGCGGCCCTGGTCCCGTCGCAGATAAGTTTGCGGTAGAGTATCCTTGTGGAAAGCAGTTCTCCGAAGGTCACTTTTTCTTCCAAGGGCGAGGCTTCCATAGCGTCGAACAAGGCCAGGACCTCTGCCGAGACTTCCTTTCTCTCCTCTCCGGTGAAAAGGCGGCGGACAATCTCAAGGTGGCGCTGCTTCAGGACCGCCGCATCGGCCTTGCCCGCGGCTATCGCCAGCAGCGCGTCGGTGCAGCCGCTGATGGCCGAACTGACTAAAATGACCTTTCCCTCCTGCGTAGCCGAGCCGACTATGTCCAGCACCCTGGACATCGCAGTAGCGCTTGCTACCGATGACCCTCCGAATTTCAGAACCCTGTACATAATTGTCACCTAAAAGTTTTCAAAGGTAAGAAATTATCAGCATAATTTTACTATTTTTGTCAAACAAACATATTGCGAAAACAAGCTATGAAAGCGCACCGTCTGTTTCTCCTGCTTCTGGCCACTCTCCTCGCGGCGGCCTGCGAGCCCGATTTTGCCGGAGGATCTTCTTCTTCCTCCACAGACAATCCTTCCGGACAGCATTCCAGGAAGAAAATCAAGTCCATCACCCAGACCTATAAGGTCACCCTGGGAGAGGGGCTTCGTTCGATGGCCGGGAAAGTCAGTGTCAGATACGTCGGTGAAGACGGGGAAGTGTCTGCAAAAGAAGAAATTACAGGCTCAACCTGGACCAAGAAGACCCCGGTCGCAGTACCTAAGACCAAGGTAAACCTCGACTGCCCCGCAAGCGGAATCAGCGTGGAATGCGAGCCGGGAACCGTCCCGCCAAACAATACCTATCAAGTCAGTTATGAGACCTCCTGCACCTATGAGATCGTCTACGAAGACGGCTCCTCCAGGATCGTTCCCCTTTGGAACATTGCGCCCAATATTCCGGACGTCGAAGGAAGGGACGCAGCCGAGACCTGCCAGGCCGTGAATCTCTCCTGCACGGTGGACAAGGAGATTGCCGCCACCGACGACGGGACAGTCTATATCCGGGAGAGCGATGTTTGGGAAGACTCCGCCCAGGAATCACCTGTGGCTACGAGGGTGGTCGAGCAGGCCGGCGAGCCGGAAGCCGTCGACCTGGGCTTCAGCTGCAATGACCGTCCCCTGCTTTGGGCGACCCGTAACGTAGGCGCCCGTTACACAGGTGATTTCGGCGGTCTCTACGGCTGGGGCGACCCCACCGGTTACCATACTGAGATTGATCTCCATTACTATCCGTCCCGCCATCCCGCGGATTTCGTCGGGAAGCACGCCAATTCCATCAGCGGCACCCGCTGCGACCTCGCCTACTGCCAGTGGGGCCCGCGCTGGAGGATTCCGTCGAAGGATGAATGGGCGGCTCTGGTAGCCAACTGCAATTTGGAAAAAACCACGGTGGACGGGAATACGGGGATGCGCTTCACCTCCAAGATCAACGGCAAGTCCATTTTCCTTCCGGCCGCCGATATGCGTTATGGCAACAATCTCTACCGGGAGAGCACCTCACCCGAAAACCGCAACGGATACTACTGGGCGGGGGAATGGGTGACCGGTGATGCCACTCTGGCCTATAGTTTTCACTTTACTCTCTTCTCCTCCGGGACTCCGGACAGTGAGGCCAAGGGCAACAAGCCGCGTTCCTACGGGATGTCAATCCGTCCGGTTACCCAGGAGGAGGCCGAGCCGGCTCCCGTCATCATCAACTAGCGCTTTTATTATCGGCAGATAATTACTATTTTTGTAGGGAGAATGAGAAGTGTGCTAGCCATATTCGGTTTCCTGCCCTTCGGAGTGGCCGACATCCTGGACATCCTGATGGTGGCCCTGATTATATTTTTCCTGCTCAGGAGCATCCGTGGGGACTCCACCGTCGTCAATATTGTGCTGGTCCTGGCCCTGCTTATCGTGGTCCAGGGTATAGTTTCCGCCCTCAATATGAGGATGATGACCATACTGGTCAACACCCTGCTGGACGTCGGTGTGCTTGCAATCATCATTATTTTCCAGCCTGAAATCCGGCATCTTCTGAACCGTTTCGCCGTGACGTCTGGGCTTGCCCGCCGGGCGGGTGAACTTTTCAACCGCCTGTTCGGCATCAAGGAAGAGAAACTCGGCAGCCGTGAGGTCGAAGAACTTTCCGAGGCGGTACGCGCAATGTCCGCGGAAAAGACCGGCGCCCTTATCGTGATCCAGCACAAGTCCACTCTGGACGACTATATCCGTACCGGAGACAGTTTCGATGCGGAAATCAACCGCCGTCTGGTGATGAACCTCTTTTTCAAGAATTCGCCCCTTCACGACGGGGCTATGATAATAGTAGGAAACCGCATTGTCGCCGCCCGCTGCCAGCTGCCTATGACCAACCGTGTGGACATTCCCGCCCATTACGGTATGCGCCACCGCGCCGCGATAGGCCTGAGCGAAGATACCGACGCCGAGGTGATCGTGGTTTCGGAGGAGACGGGACGAGTTTCCTACGCCCAGGGCGGCGAGATCAGGACAATAGAGGATATGGCACAGCTGAGAGGACTTCTCGGCAAGGCTATGGAGGAAGCTGAATGACGGACAGAAGGCTTGAAACTAAGCTTGGATTCGATATGGTCCGGGAGAGAGTCTCGGACAGGTGTTCCACTGAATATGCGGCGCAAAGGGTTGAGACTGAGGAGTTTTCATCTCAGCCTCAGGAAATCCGCCACCGTCTTCTCGTGACGGACGAGATGCGGCTGATCCTGATGTTCGAGGATTCTTTCCCGACCAGCGGCTACATCGACTGCATCCCCTTTCTCGCCTCGATTGAAAAGGGCGCGTCAATAGACCAGCTTTCGCTCGGAAAACTGCGCACCCTGCTGCTGACCCTGCATAAGGTCACCTCCTTTTTCCGAAACGTGAAAGAGGGCATTTACCCCAATCTGCAGAAGCTTTCCTCGCAGGTGAACAACTTCCCCGATATTCTCAGGAGGATAGACAGCATACTTGACCGCAACGGAGAAATAAAAGATACCGCTTCCGACGAACTGTATTCCATCCGCCGCAGCCTCAGGGACAAGGAAATCAATCTGTCCAAGAGGATGAACGCCATTCTGAGGCAGGCGCAGCAGGACGGCCTCGCCGATGCGGACGCCGCCGTGTCGATACGCGACGGCAAGATGCTCATCCCGGTGTCCTCGGCGAAAAAACGCCAGTTCGCAGGTTTTGTCCACGATGAATCGGCCTCCGGAAAGACGACCTTTATGGAGCCCGCCGAGATAGTGGCTATGAGCAATGAAATCGCGGAGCTCCATTTTGCCGAGAGCCGCGAGATAGCACGCATCCTGCATCAATTCACCGACGATATCCGTCCTGAGGTGACTGATTTGACGGCCGCCGCGGCATTCATCGGCGAGGTGGACTTCATAATGGCCAAGGCCCAGGTCGCCCTCGAGATGATAGCCGGTATGCCCATCATTTCCGAGGACGGCACCCTTAGTCTCCGCAAGGCCAGGCATCCTCTGCTGGAGAAGGCTCTCCGCAAGGAAGGCCGGCAGATCGTGCCTCTCAGCGTAAGTCTGGACTCAGGGAAACATATCCTGCTTATCTCCGGACCGAACGCCGGCGGCAAGTCGGTCTGTCTCAAGACCGTGGGACTGCTTCAGTATATGTTCCAGTGGGGACTGCTGATACCGACCTCCGAAACCTCGGAACTGCCTGTCTTTGACCGCATTATGGTCTCCATTGGAGATGATCAGTCCATAGACAATGACCTTTCGACCTACAGTTCTTTCCTTTCCGATATGAAGGAGATGCTCTCGGTCGCCGACTCGAAGACATTGGTCCTTATAGACGAGTTCGGTTCGGGAACGGAGCCAGCCGCCGGCGGCGCCATCGCGGAAGCCATCCTTCACGAACTGGACGGGCGGGGAGTCTACGGGGTCATCACGACTCACTATACCAATCTGAAACTCTACGCTTCTTCCGCAGAATGCGGTGTGGTCAACGGGGCGATGCAGTTCGACGCGGCCGCGATAGCTCCGCTCTTTACCCTTGAAATGGGCCTCCCGGGCAATTCATTCGCCTTTGAACTGGCCAGGAAGATGGGTCTCAGCGAGGAAATCGTCCACGATGCGGAGCAGAGGGCCGGGGAGGAATTCGTCGGGATTGAGAGGAATCTCCGCCGCATAGCCCGGAGCCGTCGTGCCCTGGATGACCGGCTCAGCAAGATAAAGGCCACGGACAAGACTCTGGAAGTCCTTTCGGATAAGTACGAGAAGGAGCTGGAGGAAATCAAGGAGATGCGCCGACGTATAATCGAGGAGGCTCAGAAAGAGGCCGAGGAAATAATCCGCAGGGCCAACAAAGAGGTTGAGGCCACCATCCGTACCATCAGGGAAACCCAGGCTGACAAAGAAGCCACCCGCGAGGCGAGGGGAGAACTCCAGGGCTTTCTGGAGGCTCTTGCAGACAGGGGGAAAACTCGTGACACTTACCTTGAGGGCCGCCTCAAACTCGTCAAGGAGCGCAAGGAAAGGGAAAAGGCCAGGAAAGTCCGCCGGGGAGAAATAGCCCCGGAACAGGCTGAGGCCGAAGAGGCTGAGAAAAAACGCCTGGAGGCCTTCCGGAGCGCGCCTCTTAAGGTCGGCGAGAAGGTCCGCATCAAGGATAACGGTATGGTCGGCGAGGTGTCCAAGGTTTCCACCAAGGCAGTCAGCGTCATAATAGGCAATATCACCTCGAAAATGCCTCTGGACAGGGTAGAGCGCATCACTTCCAATGAATTCAAAGCGGCACAGAAGCCTTCTTCCCGCCCTTTGGCGGTATATGACAGCAATCTTTCAGAGCGCAAGGCCCGCTTCAAGATGGAACTTGACGTGCGCGGGCAGAGAGTGAGCGAAGCCATCGAAGAGGTAATGCGCTATATCGACGATGCGATAATGTTGAATGTTCCTAGCGTGAGAATTCTCCACGGGAAGGGAACGGGAGCGTTGAGGGAGGAAATCCAGAAGTATCTGCGCACGGTCCCGGGAGTCATCTCTGTCGCTGATGAACATATCCAGTTCGGAGGCTCTGGCGTCACGGTAGTAAAGTTCTGAGAAGTATGAAAGAGCGAGGGAAAAAGGCGCTTGGCGCAGTTGGAGAGGATTTGGCCTGCCGCTATCTGGAGTCCCGCGGACACCGGATACTGGAGAGGAACTGGCGCGGCGGACACCTTGAAGTGGACATCATCAGCACCGCTTCCGACGGGGTCCATTTCGTCGAGGTCAAGACAAGGACGGCCCCTGTGGCGGCCTCGCTGGAGGATCAGGTAGGACCGCAGAAGCAGCATCGCATTGCGGACGCTGCGCTTAAATATTTGAACACTAACCACTTGGAATCACCTCCTGAAGTATTTTTCGACATCGTGTCCGTCGTTTTCGACGGGCAGTCGGCAGATGTGAAGTATATTCCGGGGGCCTGGATTCCCATATACACTTAAACAATGCAAGACAGGCACTATTGCGTCATTATGGCCGGGGGCTCTTCCGTCCCGGCCGTTTACCTGAGGCTGACATACGAGCGTTTTGTCAGCATCGTCCCGAAAGAGAACATCCTTGTGGTGACTCCACGGACTTATGGGAGCGTGGCCCGCTCCATTATTCCGGAACTCCCGGCGGAGAACATCCTGCTGGAGCCATACGCCAGGGGAACGGCTCCCTGTATGGCCTATGCGGCATACACTATCCTGAAGCGGAATCCGGATGCGGTCATCGTAGCTTCGCCCTCGGACTTGATCATCCGTGACGACGGGCTCTTCAAGGAGACGGTGGAGTCGGCCCTGGATTATGTGGGAAAGGAGGACGTGCTGATGACTCTCGGCATAGTCCCGAAGTCCCCGGATGTGAATTTCGGCTATATCCAGGTAAAGGAAGGGAAGAATGCCTATTATATGGACAAACCACTGAAAGTCAAGACTTTCACCGAGAAACCTACTGCCGCCCTCGCCGAAGTTTTCATCCGTACCGGCGAGTTCTTCTGGAACAGCGGTATCTTTATCTGGAAGGCTTCCACCATCGTTTCGGAGATGGAAAAGTACCTTCCCGAACTGTCCGAACTCTTCATCGGCTGGCAGAAGGGTATTTCAGACCACGGCTTCATTGAGAAGGCCTATTCCGGCTGCCCGAAGATCTCCCTGGACTACGGCGTAATGGAACGCACCGACCGTGCCTGGCTCTATCCGGCCAAATTCGGCTGGGCCGACATTGACCGGCTCTAGCTTGGGTTCCGGGAGGCGCGCCGGTGCCCGCAAAAGGCGGTTTCCCGGCACGGAATGGACGGAGTGGACTGATTTTGCCGAGAAATTCTTATCTTTGTATTTTGCAAAATAGCAAGATATGGACAAAAAGACCTTCAACAAGTGGAACCGGATTGTCGCGGTGGCGGTGCTGCTGATTTCGAGCGCGACTTACCTTTCCACGATAGAGCCGACTGCATCCTTCTGGGACTGCGGAGAATTCATCGCTTCCTCCTACAAGCTTGAGGTGGGACACCCGCCGGGAAACCCTGTGTTCCAGCTGATTGCGCGTTTCTTCACCATCCCGTTCAAGCCCGAGCACGCAGCTATCGCCGTGAATGCGATGAATGCCCTGCTCTCCGCCTTGACGATTTTCTTCCTCTACCTGACGACGGTGTTCTTCGCCAAGCGTCTGGTCAAAGCCAAAGACGGGGAGTATTCCGTCCCCCAGGCTGTGGCCATATTCGGCGCAGGTGCGGTTGGCGCTCTGGTCTATTGTTTCAGCGATACCTTCTGGTTCTCGGCGGTTGAGGGAGAGGTCTACGCGATGTCTTCCCTTTTCACCGCCATAGTCTTCTGGGCAATGTGCCGCTGGTATGAGACCGCTGACGAGCCCTATGCCAACCGCTGGATAGTCCTGATAGCCTTCCTGATGGGCCTTTCGATCGGTGTCCACCTTCTGAACCTGCTGACGATTCCGGCCTTCGTCTTTATGTACTATTACCGTAAGAACGAGGACAAGGATCTGTCTTTCAAGAAGTTGCTCGGGATATTTATGATAGGTGTGGTGATAGAGTTCGTCCTGGTCTATCTCTTCATTCCCTATCTTCCGAAGCTTGCCGCGTTTTTTGACCGTATCTTTGTCAATTCCTTCGGCCTTCCGTACAACAGCGGCGCCCTCTTCTTTATGGTCGCGCTGCTCGTACTCTGCTTTTGGAGCCTGTTTGCGACGCTGAAGCGGGGAAAGGTCTTCTGGAACACGGTGATGCTCTGCGTCACGACTCTAGTCATCGGCTTCTCGCTTTTCGCGATTGTGATCATCCGTTCCTCGGTCAAGACCCCGACCAACGAGTACCAGCCGGACAACGCCTATACCCTGGTCCGCTACCTGAGCCGTGAGCAGTATGGCTCGACTCCTCTGATCTACGGCCAGTATTTCGACGCTCCTTACACCCTCAAGATGGGCAAGTACTGGGCTCCGCTGGACGGGAAATACTACCACGCCGACTCGCCCGCCGACGCGGAGTATCTCTCCCAGGGCAAGATGTTCTTCCCGAGGATGTGGTCCGGCGGCGACGAGCGCAATATCCAGTTCTATGAGACTTATACGGGAGGAAAGGGCAAGCGCATCAGAGGCGCGACCCATCCCAAGCCGACCTTCCTGGCCAATATGGCCTATTTCTTTGATTATCAGCTCAACTGGATGTACTGGCGCTATTTTATGTGGAATTTCGTCGGCCGCCAGAACGATGTCCATTCCCCGCTGCCGGGCAATATCTTCGACGGAAACTGGGAGAGCGGAATCGGCTTCCTGGACGAACTCAGGCTGGGGGACCAGAGTGCCGCGCCGGCGCCGCTCAGCGAGAACAAAGGCAAGAATCACTACTTCTTCTTGCCCCTGCTGCTCGGCCTCCTCGGTCTCGTGGTCCAGTTCGACCGTGACAGGAGGGGAAGCTGGCTGGTCTTCCTGATGTTCTTTATGACCGGAATAGCCATAGTGCTGTACCTCAACCAGCCTCCTTACCAGGTCCGTGAGAGGGACTATGCCTATGCCGGCTCTTTCTATATGTTCTCCCTCTGGGTGGGGCTCGGAGTCCTGGCCCTGTATGACTGGATCGACGACGCCCTGAAGGGCAGGTATTCCAAGGCTGTGGCCACGGCGTCGGTACTTCTCTGCCTCGGCGTACCGGCACTTATGGCCGAGGAGAACTGGGACGACCACGACCGTTCCCACCGTGCCACCTCCACTGAAATGGCCGCCAACTACCTCAATTCGGTCGGAAAGAACGGCCTGCTCGTGACTCACGGAGACAACGACACCTTCCCTCTCTGGTATGCCCAGGAAATAGAAGGCATACGCACGGATGTCCGCGTCGTGAACACTTCGCTGCTCGGCACCGACTGGTACATCGACCAGATGAAATGGGCCTGCAACGAGTCGGCTCCCCTGCCTCTGAGCGTTTCCCCGAAACAGTATCTCTATGGGACTAACGAGTATGTCTTCATCGCTTACGACGACGGCTCGCCTATGCTTCTGAGCGATGTGATGAAGGTATTCAAAGATCCAAAGATGAAAGTTGAGCTACAGAGCCGCCGCAAGGTGGATTTCGTCTGTGCACGCAATCTGGTCATCCCCGTGAACAAGGAGAACTGCCTGAAATACGGCATAGTGGACGAGTGCTTCGCCGAGGAAATTCCGGACTCCATAGTGTTGAGGATTTCCGACAAGAAGGATTATCTGTCGAAACCGGAGCTCTTTATGCTGGATCTGCTTTCGAACTATCAGTGGGACCGTCCCATCAGCCTGCTTTCAATGGGCGGGGACCTCAATATCGGCCTGAAGGATTATCTGGTCTATGACGGCTTCTCCTACCGTTTCACGCCCATAAAGAACAAGATATCCACGACCGACGCCGGCAAGGTGGACGCCCTGGCGCTCTACGACAAGATGAAGAGTGTCTATAAATGGGACGCCCTCAAGCGCAAGGACTACTATGTCGATTACCAGAACCTCTATACCTTTATGGGCGTTCTCAGCCAGAGGCAGATTTTCCTCACCGTGGCCAACGCCCTGATCGACGCCCGCGAGGACGAGAAGGCCCTTGAGATGCTGGACCTATGCCAGGAGAATGTACCGGAGGAGAATTTCCCGCTCGAGTCGATCTGCGTCGGCTTTTCCGGCAATGACTATATGGTAGCCCAGATGATAGAGAACTATTATTACCTGGGGGCCACGGAAAAGGGCCGTGAACTTGCGGTAAAGTTGTGTTCCGACCTGATGAAGACGGCCGCCTTCTATATCGGATTCGGAGAATACGGCGCCCAGGAATTCGAGACGACGAGCCGTATCCTGATGTATGTCGCCGACATAATGAAGCAGTATGGAGACAAGAAACTTTCCGAGGAAATCGTCGCCCGGATGGAACTCTTGCTGAAGATTGTGTCCGGAGATTATGATAATGAAGGCAAAGATTCACTTTCTCTGAAAAAATAATTATATTTGTGACACTTAACCTTATTAGTTATGGCATACACAGTTAAAACCACAACCTCCTACGGTAAGAGAGTAGGCAACAGTTTCAAGAAAATCCTTACCGGTTTTCTTCTTCTCATCGCAGGTACAGTCCTTCTGTTCTGGAACGAGGGCCGCACGGTCAAGACGACCAGGATGCTCAAGCACGCCCAGAAAGAATGTGTCCATCTCCCCGACCCTTCAGCGGTAGATCCCGCTTTCGATGGCAAGATGGTCCATCTCAACGGCTTTGCTACAACGGACGAAATCCTGACGGACAGCTACTTCGGCGTGTACACCAATGCCGTAAAGATCATCCGCGAAGCCGAATACTATCAGTGGGTTGAGCACTCGCATACAGAGACCCGCGACAAGATCGGCGGCGGACAGGAAGAAATTACGACCTATACCTATTCCAAGGAATGGGTTGGTTCTCCTGTCAATTCCGACAGCTTCGAGGATCCCGACTACAGGGGCCGCAACTCTGTCAAGGCCAATGTCGAAGACAATACCGTGACGGCCCAAAACGTCACTGTCGGCGCCTACAAGCTCACTCCCGGCCTGGTCGCCCAGATGAACAATGAGGTTCCTTTCGAAATCGAAGGAGTCGAGGATTTTGAAATCAACAAGATTGTCGCCCAGGATCCCGAGAACTACCACGTGAAGTCCAACGTCGCCTACATCGGCAAAAACATCTCGGTCCCCGAGATCGGCGACGTCCGCATTACTTTCACCAAGGTTATGCCCGCCGACGTTTCCATCCTTTCGAGGATTGTCGGGAATACCTTCGAGCCCTTCGTAGACAAGAACGGTTACAGCCTCAGCACCCTTAAGGAAGGCACTGAAAGTATGGAGGCTATGTTCCAGGGCGAGCACAGCGCCAACAAGATGACCGCCTGGCTCCTCCGTCTGCTCGGTATCATCCTCGTCTACTCCGGCTTCAAGTCAATGTTCGAGTTCCTGGTCACACTGCTGAAGGTCCTGCCTTTCCTCGCCAGCATTATGAATCTCGGCGTCAGCCTCGTCTGCGGCGTCCTGACCTTCGTATGGTGCCTGGTTGTGATTGCCCTCGGCTGGATCTGGTACCGTCCTTTGCTCGGTATCCTGCTTCTCGCCCTTGCCGCCGCCGCTATCTGGTACTTCTCCAAGAAGGGTAAAGAGAAGGGCCCGGCTCCTGAAGCAGCCCCCGCTGAGCAGCCTAAAGCACCCGAACAGTAAGATGAAAAAGAGTCTGATTCTGCTGACAGCCGCGCTTATCGTAGCCGCGTGCGGCAATAACAGCGCCCCTGCAAAGAAGATTGCCGAGAGTTCTGAACCCGAGGCAGTCGTCACCAAGGGCGAGGTCGGAGACGCGTTCATCGATTTCGCGGTACAACAGGATCCTGCCAATCCCGCTTCCGTCGTCCGATTCTCGGAATATGTGGGCAAGGGCAAGTACATCCTCGTGGATTTCTGGGCTTCCTGGTGCGGTCCCTGCCGCAGGGAAATGCCCAACATCAAGGAAGTATGGACCAAGTACCACGGGGACAAATTCGACGTGCTCAGCGTGGCCGTATGGGATGATCCTGCAGACAGCGCAGCGGCGGCTGCGGAGCTTGGCATCTGCTGGAATCAGATCGTGAATACCCAAAGGATTCCTACGGATTTATATGGAATCGAGGGTATCCCTACTTTAATTCTTTTCGGTCCTGACGGAAAGATTGTCGCCCGCGGTATCCGCGGACCTCAGATAGGGGAGACAGTCGCCGCCTGCCTTGCTAAGTGACCGTAAGAGAAAAAATAGCCTTATTTCCCCATTCCCCCGGCGTCTATAGATACTATGACGCCGAGGGAAAGGTTATTTATGTGGGTAAGGCAAAGGATCTCCACAAGAGGGTGGCGCAGTATTTCGTGCCTCCGGAGAGACTTACTACAAAGACACGGATACTTGTCTCGAAGATTGCAGACGCGCAGTACAGCGTAGTGGATACGGAGGCTGACGCCCTGCTGCTTGAAAACAACCTGATAAAGCAGTACAAGCCGCGTTACAACATCCTGCTGAAGGATTCCAAGACCTATCCCTGGATATGTGTGACCGGGGAGGAGTTCCCAAGGGTTTTCATAACGCGACGGATCGAGAAGGAGGGCGGAAACCGTTATTTCGGCCCCTATAGTTCAGCTCTCCACGCCCGTAATCTGGTGGAATTCTTCCGGGAGACTTATCCGATCCGCAGCTGCCGCCTCAAAATCACTTCCGAGGCTATCCTGCGCCATAAGTTCCGCCCCTGCCTGGACTTTCATATCGGGCGTTGCAAGGCTCCGTGCATAGGTAAAATCTCCAGGGAGGAATACCGATCCAACATAGAGGAGATAGTCCGTATTCTGACAGGTCGCGGAGGAGAGGTCATCCGTCACTACAGACAGCGTATGGCTGAGGCTGCCGAGGCGCTCGATTTCGAAGCCGCCCAGGAGTTGAAGGACAAGATGCTTTCCCTCCAGCGCCATTATGCGAAATCCGTCATCACCTCCGCCTCCGACACGGACGCAGATGTCTTCACCCTGGACTTCGAAGCCGGCGAGGCCTTCGGTAACTTCCTGAGAGTAAGGGGCGGATCCATCATCCAGAGCCTCAACCTCGGTTTCAAAAGCCAGATCGAAGAGGAGAGGGAGACGGTGCTCTCGACCTTCATCGCAGAGATTCAGTCCAAGTTCGGTGAATTGTCGAAAGAGGTCATAGTCCCCTTCCTGCCGGACGTGGAGATAGAGGGTGTAGCCTTCCGTATCCCTCAGCGCGGGGATAAGCTTTCGCTCCTGGAACTCAGTTCCAAGAATGCCAAGGAATTCCATTTCCACAGCATCAAGCAGAGGGAACATACTGATCCGGACGCCTTCCGCCTCGCCGTGATGGAGGACCTTCGCAAGGCCCTGGGAATGAAGGAACTGCCCGTCCATATGGAATGTTTCGACAACTCCAATATCCAGGGCACCAATCCGGTGGCCTCCTGCGTGGTTTTCCGCAATGCGGAGCCGTCCAAGAAGGATTACCGTCGTTTCAAGATAAAGACAGTCATCGGGGCGAATGACTTCGCATCGATGAAAGAGGTAGTGAACAGACGCTATTCCCGTATGCTGGCGGAGGCTCCGGACGATCTGCCGCAGCTGATAGTGATCGACGGCGGAAAAGGACAGCTGAATGCCGCATACCAGGCCCTTGCTGAGCTAGGCCTGACAGAGCGTCTGACCGTGATAGGCCTCGCCAAGAGGCTGGAGGAGGTCATCCGGGTAGGGGACCCCTATCCGCTTTTCATAGACCGCAATTCGCAGGCCTTGAAAGTCCTGCAGCACATACGTGACGAGGCCCACCGCTTCGGCATAACCTTCCACCGCGATCTCCGTTCCAAGGCTGCAATCAGCAGCGCCCTTAGGGAAATCAGCGGTGTCGGGCCTAAAACCGAGCAGCGCCTGCTGCTCCGCTATGGCTCTGTCGCTAAGATTGCCGAGGCTCCCCTGGAAGAGCTTTCCGCTCAGGTGGGAGCCGAGCTTGCAGTTAAAATACACGATTATCTGAATGAATAAGGAAGAGAGATTCAACAAGATTTTCAACCTGTTCATACTCCTTGGTATGATCAGCGTTGTGCTTGTAGTTAATATAATGAAGATGTCGAGCCCGGGGGCGGACATTGTGAAACTTGCCGTGGTCACGCTCGGCGCCGTAATGGGCGTTTTCAACTGCGTGATGAGCGCCAACGGACTGATATGGAACTTCCTCTTCGGAGTGGTCAATGTCAGCATCTGCGCCTATACCAATTTCGACAGCGGCAATATGGGCCAGTTTATGCTGCACGTGTTCTATTTCCTGCCGATGCAGTTCGTGGGGATATGGCAATGGCGCAAACACGGTGCCGGGAAGAAGTCGGATGACGGAAAGTCGGCGGCCCCGAAAGCGCTGAGGCTCAGCGGGAAACAGTGGGCACTCGTAGCCGCCGGAACCCTCGCCGGCATTGCCGCCGTCTATGGACTTCTTTATTATATAGATCTTCAGAGGCTGGGAGACTCATCTTCGCTCGACAGGGCCAAGATTCTTCTGGACGCGGTCGTGATGGTCCTCAACATCGTAGGACAGATTCTGCTGTCTCTGTGCTATTCGGACTCCTGGTTCATCTGGAACCTCGTGAACATCTTCTCTGTGGCCCTGTGGCTCAACCGGACGCTGTCTCCGGAGGCCGGCGGCTATGAAATTGTGATGGTAGTGAAGTATTCATTCTTCTTCATCAATTCGTTGAACGGGCTCAGAATTTGGCTTAATCTTGCAAAAAAAGAAAATAATACATAACTTTGCACCTTGTAAGCTTTGAAAAGAAGAAACGTAAATATAAACTTTAAACCTACTTATTATGACTAACGAAGAAATCGTAAAAGCTGTCACCGACATTATCGTTGACAAGCTGGGTGTGGAGCCGTCAGCCGTGACACCTTCCGCATCTTTCACCAACGATCTCGGAGCAGATTCTCTCGACACTGTCGAGCTTCTGATGGATTTTGAGCGTGTTTTCGGCATCAAGATTCCGGATGAGGAGACCAGCGGTATCGCCACCGTCGGTGACGCTATTGCAAAAGTTCAGGAAAAACTTGCCTGATAAAGGCTCTGCAAAAAAAGCCCCGGTTCCTTGTGGAGCCGGGGTTGTTTTTTATTGTCTCGGGATAGAGAACGTAACCCTGCAGCGAGGGACTCTCTTCTTCTTTGTCAGCGGATCCACGCTCGTGGCGTCCGGGCCGTTCAGTTTCGCGCAGTAGTAGCGGTCCTTGTCCAGTTCTGACGTCGTGGTGGTGGACGACTGGTTGGCGGAGGCCATCATCTGGGCCATCATAAGATAGTTGTAGTAGTTGTTGTATCCTCCGTAGCCATAGCCTCCATAGCCGTAGCCGCCGTAACCATAGCCATATCCGCCGTAACCGCCGTAGTAGTCGCCTCCATAGAGACTGTTGTAGTAGGAGGCATACATCAGCTGCTTATAGTACTCGTTGTCGTAAATGGAGCCGGTGGCGTTCTGGACGGTCTCGCTGTGGACGGAAAGCAGCCAGATGTCCGCGTCGTCCTTGCTGTCCAGGTCCGTGCGCTTGAGTATTTCCTGCAGATGGTAGGAAAAGTCCGGGGAATAAGTCAGGTTCGAACGGTCTATGCTTCCCTGATTCTCGCTTTCGGCAGATGCGTCGGTCAGGCCGGCGAACTGCCAGTTGCCTTCAGTGGTCTTCCTGCGGATCGTCGGGGACAGGATCGCGGGATAGAGGTCGCTGCGGGTGTAATCCGCATCTTTTTCGAAGGGCAGCAGGAGCGTAGCCTTGTTTATTATGGCTTTTGCCGCATCGCCGTATTTTCCGATCTCCTGAAGAGTCTTTTCCCGAATCTCCTTCGCCGGGATGACGGGTTTCAGTCCGCCGCCGCCTTCGACATATACGAAGTCCGTGGCCTTGCCGCCCTCTTTTTCGTGACCGGTGTAGTTGAAGGCGTACTGGGCGAACTTCTGATTGTTGGACAAGAATTCGTATTCGTTGTGGAAGGTCGGCTCGCCAGGGATGAAGAGGAAGGTGGAATCCTTCTGTTTCCCTTTCCAGGTGGAGCGTACGGTCAGAAGGCCCACGTTCCCGTTGCGGGCGTAGTAATTGTCCGAAACGGAAAGGCAGCTCAGGGAGAAGAGAGAGATACGTCCGCCCATCCCGGCGGGAGTGTCGGTCTCAAGGTAAATGCCGGGGACCAGTTTGCAATAGTCCTTCATCCTCTGTTTGAGGTAGGCGTTGAGTTCGTTCCCGCTCTTGCCGGCACGGTCGATGAGGACGCTGTCCTTCAGCGAAAGCGACTTGATCGCGTCGACGTATTTCTGGGCATAGGCAGTGTTGAGAGAGAAGGAGAGGGAATCCTTGCCGTTGATTACCGGAACCCCTATGCTTATCCTCTCGTTGCCGTGAGGCGGATTGTCGGTGGTCCCGACGCCTACGGTGCGCAGGGTGTCCGTAAGGGCGTAGACATAGACATTCTGCAGGATGTTGTTCTGGGAGGCGTCCGCGACTGAAACGGAGTCGCTCGCAAAGTGTACCAGGAACTTGACCACAGTAGGGTTGCTGCCCAGGTCCAGCGTGTCCAAGGCCGGAATCAGGGTGAATGCGCTGGCGCGCGTAGTTAGCCCGAAGGTTTCGTCCCGGATTGCTCCGAGGGCAAGGCGCTTGTCGGAATAGCCCGAGAGGGCGTCGGAGCGCCGGTTTTCTATTTCGCTGAGTTCAAACTCCGCGGTATAGGTGTCATACAGCAGGGAAGCGTCCACAAGGCCCTTGCCCACTTGCAGGTCCACCTTTACGCAGCCCGCTGCAAGCGAGAGTACTGCGGAGGCGTAAATCAATCCCTTCCAGAAAAACTTCATTTCAAGATACTGTCGTAAAAACTGTTGTACTGGTCCATATAGCCGCCATCCTCATAGGAGGCTTCGTCGAAGGGGAGGACCGGTACGTTGAGCTCTTTTACGAAAGCTCCCATCTTTTCCTCCGCATCGGCGGAGCCCATTATGATGCCGTCGGCATACGTGGCGGCAAGTTTTGCAAGTTCTATGCCGTCAGCCGCTTCCGTGAGGCTGACATCCTTGGGCTTTATGTTGCCGAAAAGGACAGTATCCTTGAGATTTGCAGAGAACTTCTCCTGCGGCATATCGTCCAGCAGAGACAGCACGATCTTGGTCGAGGAGAAAATGGGGTCGTCCTTGTAGCCCTTTTTCAGGTATAGCGGGAGGATCTGGGTAATCCAGCCCTGGCAGTGGATGATGTCAGGGGCCCAGCGCAGCTTCTTTACAGTCTCCAGGACGCCGCGGGCGAAGAATACGGCCCTTTCGCCGTTGTCGGGGAAGAATTTTCCCTTCTCGTCACGGTAAATGTGTTTTCGGCGGAAATAGTCCTCATTGTCAATGAAATAGACCTGTATCCTGGCGGACGTGATCGATGCGACTTTGATGACGAGGGGGCGGTCCACATCTCCGATGATGATGTTCATCCCGGAGAGGCGGATGACTTCGTGAAGCTGGTTTTTCCGTTCGTTGATGCAGCCATAGCGGGGCATAAAGGCGCGGATTTCCTTCTTGCGCTCCTGTATTCCCT
Source organism: uncultured Bacteroidia bacterium (assembly GCA_902779785.1). GTDB lineage: Bacteria > Bacteroidota > Bacteroidia > Bacteroidales > UBA932 > Cryptobacteroides. The sequence goes on from CACZDC010000001.1 coordinate 243,734, forward strand.
GAGGCAACTCCCTGCCCAGACGGGCGATGCGGCTCTCCTCAAGATAGGGGCACATCTCGGAGTTGACAAACAGAATCTTCTTGGCGGAATCTCCCATAATACATAATTTTAGCATACAAAGTTAAGAAATTTTTTCTACTTTTCCCGCGTTTCACTAACTTTGGGGCGAAAATAGAAAAAGATGGCTGATTCAAGTAAAAAGATAATCCGCCGCCGGCTGGCCTCGTCCTGGATTTCGACGGTCATCAGCATCTCTCTGGTGCTGCTGCTCATCGGTGTCGGGACAATGCTTCTGGTTAATGCCAGGGCCGTTTCCGACTATTTCAAGGAGCACGTCCAGGTCTCCGTCCTGATGAAGCCCCAGGTGAGCGAGGAGGAGTCCGCCAAACTGTGCGAAAGCCTGGACGCACTTCCCTATGTGAAGACCACGCGTCTGGTCTCGAAGGAGGAGGGCACGGCTGAGATGGCCAGGCTTCTGGGCGAGGACTTCCTGAATGTGTTCGAGACGGCTCCGGTTCCGGTTTCCATAGATGTGACGCTTACTCCGCAGTATGTCAGCGTGGATTCCCTGGATATGGTCGTGGCCGCGCTCGGGGACTCTCCGCTCGTGGAGGAGGTGGTGTGCCAGACTTCGCTCGTGGAGGCGCTCAACCAGAATCTTGAAAAGATTTCCCTGGTTCTGGGCGTGCTGGTGCTCCTGCTGCTTTTCATCTCTTTCGTACTGATTTCCAATACGGTAAGGCTTAACGTCTTCTCCCGCCGCTTCACTATCCATACAATGCAGCTTGTCGGGGCGACCCGTGCTTTTATTCGCCGTCCTTTTGTGCTCCAGTCGGCCATCCAGGGGCTTTTCGCCGCATTTGCGGCCATCCTGATGCTGCTCGGCGGATTATGGCTGCTGCGCAGGGAGTTCTCCCAGCTTTTCGAGATCTTCTCCTTAGACGCGCTGCTTGTCACTATGGGCGTGATAGTATGCTCGGGCCTGATAATATGCGTGCTGAGTACCGTCATAGTTGTTAACAGGCTGGTCAGATTTGACAGGGACCGGCTCTACGCTTTTTGATTATGGCATTGAAACAGAATAATCAGCCGGAGAATTCCGGTATGGCAATGTCCCGGAAGGGCATCAAAATGATGATTGCCGGCCTTCTGGTGATGGTCGCGGGTTTCATCCTCCTCAGCGGGGGCGGCTCGGACGACCCGAATGTGTTCAATTATGCGATGTTTGATTTCCGACGCCTCGTCGCCGCTCCGATTGTCATCATCGCCGGGATAGTGGTGGAACTGCTGGCCATAATGGGCCGCTTTAAGGATAATTGATTATGGAATGGTGGCAGGCGATTCTCCTGGGCCTGGTCCAGGGACTTACTGAGTTTCTCCCGGTGTCCAGTTCGGGGCATCTGATGATAGTCCGCGAACTTCTCGGCGTGGACGGGGAAGGTTTTCTGGATTTTACCGTGACGGTCCATTTCGCCACGGTCATAGCGACTCTGGTGGTTTTCTGGAAGGCGGTCTGGGATTTGATAAAAGGTTTTTTCAAGTTCAAGTACAATGACGAGACGGACTATATCTTCAAGATACTTGTCTCGCTCATTCCGGTCGCCGTCATAGGTTTCTTCTTCAAGGACAGTGTCGAAAGCCTCTTCGGAGAGGGGCTTCTGCCCGTGGGGATAGGCCTCTGCATCACTGCGGCCCTGCTCCTGTGGTCGGATTTCGCCGGGAAGAAGTCGAATGCCCCTGCAAGGGAGGTCCGGAACGGCATCACCTATTGGCAGGCCCTGCTGGTCGGCCTGGGACAGGCCGTCGCGGTGGCTCCGGGAATTTCCCGTAGCGGGACTACGATAGCTACGGGACTGGTGAGCGGAGTCAAGAGGGAAGTGATGGCCCAGTTCTCTTTCCTTATGGTCCTTATACCGATTCTCGGAGAACAGTTCCTGGATATACTCAAGGCCTTCCTGGAAGGAGGAGGATTCGGCGGGGCCATAGGTTTCCTGCCGCTGCTGCTGGGTTTCGTGTCGGCTTTCGCGTCGGGACTTTTCGCCTGCAAGGCAATGGTCGCCCTGGTCCGCCGCGCACGCCTGAGCTGGTTCGCCCTCTATTGTTTCATAGTTGCCATTCTGATTTTTATCCTCGCTTAGCGTGCGCCACCTGACTTATTTCGTCTCTGATGTCCATCTCGGACTGGAGGTCGGCGACCCGGCTCTCCGGGAGAGGCGTTTCGTGGACTTTCTCAGGAGCATTCCGGCAGAGGAGACCGAGACTCTGTACCTGCTTGGGGATATCTGGGATTTCTGGTACGAGTACGAGGATGTGGTCCCGAAAGGTTATGTCCGGGTCTTTGCCGCTCTGACAGATTTGATTGCCGCCGGGGTGAAGGTCTGTTTCTTCGAGGGAAACCACGATATGTGGGCCTTCCATTATTTCGAAGAGCTCGGGATGGTCCGCTGCGCCCAGCCTTACGTCGTGAAAATAGGCTCGAAAAACTTCTGTCTCGGGCACGGGGATGGCCTGGGGCCGGGAATGTATGGATACAAACTTATGCGCTGGGCTTTCCATAACCGTTTCCTGCAGTCGTGTTTTTCCGCGCTTCATCCATATCTGGCATTCCGCCTTGCCGAAGGCTGGTCCCGGAAGTCCCGTCTTTCCCGCCGCGAGGCGTATTATTTCCGTGGCGAGGATGAGCCGCTGTGGAAATGGTGCCGGAAATTCAACGAAGATGCCGTCGCGGCAAAAACCGGCCCCCGGGAGCAGGTGGACTATTTCATTTTCGGGCATTATCACTGCCGGGTGGACTGCAAGGTCGGGGAGGCTCGCCTGCTGCTTCTCAAGGATTGGATCGATTCGCCCGACTCTCTTGTCTTTGACTCGGACTCAGGTACTTTTCAGGGACGTTGACAATCGGCGGCTCTTCCCAGAAAATAGACCAGTAAAGGTCGCGGAAACTGCCGTCGGCCCATCTCTGGCATAGTTCCTCAAGGTCCTTGTCTTCGCCTTCGGGGTCGAAACTGGAATGCAGGTCGTTGTCGAAAAGGTGGGCGATGCCGTTCCAGAATCCGGCGGCCACGCCGTTCTTGTATTGCTTGATTATGGAGTATGAAGACTGGCCGGTCTCGCGGTCTATGAGTTTCAGGAGTATGGCTCCCTGCGAGATGGTCATCTTCCTCAGGCCGCTTTCGAAATCGACGAAGAGTTCTTTCTGGACCTTGGATATGTAGCGGTCTTTTTTCATAGGACCGAGATGGTCGGCCGCGATCGTGCTGTCCACGATTTCCTGCAGGCGTCCGGCGGCGAGGGCATAGGGATAGACGCGGGCGAAGCGCCATACTCTCTTGTAGTACTTCTTCCAGTCTCTTTCGCTCATTTTTCCCTTTCCGCGGCCCCAGATCCAAATCGGATCCAAGGTGTCGAAATAGGTCGTGTCGCCGTTTTCGACCTTGTATGTGAGGTAGCCGCTCTTGCCTTCCCCTTCTTCGCTGACAATGATTTTCCGTGCGAGAGATTCCCTCTGCTCGCGGGCACGCCTCATAGCGCGCTCGATATGGTTCTGGGCGAAGGATGGAATTGCGCCCAGTATGAGTATGGCCGATATGAGAGTCAGTTTTTTCAGCATAGCCCAAACCGCAAAGATACAACTTTGCAATTAGTCTGCCAAACCGCTGTTTTTCTCTTTTTGCGAAAAACAGCTTACTCTCCTATACGCATCAGCCTGGATTCAAACTCTTCCCTGGGACAGGCGGCTGCGTTGCGTAGTTTAACCCGGTAATTGTAAACCGTGGTTGAGGAAAGGCGGAGGAACTTTGATATCCGGGCCGGTTCCGTCACGCCGAGCCGCATAAGGGCGAATACGCGGAGTTCGTTGGAAAGCTTTCCTTCGCTCAAGCCTTCCCCGAGCTGCATATCCTCGCGCAGGAGGGCATTCAGCTGCGCGACGAAATCGGGGAACAGTTCCAGGAAAGTCTTGTCGAACTTGTCGTAAAGCGCCTCTCTCTCGGCGTCAATGAATCTGTCTGAGCGCAGTTCCTGAAGCAGTATGTCGAAATCGTTCTGCTTTGCGCTTACGCGGAGGCTTGAACGGTATTTTTCCAGGCTGCTGATATGCTCCGAGAACATAGACAGGAACTCTCCAAGGTAAGTGTCCTTGATACGGTTGGACTCCTGGAGTTTCCTGGCATTCTCGGCAATTTCCACGTTGGCCTTATGCAGTCGGCGGAGATTGCCGTGGAGCAGCATCAGCGCAAAGCTCAGCGCCGCCAGGAACACCAGCAGTACAATGGTAAACAGCGTAATCTGCCTTCTTTTCGTCGCGGAATACTGTTCATACTGGATGATGATGTCAGGGAGCAGTTTCGCTATGCTGGCGATTCGCTTTGAATCGCTCATATCCACGGCGTCGACATAGCCCCGGGTCGCATAACGGTAAGCCCTCTCTATGTCTCCGCTGTAATAGCAAAGCCCCATAAGCGAGATTAAGGAACCGTAAGTCTTGACAGGAAGAGTCAGGTCATATCTTGAACTTATGGCCATATGAAGCAGGGCTCTGCGCTCATCTCCGGTTTCCTGATATGCCTTTCCCGCCCAGTAATGCAGCCTGGCCAGATCTTCCGGGCCGGTATTGCCCGCCTCGATCCTTTTACGGACCAATGCGATGAACTGCTCGCCCTGGCCGGCGGGAAGCATCACTTTAGACATCGTATTATAGTACAGGATGCTCTCTTCCGTTATATTCTCCCGGCACAGGTCCAGATAGCGCCGCTCCTTCTCCCGGTACTCCCGTCGCAGAGATTCATATCTTGTGGTTTGAACAAGCCCGTGATATATGTCGTACCATAGATACAGGTATTCGGGCAGCCTTCCCGAAGAGACGACCAGGCTTGAATCCAAGGCTTTCAGCGTGGACATCGACTCATTGTAAAGACAGGTGATGAGATGCTGCTGGGCAAGGTCGAGGGCGGCGTCGCAGATAAACTCGGGAGTGCCGAGCTCATCGGCAAGAGCCTTTTTCAAATCGGCATAATGGTAGGCCGAATCCACGTTCCATTTGTGGTACTCCTGAAACAGGACGTCATAGGCTTCATAAAGTGCGCGCTTGTCCGAGGCGCAGGCCGGAATGGTCCGGAGAGAGTCAATCCTTGCCTGCTTTCCGGCTGCAATGGCCTCCTGATTGTCCATAACCTCGTCCAAAAGGACAAAAGCCTCGGCCATTTCCCGCTCGCTACCCCGCTTCCCCCCGCAGGAGACAAGCGGGATGACGGCCAGAAGAAATATGATTATATATTTCATTATTCTTTCTATAAATCTCGATGCGAATTTATGAAAAATGCAAAAATAAACAAAATGAAATCTACTATTTGGCGTATGGCCAATTCTTGCTAATGTGTTTATAATCAATTGACTGACCAAATTACCCGCGCTCAGAATCTACTATTTGGCGCGCGCGTATTTATATAAAGGCTCGCAAAGCGTAACTTTGCGTACCACTGATTGAGACACAAGAACAAATAATGTCCAAAATAGTTTAACTAAGTAAACCCACAATGAATAACACAGTCTTGCAGCGTTTTGCACGAATCGCGATGTTGTCATTGGCCCTGCTGATACCTCTCTGCCTTAGTGCGCAGAAGAGCAGGTTCAGCGGAGTTGTGACGGACCGCGACGGAGAGCCGCTAATCGGCGCCTCATTGGTAGTCAAGGGCAGCTCTCTCTATGCTCTTACGGACGAGAACGGTGCGTTCTCTTTCGAAGGGCTCAGTTTCCCCGCGGAACTGACAGTCTCCTATCTCGGGTTTAATGATCTGGTACTGACACTCAGCGGCAGTGAGCCCCAGCCTTTCAAAATAACGATGTCGAGCGAAAACACCGTTCTTGAAGAGCTGGTAGTCGTCGGTTACGGTACCCAGAAGAGGGTCAACCTGACCGGTGCCGTGTCGGTCATCGACGGCAAGGAACTCAACTCCCGCCCCGTCCCGAATACGGCTATGGCCATCCAGGGTGCCGATCCTTCTCTTGTCCTGACCACCGGCTCAGGCTCCATCGACGGTTCCGACTACAGCGTCAATATCCGTGGCAAGGTTTCTCTTAACAGCGGCTCGCCGCTCATCCTCGTCGACGGCGTGGAATCCGCCCTCAACCAGGTCAACCCCAACGATATTGAGAGCATTTCGGTGCTCAAGGACGCCTCGGCCTGCGCAATCTACGGCGCGAAGGCTTCTGCAGGCGTTATCCTCATCACAACCAAGAGCGGTTCCGAGGGCGATGCCAAGATCAGTTACAACGGTCGCGTCAGCCTCTCCAAGGCCACGACCTCGACTGATTTCATAACCAGCGGCTACGACCACGTGACTATGACCAACGAGTTCTACCAGGTCTTCAAGGGTCACGGAGCCTATACTTACACTGACGAGCAGATCCAGATGCTCTATGACCGCCGCAACGATGTGACAGAGAATCCCGAACGTCCCTGGGTTGTTCCCGATGAGACCGGGACCTATTCCTATGTCTATCTCGGCAACTTCGACTGGTATGAGTACCTCTTCAACAGGGTCCGTCCCGAAACCGAGCACAATGTCACGGTACGCGGCGGAACCAATAAGGTAAAATACTACGCTTCAGCACGTTATCTCTACCGTAAGGGTCATTTCGCCGGATATGCGCAGGATATCTACAATGGTTTCTCGCTGCGCGGCAAGGTGGACGCGAAGATTACAAGCTGGCTGGACTATTCCACAAATATCAGTCTGGAGCGCTCGAAGTATGACTGGGGCGGATACTGGGAGATGGACGGATCACAGAACTGGTCCAGTTCCTCCAGCACTCCTACCGGCATCATCTGGAACATCACTCAGAATGTGAGTCCGACTTTTCTGCCCTACAACCCGGACGGAACTGTCGCTATGGTGCCGGGATTTATGGCCGATGCGACTTCTCCGCTTATGAGCGGCCGCGCCGGTGTGTTTATGGACGGAAAAAACCACAACCACAATGTCAACAACTACTGGACTTGGACCAACCGCCTGCGTGCTCATATCGTAAAGGGTCTTGACTTTACGGTGGATTATTCCTACCGTCGCAGGGACCGCCGCAGCGGCTTCCGCAGCCTGCCGACTGCAAATTCGTATGACAATATCAATATGCAGATGTATGTGGGCAACGGCCTTACCGGCGGCCTGTTCTCCAACGGCTCGGTTTACGACTTCACCCGTGAATACCGTTACTATCAGGACGGCAATGTCGTAAACGCTTACTTCTCTTATGACAATACTTTCGCAAAGGACCATCACCTGAGCGCGACCGTCGGCGGAAACTATGACGACTACTACGGCAGCAGCCTCACCATCCAGCAAAAGGGGTCGCTCAGCGACAACCTTGCCTATATCAATATGGCCAACGGTGAAATCGAGAAGGCTTCGCAGGGCATTTCCTCATATCGCACCCTCGGCTTCTTCGGCCGTGTCAACTATGACTGGAAGGGCCGCTACCTTCTGGAACTGAGCGGCCGTTACGACGGCTCCTCCCGTTTCCCGAAAGGCCACCGCTGGGGCTTCTTCCCTTCAGCTTCCGCCGGATGGCGTATGAGTGAAGAACCATTCTGGGCTGCGGTGAAACCCTATGTCAGCAGCGCCAAGCTTCGCGTAAGTTATGGTACTCTCGGAAACCAGCAGGTGGACAATTACTACTATTGGGAGAAACTCACGACCGGACAGAAATCCTATACCTTCGACGGCATCAACAAAGCCTCATACGCAGAATCCGGCGATCCGGTTTCTTCGACACTGACCTGGGAGACCGTGGTCAACAGCAACCTTGGCATTGACCTCGGTTTCCTGCGCAACCGCCTCACCCTGAGCGCCGATTTCTTCATCCGAGACACAAAGAATATGCTGACCCAGGCTATGACCCTTCCGGCCGTCTATGGCCAGGAAGCCCCCAAGGAGAATGCCGCCGACCTGAGGACCAAGGGTTATGAGATCACGCTCAGCTGGAAAGACAATGTCAAGGTGGCCGGAAAGCCAATGTACTACGGCGTAACTGCCACTCTGGGCGACTTCGTGACCCATATCACCAGGTTCAACAACCCCAACAGAATCATCAGCGAAAACTATGTGGGCAAACGCCTCGGAGATATATGGGGCTACAGGACGGCCGGATTCTTCGCCACCGATGAAGAGGCTGCGGAGTACGAGGCCAAGATCGACTCCAAGAATGTCAACAAGGGTGAATTTGCCTGCGCGGCTCCGAACAATCACCTTATGGCCGGTGACGTCCATTACCTCGACCTGAACGGCGACGGCAAGATCAATACCGGCGACAATACCGTGGACAATCCTGGCGACCGCGAGGTCATAGGCAACTCCAGGCCCCGCTACAATTATGCTGTCAAGGGAGATTTCAGCTGGTACGGCTTCGACCTGAGCGTCTTTTTCCAGGGCGTCGGCAGGATGGACTGGATGCCGAACGGAAAGTGCTCCTATCTCTGGGGTCCTTACGGCTATCAGCGTCCTACCTTCACTCCGAAGGACCTGCTGGAGAAGAGCTGGAGGGAAGGTGCGGACAATTCCAATGCATACTATCCCCGTCACAGGGCCAATGTCACCGGCTCATCCTACCTCGTGGCTTCCGACAAATATCTTCTCAACGCCGCTTACCTGCGCCTTAAGAACCTTACTGTCGGATATACTCTTCCTCTCAAGACCAAGGTCTTTGAGAAAGTCCGTTTCTATTTCTCCGGTGAGAATCTCTTCTACCTGTCTCCAATGACGAAGGTCACGAAATACATCGACCCGGAAGTGGCAACCACCTCCGTAAGCGAAGACTTGACCTATCCTTACAGCAAGACATTCTCTTTAGGTGTTGACATTACATTCTGATGATTATGAAAAAGATTATCATACCTATTATACTTTTTGCCGGAGTCTTCTCTCTTTCGGGCTGTGAAGATTTCCTGACCAAGGCGCCGGAAAACGCATTGTCCCCGGCCACCTTCTTTTCCACTCAGACGGAGCTTGATATCTGGGCAAACGGGTTATACAGTGACCTTATGCCGAGTCCGGCGAGCCTCGCAGAACTGACCGCAGACGATATCGGTTCGGCCAAAGAACTGAATGCCATCCAGAAAGGAACCCGGCTGCCTTCGTCGAAATCGTGGGACAATGATACCTGGAAGCCCCTGCGTAATATCAATTATATGCTCGAGAACAACAGGTGCACCGACCAGTCAGTCAAACTGCGCTATGACGGAGTGTGCTATTTCTTCCGCGCTTGGTTCTATTTCGAAAAGGTACGCCAATACGGAGACATCCCCTGGTATGACAAGGTCATCGGCTCTTCCGACACGGAAGCTCTCAACCGTCCCCGTGACGCCAGGGGCTATGTTATGCTGAAAGTGATGCAGGACCTGGACAAGGCCTATGAACTCCTGCCGGAAAGATGGCCTACAGATGCCGTGTATCACGTCTCCAAAGATGCGGCCCTTGCCCTGAAGTCCCGTGCCGCCCTCTTCGAGGGAACTTTCCGAAAGTATCACGCCGGTTCGGTCTATGTCCCCCAGGACGAGCAGAGCTTTGAGGGGGTGACGGTTTCTTCCGCTTATTTCCTCCGTCAGGCTGCAGATGCGGCCGGAAAGATGCTCGGCAAACGCAGCCTCTACACAGGCAACACTTTCAAACTGGCGGAAAAGAATACGGATGCTTCCTATCGCGAGTATTTCATCCTGGAGGATACCGATCCGACAGAGACCGAAACCATCCTCTCCCGCCGCTATAATGTGGACTTGCTGATTCGCCACGGCATCCAGTTCGACTATAAGAATCACCGTCAGAGCGCCTCGGACAATTTCGTCAGGCATTATCTTATGAAAGACGGCAGCTGCCTTGCCGAAGGCGCGACTCCTGACTATTTCGAGAGTTTCAAGGATCGCGATCCCCGTATGGCCCAGACCCTGCAGGGCCCGGGTTATATCGCCCTTGGCGAAAAGGAGCCTGAGCGTCTGATGTGGGACCGCACCTTCAACGGCTACCGTATCATCAAGTATATTTCCGACTCCTCCCACGAGACGGCGACGACCAGTACGACTGATTATCCTGTATTCCGTTATGCGGAAGTGCTCCTGAACTATGCCGAGGCCAAGGCCGAACTGGGAGAGCTGACTGACGATGACGTGACAAAGACCATCGATGTAATCCGCGCGCGAGTCGGGATGCCGAAGATGGGCACTGTTCCGACAGACGAAAAGGACAAATGGATAGGAAGATATTACTCTAAGGTCACGGAAGGTACTCCTCAGCGTGCAGCCATCCTCGAAGTCCGCCGTGAGCGCACCGTGGAACTCTTTGCAGAGGGCTTCCGCCAGTGGGACCTTCTCCGCTGGGGCGAAGGCGCCAAACTTACTCCCAAGGAGACAAAAGGTTTCCAAGGAGTCTATTTCCCCGGCCTCGGAGACATCGATCTTGACAAGGACGGCACGGTGGACATCTGTCTTTACCAGGGGGAAAAACCTAAGAACAGCAAGGCTCCCGCCGCGAACCTGATCAAAGTCGGAGAGGAATATACTCTCACTGACGGGACCAGCGGCTTCCTGACCTTCTATGCTTCCGAAGATTACGTCTGGGACGAAGGCCGCGACTATCTATGGCCCATCCCCGCCGACCAGAGGAAACTCAGCGGATTCGCCCTTACGCAGAATCCCGGTTGGGATGACGGACTGAGCCAGTAAAGCGAAAAAGCGATGAACAGATTCGTCATATCATTTTTGTCCTGCGCCCTTGCTCTTGTCGGGGCGTGCGGAGGAAAACAGCAGGAAGCCCCTGCGGCTTCTCCCTTGAGCGTGACTCCCGCCGGCGCGGAGGTCATCGCTCTCGGCGAGACCAAGGCTTTTTCGGTGACTTCCTCGACTGACTGGTATGCCAGGAGCGACCAGTCCTGGGCCAAACTTCCTACGGCCGCAGGCAAGGGCTCTTCTGACGCTTCCACTCTCTATGTGAATGTGGAAGAGAACAAGACTACGGAACAGCGCATTGCAAAGATCACCGTCTCCAACCTCGGAAAAGAATCCCAGGTCATCACTATCACCCAGGCCGCTTCGGAAGGAGTAGCCGTTGAGCGCGGCATTTCCACCGCGGAAGACCTTGTCAACTTTGCCAAGGCTGTCAACGGGGAAGGCCCCATCGCCCTCTATCTCGTGGACGGGGTGGTCAAGATCCTCAAGGACATAGACTGCTCTTCCATAAAAGAATGGGTCCCTGCCGGGACTGAGGAAAACCCGCTGACCTACAGCATAGCGGGTGACGGTCACGCGCTCAAGAATGTCAACTGGAAGGTGGATGTGGAGAAATATCCTTCCGCAGGCCTTATCGGTGCAGCCAAGGGCGTGAAGATAGAAAAACTGACTTTCGGCAGCGTCGGCAGCCAGGTGGAATTCACCGGCAATGCCGGCGGAAAGGTCCGTGCGGGCGGTATCGTCGGCCGGGCGGAGAACGTCACGATGGAAAGGGTTACGGTCAATGCCTCGCTGACTGTCAGCGGCACCACGGCTACCGGACGGAACCTTATCATCGGCGGCCTTGCGGGCTATTCCGACAATTACAGCACAATCGGCGGCGAGCTGCTTTCGACCAAGGGCTGCACGGTCAACGGCAATGTGACGGCTCCTGTCGCCTGTCACGCCGGCGGCCTTGTGGGCTATAATTCCGGAAAGATCCAGAACTGCACGTTCAAAGGCAAGGTCTCCTGTCCGCTAAGCGGGGATTACGGTCCCGGCTGGCTTTGCTCCTACGGCAATCCTGCGGCCATATCTGACGTGAAGGAGAATTACGGCTATGGCTTTGTCGGAGAGACGGCCTCTGCAATGCGCAATTCAATGATAAACTGCGAGACCGGCTACGATATTGAGACCAACACCGTGGACTGGACTCAGGACAGCTATTACGACTGGAAGGAAGTGGAATCCCTGCAGCTGCACAGCGGTGCCAAATGGTATCACTATGAGTGCATAAATGTGCCCAGGCACATCCACGTGCTTGAGATTGACCTTTCCAATCCAGGCATCGAAGTGACCCAGGCCTTTGCAGGTGAGATCGTTCCGAATCCTAACGGCAATGCCAACGATAACAATGGTTTCAAACTCCGCGAACGGCTTTCAGATGTATGCGCCAGGCGCCGCTCCGAAGGCCAGAAGATTCTCGCGGGCGTAAACAGCTGTTTCTTCAACTCCAACGACGGCTTCCCCCGCGGACACGTCGTCGAAGAAGGTGAGCCGATCTTTATCAACAATCCAAAGGTCGCGTCCGATCTGACGAACCATAAATGGGCGCTGACCGTCTTCACGGACAGGACGGCCTCCTGCGGAGTCAAGCAGTTCAGCGGCAAGATCCGCCGCTCAGCCAAGGAGTACTCCTTCAGCAGCGTCAACGACACTATCCTCAGGCATTCACCTCAGGCGTACAAGGAAAACGAGAAATACCAGGCCAACCTGTTCACTTCCCGTTACGTCCGTACACCCTATGCCTCCAAGCCTAATATCATCAACCCGCTGGCGGATAATGTGCTCTATGTGATCTGCGAATACAGCGGCTCTCCGATGAAGGTCAACGCCGGATATGCCCCGGCAAAGGTCGTAAAGGTCCTTGACGGGCGTTCCTCCAGGATTGCCGAATCGGCCCTCCCTTATTTCACGCAGAAAAACCGTGTGGGCATTTCCCTGTCCGGAGCAATGGCCACGGAATGGGAGGCAGTCAAAGTCGGCGACGAGGTGGAACTGCGCTGCGACATCTCCATTGACGGAGACGCGTCCAAGCCCATCTACACTCTTAACTCCACTATGTATCAGCTTATGACCAATGGGGCTGATGCCTCGAACACGCCCGGCTCTTCGGCCAGTCTCTACACTGCGTATGACCCTAAGACCTTCCCGGTTGTCAGCGCTGACCGCAGCAAGCTCTGGCTTGTGGAAATCGACGGCCGCCAGATACCTGCCGGGAAATGGTACTCTCTCGGGGTCAAGAGCTACGAGATGTATCGCATAGGCAAGAAACTCGGCGGCGCCTGGATCACCGGAATGGACGGTGGCGGCTCCTCCTGTATCTGGGTATGGAACCAGTCCAAGGGCAGCGGGAGCATAGTCTCTCACCCCTGTGACTCCAGGGGAGAGCGCAGCTGTATGACTTATGTACTTATCAGGGAGAAATAAAAATATACGATATATGAATACCATTAGTAAAATAACACTGACACTGCTTATCGGCGCGGCCGCGCTCGTCTCCTGCAAGAAGGAGGCGCCAAAGTACACGATTACGGCCGACCGGACGGACGTTAGCAATATAGCTGCCAAGAGTCCGAGCGCCGAGGTCATAGTCGTTACGACTGACGCCCCGTACTGGATTATCCAAGTTCCGGAGTGGATGAAAGCCGATCCTGCGACAGGAGTCGGCGGCGGCAAGAGTACGGTCGTGACTCTGACAGCCTCGTCCAATTTCAAGAACGAGACCACTCCGACCAATCCCCGGAGCGGCCAGGTCAGGATTTCCGGCGGAAAGACCTCTCTTTCCATTCCTGTCAGCCAGCTTGGTTTCAGCGCCAGCATCGATCCTTCGCTGAGCATAGGCGGCATTCCTTCCCTCGAAGAGTTCCGCGACTTTGTCACTGCGGTCAATGAAGGCGAGAGCCTGATCCGCTGGATGAACAACGACTGGGAGGTGGAACTTCTCACGGACCTGGACCTTTCCGGCTTCGGAGAGTGGACTCCGATCGGCAACGTCGAAAGCTCCGGCAATGAAAACAATAAATCCAAGGCCAAGGGCAACAGTTTCTCCGGCAAATTCAACGGAGGCGGCCACACCATCCGTGGTTTCAACGCCACGGCGACCCTCTCCGCAGGTAAGACCTGGGGACTGTTCGGCTACCTTGACAACGCCACCATCAAGAACCTCAATGTCGAAGCCGACCTCAATCTTTCCGCGAGCGGCGCAGCTGACGCCGGAGTAATTGCCGGCACTGCTTACTGCTCGACCATCGAGAACGTGAAGGTGAACGCCAAAATTACTTCCACCGGAACCAGCGCAGCCTCGCGTTTCGCCATCGGCGGTATCGCAGGCTTCGTGTTCAGCGTTTATGATTCGGGCTCAGGAGTCTCCTACGACAGCTGGATCAAGGACTGTGAGGTCACTGCAGAAGTCAATCTCGACTGCGGAGCCAATGAAGCAAACACTGCCACCTGTATGATGTACGGCGGTATCGCCACTTTCTGCACCAATGTCAAGGACGACTCCCGCATCCACATCGAGAACTGCGTGAACAACGGTAAGATGACAGTCAAGGTGGGCCGCTGCAGCGGAATCGTCCCTACGGCGAACTATGGCACCATCATCAAGGACTGCACCAACAACGCCGTCCAGGTGAACACCATCCCCAACGGCCGCGTAGGCCAGATCTGCTGCAACCTGAGCGCCAAGTCAGCTGTAATCGGCTGCGTCAACAACGGCGACCTCACCACTACGGGATCCTCGACCACCACCGGCGCCCTGGTCGCCCTGATGGCAGACGACAGCGTGTATATTGAAGGCGGGGAGCGCGTGGCTAACACCGCCACCATCCTTGGCTGCAACAAGAAGTATCTGAGCCTTATGTGCGCAAATACGACTAAACTGGATCACGCCTCGAATGTCGTTCTTAGCGGAAAACTCGGCCTGTACAAGGCCGACGGCAATCACGAGATGTTCGCCGTGGATGCCGGCAACATATTGGAGTACATCGGTTATGTTGCAGACGACTACAAGGAAAAAATTACCAATATCACTTTCGTCAAGGATGCCTCTCCCGACAATCCGGGCGGCGACGACACTCCCACGGAGGATGATTCTCCGGACAAGAACGGCGGAATCGAAGGGCTCGACCTTGTCAATGACAACTGGAATTAATGATGGAGGACAAGCAGATGAAAAAATATATGTATATCGCGGCTTTTGCCGCCGCCATCCTTGCAACGGCCTGTTCCAAGGACGAACAGGCTCCTGAGAGTGCTCCCGCCGGAACAGTGTTTACGGCCACCCTTACTCCTCTCTCGAAGGCCTCGATAGACCCCGGCAAAGTTATGGTTCTATGGAATCCCGGAGACAGAATCTGTGTGAACGGAGCCGTTTCCAACGCATTGACGGAGACCGCCTCGTCGGCAGTTTTCTCCTTCGAGACCACTCTGGCGGCCCCTTACCGGGCCATCTATCCCGCCGAACTCTATAAGGACGCCTCCAACATCACCCTCCCCGGGGAGTATGGCGCAGACGGACTCAACCTCGCCCTTGCCGCATTCTCGGATAAAGGCAGCAACCTCCGTTTCTCCGCCCTTACCGCCCTGCTTCAGGTCAGCGTGAAAGCCGGAGATGCTCCCCATACACTCAAGGAAATCGTCGTTGAAGGCCTCGGCAAAGAGCAACTCTCCGGTGATTTCGCAATCAACTACTCCGGCAAGAGCCTGAACGGCAAGAGCACTGCGGCGGCCGACCGTCAGGTCAAGATCAATGTCAACAAGACGCTTTCAGCCGAAGCGACGGTCATCTATATCCCGATTCCTGCAGGGGAGTATCCTTCGGGCTATCAGGTGGATTTCATCGACTCGGATGACAAGATAATGCGCCAGACGGTATCCGCCCGTACGCTCAAGGCAGGGGAACTCCGCGTGATGCCGGAACTTGCCTTCAATCCCAATTACAATCCGACCCCTGTCACCGTGCTCGGCGGTATCCCGGATGTGGCGGAGCTTAAAGCTTTCGCCGCAGCCGTCAATGACGGCGAGAGCCTTGAGCGCTGGCTCAACAAGGACGGTGAAGTCGAACTTCTCGCCGACATAGACCTCTCCGGAGAGACGTGGACCCCGATCGGGAATGTCAGCTCAACGGGCAATGAGGCCACGGCCACTGCCCCGGGCGGCAATGTCTTCGAGGCTGTCTTTGACGGTAAGGGACATACTGTCAGCGGTTTTGGCGGCAGCGTGAGCTTGAAGGCAGGCGAGACATATGGCCTCTTCGGATACGTCCGCAACGCTACCATCAAGAATCTCAATCTGGTTTCGGACGGCCTGACGATTGACACGGCCGGAGAAGCCGATGCCGGTATCCTTGCCGGTTCAGTCAACGGCTCGACTGTCCAGAATGTCAAAGTGAGCGGAAGCCTGAATCTGGGAGGTATCAGTATCGACAACAAGCGCTTCTCGGTCGGAGCCATTGCCGGATACGTATTCAGCACTACGGGCCATAATACTCTGATCAAAGACTGTGAGGTGAACCTTACGGTATCGGCCTCCGGAGGAAAGAATACCAAAAACGGATCGACAGGATGCCATTATGGCGGCATAGCCGGTTTCTCCACTACGGGCAAAGACGACTCCCGGATCTCGATTGAGAATTGCAGCTCTTCAGGTACCATCACGTCCTCGATCGGCAGAAGTTCCGGAATCGTCGCCGCGGCCAATTATGGGACCATTATTAAGGAATGTACTAACAATGCCGATCAGCTCAGTTCAATGGCTAACGGTCGTATAGCCAATATCGCCTGCGTGCTCGGAGGCGCTTCCGAAATCATTGATTGTGTCAATAACGGCGACATCACCACGGTCAAGACGGACTGCCAGGCCGGTGGCTTCGTAGCACTGCTCAACAGCGACGACTGCTGCATCAAGGGCGGAGCCAACCACGGTACGATCATCTCCGCCTTTGTGACCGATTCAAGCGGCCGTGACTTCTATGGACTTCTGGTCGCGAATTTCTCGAAGTTCGCAGAAGTGTCCGGAGTCGCCGTCGGCGGACATCTCGGTAAATACAGCGAAGACGGAAATCATCAGATGATTGCCCTCAGCGCCGAGAACTATATCGAGAACAAATACATCGGCTATTACAAAGACGACGCCGCGAAATCGAAGATCAAGAACCTTACTTTCGTTGCTGAATGATGAGACGCATACTCACTGTCGCACTGCTTCTCCTTTCCTTTTCCGCCCTTGCCTGCGGAAAGGGAAAGGAGATAAAGCTGCTTTACTGGAACATCCAGAACGGAATGTGGCACGACCAGGGCAACAATTACGACAGCTTCGTCGAATTTGTCAAGGACATCGATCCGGACATCTGCGTCTGGGCCGAAGCCGAATCCCGTTATTATACAGATACCTGCACCAAGATGAAAATGCCTGAGGAGCAGTATCTTCCGTGGAACTGGGATATCCTGGCCGCCCGCTACGGGCACAAATACACCCTCATCTGCGGGAAACGCGATACCTTCCCCCAGGTCATCACCTCAAAGTACCCTCTGCAGATCGTAAAGAGAGTAAACGGCAACGAAGATGACATAGTCGTCGTCCACGGAGCCGGCTGGGCCAAGGTCGACCTCGGCAAGGGGAAAGAGCTGAATCTGGTCACACTCCATACCTGGCCATTTGCCTATGCCTATAAGGCCGAGGACCAGAAGGAGAGCGCCGCCGCCCGCGGAGGCGACCATTTCCGTTCCACCGAAATGAAATACATCTGTGAGGAGACCATCCTGAGCGTCCCGTCGGCCGGGAAGCAGCTATGGTTGATGACCGGCGATTTCAACGCCATCTCCTCCGTGGACAATTTCCACTATGAAAGGGATCTCCAGGACCCCGCCTTCCTTGTCCACGACTATATCCGCGCCAACACGCCGTATATAGACGTGATAGAGAAGAAATACCCGGGAGAGTTCAAGAAAAGCACCCTTTCCGGACGCAGGATAGATTTTGTCTATGTGACTCCCGCCCTTTATGACAAAGTGGTCGAGGCCGAACCCCTTTATGAGGGTTTCGCCGCCTCCGAACGCGACCCTCGCGGCAAAGCCATCCACAACTTCTGTCATCCTTCAGACCATTATCCGATTGAAATCAAATTTAAACTATAATGAAACGTATTTTACTGATATTCAGTGCTCTCGCAGCACTAATGCTCGTTTCTTGCAAGAGCGAACCAGTTCCTGCTCCTGCAGAAGAAAAACCTGGCGACCAGGGAGAGCAGGGCGGTGAAGGCGGCGGAGAGGAAGTCCCCGACGGTCCCGGCATCAAGTCGGCCGCCGACTTTATCGAATTCGCTAAAGCTGTCAATGAGGGCGAATCCACAGCCAAATGGCAGAATTCCGAAGGCTGGGTCAAGCTTCTCACGGACATTGATTTCAAAGATGTTGCCGACTGGACTCCGGTAGGTAATGTAGTCGCACCGTGGGAAAGTAATATCCCGGCCATAAGCAAAGGCCAGCCATTCACCGGCAAATTCGACGGCAATGCAAAGAAGATCAAGAATCTCAAACTCGTCGATGCCGTGAGCACTGAGGGCGCGCATTTCGGCCTCTTCGGCTACCTCGGCAAGGGTGCCGTGGTCCAGAACTTCATCATCGATGAAAGCTGCTCCCTGACAGTCACTTCCAGCGTCTCGCACAGCGTCGGAATGATCGCCGGCGTGCTGTATGACGCTACGGTTCGCGACGTCACCAGCTACGCTCCGATGACCTACAAGGGCGGGGCATCCGGCTACTTCCATATGGCCCTTATCGGCGGTCTCTATGCCAATGAGGACGGCTGCACCGTGGACAGTGTCCATAACTACGGCGCCATCAACGCCGAGAATACGGCCAACCTCAATGCAGGCGCCACCGGCCTTCACGTCGCAGGTATCGTGGGCTTCGCCAATGCCGGCAATGGCTCGAATGTCATCTCTTCCTGCAACAACTATGGAAGCTTGACTTCGCAGGCCGGACGTACTGCCGGAATCCTCGGCGCTGCCAACAAGAACACTGCCATAAAGCTCTGTGAGAACCACGGCGACCAGCTGAATACAATGCCTTCGGAGGGCGCCGGCCGTCTCGGCAACATCTGCTGTATGAGCAACAACGGCTCGTCGATCGAAGGCTGCAAGAACTACGGCAAGCTGGTTTCCACTACCGCCGGACGTGTCGGCGGCATAGTATCCCTGCCGAACGCCGGCGAGTACAAGGACAACGAGAACTATGGCGAGATCCTCTCCGACAGCGACTATCGCGGAGTATTCTTCGGTTATGTAACCCAGGCCGCGGCGTGGAAGGGAGGCAAGGCTTCCGGCAAGGTAGGGAAGTATAACGGCGGCGAGCCGGTGTACGATCTGTACAGCGAATCACAGAAGGTCAAGTATCTCGGCAAGGACGGCTCCTCCGGGAAGGCGAGCTTCACCGATGTGGTCATAGACATCGCTACGGGCGAGGATGCACCGGATCCGGATATCGAGGTCGAGGCTGCTTTCCGTATCTTCTTCATTGGCAATTCCTTCACCAAGGATGCCGTGGAGCATCTTCCCAAGATTCTCAAGGCCGCCGGTCTCAGCGACATCCAGATGGTCCATATGTACTTCGGCGGCAGAACCGTTCCGGAGTACAACAGCGGCTGGGCTACCGTCAGCGATTACCACTGCTATGTATGCAATCCCGGCCAGGAGGGCTGGACAGACCTCAGCGGCAAGACTCTCGCCCAGATTGCCTCCAGCGGCAAATGGGACGTCGTCACCATCCAGGAGCATACCGGAAGGAAGCTTGCCTGGGGATGGACCGAGGATGAGAAGAACGCCATAACGGGCCTCCTGGACAAGATCAAGGCCGCCCAGAGCGAGAAAGGCGGGAATCCATATTATTACTACATCCTTTCCCAGGCCTATCACAATCTAGACAAGTCCAACGACACGCCCAAGCCCTTCAGCAATACCAACGAGATGTGGACGGTCATATCCGCCCAGGGCAAGAAGGCCGTTGAGGAATGCGGTTTCGACGGAGTGATTTCCACCGGAGCGATGCTCCAGAACCTCCGCAGCTCCGGCCTCAACAACGAGAACGGCCTTACCCGTGACGGCTATCATATGGACTATGGCATCGCGCGTTACGGCGCATCCTGCACCGTTTTCGAGACTATCATCGGTCCCTACAACGGCAATGTCAAGCTGGATGGCAATACTTTCCGCACCAGCGGTGATTCCCGCGTGGACGGCAGCTGGACGACGGCTATCACCGACGCTCGCGCCCCCATCGCGCTCAAGGCCGCCCGCTATGCCATAGCGAAGCCTTACGAGGTGACCGATATGGAGGGTGAAGGCGGCGGCGACGAGCCGGTCGTCGTGCCTGACAACATCTCCATCTCGAATGCGGCTGAACTGCAGGCTTTTGCTACGAGAGTGAACAGCGGTGACGAGAAGGCGGTAAAGGCCACGGTCACCCTCACTTCCGACATCGACTGCTCCTCGCTTGCTTCCTGGACTCCGATTGCTAATTGCATCTTGTCCTCGTGGAGCGGTACGACCTCGGCCCTCTCCGGCAACAGCTTCCTAGGCAGTTTCGACGGTCAGAACCATAAGATCAAGAACCTTAAGATGGACTTCACCCCGACGGAGAACAACGGCACCTGGGGCTTTTTCGGCGCTATCGGAGAAGGTGCCGTCGTCAAGAACATCGAATTCGATTCCAGTTGCTCGATGAGCATCTCGACAGGCAATGCGGGAGTGTTCGGTACTCTTGCCGGCTTCGTGACTGATGCGAGCGTTGAGAATATCAAATGCGCTGCGACCATTAGCGGCGGCGGGACTTCCTCACTTGCCGACAATAGCGCAAGCGGGCGCGTTGCCGTCGGAGGCGTCGTCGGCTGGGTGATGGCCGGATCCAAGGACATAACCCTCTCGAAACTCCACTTCAGCGGCAAGATCGGCAGCGCCGCCTCTCCTTTCGCGAAGGGCGGCAACACTGGTAACGGCGGCAACGGCGTGATGCTCGGAGGCGTTGTCGGCGTGTCCACCACTGCCGGCACGAGCCTTCTGGTGACTCTTTCCGAGCTGGTGAACGACGGCGAAATCCACGCCGCCACCGGGCGTGTGTCTGGAGTCTGCTCGACACTTCAGCAGTACACTGTCCTGAAAAGCTGCACCAACAACGGCGATGTCTACTTCTACACGGCCGGTGGCTACCGTCCGGGTAACATCACCTGTATCGCCGCGGCCGGCTGCATTCTGGAAGACTGCCTCAACACTGGTGACCTGATTGCACCCGACACCGATTCCGCCGCCGGAGTCATCTGCCTTGTCAATAACGACAATGTCAAGATCACCCGCTGCCACAGCAAGGGTGCTGCGATAGTGTGCAAGGGCTTTGACCTGGAAACTCCGAGTGTCAAATACGCCGGACTGCTCTATGGTCAGTGCTCTAAGAACAAGGCTGAGTTCAGCGGCTGCTCCGTAAACGGCAAGGTCGGCAAGACCGAGGCCGGAGCCGTCGCCGTCACCGCCGACAACTACTTCACCTTCGTCGGCCAGGCAAATGCCAACAATACGACAATCAATACTACCAATATTGCTTTTACGACAGAATAAATTTTATACATATGAAGAAAACCTATCAGACACCCCTGCTTTGCACGGGAACAATTCATTTCGAAAGTGTTTTTCTGTATTCGGGACTGAAAAACATGGGAGACACAATGGTATGTCCCGAGGATGACTTGGATAATGACAATTAAAAAGCGAAAACCATGAAGACAAGATTTACCCTCATCACCCTCGCCATCGCGGCTCTTTCGCTTTCCTGCGTAAAAGAAAAATCACCCGAGGCGACACCTTCGGCAAATAAAGTCACTGTAAAAGTCTCCATTGCTGACACCAAGGTTTCCATGACCGAGGCTTCAGACCATAAGTCCATGGCTCTTGCCTGGCAGGATAACGATGCCATTTCGATCAATGGAGAGAATTTCACGATTAAGGACGGCTTTACCGCCCACGAGGCAGAGTTCGAAGGAACTGCACCTGCTTCCGATCCTTATACTATCATTTATCCCGGGAAGTATGCTTCCATAAGTGATTTCAACGCACGTTCATATGACGGCCAGGTACAGGACGGAAATTCCTCTACCGCCCATTTGGAGTACAATGCCGCCCTTGTCGGAGTAAGTTCTTATGCGGCTCCGAAGTTCGATCCTGACTGGGCTTCTGACTACGGCGGTTCTCTCGTTCAGAACGCAGTGGTTCAGATGAGGCTTCAACTCCCGGACGGAGCATCTGCGCCTACGGCCGTTGCTCTGGTCGCTTCCAACGCCATTTTCCCGACCACCAATGCGGGAGGCGCGTTCAGCAAGCAGATGGTCCTTTCAATGAAGAATGTCGTGCTGCCTGCCAATCGTATTGTCGAGGCCTACATGATGGTCTCCGCCGCAGGCGTGACCATTGCCGATGGTGAGGCGCTCACCGTTGCCGTGGTAACTCCGGACGCGACCTATGTCCGCGAGCTCACGCTTTCCTCCCAGACCTGGACCGGCGGAGGCCAGTACACACTCCAACTCAAGGATTTCAATGTGCATAACTTCGATATCAATACTGTGGCCGATCTGGAAATGTTCCGCGACGGCGTCAACAGCGGAGATATCCTCTGGCAAACCGTTCACGCAAATCTGACGACAGACCTCGACCTTTCTGGCGTAAGCAACTGGACTCCAATCGGAAACGGAACGTTCCTCAGCGCCAGTCCTTATACTGTTGCCGGAAATACCTTCCGTGGCGTATTTGACGGAGGAAACCATGTTCTGAAGAACTTCCAGATGAATGGCACTCCGGCTGAAAATGCTCCTTACGGATTCTTCGGTATTTTGGACGGCGCTACGGTTAAGAACCTCGTATTCGGCGCCGCTTCCGGAGACAGCGGATTCTTCAAGGTTACTCCTTCCGGTATTATGGAGGCGGGTAGAGTTGCCGGTCTCGCCTGTTGCTCAACCATCCAGAACGTTACCAACTACAGCCCGATGAGCATCCTGGAGCACACTTCCTCTTCCGCGGCTTTCTTCGGCATGGTCGGTTATGCAATGGGAACTGCGGCAGGACGCTCTCACCTTGACAATGTGGACAACTACGGCGAAGTCAATGCCCATCACGGGAACAATACCGTCGCCGGCGCAACAGGTGTCCAGGTTGCCGGTATCGCCGGATTCAGCAATACCACCAGTTCCGGAGTCAAGAACCTGATTGAGAACTGTGACAACTACGGCAATCTGACCTCGTCTACCGGCCGCCTTGCAGGTATCCTCGCGGCAGCAAACGCCCGCACCGTCATCAACAATTGTGTCAACCGCGGCAATATTTTGAATACCGGTGCCAATGCCCGTATCGCCGGTGTTTGCGTGATTCTCGGTGACGATAGTTCCATGGCCGCTTGCTCCAACTATGGAAATGTCGTGGTTACCAAGAGCGACACTCACGTAGGCGGTCTGGTTTGCCTGACCAACAAGGACAACATAACTGTCAGCGGCGGTGGAAACCATGGCCTTATCGTCGGTGATATAACTACTTACAGAGGAACTCTGATTGCAAATATCAATGCCTTTGCAAGTGTAGACGGCCTTGTTGCCGGTGGCGCCGTGGCCAGCTACAATGGTGGCGATTATCAGTATATCGTACTGACTGATGCCAACTATATGAGTTACATCGGCAAGATTAAGTCCGGAAGCGAGTCCAAGGTGACCAACATAACTTTCGAGGCATGGGACGGCTATCCTGCAGCTAATGAGACGCTCATCTCCAATGCGACCGAACTCCTGGCCTTTGCCGCAAAAGTAAATGCAGGCGAATTCGCGGCCTCTGACGTTGCCAAACTCACCGCCGATATTGATTGCTCGTCCATAACCGACTGGACGCCGATTGGAAACTGTGCGATGACAGCCTGGAGCGCAACCGCACTTACACTTGATGCTTCCGGTAAGACATTCAAAGGTACCTTCGATGGTCAAAACCATTCCATCAAGAATCTTGCGATGAACTTCGCTTCATCCGGCAGTTATGCCGCATACGGTTTCTTCGGCGTAATCGATGATGGCGCGACGGTCAAGAACTTGACCTTTGACGCCACCTGCTCGATGAATGTATCTGCGTCGTATGGAGCCTCCTTCGGCGTTCTGGCTGGCATCGTAACAGGTGCTACAATTGATAATATCAAGAATTACGCTCCTGTAACCGGCGGCGGCACATCCTCGCTGGGGAACAATAATGCCGGACGTACGATGGTCGGCGCAATCATTGGTGAAGTCCATCCCAATACGCTGGCCGCCAATATAAGCAAACTCCACAATTATGCCGACATTGGTTCAGCCTCAGTGGAATTCTCGCGTGGCAACAATGCCGGCAACGGAGCCAATGGCTTTGAAGTAGGCGGTATCGCAGGGTTCTCAACCACGTCCACTACAAGCCTCCTTGCATACTTCTCCGATTGTGTCAATGATGGCAATATTTACACCAACGCTGGCAGATCTTCAGGCATTGTGGCTGGATGTAACCGCTATACAAAGCTTCTGAACTGTACCAACAACGGTGATATCACATCCTCCGTTAACGGTACCTTCCGTCTTGCCAATATTACCTGTATTGCAGGCGCAGGGTCCGTGTTGGATGGCTGTGTCAACACAGGAGACCTGATAGCCCTGAATTCCATCTCCGTCGCTGGCGTCGTATGCCTTATCAATGATGCCTCCGTCCAGATTAAGAACTGTGCCAGCCTTGACGCTACGATACTGGGCAAGAGCGTGAATATCAGTGGCAACCAGACTTACAATGGTGTTCTGTTTGGATATTGCAATGTGGCTGCCACATTCAGCAACTGTCGCATAAGCGGATACTTTGGCACTGCCACGGACAACAAAGTGGCACTGACTGCGTCGAACTACTTCCAGTTTGCCGGACAACGTGGCGCCAGTTGTGGCTCTTCTTGCAACGACACCAACATCACTTTCGCTACTGATTAATGAGAAAAGCTCTTATATGTCTGATTGCGGGGATGGCGCTTGCCGCCATCTCCGCTTTCGGGCAAAAAGCCAGGGAACAGATTCAGCAGAATCCTCTTCGCGCGGGAGGAGTGTACTACATGTACGAATTCAAGGAGCATAAAGTTACTCCGCCGCCTAAGGGATACAAGCATGTCTACCTTAGCCATTACGGCCGTCACGGGGCGCGCTACCTTATGAATGCGACTCAGTATGAGCGCAGCGTCGGCGTGCTGGCTGCCGCCCATAAGTCCGGCGTTCTGACCGCTGAGGGCGAGAGGGTATGGACCATAGCCTCGGAGTACTTTGAAAAGACTCGCCGTCACTGCCGACAACTACTTCAGCTTCGTCGGCCAGGCAAATGCCAACAATACGACAATCACTAAAACGAATATTACTTTTGCGACAGATTAGTTTAACCTTCGTGCTTATCGTGTTTTCCGCACTCGTTTGGAGTTGCGGAAAACACGATGAACCCGGAGCCGGAAGTGGAGACAATGCCGTCGGAAGCCCGATAGAGGAGGTCAACGGCAGGGTCCGTTTTTACATCGCAGAAGGAAGCGGAGAGGCGAGAAAGGCTCTCGGTGCAGAGCCTATGTCCTTCAATTCTTCCACTCTGGTTGTAAACGGAGTGAGATATCAAGTTAAAAAGGACGCTGAAACGCCTTATATCGAGGTAGTTGCCAAGGCCGATAATGTCTACCGGGCCGTCCTGAGCAACGAGAACTCCCTGAAATGGATAGAAGGAAGCTCTGATATGGACCCGCAGATACCGTATTCCCAGTTCTGGAGCGGGACGCGGGCTGCTTTCAAGGATTACCCTCTTTTCGCCGAGTATTCTCCGGCTACGGGCAATGTCCTGAAATTCGACGACAAGTTCTCCGTGCTGGAACTGAAGATATCCGGTTCCGCCAGGATTTCTTCAGTCAAACTCTCGAGCGAGTCTGTGCCGCTTTGCGGAAAAGGGGAGCACAGTGACAGGGAAGTCGTCGTAAACTGCACAGAATCAGGGAAGTTCGTCTCCGTCAGCGGGAGCGTGAGCGTGCCGGTAGTCATCCGCAGCGGAGACTATTCCGGCGGCCTGGAGCTGAGGGTTTGCAGCGATGACCACAGGATGATGCAGAAAAAGATTCCCGCCTTCAGCGTCAAGCCGGGCGAGGTCCACAGCGAGTCCCTGGCCTGGGCGCCGGACGGGAGCCTGCTCTTTTTCGAGGGCTTCGACAATTTCGTGTGGGGCGGCGACATTATGGGCGGCGAAGGCTCCGACGGTTGGGCCCCGGACGGAAAATATATGGGAATGTATGACGGAGATAAGCGTGACGGATATGATGAAGCTCTGAACAGCATAGCGTACAATTACCCCGGAGGCGGTTATATCCAGGATAACTGGAGCAGCGCCAACGGGAGTACGGTGGGTGATTCTCATCAGCTTTCAAAGTCCTATGTCCTCAGCCGCAACATTGCAGACTGGACTTATCTATTCCGCTGTCAGGAATACCACGGCCTGCTTGCAGTGGGCTGTGCCAACACGGACCGCGGAATCATGGCACTGCCGCCCTTGAGGAATGCAAAGGGAATGTTCGATGTGAAGCTGAGTTTTAAATTCTGCGCCCGGAACGGTTTTGACGACGATCTGATGATTCAGGTGGCAAATGCCGGACACGTTTCCAACTGCCGTGTCGACGGCCGCGTAGTTCCCGTGGAAAGCGGGTATAAGAACCGCAGCGGCAGTTCCCTGGTCGGAGGCAGCCGTTTCACTATCCCTGTCTCCGCGTCCGCAGCCAAGCACTGGCAGGAGGTGGAAGTGAACATAAACGGAATCACCGACGCCAGCAGCATCTCCCTTGCCGGGAATTCCACTTCTTCTGGAGTCCACGGTTTCTATGTCGACGACATAGCCGTAAAGGCGGTCTCCGGGAGCGCGAAGAAGGGTAATCTGCGCCTGATGTATATGAATATCCAGAACGGGATGTGGGCCGACCAGCAGAACAATTACGACAACTTCGTGGCTTTCGTCAAGAAGTATGATCCGGACATCTGTGTCTGGTGCGAGGCCGCGTCGCTTTTCAAAAACGGCTCGGACACATACTCTTCTTCGTCGGAACGCTTCCTGCCGAACGGATGGTCTCAGTTGATTCCCCGTTATGGCCACAGCTATGGCGCAGCCACGACCAACAGGGATGGCTATCCTCAGTTTGTCTCGTCGAAGTACAAGGTCAATGCCGTTTCGCGGCTCGGCGACCCTGTCGCCCACGGCGCAGGACATTTCACCCTCACTTTCAACGGGAAGAAGATAAACATCGTCACAGCCCACCTCTGGCCGCTTAACTCGAGTGTCAACAATATTTCTCCGGAGGACGACAGGCGCCGTGAAAATGAGATGAAGTACATAGTCGGCAACACTGTCAACAATCCCTCCCTTTCCGGCGAGGAATACTGGATATTCCTGGGCGATATGAATTCCCCTTCCCCGAAAGACGAGGAGGTCTACGGCTACGGCCTTGAAAATACAAAGTATCTCGCGCAGAAAGTGATGCTTGAGACGACTTCTCTCAAAGACCTGATCGCCGACAGGTATCCCGCCCCGCAGTTCGTGGCAAGCACATACGGCACGGACCGCAGGGACTACATCTACCTCTCATCGCAGTTGCTTCAGTCCGTGACGAGGGCTTCCGTATTTACCGACAGTTTCACGCCTGGTACAAGGACCGGTATCTCCAATTTCTCGATGCCTTCCGACCACCGTCCGTTCATAGTCGATTTCAATTTATAGAATGCTGAAAAGATTCGCCCTTCCGCTGATTGCGCTGTTCATTTCCCTTCCGCTCTTCTCCCAGAGAGCAAGGGAAATGATTCGTCAGAATCCTCTCCGTGCCGGGGGCGTGTACTATATGTACGAGTTCAAGGAGCATAAGTCTACTCCTCCGCCGAAGGGCTACAAGCCAGTGTATCTTAGCCATTACGGCCGCCACGGAGCGCGCTACCTGATGAATGCGACTCAGTATGAGCGCAGCGTCGGAGTGCTGGATTCCGCCCATAAGGCCGCTGTGCTGACGGCGGAGGGAGAGAGGGTATGGGCCATAGCCTCGGAGTACTTTGAAAAGACTTGCCGTAACCGCTATGGGGACCTGTCGCCGCTCGGCTGGGAACAGCATACCAGAATTGCGCAGGAAGTCTATAAGGACAACCGGGCGCTTTTCCGCCGCCGTCCGCCGGTCCGTGCCGGGTCCTCTCAGACGCCGCGCAGTATCGTGTCCATGGCTGCTTTCTGCCAGAGCCTGCTGAAGATCGACTCGAAACTGGAAATCAGCCAGGCGGCCGCAAGTTACGAAATGGACGAGATGTGCCCCCATCACGAGTCCAATCCGTGGCGCTCAAACGGAAAGGAGCCGGGTTATTTTGCCCGCAAGGATCCCTGGGGCACGGACCTCAAGGCTTTCATCGAAAAGAGGCTGGACTACAGGGCGGTCTGCGCCCGGCTTTTCAAAGATCCGGGTTTTCTGAAATCCTTCCGAGGCGAGCGGGCTTTCGTGCTGGACTTTTTCAACCTGGTTTTTGATATGCAGTGCACTCCGACCGATAAGAGCCTGCTGGATGTTTTCACGGAGGATGAGATCTATGCCCTCTGGGAGACGGACAATTACATCTACTGGGTGGCGAACGCTCCTGGAGGCTCGATGAGGGATTATCCGGCGCTGGTCCATATGGTCGAGGACGCCGACAGGGTTCTCGCCGGGGGAAGGCCTGAGGTGCGTCTGCGTTTCGGGCACGACACGGTCATCCTTTTCCTGCTTTCTGCCTTCGGGGCAGACGGAATGGACATAATCCCATCTTCGGCGGACGGTATCAGCGAGACCTGGTTCAATTTCCGCTCGCCGATGGCTTCCACCATCTACCTGCTGTTCTGCCGCAACAAGGAAGGCAGTGTATTATTCAAACTGGTGGTCAACTCAGACGAGGCCTCGCTGCCTCTGAAGGCTGTTTCCGGACCCTGGTACTCCTGGGACGAAATGAAGTCTTTGCTCTCGCTCCGCTTCGCCGCTTTTAATTTATAAAAATCAAGAATTAGATGTAACAAAATACTAGCGTCAAGCCGTCTTCTCTCCTTTATGCCTCCGGTCGAAACCGGGGGCAAATTTTTTTTGTGCAAATGTGGAAGTCGCTGATATTTCGGGAACTTAGCTATCAAAAACCGCGGTCGAAAAATTCGAAAAAAATTGTAATTTCTCTTGCAAATTGAAAAAAGTTTCGTAACTTTGCATTCCCGAAATTGGAGCAAAAGGCACCCAACCAGCTGAGTTTCAATTAGTTAGGGGTAAATAAGGAAATTATTAAAGCATTACAACAATGTTACAGCCTAAAAGAACAAAATTCAGAAGGGAACAGAAAAACCGTATGAAGGGCAATGCCACCCGTGGCAACCAGCTCGCGTTCGGTTCTTTCGGTCTTAAGAATCTCGAAAACTGCTGGCTCACCGCCCAGCAGATTGAGGCTGCCCGTCAGGCTATCTCCCGCCGTATGAACCGTGAGGGTCAGATATGGATCCGTGTCTTCCCTTGCAAGCCGTTCACCGCAAAGCCTCTCGATACCCGTATGGGTAAAGGTAAGGGTGATCCTCAGGGATTCGTTGCTCCGGTCACTCCCGGTCGCATCCTCTTCGAAGCCGAGGGCGTGTCCCTCGCGACCGCCAAGGAAGCAATGCGCCTTGCAGCCAACAAGCTCCCGGTCGCTACCAAATTTGTCGTCCGCAGGGACTATGTTGAAGAATAATCAGTTGGAGGAAAGAAAATGAAAGTATCAGAAGTACGTGAGATGTCCATTGCAGATCTCCGCGACCGCATCGAGGTCGAGAAGAGCAATCTCGACACTATGAAACTGAACCACACTATCTCTCCGCTGGAGGATACGTCAAAAATCAGAAAAACACGCCAGGATATTGCCCGTATGATCACTATCCTTGCCGAGAAAGAAAAACAGCAGAACTAATTATGGAAAGAAATCTTCGTAAGGAAAGGATCGGCGTAGTGGTCAGCGACAAGATGGACAAGACCATCGTCGTCAAGGTCGAGCGTCACGAGAAACATCCCATCTACGGGAAGTTCGTGAAGAAATCCACAAAGTTCGTCGCCGAGGATGCCAACAACGAGTGTGGTATCGGCGATACGGTCCGCATAATGGAGACCCGTCCCCTGTCTAAGACCAAGAACTGGAGGTTAGTTGAAATCATTGAAAAAGCCAAGTAATTATGATACAGCAGGAATCACGTTTACAGGTTGCTGATAACAGCGGTGCGAAGGAAGTCCTCTGCATCCGTGTTCTCGGCGGTACCCGTCACCGTTACGCCTCCATCGGCGAAACGATCGTAGTGACGGTCAAGAGCGCCATCCCCGGCGGTGAAATCAAGAAAGGCACCGTCACCAAGGCAGTGGTTGTCCGCACCAAGAAAGAAATCCGTCGCGCTGACGGAAGTTATATCCGTTTCGATGACAATGCTTGCGTTCTGCTGAACGGCGCCGGCGAACTTCGCGGCACCCGTATCTTCGGCCCCGTGGCCCGCGAACTCCGCGAGAACTATATGAAGATTGTTTCACTTGCACCGGAGGTCCTTTAATAAAGAGTACGCGATATGAAAAAGTTCCATATTAAGAAAGGCGATACCGTTATCGTGAACGCCGGAAATGACAAAGGCAAGACCGGCAAAGTCCTCGAGGTTCTCCGTGACAAGGACCGCATCGTCGTAGAAGGTGTCAATATGGTGTCCAAGCACACCAAACCCAATCCGAAGGCCCCTCAGGGAGGTATTGTAAAACAGGAAGCCCCGATCCACATCTCCAACGTCAACCTCGTTGACGGCGCCGGCAAGGCGACCCGCGTCGGTTACCGTATGGAAGGTGAGAAGAAGGTCCGCTATGCTAAAACAACTGGAGAGGAGATCAAGTAATTATGGCAAAGAAAGCTAACAAAACGGCTGAAGTCCAGGCACTTCCCGCCGGATACACTCCGGACCTCAAGAAGGTCTATACTGAGGAGATCGTTCCCGCTTTGGTGAAGCAGTTCTCCTATCACACTCCGATGCAGGCTCCCAAGCTTGTCAAGATCACCCTTAACGAGGGCGTCGGAGATGCAACCCAGGACAAGAAAATGGTCGAAGAGGCTGCAGACGAGCTCTCAATCATCGCCGGCCAGAAGGCTGTCATCACCACTTCCCGCAAGGACATCTCCAACTTCAAGCTCCGTAAGGGTATGCCCATCGGTGCCAAGGTGACCCTGCGCGACGTCAGGATGTACGAGTTCCTCGAGCGCCTGATCCGTGTGGCCCTTCCCCGTATCCGTGACTTCAACGGTATTTCCGAGAAGCTTGACGGTCAGGGCAACTACACCCTCGGTATCAAGGAGCAGCTCATCTTCCCCGAGATCGAGATCGACAAGAACCCTCGCATCCACGGTGTGGAGATCACTTTCGTAACGACCGCCAAGACAGACGAAGAGGCTCTCGCCCTTCTCAAGGCTTTCGGTCTTCCGTTCAAGAAACACAATAACTAATATAGTAGCATGGCTAAAGAATCAATGAAGGCGCGCGAGGTTAAACGCGCGAAATTAGTTGCCAAGTACGCTGCCAAGAGGGCTGCCCTGAAAGAGGCCGGTGATTACGCCGCCCTTGACAAGCTCCCTAAGAACGCGAGCCCTGTAAGGCTTCACAACCGTTGCTCCCTCACCGGTCGTCCGAAAGGATATATGAGGGCTTTCGGCCTGAGCCGTATCCAGTTCCGCGAGATGGCATCCCAGGGTCTCATCCCCGGCGTAAAGAAGGCCAGCTGGTAATGTATAACAATCGGATATCGGGCGCCCCGTGGCGCCGGTCCACAGAAAGACAAACAAATGACTGATCCCATTGCAGATTATCTGACCAGAATCCGTAACGCTTACCTCGCAGGTAAGAAGGTTGTCGAGATCCCTGCCTCCAATATGAAGGTCGCGATCACCAAGATTCTGTTTGAGAAGGGTTACATCCTCAGCTACAAGGTAGTCGAGGCCCAGCCCGCCAACATCATTAAAATCGCCCTCAAGTATCATCCTGAGACCAAGGCCGCCGCGATCAAGTCGATCGTCCGCGTGAGCACTCCCGGTCTGAGGAAGTATGCTGACGTGAAGAATATGCCCCGCGTCCTCAACGGTCTCGGCATCGCTGTTCTTTCCACCTCCAAGGGCGTCATCACCGACAAGGAAGCCAAGGAGCTCAACGTCGGCGGTGAGGTTGTATGCTATGTTTACTAATCCAAGAAGAACTTACAATTATGTCAAGAATCGGTAAATTGCCTGTAAACCTTCCGGCCGGGACCAAAGCTGAGCTTCTCCCCGGTAACGTGGTGAAGGTGAAAGGCCCTCTTGGAGAGATGTGCCAGAAAGTTGATCCGGACATCACTGTCTCCATCGAGGGTAATGAAATCAAGTTTACCCGCCCCAACGACCTGCCCCGTTTCCGTTCGATGCACGGCCTGTACCGCGCACTCGTCCACAATCTGGTGATCGGTGTTTCCGAAGGATTCACCATCAAGCAGGAGTTCGTCGGCGTCGGTTACCGCGTCTCTGCCCAGGGCCAGCTCCTTACTATGTCCCTCGGCTATTCCCACGACATCCAGATCCTGCTCCCCGAGGAAGTGAAGGCCGAAACGCCTCAGGTCCGCAAGGGTGAGAATCCGCTCCTTATCCTCAAGAGCGCCGACAAGCAGCTCGTAGGTCAGGTCGCGGCCAAGATCCGTTCATTCCGTCGTCCTGAGCCTTATAAGGGCAAGGGTATCAAGTTTGTCGGTGAGCAGCTTCGTCGCAAGGCCGGCAAGAGCGCGTCCGCTAAATAATAAAGGAGGAAACAAGTTATGGCATTGAATCGTATAGAAAGAAGAAGAAGGATTCACTACAGGATCCGTAAAGTAGTCAATGGCACAGCCGAGCGTCCTCGTATGGTCGTGTTCCGTTCCAACAAGCAGATCTATGTCCAGGTCATCGACGACCTCCAGGGCAAGACTCTCGTTGCAGCCGCCTCCAACGACAAGGCCCTTGCCGCCCAGACCGCTGGCAAGAACGGCATCGAAGCCGCCGCCATCGTAGGTAAAGCCATTGCAGAGCGCGCCAAGGCCGCAGGTATCACCAAGGTCTGCTTCGACCGCGGAGGTTACCTCTTCCACGGCAGGGTTAAAAGTTTGGCAGATGCTGCCCGTGAAGGCGGCCTCGAATTCTAATTGATAGAGACTATGGCAAATTCCAATGTTAAAAGAGTAAAGACCTCTGACCTTGAACTCAAGGACAGACTGGTTGCCATCAACCGCGTTACGAAGGTCACCAAGGGTGGTCGTCACTTCCGTTTCGCCGCGATTGTCGTCGTCGGTGATGAGAACGGTGTCGTCGGTTATGGTCTCGGCAAGGCAAACGAGGTTACCGCCGCTATCGCGAAGGGCGTGGAGGATGCGAAGAAGAACCTGGTGAAGGTTCCTATCATCAACACCACCATCCCTCACGAGCAGGTCGCCCGTTTCGGCGGAGCCGAGGTGTTTATGAAACCCGCTGCTCCCGGTACCGGTGTGAAGGCTGGCGGCGCTATGCGTGCCGTGTTCGAGAGCGCCGGCGTCCAGAACGTCCTCGCCAAGAGCAAGGGCTCTTCCAACCCTCACAACCTCGTCAAGGCTACCATCGCCGCCCTCACCGAAATGAGGGACGCTTATACGGTCGCCGGCCTCAGGGGTGTTTCTATGAGCAAAGTGTTTAACGGTTAATACAGAGAGACTATGGCAAAGCTTAAGATTACCCAGGTCCGCTCCAAGAACGGAGAGACCAAGCGTCAGATTGCGAACCTCCAAACTCTCGGTATCCGCCGTATGCACCAGAGTGTCATCGTTGAGGATACTCCGATCACCCGCGGTATGGTTGAGAAGGTTCACCATCTCGTTACAGTAGAACAGATAGACTAAGGAGGAATAGAGATGAAACTTGAAAGTCTGAAGCCCGCGAAGGGCTCTACCCACAATTCAAAGCGCGTCGGTCGCGGTCAGGGTTCCGGTAAGGGCGGCACTGCCACCCGTGGTACCAAGGGTGCCCAGGCTCGTGCCGGTTACGAGCACAAGATTGGATTCGAAGGCGGCCAGATGCCTATCCAGAGGCGTCTTCCGAAGTTCGGATTCAAGAATCCTACCCGTGTTGAATATCAGGGCGTCAACGTTTGCACCCTGCAGAAACTTTCCGAGAAACTCGGTGTGAAGGAATTCACTCCTGAAACCTTCATTTCCTCAGGTCTTGTCCACAAGGGTGAGCTCGTGAAGGTCCTCGGAAACGGAGAAATCACCGCCGCCCTCACTGTCAGCGCGAACGCTTTCTCCAAGAGTGCTGTCGCCAAGATTGAGGCTGCCGGTGGTAAAGCAACCGTAATCGAATAATTGAGATGGCTAAGTTTATAGAGACCATAAAGAACATCTACAAGATCGAAGAACTGCGCAAGAGGATCGCTTATACCATCCTCCTTGTGCTGGTTTACCGTCTGGGTTCATTTATCCTTATCCCCGGCCTGGACCCGTCCCAGCTGACGGAGGGCCTCAAGGGTACCCAGGAAGGTCTCGGTGGACTACTTAATATGTTCTCCGGCGGAGCCTTCGGCAACGCATCCATCTTCGCTCTTGGCGTGATGCCGTATATCTCGGCATCCATCGTGGTCCAGCTTCTCGGAATGTTCGTGCCCTCCTTCCGCAAAATGCAGATGGAAGGAGAGTCCGGACGCCGTAAGATGAACCAGATCACACGTTATCTGACCATCCTGATCCTCGCCATCCAGGGCCCGGCCTATGTGTCCGGTATGATCCGCCCCAGCGGCGCGGTCATCGTCAACTGGAGCCCCTTTGTCTTCAATCTGGTTTCCACGCTGATCCTGATGGCAGGTTCTATGTTCGTAATGTGGCTCGGTGAGCGCATCACCGACCGTGGTATCGGCAACGGCATCTCCGTTATCATTATGATCGGTATCGTAGCCCGTCTGCCTTATGCCCTCGTCGCCGAAATCGGCCAGAAGATCACCTCCAACAGCGGTGGCGGTCTGCTGTTCCTCGTCGTCGAGATGGTCGTGTGGGTGTTCGTCATCATTGCTGCAATCGCTCTCGTGCAGGCTGTCCGCAAGGTTCCTGTGCAGTACGCAAAGAGGGTTATCGGCAACAAGCAGTACGGCGGTGTCCGCCAGTACCTCCCGCTCAAGATCAATGCTGCGGGCGTTATGCCGATCATCTTCGCCCAGGCCCTGATGATGTTCCCTATGCTCTTCGCCCGCTGGGATGCCACCCGTGGTTTCGCGGCTGCATTCTCGAGC
The DNA here is from genome assembly GCA_902779785.1 of uncultured Bacteroidia bacterium. GTDB lineage: Bacteria > Bacteroidota > Bacteroidia > Bacteroidales > UBA932 > Cryptobacteroides. Next base: position 278,860 of record CACZDC010000001.1, read on the forward strand.
TATACGAGCGTATGGTACAATGTCGTGTTCTTCATCCTTGTCGTCGTGTTCACCTTCTTCTATACTGCCGTCACCGTCAATCCGACTATGATGGCTGAGGAGATGAAGAAGAACGGCGGCTTCATCCCGGGAGTCAAGCCCGGCAAGAAGACGGCTGAGTACATCGATGAAATTATGACCCGTATAACCTGGCCCGGCTCGGTTTTCCTTGGCCTCATCGCCATTATGCCTGCCGGTGCTATGCTCCTCGGAATCAACAACCAGTTCGCTTCCTTCTATGGCGGCACCTCGCTGTTGATCACCGTCGGCGTGGTCCTGGATACTCTCCAGCAGATTGAGAGTTATCTGCTGATGCGTCACTATGACGGCCTGATGAAGACCGGCCGTCTGACCGGACGCTCAGGTATGTAGTTTTTTGAAAATGATGTCAGCGTCGATATGGTAAGGCCCAAGACAGAAGAAGAGATCGAGCTCCTGAAGATCAACGGAGAGCTGGTGTCCAAGACACTGGCGGAGGTCGGTAAGCTGGTCGCCCCTGGTGTGACAACTGCGAAGTTGTGTGAGGTGGCCGAGACCTTTATCCGTGACCACGGTGCCGAACCCTCCTTCAAGGGTTTCGAGGGCTTCCCCGCCGCACTGTGTATGAGCGTCAACGATGTCGTGGTCCACGGTTTCCCCTCGGACTACGTACTGAAGGAAGGCGACATACTTTCAGTGGACTGCGGTACGCTGTACAAGGGCTACAACGGTGATTCGGCTTACACCTTCCCTGTCGGGGAGGTGGACGCCGAAACCCGCCGGCTCCTGGACGTCACCAAGGCGTCCCTGTACAAGGGTATCGAAGCGGCGGTCGCAGGCAATCGTACCGGCGATATCGGATACGCGGTACAGTCGTATGCTGAGAGTTTCGGATTCTCCGTAGTCCGCGAACTCGAAGGTCACGGCATCGGCCGGGGAATGCACGAGGCTCCAGGCGTCCCGAATTACGGGCGCAGGGGGCACGGTGCAAGACTGGTCAATGGAATGACTATCTGTGTGGAACCGATGATTTGTGCAGGCGGCAGAGGTGTGTATCTTGCAAAAAATGGTTGGGCAGTACACACGGCCGATCACAAGAACGCGGCCCACTATGAACTTACGCTTGTTGTCCGAAAAGGCAAGGCCGAACTTTTGTCGACATTCGACTTCATCGAGAAAAGAAATTAAAAATGTCAAAACAAGTAGCAATCGAGCAGGATGGAACGGTGATTGAAACCCTTCCCAATGCAATGTTCCGTGTGGAACTGGAGAACGGGCACGTCCTCCTCTGTAACATTTCCGGTAAGATGAGGATGCACTTCATCCATATCCTTCTCGGCGACAAGGTCAAGGTCGAGATTTCACCTTATGACCTGACCAAAGGCAGAATTTCTTTCAGATACAAATAAAAATTCATAGCAATGAAAGTCAAGACATCCATCAAGAAGCGCAGCGAAGACTGCAAGATCGTCAGGCGTAAAGGTCGTCTGTACGTCATCTGCAAGAAGAACCCCAAGTTCAAAATGCGCCAGGGATAATCAAGTGTAACTAATTAAGTTCATTAAAGAATATGGCAAGAATAGCCGGTGTTGATTTACCGAACAACAAACGTGGAGAGATAGGTCTCACCTATATCTTCGGTATCGGCCGCAGCTCCGCCCAGCAGATCCTGGACAAGTGCGGTATCGATCGCAGCATCAAAGTCGGAGAGTGGAACGACGAGCAGATTGCCGCAATCCGTACCCTCATCAACGAGGAGTACAAGATTGAGGGTGAACTCCGTTCCTCTGTCCAGATGGACATCAAGCGACTGATGGATATCGGTTGCTACCGTGGCATCCGCCACCGTGCAGGCCTCCCTGTCCGCGGTCAGTCGACCAAGAACAACGCCCGTACCCGCAAGGGAAAGAAGAAGACCGTTGCCAACAAGAAGAAAGCAACCAAGTAATCTCCGATGAATTATGGCAAAGAAAACTACTACAGCAAAGAAGAGAGTTGTCAAGGTTGAAGCTTATGGCCAGGCCCATATTTCATCGACCTTCAACAACGTCATCGTCTCGCTCACCAATGCCCAGGGCCAGGTTATCAGCTGGTCTTCTGCAGGCAAGTGCGGTTTCCGCGGGTCGAAGAAGAACACTCCGTATGCCGCCCAGATGGCAGCCGAGGATGCGGCCAAGACCGCTTTCGACGCCGGCCTGAGGAAGGTCAAGTGTTATGTAAAGGGTCCGGGAGCAGGCCGTGAGTCCGCTATCCGTACCATCAACAACGCAGGTATCGTCGTGACCGAGATCATCGACGTCACCCCGATGCCCCACAATGGTTGCCGTCCCAAGGGCCGCCGTAAAGTTTAATCTCTAAAGAAGTATCATTATGGCAAGATATACTGGTCCTACCACCCGCATCGCCCGCAAGTTCGGCGAGCCTATCTATGGTCCTGACAAGGTCTTCGAGAAGAGAAACACCCCTCCCGGACAGCACGGCCTTGCTGCAAAGCGTAAAAAGCAGAAGGAATACGGCATCCAGCTCAAGGAGAAACAGAAGGTCAAATATATGTACGGTGTCCTGGAGCGTCAGTTCCGCAACACCTACGCCAAGGCTTCCCGTATGAAGGGACAGACCGGTGAGAACCTCCTCCTCCTCCTTGAAGCCCGTCTGGACAATGTCGTGTACCGTCTCGGCATCGCTCCGAGCCGCGCCGCCGCCCGTCAGCTTGTCCTTCACCGTCACATCACCCTCGACGGACAGGTCTGCAACATCCCGTCCGCACAGGTGAAGCCCGGTCAGACAGTCGCCGTCCGCGAGCGCTCCAAGAGCCTCGAGGTCATCCAGGCTTCAGTCGCCTCCGCCACCAAGTATGCGTGGCTCGAGTTCGACCCCAAGACCCTCGTGGGTAAGTTCCTCAATGTCCCGGCCCGTACCGAGATTCCCGAGAGCATCAACGAGCAGCTGATCGTCGACCTCTACTCCAAGTAACAGATTTTAACACCGTTATACTTATGGCAATCTTAGCATTTCAGAAACCGGACAAGGTGATTATGCTCGAGTGCACCGACACCGTCGGCCGCTTTGAGTTCCGTCCGCTTGAGCCTGGCTACGGCCAGACCATCGGCAATTCTCTCCGTCGTATTCTCCTTGCCTCTTTGGAAGGTTTCGCTATCTCATCGATCAAAGTCTCCGGCATTGACGAGGAATTCCAGACAATTCCGGGCGTGATTGAAGGTTTGCAGGATATCATCCTCAACCTCAAGCAGGTCCGCTTCAAGAAGATGGTCGAGAACGAAGACTCAGAGGTTGCGAACATCACCGTCAGCGGCAAGCAGGAGTTTACCGCCGGGGACATCTCCCAGGGATTGTCTTCATTCAAGGTGTTGAATCCTGAGCTTCACATCTGTTCCCTCGAGCCTTCAGTAAAGATCGAGATGTCCATCACCATCACCAAAGGCCGCGGCTTCGTGCCCGCCGATGAGATGAGGGATGAATCCACGCCCATCGGAACCATTCCCGTGGACGCGATCTACACCCCGATCAAGAAGGTCAACTGGAGCGTAGAAAACTGGCGTGTCGAGCAGAAGACCGACTACGAGAAACTGAACCTCGAAATCGTGACCGACGGTTCCATTTCCCCGGATGCCGCCCTTCAGGACGCAGCCAACATCCTTATCTATCACTTCAAGCTGTTCACCGACGACAAGAAGATCTCCCTGGAGAACGCCGTCGAGACCGACAGCAAGGAGCTGGACGAAGAGTCTCTGAGGATGAGGCATCTGCTTCTGACCAAGCTTTCCGATATGGGCCTCAGCGTGAGAGCCTTCAACTGCCTGAAAGCCGCCGACATCGATACTTTCGCCGACCTTGTGTCCTACAGCCGCGCCGAACTTATGAAGTTCCGCAACTTCGGACGCAAGTCGCTCAGCGAAATCGACCTCCTCGTCGAGAAGATGAAGCTTTCCTTCGGAATGGATGTCACCAAGTACAATATTGAACCCAAGAAAAAGATCGTATAGCAATGAGACACAATAGAAAAGTCAACCATCTGGGTCGCAAGAGCGGACACCGCAAGGCTATGCTCGCCAATATGGCATCCTCTCTTATCCTCCGCAAGAGGATTACTACCACCGAGGCCAAGGCCAAGGCTCTCAAGCCTTATCTCGAGCCGCTCGTGACCAAGTCCAAGGAGGACACGACTCACTCCCGCCGTATCGTCTTCAGCTATCTGAAAGACAAGTTTGCGACCGCCGAGCTCTTCCGTACCATCGCTCCCAAGGTCGCTGACCGTCCGGGCGGATACCTCCGTATCCTTCACACCGGATTCCGCAGCGGTGATGCCGCCGAGACCGTTCTCGTAGAGTTCGTGGACTTCAACGAGGCCGCCCTCGCAAGTGCACCCAAGGAGGCAAAGAAGACCACCCGCCGCAGCCGCGCCAAGAAGGCCGAGGCTCCCGTGGAGGCCGCTGCCGCTCCCGCCGCCGAGGCTCCTGCAGCTGAAGCTCCCGCAGCCGAATAGTCGGTCCCCGTTGTATTAAAAGGACGCTCTCCGCAGTTTACGGAGGGCGTCCTTTGCGTTTATCTTGTTTATTTAGTATATTTGTGCCATATAACGCTACCCGCTTATGAAAAAATTCTTGTCTTTTGTACTACTTGTTGTCCTGGCCTTGTCCTTCACGGCTTGTGATAAGGAGGCTAATTCCAATGAAAACCAGGAGCCACAGAGCAGTCAGGGCGGAGGAAATGGTGGCGACGAAATTCCGGAGATTCAGTCTATCGATATGCCATCTTCCCTTGCGATGGACATTGACTGGGAAGGCCAGATGCTTCCGGTGACCATCAGCCCTGAAAACGCCACTTCGGCCGATCTGGAGGCTCAGGTTGAGGATCCAAGCATAGTGAGCGCCACCAAATCGGGCGACGGTTTCCTGATCAAACCCCTGAAGGTAGGTTCGACAAAGGTGAAAGTCAGGGCTACCCGTGGCGGTGCGGCTTCGAAATTCTGCTCCGTGACCGTGAATGAAAAGGGCATCACCCAGGCTGTGGAGATTACCAAGTGTGAACTCCTCTCTTCCGACAGTGCCGACAAACGAGAGATTCAGGATTATGCCGACTCATACCGCGAGGCTTACTTCAAAGTGAAGCTGACTCCGTCCACCGCCAAACTTTCAGAAGATATGGTGTGGAGTCCTTCCAATACGGAATGGGTGGAGAGTATGACGGTCGATACGAAGAATTATGGTGGCGGCATCTATGGCTTCAAAGTCAAAGTCCGGAAAAATACCGGCAATCTGTCATCGCGCGTAGGCTCGATGAGTATCAACTTTGTCCCGAAGAAGGGCAGCGGCAAGCTGAGCGTTCCGATTACCGTCCGCGGCCATATTTACAAGGTCAGTTTCGTGATCCTCTCCTCTACTACCAACAAGTGTATTGAAAACGGTGAGGTTTTCCTGAATGGAGGAGAATATATAACGCTCACGCCGACCATAGACAAGACCGGCACCCTGCTCGCCTCCGACGGCTTGCAGTTCAATGTTTCCGGCAGCTATGGCCTGTCGGTAGATTCCTATTACAAGCTTACGCTTTCCAGCTCTCCTTCCAGCTATTCCGGCAACTCTGGAGTCAACCTCGTCTGTTCTGACAAGACCGGTGCCCTGAGCCCCGTGAATATCAAGGTCCATACTTACGCCGTCCCAACGGGAATATCCATCTCGAAGGTCAGTGACGGAAAGGCGACTTATCTGAAGGGAGATGAGATGACATTCAACGTGTCTGTTTTCCCTTCGACGGCCCGCCAGAAGTGGAACGTCGGGTCCGGATCGTTCGACGTGGTTTCCCAAAGCAGTTCGCAGCTCAAAATCAAATGGACCGCCAGCGGCAAGGTAGACCCGTATCAGGTGAAGGTCAGCACCCTGGACGGAAAATACAGCAAGTCCGTCGACGTGGTTGTCTGCACCTATAAGGCTTCGGACGCAAAGATCGGAGACTACGTAGTTTACAACACTTCCACCAAGAAATTCCGTCTGGTGGACGGCGGTGTCCGGGCTACAATCGGCTCCTCCACGACATACAGTGGCGACCTCAATGGCCCGGGCTCACTCGGATCGACGGAAAAAGTCGTCGGCATTGTCTTCACTACCGTCAGCTCTTCGAACGTGAGCAGTCTGAAAAGCAAATACAATGTAACTCTTCAGGGCTTTAGCAACAGTTCCGAGCACGTCTGTATCGTTTCGACTACGGATGCCGATTCTTGGGTCTGGAGCTCGGATTCGGATTCAAAAGATAATATAGATGGCACCTGGAAAGGCAGTGAAATGAATGGGAAATATGGTTCTTCGCCTTGTCAGGTCCCCAATTCTAGCTATATCGTCAGCGTCTATGAAGCGTCAAAGGGCTGGAATGATTACAATAATATACGTGGCGCCTCACACCGGGTCAAGGCTGTCTATGCCGCGAATGATTACAAGACCCCCTGCGATCTCAGCGGAGCTGCTACGACGGGATGGCTTCTTCCTATGTTTACTTATGACGCCCAGGAAAAGAAGATCCTCAACGAGCGTCTTGTCAAGATAAGCGGAGCTCAGACACTGACTGGTCCCTATTGGACGTCCTGCTACTATGATGCATCCACCGCGTATTACCAGGACATTGCCAATAACTACCACGAAAAAGGAAAAAAGAATTCCGAGAAAAAAGGACGTCCTGTCCTCTACCTCTAAAACGTAAAGTATGAAAAAGATTATTCTTTTAATATTTGCTCTTTCCGCCCTCGCCCTTGTTTCTTGCAAGGATGAGATCGGCACTCCGGATCCCGGCAGCCAGCCTTCCGGAGGCGAATCTTCCGGAGAAGGCGAAGGAGGAGCGGCCGCGGAAATCTCCGAGATTTCTGCAGACGCGTCCGTCGAGATGGATGTCGACTGGACCAACGGCGTAATAATTAACGTGACCATTGCGCCCGCGAATGCCTCCATGGCCGATGTCGCGGCCGAGGTGGCTGACGAAAGCATTGTTAGCGTAGAGAAGGAAGGGAACGGCTTCAGGGTAAAGCCCAAGAAGGTCGGAAGCACTACCGTCAAGATCAAAGCGACGCGAGGAGCGGCTTCATCCAAGACCTGCAGCGTAAAAGTCAATGAAAAAGGAATGACTACTGTCGTGGAGGTGACAAAGTGCGAGCTTGTCTCCGGAGACAGCATGGACAAGCGGACCCTTCAGGACTTTGCCCAGCTGAACGGCAGCTTCAAAGTCAAGCTTACCCCCTCGAATGCCAAACTTGCCGACGATATGACCTGGTCGGCGGATAAGGACTGGGTGGAAAGCATGGGCGTACAGGGAACAAACTACGGGTCCGGAACCTATGGGTTCGAAATCAAGCTCAAGAAGAATTCCAGCCACTTATCAAACCGGACCGGCACGATGAATATCACCTTCAAGTCCAAGAAGGGAAATGCCAGCCTGAAGGTCCCCATCACCGTCTGCGGCCATATCTACAAGGTCGAGTTCCCGGTGCTTTCGCAGACTTCCAACGACAAGATTGAGAACGGCGAAATCCACTTGACGGGCGGTGAGTCCATAAGCATTACCCCCACCATATCCCAGACCGGAACCCTAATGAGTGGTGATGGTGTGAATTATGAGATTCCGTCAGGTTATGGTCTCTCGGTTTCTTCCAACACTCTGAAAGTCTCGACGAGTCCGGACAAATGGGCAAATTCAGGAACGACCATCAGTGTCAAGGATAAGTTCGACAGATCTCTTGGCAGTTTCAAGGTCCATACCTACGCTGCCCCGGCGGCAATAATGATTACCAAGGTTAGCGATGGCAAGAACTCATATTACAAGGGTGACCGTATTTCCTTCAACGTGTCGGTCAACCCTTCTACAGCCCGTCAGAAGTTCAAGCTTACGACAGAAGGCTATGATATTGTGTCGCAGACTTCAAGTACGCTTAAAGTAGAGGTGAATACCAATGGAGCTGTTGATGCGAAGAAAATGTATGTGGCCTGCACCGCAAACTCGAGCATTACCGATTATGCATCTTTTTATGTTGATCAGTACAGGTCAACAGACCTTAAGATCGGCGACTATGTGGTCTTTAATTCATCCAACAGTTCGTTCCGCCAGATGGACGGAGGAGTGAGGGCGTATTACGGAGGCTCTGTCCGGTGGCGCACAGTCACGAACAACGAGACGCTTTTGAAGCCTGGAAGCCTTTCTTCAAGTGAAAAGATTGTCGGAATTGTCACTCATGTCCTTACCGATGATTCAGTTCATCAAAGGCTTATTAATACCTGGAACTGCAGACTGCAGAGCTTCACCAATGTTTCCGGCGGCCATGCGAGGGTTGTCTCCATGACCGACGGCGATGAAAACAGGTGGAGTGATGCAAGTTATACCGAAACAGATTTCAAGAACTGGTGGACAGGGAAAACCGGTTCTTACATGAATAGTCTTTGGGGCGCTCCTCCGGCCCACTACCCGGGTGATTATTCGGCCGATGCGGAATACCGGTACACCCAGGGGTGGATAGAGTTCAACAGCAGGATGAGCAGCGCAACGCCCAGGGTGAAAGCGGTATATTCCGCCGAACGTTATAATAATACTACATGCCCTATTCCCGCCCCTGCCCTCTCCAACGGCACGACAGGCTGGCTGCTTCCGGTACGTACCTACGACAAGTGCATGGTCTCGCTTCTGAACGAAGCTTTGACTTATGCCGGCGGAACCAAACTGTCAGGCTATTACTGGACGCCCTGTTACAGGACAAGCGACAATACTTCTTATTATCTGGACATTGCTAACGGAACTTATGGCAGCACATCCCGCAAAACTTCCTATCCGACACGTCCAGTCTTCTGGCTGTAAACTATGAAAAAGATTCTGTACATATTCACGGCGCTGCTCGCCCTCGCAGTCATCTCCTGCGGCGAGAAAGACAGCCCGATCAATCAGGAGCCTTCCGGCCCTTCCGGAGGCGATCAGCCCTCCGGCGGCAGCACAGTCGAAGCCTCAATCGATGTCGCATTCACCGAAATTGAGCTTTCCGACCTCACTGCCGAAGGAAAGAGCGAGTCGGCCTTGATTCCGGTGAGTATTTCGCCCGTCGAAGCCGGGATCAGCGATGTCGAAGTCTCCTCGTCCGACAAGGATGTCCACGCAGAGCTTCGCGAGCAGGACGGCGGCTTCAAACTTCTGATAAGCATCCCTTCCAACCCGGAGCACAAGCCGACCAATGTACGTACTGCCACCGTTACGCTGAAGCCCAAGAAGGGACCGGCGGCCTCGGTAAAGGTCTCGGTCGGCATCAGGGGCCACGTCACTGGCCTTACGCTGACCCCGGCTTCCCAATACCTCGAAAACGGGGAGGTCCATTTCACCGTAGGCGAGAAGGTAGCTTTGACTCCGGCTCTGACAAAGACCGGAGAGCTGAAGGCCGGCGGCGACAAGATCATTTACTATTGCCCGAACGGACTTACCGTAACGGATAACAAACTCTACTGCCTGAATTCTGCCAGTCCGACGGGTGGCTCCGCTTCGCTTACCCTCAAGGCCAAGTGCGGCCTTTCTCCGGAGGTGGAACTCAAGATCCATACCTACGCCGTCCCGACCGGCCTCGAAATTGACCCCCACCTGCCGGCGAATCTCGGCGGGAACTACTTCCAGAAAGGCAGCAGCTACATCGTAAGCGTCAAGGTGCTGCCTTCGACGGCCCGCCAGTATGTCAATGCGGTCTGCTCCGTTTCCCAGGACTATCTGGTCTTCTCGACTACGCAGACTTCCACCCTGACGAAACTGGATATCCAGGCCAAGAAATCCACCCAGAATCAGGAAAAGTTCACTTTTACCGCGGGGACTTATACCCAGACTTGGTACTTTGCCATCAATGATTTCCTCGCCGGCGACGTAAAGATCGGAGACTATGTCTACCGCACCTCCACCGGCGGAGTGCGCCGCTCTGACGGTGGCCTCAGGGCGAGCGGAACTGACGCGAATGGGAAATTCTGGGTAAGGCAGTCCTCGATAAATAGCAATCTGCAGTCCGGAGAGACTTTGCTTGGAATCGTTTTCGACACCGGTCTCACCTTTGTCTCTGATCTGCCGTCAAATATGAAAGTCGGAGTGAAGGGGGATGACGGAGTCACGAAACACGTGGGAGTCCTCGCCCTTCAGGATGCTAATAACTCCAAGACCTGCAATTGGGGCAGCGTATTCTCCAACTGGGGTTCATTCACTCCCTCATATCAGTCGTCAAATACTTATTTGATTTACAAAGCTGTCTATGCTAAAGGTAATTATTCTGTGACCTTCAACCAGTATCTGGACGCTTTCAAGAACACGAAGCCTTTGCCCACCACCGGAACTACGCCCTGGATGCTTCCGAGCTACATCGACTTCCAGTATATGAGTCAGTACGGCAAAGTCTTGAACCATAACGGGGCCGCTTTCAGCGGGTATTACTGGACCGCCTGTATAGATCCTCTAAATGATAACCTTGCCGGAGCGGCAAACTGGAGCGGCGATTCCTGCACTGTCAGTATGATATACAGGAACGGAAACGGCAAGCTCCGCCCCGTATTTTTCCTCTAAAGTCCATTAAAACCAAATATTTATGAAAAAATTAATCACTATCATCCTCGCGGTCGTCCTCGCCCTTATGCTCGGAGGCTGCAAAAAAGTGGAGCCCACCAACGTGACCTACAAGTATTCGGTCAAGGTGCAGGGTACTGTCTACTTCGACGATAACGGCAGCCGCGGCAATCCGGCCTCGAATATCGAAGTTACCATCGGCGCGACGAATTCTCCCAAGACCGAGTATCACGCAATTACCGGCAGCGACGGAAAGTTCTCTATGCTGCTTCCTTGCAGTACGAAGAATGATAATAAAATTACTTTCTCCGTCGTTAAGTCAAAACGTGGCGACGGTAAGCAGTATTCTTCGAAATCGACAAAGACCCAGACACTTTCGCCCGGATCAACGGGAGAGGAAGTGGCCATTGAACTTGCCGCCGGAGTGAACCTTGACTAAAGTTTTGGAGGATAATTTATGAAAAAGATAATCGCTATCGCACTCGGTCTTAGCCTCGCTTTCGGCGCATTCGCCCAGGAGAAGAAGACCACAATCAAAGCCGGAGACCTTTCCATCGGTGTTAACATCAACCCTATGACCGCTTTTGCGGCGAAGAAGTTCCAGCCCGAGGACGGAGCTTTCTCCGGTGCCTTCGTGGACGGGGTAGGCAAACATCCCGGACAGATGTACATCCTTTCGAAGGATCCTGTCGCTTCCTTCAAACTCCGTTACCATATGTCTGAGTCTATGGCCATCCGTGCCCAGCTCGGTATCAGCGGCTCCATCATCAACCACAGGGACTATGTCCAGGACGACCAGGCCGTGTTCCTCAATCCTGATTCCCAGAACAAGGTTTTTGACGAGGTCTCCTCAAAGCTCAACGCCGGTTCCTTCAGCCTCGCCCTCGAAATGATCAAGGGCAGCGGCCCCCTGAAGTTCAATGCTTCCCTGGGTCTTCTGTATGCGATTGCCGGCGGGTCTATGGATTTTACCTATGGCAACCCCTTCAACACTTCCTGGAACGGCAATGTCCCCACCAGCTCGGCGTACACTCAGAAACTTGGAACGAGCGGCTATGAAGCTGATGACCTCAACGACGGCGCTCCGGTCGGCCAGATCGGAATCAGCTACGCCCGTCCTGTCAAGCGCTTCAACGTCGGTTACACCAATGCCCTCGGTCTTGTAATTGATATGGGTATCGAGTGGTTCTTCTCCGGGAGTATGTCTCTCGGCGCGGCCGTGACCTTCACTCCTGTGATGGTTATGTTCCAGCCCCAGACTTACACCACCTATGAGGCTTATACCAACCTTGCCATCCAGGGCAAACCCGACGACGGCTCGGTCATCGAGTACAACAAGCTCGTAAGCCCCGGTTCCACCGGACTGCTCTACGGCACCGACAACTTCGGTCTCCGTCTTTCACTGAACTACTATCTCTAGTAAACTTCATATCTTCGCCGTATGCTGCGCCCTGCTGCTCCTCATCCCGTGGAGTACGGGGTGCAGCAAGAGCGAAGTGCTCGAGGCTGAGGAGCATCCTTTTACCGAGCAGGAACTTTCAAAGAAGCGTCTGGACGATGTTTTCGCCCTGCTGATGAAAAGGATAAAGACTCCCGACCGCGAGCATATAGTCGCGTACCTTCGCGACAACACGCGTCTCGTCCTGGAAGACCGTCGCCTCAAGACCATTATCGATCTTCCTGACGGAATGCACATAGACATTGTGCTCGGCACAATACAGGTTATCGACAAGGGCAAGCCTCTTTGCCGGATAGTCCTTATGGAAGGCCGCCTGGTCTTCCTCTTCGATGACGGCACCTCATATTCTCTTCTGAGCGTGCTCCTGGACGAGTCGCTCCTTGAAATCCTTTCAGAATATGTCACGCCGTCTGCGCAGTAGCCTCCTTCTGGCGGCCATTCTCCTCTGTACAGGAGTGCGTGCGCAGATCCCCGACTCGCTCGCTACCCTCCGCCTGGAATCCTCCCATATTACCGAGAGGATGAAAAAGCCTATGGTGGCGATCAAGGCCGGAGTGAGCGGTGAGGTGAGCGTGGAAAAGATCCGCTCCATCCCGTCAATCCTGGGCGCTGCCGACCCGGTACGTTTCATCCGCCTGCTGCCCTCGGTCCAGATGAACACGGAGACCGATGCCGGCCTCTATATGCAGGGCAGCGAGTATTCCCATACCCAGCTTTCCATCGGCGGAGTCCCGGTCTATGGGGGCAACCATATGTTCGGACTCTTCTCGGTCTTTAATCCGACGCATTACAAATCAATGGATTACAATACCGATGCCGGGCAGAGGCCAAGGCTTGCCGGAGTGATAGATATGACCCTCCCGGACAGCCTTACAAGAAAGCTCAGCGCCGACATTTCTCTGGGAATGCTTTCCTCGCAGGGCACGCTCCGCATCCCGACCGGTTCCAATTCCTCCCTCTATCTTTCCCTTCGCCGCACCCTAATCAATCTCTTCTACGGAAAATTGCTGCGCTTTGCCGACCAGCCTATCAAATACGGTTTCACCGATGCCAACCTGACCTGGTACCTGCGCCCGACTAGGCGCGACAGGCTGTGGGTGGATGTCTATGCAGGCCGCGACGCCGGGAATTTTACTATGGGGGACAACGGCTTTTCCCTGAACGGAGGATGGTACAACGGGCTCGCCTCGGTCCACTGGGACCATTATTTCAGCGATTTCACCCTCAAGCAGACAGCCTATTGCAGCCGCTATGGACTGACCTCCCACGTCTTGTCGAACTTCCTTGAGGGACATATGCCTTCGCATATCCAGAAAGTCGGATACCTGGGTGACATCTATTGGTCCGGATGGGAGTTCAAGGCTTCGGCGGCCTGGCTCCAGGCACAGCCCCAGAATCCCGACGTCTCTGACTTTTACAATACTACGAACAACTCCAACGAGCCCCGCCAGGATGCTATGGAAACGGTCCTGAGCGCAACTTATTCCCGCCTGGTCGGCTATTACCTGACTCTCAAGGGCGGGCTCGGAGTCCACGCTTTCCTGAACGACAAGAAGCAGTTCTTCTGGGGCTTGACTCCGCAGGTCGAGGCCCAGCTCAACCTTATGGAAGGCGGAAAGATAGCCGCACGCTACGGAATCCACCGCCAGAACATTTTCCAGACAGGTATGACCAATATGGGCCTGCCGACCGAATTCTGGGTCCTGGCCGGTGACTACAGCGCTCCACAATGGTCCCACAACGCCTCCCTTTCCTACAATCTCGACCTTTTCGGAGGGAAGTGGGCCCTGTCTTCGGAGGTCTATTTCAAACGGCTCTATAACCAGATGGAATACAAAGGGACCCTGATGGAAATGTTCAACGGAGCCTATTCGCTGAGCCGTTCCCTGCTCAAGGGAGATGGCTATGCCTATGGGGTCAACCTTATGTTCCAGAAGAAGGAGGGCAAGCTCAGCGGCTGGGCGGGCTATGCCTTCGGCCGCAGTATGCGCCGCTTCGACGACCCGGCCTTCCCGGGAATCTATCCCTCCGATCACGAGCGGCTCCACGAGTTCAACCTGGTGGCGACCTATGATTTCGGCCGCTTCGACGTGGGCGGAACTTTTGTAGTGGCCTCCGGTACGCCCTATACCCGTGCGGAGTCGTTCTATATTATCGGCGACCGGATGATCTGCAACTATGGGGAGCGCAATGCCCACCGGCTTCCCGCGTATATCCGTCTGGATTTGAGCGCGAACTGGTTTTTCCTCAAGCAGGCAAAGCGCGAGGGAGGGCTGAACCTGTCCATATACAATGTCCTCTGCCGCGAGAATGCCGTCGGCTATGGCCTGAAAGTCAATATGGAAGAGCAGAGCTACCAGTTCCGTCCGACGACCTTCGGACTTAAATTTATGCCTTCGCTCTCCGTTTTCTTCAAGTTCTGACGATGAGAAAGTCCATCCTCATATTCTTCGCCCTCTTCCTAGCCTTTTCCTGCTCCAGGAAAGAAGATCCGGTCAAGACCTACCTGGTCCTCGAAGGCTGGATAGACTCCGGCGGCCATCCTATGATCCTTCTCTCGGAGACTCTTCCTGCCGGGGACCGCTACATCAGGCGCGACGAGGTCATAGGCAATATAGCGAAATGGGCGAGGGTGAGCGTCAGCGACGGAGAGAAGGAGGTGCTTCTGACAGGCACTCTGGACACGCGTTATTTCCCTCCCTATGTCTATACCAGCAACAAGATTACGGGGGTGCCCGGAAAGACCTACACCGTGGACGTGAAATACAAGGACTATCACGCTACGGCTACGACCACCATCCCTGAGCCTGTACCGCTTGATACGATCTACTGCGCACCCTTGCTGGACACGCTCTACAGGGTTGTCTGCGGCTTTACCGACCCGCCGGAGAAGGGCAATTACTACAAGTTCTTCACTATGACCGAAGGGATGGACCAGCGCTTCCAGCCCTCTGTCCTGGCAATGGCCTCCGACGAGGTGTTCGAGGGCTATACCGAAATAGACCTGTGGAGTACCCAGCGGCTTTTGAATAAGCTTTATATGCCGGATCTGTGCTATGGCGACAAGCTGAAGATCAAGTTCTGCACAATGGACAAGGGCACTTTCCGTTTCTGGGAGAATTACGAGGTCACGCTTGCCACCAACGCCAATGCGATGTACTATTTCGAGGCGGATATGGGGGCCAATGTGAGCGGAGCCCTGGGCTACTGGGCGGGATACGGAGTCAATGAATACAGCTTTACAATAGAATGAAAAGGGTAGTTTTCTTTTTCTGCGTTGCGCTTGTCTTGAGCGCCTGCGACGAACTTCTCTCCGGCGGAAGCGGCTCTTCCGTGAAGTCGGACATACTTGAGAGTGAACACTGGTCGGTCTGTGGGATGAAAGCGCCCCGTGACTATCAGGAACTTAACCGCTTTTCCTACGACTATGCCCCCGAGGATGACAACAGCGGCTATGTGGGCGCCGAGGCGGATTTCAAGGATGGGAAAATGACCATTGTATTCCCTTCCGGAGCCTACCGGGTGCTGGACTACGTCCTCTCCGATGACCGCAAGAGCATCGTCTTCGACAAGGTTTTCCACCACGGATACGACGGGGCGGCTGATGTCAAAGCTTGCAAGGTCGCCGAGGACAAGATGAACATCGGCGAGATTTTCTCCCTGCTTGGCTATCGCGGCATCAAGACGGAGGACTCTCACTTTATCGCGTTCTACCAGGGCTCGTCGCTGAATGGGGTGGATATGTCCAAGGGGGAGTGGCGGCTCAATTTTGTCAGCGGCCACCTCAAGGACGAGCTCGTTCCGCTGTATGAGATTGACTGTGAGTATGGTACTTCAGTGAACCCGGTTCGGATAATGGAGGGCGGTCCTGCCTGGTCCCACGATTTCGTGGACACGCTTGCGGTATTTCCCTGGAGGGAAGATATCGATCTTGCGAAGATCTATTATGGACCGGGCTGGAGGTTGCCTCTGCGCGAAGAGGCTCAGGAGCTGCTCGACGGCTGTACCCACGCGAAGATCAATATGGTCAGTGACGGCGTCACCACTACCGGGGTCTATTTCAAAAGCAAGGCAGAAGGGAAGTCGCTGTATATGGAATCCCTTCCCCAGAGCGGTGAGTGCGGTTTCTGGCTCGCCGACGGCTCCGCCTTCATTTTCGGCTACGATTCGAAGAACCAGTCCTTTGCGCGGATAAGCGACGACGTCTCCGACCGCTCCTTCCGCATCCTTCCCGTCAAGCCCTGAGGCTTGCGGCTTGCGGTTTGCGGCTTGCGGCTTGCGGTTTGCGGCCGCCGCTTCGCCTGCGGCACAGGGACTTCGGCCCGGTACGCCCCTACGGGGCTATCCCTCCCACTACGCTTCGCTTGTGGGCCCCTCCCGTTCACGAAGTCACGGGCGACTACGCCGTCCGAAGTCCCAGTGCCATCCGGCTACACCGCCGGCTAGTGAAATAATGCGCGGTGCCGGACAGGGAAAAGAATAATTTCCCCAAGTGGGGGATTATTGTTAATTTTGTAACCGACAAATAAACAATGCCTTCTATGTACAAAACTGTTTCGGCACTCTGCTTCTCTTTACTCAGTGTTCTCTCCTGCAGGGCTTATTCGGATCTTGATGTGGATAAGTTTGAGTCCAGCCTTGCCGCAGACCCCGGCATTCAACTTGTCGATGTCCGCACCCCGGAAGAATACGCTGAAGGACACCTTGCCCTTTCGGTTAATATCGACTGGAAAGAGGAAGGTTTTCTTGAAATGGCTGAAAAGCAATTAAGGAAAGACCGTCCTGTTTTCGTCTATTGCCGCTCCGGACGCCGGAGTGCGGAGGCTGCGAAGGCCCTGCAAAAGAGGGGATACGAGGTCTCGAATATGCTGGGAGGCTATCTATCGTGGATGCAGGCAGGGAAACCCGTAACCAAATATGAGCTTGAGCGCTTCTACACGGATGGCGGCCTTCCCGTGGACATCACCCTTATCAAGCACGGGTCCCTGGAAATCCGCTATAAAGGACTGTCCATTCAAGTGGACCCCGTCGCGGAATACGGAAAACACACCGACTATGCCGCCGAGTTCCCCAAGGCGGACTATATCCTGGTGACCCACGAACACCCCGACCACCTCGAAGACGCCACCATCGCGACCCTCACGGAAGAAAAGACCCGCCTCATCCTCAATCAGAAGAGCCGCGATATGATTAGCCGCGGTGAGGTGATAGGAAACGGCGAGAAGCGGATATTCCCCACAGGAGAACCCCGCCCGGAAAGCTGCGTGTTTCCCGAAGATATCATCCTGGAAGCAGTTCCAGCATACAATACGACGCCGGGCCGGGAAAAGTTCCATCCGAAAGGGAACGGCAACGGTTATGTGCTGACGATGGACGGCCTCCGTATCTACATTGCAGGCGATACTGAGAATGTCCCGGAGATGGCCGGCCTGACTGACATCGACGTGGCGTTCCTGCCTGTAAACCAGCCCTTCACAATGACTCCCGAACAGTGCATCAGCGCAGCGAAAGTCCTCCAGCCCAAGGTGCTCATCCCCTACCACTACAGCAAGACCGACATAGGCGGAATCCCAGCAGCCCTGCCGGGAATCGATGTCAGAATCCGACAGATGCAGTGATCCTGGACCTGAAAGAGGCCGGATACAACGAGAATTTACCGCTCCCCTCGCTTACTCCCCGAGGGTGGCGACCATAACGGCTTTGATGGTGTGCATTCGGTTCTCGGCCTCGTCGAAGACGATGCTTGCGGGGCTCTCGAAGACTTCTTCGGTGACTTCAACCCCGTCGAGACCGAACTTGGCGTGGACGTCGCGGCCGACCTGTGTCTCGAGGTTGTGGTAGGCCGGGAGGCAGTGCATAAACTTGCAGGAAGGATTCCCTGTCGCAGCCATCAGCGCTGCATTGACCTGGAAGGGCTTCAGCAGGGCGATGCGCTCGGCCCATACTTCGGCAGGCTCTCCCATAGACACCCAGACATCGGTGTAGAGGAAGTCGCAGCCCTTGACTCCGGCCTTAGGATCGTCCGTAATGGTGATGCGGGCACCGGTCGAAGCGGCGATCTCGCGGCACTGCGCTACCAGCTCAGGCGCAGGCTGCAGGGCCTTCGGAGCCACAATCCTCACGTCCATCCCCATCTTCGCGCCTCCTACCAGCAGTGAATTGCCCATATTGAAACGCGCATCGCCTAGGTAGGCGTAGGCGACCTGGTTCAGGGGTTTTCCGGCGTGCTCCCGCATAGTCAGGAAGTCCGCCAGGATCTGGGTAGGATGGAACTCATTGGTAAGGCCGTTCCATACCGGGACGCCGGAATACTGCGCGAGCTCCTCGACGGTCTTCTGTGCGAAGCCTCGGTACTCGATGCCGTCGTACATCCTCCCGAGCACGCGGGCGGTGTCCTTCATAGACTCTTTCACGCCTATCTGCGAACCAGTGGGGCCGAGATAGGTGACGTGGGCGCCCTGGTCATAGGCGGCGACCTCGAAGGAGCAGCGGGTGCGGGTGGAGGTTTTTTCGAAGATGAGGGCTATGTTTTTGCCCTTGAGATGCTGCTTCTCACAGCCGCGGCGTTTGTCTTCCTTGAGGGAGGCCGCGAGGTCAAGCAGGTATTCGATTTCTTCCGGAGTGTAGTCCAGCAATTTAAGGAAACTGCGATTTTTAAGCTTCATAGTATTATAGTGTTATTCTCGTTCCACATACGGGATTGTCAAGCTGCCCCGCCTCTGTAATTATGCAGGTTCCGCCGCCCTGGCGGACAAAACTGATCCCCGCCCTGACTTTCGGGGCCATAGAGCCTTCCGCGAACATCCCCTCGGCGAGATAGCGCTCGGCCTCGGCGATGCTCATACTGTCCAAAGCCTGTTCCTGCGGCGTCCGGTAGTTGATGCAGACCTTCGGGACATCAGTAAGGATATAGAATTCGTCGGCGCCGATTTCGACCGCCGCCAGGGAACTGGCCAGGTCCTTGTCAATCACCGCCTCGACCCCTTTGAAACCAAGGCTGTCGCGGACCACGGGGATGCCCCCGCCTCCGACGGTGATGACTATCATCCCCTCGCGGGCCAGCCTGCCGACAAGGTCTATGTTGCTGATACGAAGAGGCTTCGGCGATGCGACGACTTTGCGCCATCCGCGTCCCTGCGCATCTTCGCGGAAAACTCCGTCCAGCGCGGCGGCCTCCTCGCGGCTGTAATATGGACCCACCGGCTTGGTGGGTTTCCCGAAGGCCGGGTCGTCGGCGGAGACCTCCACTCTTGTCACCAGCGAAACAATCTTCCTGTCGATGCCGTGGCGGCGGAGAACCTTCTCCATCCCCGTTTCCAGCAGGTAGGCTATGGAGCCCTGGGTCTCGGCCCCGCAGAAGTCCATCGGCATAGCTTCCAGGCCGAAGACTTTCCTGCCGGCGTCGTGGCGCAGCAGGCCGTTGCCGACCTGGGGGCCGTTGCCGTGCCCTATCACGAGGCTGTAGCCTCTTTCGAGCAGTCCTGCCAGGCCTTCGCAGGTGCGTTCCACATTATCGAGCTGCTCGGCAAAACTGCCTTTCTGTCCGGCGCGGAGAAGAGCGTTTCCTCCCAGCGCCACAAGTGCCAATTTACTCATTTTTCAGTCTCTTCTAAGCGGAAGGGTGGAGCAGCGGAGCAGCCCGCCCATCTTTGAAATCTCCCTGTATGGAACAGTCTCCACAGTCATTCCCCAGACATTGCGAAGATGATCGTTGAGGCGGGTGAAATGCTCTTCAGTCACGACGATGTCCTCCGAGATGGAGAAGATGTTGGAGTTCATATAGTACATTTCCTCGGTCGTCAGAGTGAATACATTCTCCGCTCCGAACATCTCTATCAGGTGGTCGGCGTCGCGCGGGTTCATAAAGCCCGGCTTGTAGATGATGGCCTTGTCACGGCCTACCGGCATAAAGGTGCAGTCCAGATGCAGGATGCCCTCGTAGGGGTCCGTATCGCTCTTCCGGAGATTCAGGGGGATAATGGTCTTGTTCGGGAAGATCATCTTGAGGAAATCCAGGGCTAGGCGGTTGGTGCGGGCGGTCTTGACCTCGCGGTAGTCCGGGAAATCGTACTGGCCGAGGAAGATATAGTCGTTGTACAGGACAACGTCGCCGCCTTCCACGTGGACGGTCTCAGGAAGGTTGTAGATGTGCTTGTAGTGGATCTGGCCATAGATTCTCCAGTAGGCGTCAATCTCTTCCTGGCGGTCCGGGATTATGTTCGAGACAATGATCTTGTCGTCAATCACAAAACCCACGTCGCGGGAAAATATCTGGTTGCAGTTTTCGACGAGTTCGGGCCTGTAGACCTTCACTCCGTACTTCAGCAGCACGTTTTCAAAGGCGCCCATTTCGTGGACTATGTCTTCTTCGGCCGGGTAGATGCCGTTGAGGACGGATTCGTAGGATTTGCTGTCGAAAGTCTGCTCGAGCGAGGGAGCGGGGCCGTTGGACTGCGGCAGTCCGAGTATTACCTCTCTCAGCCTCGAAGTTTCATTATGTATGTGTAATTCCATAAATTATGTGGTATTCCTTATTCTTCTCTCTGTTTCAATTTGTTCCGCTTGGTCTCGGCGATGGATATCATCAGGTTGCGGAAGGAAAACACAATGGAGAACTGACCTATGGCCAGCACCCAGTCGTGACGTATGATTCCGTAGGCGATAATCATACTGGAGCCTATGACTGCCAGGATCCAGTGGCCGAGGGGAAGGTACGAGGCCTTCCGCTTATAACTGTAGACCAGCTGGTAGACCGAGCGGATTTCATAGACAAACTGGCCGGTGATGCCGAACCAGAGCAGGGCGGGGGGAACAAGTTCGTTATGGAGGAAGGTGTCGATGAAGGTCGGAAGGTCGTGGACTATGAGACCCAGGATGACCAGGGGAAACAGCGCCTGGATTACTATCACTATGCGCGGAACCTTCTTGTACAGGCCCAGGATGCCGATGTTCCACATATAGATGTAGTAGCCCACGCTCTCTCCGAAAATGATGGAAAAATCCCTTCGGAGCCATCCGTAAATATACAGGATGACCGCCCCCATACTGCTCAGAACCCAGTAGATGCCGGGCGATTCAACCTGCTTCGACTTCTCGGAAAGGTACCATTGGATCAGTATACGGACGCCGTAGACGCCCATACCGACCAGACCGAGAAGATATACCCAGGAGGGAGAATCCATACTTTACTGGGGAAGGTCTTCAGTGCCGTAGAATTTCAGGAAAACGGCCTTGCGCATTTCCTCTGAAACCGGCCTCATAAAGGAGCGCAGCGTATTGGCCGGGAAGTCGGAAAGTTTCTGGACGATGAATCCGTCAAGGGAATATGAGAACAGCGGATCAACATTGAAGCAGGCCACGCGCGCGCCGCTGTTGATGTATTTCTTGACCAGGATGGGCAGGCGGTATCTGCCGTCGGAGAGACTGGCGAGGAGACGGTCGAATGCGTCTATGTCTGCGGGCAGGCCCTTGAGGAGTTCGTCGGGATTGACGCGCAGCGGATCAGGGACGAAGGGTGTCGTCGGGGATACGAAATTCTCTATGGTCTTCAGTTTGAAGTCCTTGAGTATGTAATGGACCATCAGGGACTTGTAGAAGTCAGGAATGCTGTTGCTCACGCTGACGGGGCCTATGCAGTAGGCTGCGGTAGGGCATTCCACGGCGGCGATGCATATTCCGGAGAGCATCAGCTTCAGCGGAAGGATGTCTTTCTGGTACTTGCCGACTATGAGAGAGCGGCCGAGTTCCAGGCACTGCGGCAGGTATTTGCCGGCATCCGGCCCGTAGCGGAAGAGTGTGGATGTATAGAAGCCGTTAGCTCCGCCGTGAGACTCCATTATCTCATTGCCGTAGCCTATGCGGTAGGCACCGACGATTTCCTGGTTGGGAATGCTCCACAGTATAAGGTGGTGGTAATATTCGTCATAGGGGTCGGTGTCCAGTGGCGTTCCGGTGCCTTCGCCTATGGCCCGGAATGTCTCTTCCCTGAGCCTGTAGAGCTGCTGCATTACATCGGGGGCGTCGGCGGCCTTTATCAGATAGACCTGATAATCGCCTGATTCAATGACCATTTTGTCCTTTATCGCGGCGATCTGGGCGCGGACAGTCTCATCCGGAATCGGGGCGGCCACTTCGCTCGGCCATTCGATTTCGGAAGCGCTCTTGGCCTCCGTGCACTGGGCTTCGAGGGCATAGGTGCGGTTGCGAAGGTATTTGCCAAGGTCTTCTATGCTGTAGGACGCTATTTCCTGGGCGGAGATGGGCTGGCCTATGCGCACTTTCACGTGGGTTCCCTGTTTGTTGAACAGCTCAAGGGGCAGGCGTACGGTGCGGAGCCTGGGATGGATACGGCCGAGCCAGTGGAAGAGGCGGGAGTTGGTGCCGTCGAAATAGACGGGAATCACGGGGAGT
This sequence comes from uncultured Bacteroidia bacterium, assembly GCA_902779785.1. Classification (GTDB taxonomy): domain Bacteria; phylum Bacteroidota; class Bacteroidia; order Bacteroidales; family UBA932; genus Cryptobacteroides. The sequence continues at coordinate 301,316 of CACZDC010000001.1, forward strand.
CCCGATTTCTTTATGAGCTTGATGATATTTTCGGCCCAGGGCTTGTCCTCGATGACCTTGCCCTCTTTGACGGCCGTGCGTTTTTTCCCTTTCTGCCAGGTGGCCACCTCGCCGGCGGGGAACAGTCCGAGAGGATGGCCGTCGGCGATGTGCTGAAGCGCCGTACGGATGCCTGTGATGCTCCTGCTGCCGCCGGAAGAGAGATTGTCCACGGGGATGAAGTTGTCTCTCAGGTTGTAGATATAGCTCAGCATAAAGGTCGTCAGAATCTTCATATCCGGGCGCCTGGGGCCGAAGATGGCGTTCAGGATCATTCCGTCAATCGAGCCGAAATGGTGATTGGAAACGGTGAAGAAACCGCCCTCTTTCGGGATATATTCCAACTGCTCCTCAGGCACGTCGTAGGTGACGCCGACTTCCTTGAGCACGCCCTCCGAGAAGTCGGGGCCATAGAGGTCCTGGTATTTTTTCTGAATGAGATAGCCTTTGTCTATCTTGAGGCCCTTGTATATGGCCCAGGTGGCTATCCGTCCCCAGAAGCCGGTCCAGCCGGTTTCCTTCCGGAACTGCTCAAGGGTCATCAGATTCTTATTCTTGTCACTCATCTGAAAAGTGTTAGGTTTAAGTCAAAAGACAAAGATAATACTTTTTTGCGACATTACGCAGTCAGATGAGCCCGCACTCCTTGGCGGCGGAGATAAGGGATGCGGTATTGGAGACGTCGAACTTTTCGATGAGTTTCTTGCGGTACCAGCGTATGGTTTCCGTGCTGAGGCTGAGGGCCTCGGCGATCTGCGGGGCGGTGTAGCCTTTGGAAAGAAGATCGAGTATTTCGAGTTCGCGCTCCGTAAGCTCAGGGGCGGCAGCGGAGAAAGGCCTGGCAGTGGGTTTTTCTTTAGACACATTCTTTTTCCGGCGTCTCGCCACAAAAACACCGATGGCGACCAGAATAAGGCCCGTCAGCGCACCGGCAAGCCTCCCGAGTTGCAGTTTTTGCCGGGAAAGCACCGTCTGCATATAGTCCAGATTTTCGGTGCGGAAGTTGGGGGCATAATCCGGATGGGCAGCGTAGTAGGCATCGGCCTTGCGCAGGTAAGGTAATGATTTCCAGGTCTTTCCCTGCTCCATATAGAGCCGCCCATAGCCTTTCCATACGTCCACAATCATAAGCGAATCGCCGGAAGCCTCGGCGTATTCCATGGCCTTGTCGTAGGCGGCTTTGGCCTTTTGCCTATCGCCCTCGTCAATCCAAGTCTCACCTATATTGTACCACAGAATGCTGTTGCTCTCATTCCAGCCGTTCCTGTCGAAAAGTTCCGACGCCTTTTCGTAATAATGCATGGCTTGGGGAATCGAGTCCATCATGTTGTAGAGATTGCCTATGGATCCGTAAAGAGCGGAATAATGGTCGTCGATGACATGCTGCGGATAGCCGACAGTGTCCGTAGGGCTGACGGCACCATTGGCCATGGAGTCAACGCATATAAGTGCGGCCTTGTAGTAGACCATTGCACTGTCATACTCTTCGTGTCCATAGAACTGCATGCCTATATAACGATATGCGTCTGAGTTGGAAGCCATCCAGCCGCGGGGACGGCTGATTGACAGGGCCTTCCGCGCGTAGAACACGCTTTTCTCGCCATTGATCGGATTGTATCCGAGCATCAGGTCGCGGCAGGCATTGTTCAAATCAATCAATTCCCCAGTCGAAGCCCTGTCGATCGCATCCGGGGTCCACTTGGCCACGACCCTTTCCAGGGAGTCCAGATTATGGCCGCGGTGGTCATTGTAGGCGCTCGACAATGGGCCCGCAAGAGACAAAATGACGGCAATGACGCAGATATGAGAAAAGCACTTTCGCATGGCGCAAATTTACGAAAGTAATCCGGTTTTTATACGGAATCTATTGAAAAAGGGACGATTTCCACCCTTTTGGGTATTGGAATTATGATTAAAAAAAAAGAAATTTGCGAATGTTAATGACACTTTGAAGACAAAACCATCTGATATTATGAAAAAATTTATTGTATCCATCCTGATGTTTCTGTTCGTATTCGCGAGCGCGGATGCGCAGAATTTCCTCAAAAGCCTTGGTGACAGGGCCAAGCATGCTGTTGAACGCAACGTTGGTGACAAGGTTGAAAGAGGCGTGAACGATGCCCTGGACGGCAAGCTGTTCAAAGGCAGCAAGAACAAGAAGGACAAGAAAGTGAAGAATGAGGAGCAGGAAGAAGATGAGGTCGCGGAAGAAGCCGCCCAGAAGGGCAAGAAAGCCAAGGGCTGGGCCTGTGAGGAGTGCGGCAAGGAAGGCAACACCGGCAAGTTCTGCGAAGAGTGCGGAGCAGCCAAGCCTGGCAGCAAGAAAGCCGCCAAGGAGGATGGCGCCAAGGAAGAGGCCACTCCCGCTGCGAAGCCTAAAAAGCAGACGGAAAGCGCCTATGCCAAGAGCGACTTCGTACCCGGCGACGAGATTTTCTTCGACGATGACTTCTCCGGCGAAAAGTTAGGCGAATTTCCGTCCCAGTGGGACCTGATGTCTGGTTATGCCGAGGTCGGATCGATAAACGGACGGAAGGTGATTGCCTTCACGGACGAGGGTTTCGGCGAAATCCAGCCCCTGATGAAAGACCAGCAGCATTTCCTGCCGGACGTATTCACACTGGAATTCGATGTGTATTATGAGATAGGCGACGGTCTGGGCGGAGATGAACTGGAAATCGCCTTCGGCAACCCGGATCTTCCCAACTGGAACGGCCGCGTGGAATATGTGTGTGTCTCGTTCCGCGACGACGGCTATTCCCGCTACGGATGGACCGTGCAAAAGCCCAACGGAGGAGATGACATCACCGGCGAAAAGAATCTGAGCCTTGACGACAGCAGCTCCCCTCTGAAGGACGGCGAATGGAATCACTTCGCCTTCTCGTTCAACAAGCGCGCTTTCAAGGGCTATGTGAACGGCATACGCGTAATGAGCGTTCCCACCGCCAAAGTGCCTTCGCATTTCTGGTTCAATCATGGCGGTCAATACAAATATGCCTGTATTTCCAACGTACGCATGGCAAAGGGCGCAGTTCCGCTTTACGACCGCCTGGCCTCCGACGGCAAGATCATTACCTACGCCATTACTTTCGAGACCGGCAAGGCAGACCTCAAGCCTGAGTCCATAGTCGAAATCAACCGCATCGCCAAGCTGATGAAGGACAATCCTGCCATCGAATTCGAGGTCCAGGGCCATTGCGACGCGACCGGCTCTGACAAGGTCAACGACCCGCTCAGCCAGAAACGCGCTGAGGCCATTGTCGCCGCGCTTGTCGATCAGGGGATTGCCAAGACTCGCCTGAGCGCTGTCGGCAAGGGATCGCATGTGCCCATCGCTGACAACAAGACCGACGAAGGCCGGGCAAAGAACCGCCGTGTGGAATTCGTAAAGAAGTAAACCTATGAAAAAACTATTCATAATGCTGGCTGCACTGGCATTGATGTGCGGCCAGGCGCAGGCACAGAACTTCCTTTCAAAACTTAAGGAAAAGGCCGGAGCAGCCATCGGAAATGTCGCCAAAGACTTTGGCGGCTTCGGCGGCGACGACGAGTCCGCTACCGCGGCTGTCCAGAACGACGACCCCAACAGCGTCCAGGCCGTTTCCGGCGAAAGGGCTCTTCCGGCCCGCCGCGCCAGCACTTTCGGCTGGGACGGGCCCGTCACCCCTTCGGAGGCCAAGTTCCCCATTCCCCTTATGAACGAGTTCCCGAAAGTGCCGTCCGCGGCCTCTCTGGTGAACCCTGTCGAATCCGAGCAGATTGCCTACTACAAGGCGATCAAGGCCGTGACCCTGAGGGCGGAGGAGCTCAATGCTGACACGACCTGCGAGGATACCGAGACCAAAATGTGGCGCGAGAAGGCCAATCAGGGCCTGAAGGACGCTTTCGGCCTTACCGACGAGGAGATTGCGATGCTTAACCGCGACGATCTCTCCGAGGCCGATCAGAAGAGGCTTGAGGACAAGATTTCCAAAGCCGTCCTCGGCGATATGGACCCTTCTGCTCTTGAAAAGGATGCGGCGAAGTATGAGAACATGAGCGAAAAGGACATCGAAAAGATGATGACGGAGAAGACTCTGAAGACAAACTTCGCAATCTACGACCGTCATGCCGCTGAAATCAAGAAATACATGGGAGTAAGCACTCAGGAACTGAAGGATGCCGCCCGCGAGCAGGTTGAGTCCGGGGAGACGAGCAAGGCAAGCCCCAAGAATGTTGCCCTTCAGAATAAGGTGAAGGCTTTCCAGAAGGCTGAGGCCGCCAAAGATCCCAAGTTCAAGAAAGAGGCCGACGCATTCGAAAAGAAGATGCAGGGAGAAATGAGGGATGCGTCCATGAAGCAGTCCCGCGAGATGATGGGCGGGATGGGGAACATGATGGACATTATGCAGAACACCCAGGCCAAGATGGCTCCCTTCATGGAAATGGAGCAGAAGCTCTACAAATACACTCAGGATGTGCAGGAGTGTCTTCTCGGCGGCGATCCGACCAAGATTGCTATGCAACAGGATGCTGACGCGGCCTTCTCCGCGGCTGAGCGCAAGAAAGTACTGGCTATCAAGAAGAAAATCTACGAGACCAAGGATGCTTCCGTCTATAATCCCCTCTATTTGGAGGCTCTCAATCTTATCATGAGCTATCGCGAAAGGGCGGCCAAGGCATGGGCCGCGGATGTCCAGAAGCGCTTCGATGCGCTCAAGGGGAACCTGTCCAAGCTCATCAAGATCAACCGCCAGGCTATTGCTGATGGGCTTATCCCTGAATGCGCCCTCTGGAGGGCTCCGCTCAATATGGTCATAAGCGCGGGCGATGTTCTTGCCGACGCCTACAGCGAGTTCCCGTCCGACTATCCGAAGATGTACAAGGAAGAGGTGGTGAGGACCATTCCTCTTAGCTCCGTCCCTGGCTACAAGCCCGGCGGAAAGGGAGCTTATGACCATGAGGTCGACGTATGGTGGCCGGAATTCGTGGTCTCAAAGGACTATGACTCTGTCGTTTCCGGAAGATGCGCCTATGCCGCCGGTGGCGGATGGATTTTCCAGTGGAACGGAGCCAGCTGGGACAAGCTCAGCGACGAGAAGATCAAGGCTCTCAACGACCAGAAAAAGACCGCTCCTGTTCCTGCCCAGAGCTGGACTTCCTCCGACGGCAAGCGTACGGTCTATTACAACGCGGAGGGCGGCTTCCTGCAGATGCCGGAGGGCGACCAGGTCTTCCCGGATGCCTTCCAGCGGAACGGCAATGAGTTGAACTGGGTCCATATGGCCACGGAGGACACTGGCGACGGCAATTTCAATCTCCTGATTGTCAAGTGCACCTACAAGCTCTAGCACTGGCTTTGACTCTGGCGGCGGCGCCCTCCTCCGGGGGCGCTGCTTTCGTCATGCCGGGGACGGGCGCCTTCGCGCCATCGAAGCCTGCCTCTGCCCTTCGCGCCTCGGGACCGTACTTCCGCGGCCGAAAAATGGCCGCCGGAAGCACTGTGCCCCTCGGCTCCACCATGCCCTCGCGCAACTTGGTACTGCCGGATGTCAGCATTGCCGCCGCGCCAGCGGGCACATACCGCCCGTCGGCCGAAAAAAGGCCTCCGGGGATATGTGCCCTCGGCTCCACCATCCCACCGCACGAGTTCGTGTTGCCTGGCACGGACCAGGCATCGCGGCATGAGTGCTGGCGCTCTTTTGATGTGGACCCGCTGATTGCGGAGGCCGTGGTGTGGCCGGAGACGGAGCGTTACGACAGGCTGCGGGATTTTGTTGAGGCGACAGCAAATTATGGGGCTTACATCACCACGGGCGGTGGTCCGGACTATTCCATCGGCCGCTACCAGATGAAGCCGTCATTTGTGGAAGAACTGGAGAAGGCATGGATGCGGAGCGGACTTGCGAGGCAGTATGGGCTCTGGTTCGACACGGCGGACAACGCCACGGCGCGGCGCATACGGATTACACGGCTGAAAAAGGAGGAGTGGCAGGCGGTATATCTCGGGGTGTTTCTGAGGATGCTGTACCACAGCTACGGCTCTTTTGACCGTGACGGACAGCGGGTGCAGGAGGGGCTGGATGCGTTGCCGCCCGAAGAGCAGGTTCGCCTCGCGGCGGCGGCATACAACCGCGGCTGCGTCTGGACCGCCCCCGGCTATGGCGACCTCGGCGCTCTCCGCAAAGCCTCCCGCGAAAAGCATTTCCACTACGCCCTTGTCCCCACCCGCCACACCCGCCGCTACTGTTACGCCCGTCTGGCCCTGAAGCACTACCGAAGACTCGCACAAAAATAATACGCGCAGCGCTGTGCTGCTCGGCGCCTAGGGGACCGCGCAGGTAGCGCCTCGCAACACGCTGAATTTCAGACACTTATATTACGCCCCCTGCTCGGTCCTTCGGGGGCAACCCCCGGCCGGGGAGGAGGCCCTTCCCCAGAGGCCACCGGATTCACCCCAAGAATCACAGATTCTCGGGGGCCCAGGACCCGGCCGCGGGGTAGCAGCCGCTCCTAACACTGAGCGGCTGCGGTGCCCTCCATTAAGCCGCCGCTCCTGGCGATTGAGCGGCGGCGACACCCGCCTGCGAGGGACGAAGAAATCAACGAAAGCGGAAGAATCAACAAGGACATTTAGCAGATCAACTGGCAAGACAAAAAAACCAAAACGGTAGTGACATGCGTGGAGACATCAGGAGGACACACTTTCCGTGGGGGCTAGCTGCTTTATAATCAGCGACATACACGGAGTGCCCCAGTCGTTCTCGCCTGGGGCAAAGTGCATAGTTCGCTGCAAATCAGCAGGTTATCCCCCACGGCCTGCCGGACGAATGTAAAGACTGCGACGCCTGCGCCCATCGTCAAATACACCCCAGAAATCGGCAGATTTCCGGGGGCCCCGTAACCGACCGGGGCCGGCCTCCAGCTTAGCGCCGCCGACCGGCTGTCAGGCTACAATGACTCGTATTCCGCTTTTTTCCAGTTCTTTCTTGTCGGAGTCTGAAATATGTGAATCCGTTATCAGTATATCGACCTCCTTGCATTCGCAGATGCGGCCGAATCCGCCCTTCCCGATCTTGGTCGAATCCGCCAGCACTATGGAACTGTCGGCGACCTCCATCATCTGATGCAGCAGGGCGGCCTCTTCGATAGTGGCGCAGGTGACTCCATAATTCGGGTCCACGCCGTCCACTCCGAAGAATAACTTGCTGCAGTGCAGGTTGTTAAGCATATTCTTCGCCTCGGAACCTATCACGCAGAGGGAGTTTCCATAGAGAATGCCGCCGAGTTGCATAACCGAGACTCCGGACATATCGCCGAGGGCCATTGCGACGTTCACCGCCGGGGTGACCACGTTGAGCCGTCCCTTAGGCTTCAGCATTTCGGCCATCACCGCCACCGTGGACCCCGCCCCCATCATTATGGAATCGTTCTCCTGAAGGAGTTCTATGGCCTTCGCCGCGATGCGCTGTTTCTGTTTGAGGTTGATCAGCCGCTTGGTGTTGAGGGCTATGTCCAGGACCTGGGCCGAGGTCGGAAGTGCGCTCCCGTAGGCCCGGTACAGCAGTCCCTGCCCTTCAAGAGTGCTCAGATCCTTGCGGATCGTGGTCTGCGTGACTCCCAACGCTTCCGCGAGGTCGGCCACGCGGACGAAACCGTTCTGGAAGATGTTGTCAAGTATGTACTTGCGTCGTTCGGCTATACTCGTCATAGCATTACCATTTTGCAACTATTGAATAGGGCACGCCGTTCAGTACTCCGCAGTCTCCGGAATACACGAAATAGCGCCCCAGTTTTTTGTCTTTGTCTATATAGTTCTCAGTGGCAGTGACAGTGCTGGCGCAGCGGACGGTCACATACCACAGACCCTTGTCAAGCGGTCCGGTGACTATAGTCTGGCTGTTGGCGGGAGTGACGGCGCTGTAGTCCGGCTCGTTGTCCGGGAAGGCAAAGTCGTCCTTCTTGAGATATAGTTCCATCCTGTAGTCCCCCTCTCCCTTCATCTGAAGCTCCAGCGAAGGCACCCCCGCGGCAAGCCATAGGACGAAATGATGGCACTGAAGGTCGCCGATGCGGGTGCGCTGGGGCTTGCAATCAGTAGTTTTGCGGCTCATATAAATGTATTCACCATTGTGAAGGACGGCCTTGACCTTGGCGTCCCCGACCCCGTCCCAGGCATAGCGGAACATAGAGGCCGTCATATTCAATATCGCTCCGGAGGCTGCGTCTTCCGGATGGGAGCCGGTGACCACGAGTCGTCCGGTCTCGTCCGATTTTTTATAGGCCCAAATTCCTGGCTGGTCGAAGAAGCCTTTGGATGAGGAATCCTTGCCTTTTTGATTTTTGAATCGCCCGAGAATCTCAGTCCCGACCGGGGCCATATTCACGTCCATATAGCCTCCGCCGTTATGCCTGACTCCGGCAATAAGCGAATGATAGGACGGCCCGTAGTACTTTTCCTGGAAAATGTCGGTTTCCATAACTATTTCAATGCTGGAATTCGACACTCCAGTTCCCTTCATATTGCCGCCTTCCCATATATTATAATAGGAGGAAAGGGAACCGCTGGCATATTTCCCTGCCAGATAAGCTCCGGCGCACGAGCCTACATATGAGCCGCCGTTACGGTAGAAAGTATTGACATTCTCCCTTCCGCTGGTCCCGAGGGTGCGCCCGTGAGGCCCTGAATGTCCTCCGAAAGAATAGAAGAGGCGGTAGCGCGGTTCCCCGTCGGGATAGAGCAGGACTCCATTGATATCATCCGGGGTTCCGCTGAAAATCTTGTTCTGCAGGAGTTGGTCGGAGTCGGTGTAGCCATTGGCCACATCATCGACCGTAGCAAGGAAATACTCCGCCTCTTTGATTTCAGCCTTTTCCAGAGCGTATGGGAGACGGCCATTTATGACAACTCCGTTCTCCTTGATTCCTGGATTGAGTTCGCAGCCTCCGTCGAGGAAAATATCCTTGTAGAAGGCAGTGTTGGGAGAGTGTACCACCTGTTTCAGAATATCCTCATCGTCAAGCAGAATCAGAGTCTCATCGCCTGTCTCTGAAGGAGTTGTTTCTTTTTCGCAGGAAACAAGAGTCAGAAACAGTAGCGAGGCAACAAAGGCAAAAAAAGGTATCAGTTTATTCACGATGTAAATATAGAACAAATTTTATGAAAACGAAACAAAACGAAATTATTTTAATAAAAATAGTCGCGAAATGAAATTATTTCGTATATTTGGACCATATTAGACACTAAAGCATAATGAGAATACATCCGATATACTCGTTTTTCCTCTCATTTGTTCTCCTCTCGTGTTCGGGAGGGCTGACGATGAGTTACTCCTCCGCCGACATATCCACGACTCCTGACGAGCACGTGGTGCTGGCGGGTTTTGCCGCCAGGGACAAACTCTCCGACGGGATTCACCAGCAGTTGTTTACGCATTGCCTGGTACTCGGTGACGGCAGCCGGAAAGTCTGCATCATATCGAACGACCTGATGGAGATTTCTCCGGACATTTCCGACACCATCCGTACGATGATAGCCGAAAAGTCCGGCCTTGGAATCGACAATATCCTGATGCATAATATCCACACCCATTCGGCCCCCCGTTCCGGCGGGGCATCCAACTTCAGCGGCGGGACCAACCGCCCGTGGAAGGACAGGATGATTCCGACAGTGGTGAATAATGCCGTAAAGGCCATAAACGCCAAAGGAAAGCCCTTCAAACTTGAAATCGGCAAGGCGACGACTTCCATCAACGGCAACCGCTGCGAAAAGGAAGGACCGGTGGATCACGACGTCTATGTGGCCCGTTTCCTGCAGAAGGGAAAGCCGGTCGTGTCCATAGTGAATCTGGCCTGTCATCCGGTCTGTATGGGCCCTGGAAGCTATCTTCTGTCCTCGGACTATCCGGGAGTGAACGCACGATACCTCTCCCGGGCCTGGGGCGGGGAAGTCTTCCAGCTGACCGGCGCGGCGGGAAATATGGACCCGGCGAAAGGACCTAAAAAGGTGGAATACGCCGAGGAGTGCGGAAAGTCTCTGGCTGACTCTTTGGTGAATATCCACTTTTCCAAAGTGCCTTCGAAGGGTCTTCTCCGTCTTGTCAACAGGACTGTGGACCTTCCCTACCAGATCGCTAACGTCACGCCGGAGGCCGTCTCCGCCCACGCCGACTCGCTCTCTGAGGCGGCGCGGACAGTGTTTCCTCGTTTCGCCGACGATGTAATGAACTGGAAATCAGAGATTCTCGCCCGCTTTGAAAAGGGACCGGTCGCATCTAAGCTTCGCTATCATCTTCACGGAGTGGATGTGGACGGGGTCATCTTCTTTTTCAGCGACGGAGAGCCATTCTGCGAATACCAGATGGAAACCCGGGCGGCTTTCCCGGACAGGACCATCTTCTTTGCGGGCTACACCAATGGACAGAACTCCTACCTTCCTTCCGAACACGCCTACGAAGTCCGCAAGGGCTATGAATACGAAATCGAGCAGATGCACGTCTATATCAAGGCGCCATATCCGCTTTCCGAAAGTATGCCTTCCACCTATCGCGAAGGCGTAATCGAGACCATCAGAGAAACAATCGAACAGGAATAAATGAAAAAGTTAATTGTCTTGTTATCAGGCCTTATGGCTGCTGTTTCGATGCTTGCGGCACCGAGATACAACATTGTCCCGACTCCGAAAAAACTCGTTGAGGCTCCGGGAGAATTCCAACTCAGCAAAAGCACCCGCCTCGTAGTGGAAGAAGCGGCTTTCAAGGAATTCGCCGATGACTTCAAGGCCCAGGTGAAACTCGCCACCGGCTTTTCTCTCGAGGGCAAAGGCAATGCCATCCGCCTTGTCAAGCGTGACGGGCTAGGAAAAGAAGCCTACCGCCTGGTCGTTTCGCCGGAGAGCGTGACTATTGAAGCAACGGAATACAACGGAGCCTATTACGGACTTCAAACCCTCCTGCAGCTGCTCCCTGCCGAAATCTACAGCCCGGTGAAGGCCAAGGGAGTGAAGAAATGGACGGCTCCCTGCTGCACCATCGACGATGAGCCGGAGTTCTGGTACAGAGGTTTTCTCTTTGACAGCGGCCGTTTCTTCTTCCCGAAGGAAGAGCTGATGAAGTTCATCGACCTGATGGGTATGTACAAGCAGAATATGTTCCACTGGCATCTGACCGAAGACCAAGGCTGGAGAATCCAGATTGACAAGTATCCTCGCCTGACCGAGGTAGGTGCCTGGCGCAAGGAGACGGCCTGGCACAGCGGAATCGGCAACGGCATCCCCCACGGAGGATTCTACACCAAGGACGATATCCGCGAGGTCGTGGAATATGCCCGCAAGCGCTGTGTGACAGTAATCCCCGAGGTCGAGATTCCCGGACACTGCACAGCTGCAATCACGGCATACCCCGAACTCAGCTGCTTCCCCGACCGTCATTATGAGGTCGAGACCCACTGGGGCATCTGGAAGAACCTCTACGCCCCTACGGCCAAGACCTTCACCTTCCTGGAGGATGTGTTCACCGAACTTTTCGAGCTCTTCCCCTCGCCGATTTACCATATCGGCGGCGACGAGGCTCCGAAGGATGTCTATAAGGAAAGCCAGTACTGCCAGGACCTGATGAAAGTCCTCGGCCTCGAGAGCGAGGAAGAGCTCCAGACTTTCTTCGTCAAGAGGATGGGAGACTTCCTCCGAAAGCACGGCAAGACCATCATCGGCTGGGACGAAATCCTTGACGGAGGCGCCCTGGAAGACCCTATCGCTATGTCTTACCGTGGCCACGCTCCCGCAGCCCGCGGCATCCGGCGCGGCATCCGGGTTGTCCTTACGCCCAACCGCTGGTGCTATCTGGACAACCAGCAGCAGGACCAGGCCGACAATGTCGCGCAGGAGATTTTTATGCCTCTGAAGAAGGTCTATAACTACTATCCCGCCGTCGATTCCATTCCTGACCTCAGTAAAAAATACATCGTCGGATACGAGACCTGTCTGTGGACCGAATATATCTCGGACAACGCCAAGGCGGAATACCAGGCTTTCCCACGCAACGTCGCTGCGGCCGAAGTGGGATGGACATCCAGGCCCAACAAGGACTGGGAGTCCTTCAGGCAGAGGATGCCCAAGATACTCAAGAGCTTGGATTTGAAGAAGGTACAGTACTGCCCGGCCTATTACGACGTCATCTTCGACTATGACCGTCGCCTGGACTTCCCGAAGCCTATGAACCTTCAGCTGGACGACCCTACAGGGGAAATCCATTATACTCTTGACGGCAGCACCCCTACCTTGAAGTCGCCGCGTTATGACGGTACTCCGTTTACCGTGGACAAAGGCTCTGTGATCAAGGCAAGAGGTTTCCGGGGCGGCAAGCCTATCGGTAATGTAGTAACAAAAACCTTCTCGAAATGAAGCGCTTCCTCCTTGTCGCGATAAGTCTGGTCCTTGTCCTCGGCTGCAGCAAAAAGCCGATGGACAGGCCGATCGGCATCATTCCTCAACCCGCCTTCCTGCAGCAGGAGGAAGGAGTTTTCACCCTGGAGAAAACTACTCCCGTCTATGTGGACGCCGGCGATTCTTCGCTTCTTCGCACCATCGGCTTCCTTAATGAGAGACTGGAAAAGGCCGCGGGATTCAGCCTGAAAGTCATTCAGGATGATCCTCTGAGGCACGGGCAGGAAAAGGGCATATTCCTTCTCGATGCGGAGCTCTCGAAAGAGGCTTATAATCTTGAGATTACTCCCGGAAGGGTACTGATCGAATATGGCGACGGGGCAGGTGCATTCTATGCTGTCCAGACTATCCTGCAGCTGCTTCCGACGGAGATATTCGCCGAAAATCGTCAGAGGGGAGTCCGCTGGGAACTGCCTTGCTGCGCCATCGAGGACGCTCCCCGTTTCCCGTACCGCGGTATGCACCTTGACTGCTGCCTTCACTTTTTCAGCGTCGATTTCCTGAAAAAGTACATCGACGTTATGGCTCTCCACAAGGTCAACCGTTTCCACTGGCACCTTACCGAGGACCAGGGCTGGAGACTGGAGATAAAGAAATACCCCCTTTTGACCGAAAAGGGCCAGTGGAGAAAAGAGACCGTGATAGGCTCGCTCTCCTCAGGCTTCTATGATGGAAAACCATACGGTGGCTACTACACCCAGGATGAGGTGCGCGAACTTGTAAGATATGCCTCGGAGCGTTATGTGACCATAATCCCGGAAATCGAACTGCCCGGTCACGCTCTCGCGGCCATCGCCTGTTATCCCGAACTGAGCTGCGGCCTCGAGGACCATTACGAGACTGCCACTCGCTGGGGTATTTTCAAACAGGTCTATTGCCCCAAGGAAGAGACATTCAAGTTCCTGGAAGATGTGTTCGACGAGGTCTTCGAGCTCTTCCCCACGGAACTGGTCCATATCGGAGGCGACGAGTGCCCTAAGGTCAGCTGGAAGAAATGTCCTCACTGTCAGTCGCTTATCAAAAAACTCGGGCTTAAGGATGAGTTTGAACTCCAGAGCTGGTTCATCCAGAGGATGGAGAAATACATCAATTCCAAAGGCCATCAGATCATCGGCTGGGACGAGATTCTCCAGGGCGGGCTGGCCCCGAATGCCAAGGTAATGTCCTGGCTTGGCGAGGAGGGCGGAATCAAGGCTGCGCAGCAGCACCACGAAGTGGTTATGGCTCCATATCCGAAGTATTATCTGGACTATTGGCAGGCCGACCCGGAAAGCGAGCCTCTCGCTATGGGCGGTCCCACGACGCTCCGTACTATGTACGAGTATAATCCTGTCCCTGAGGTGCTTACAAGTGATGAGCGCCGGTATATCATCGGGGTTGAGGGCTGCGTCTGGACCGAGTATATGCCTACTCCGGCTCGTGTCGAATATATGGCCTGGCCGCGTATGTGCGCCATCGCCGAGGCGGGATGGAGCAAGGCCGACAAGGACTGGAACCGTTTCACGCGTTCGCTGGAGCTGCACCTTGGCAGGCTCGACAGGCTGGGCGTAGCTTACTGCAAGGCCTTTTTCGACCCCTTCATCGAGCTTCACAAAGACACTGAGTACAGCAAGGTCGCGACCATCAGCGTGGACGCTCCCGGGGCTGAAATCCGTTATACTCTTGACGGGAGCACCCCTACTGCGGAGTCCAGACTCTACGAAGGTCCCTTCGTGATCAATCGCCAGCAGAGGGTTACTGCGGCTGCTTTCCGTGAAGGAAAACGCATCGGAGATATAAAATATAAAATATTTTAACTATTTTTGAAAAAATTATGTCTGTAAGACTGACTGAACAACCGTCCCTTTACGACCACCTGGAGACCAAATCGGTGGCTGAACTCCTCAGGGACATTAACAACGAGGACAAGAAAGTCGCCCTCGCAATCGAGGCTGTGCTGCCTGATATTGAGAGACTTGTAAACGCGATAGAAAAGCAGATACGCGCGGGTGGACGCTTCTTCTGGCTCGGCGCAGGCACCGGCGGCAAGCTCGGCGTGCTGGACGTGCTCGAGGTTCCCAACACCTACGGAGTGGACCCGGAAATCTGGCAGGCGGTGCTCGCCGGCGGCAATGAGAATCTCGTCCTTGACCTCGAAGAGGCGGAGGATGACACCGAAGAAGGCTGGCGCACCCTCAGCGAGAAGCACCACGTCACTCCGAAAGACATCGTGGTGGGCATTTCAGCCAGCGGCTGCACGCCTTATGTGATGGCCGCTATGAAGGCCTGCAAGGAACACGGCATTCCCTGCGGAAGCATCTGCAACAATCCCGGCTCTCCCATCTCCGACTATGTCGATTATCCGATCGAGGTCGTTATGGGCCCGGAATTCATCACCGGCTCCACCCGAATGAAATCCGGCACCTCCCAGAAGCTTCTCTGCGATATGATAAGCACGACTATGATGGTCCGTCTCGGCCGCGTCGAAGGAAACAGGATGGTCTGCGCAAACCTTATCAACAACAAGGTCATAGACCGCCTTACCCGTACAATGGTCGAGCGCCATCCTCAGCTCACTTACGAGTTCTGCGAGGAAGTTATCAAAAAGACCGGCGGTCTCAAGAAAGCCGAGGCGTATCTTGAAAAAGAAGGCATTCTCTAAGAAAATAATCCATTTCTTACATAGAAACACTATGAAACTAATCCAAAAACTATTTTTGACCTTGACGGTGCTGGCATTTGCAGCTCTTTCTGCCTCTGCCCAGTCCCACAAGGTGTCGGGCGTCGTTTCCTCGACCACCGGGGAGAGCCTGATCGGAGCCGGCGTTATGGTGAAAGGCACCACGACAGGTGCGGTCACCGGCACTGACGGCTCCTACTCGCTGCAGGTTCCCGATGGCGCCACGCTGGTGTTTTCCTGCATCGGTTACAATGATGCGGAATACGTGCCGGGGCCGAAAACAACTCTCAACGTTGTCCTTGAAGAGGACCAGAAAATTCTCGAAGAGGCTGTGGTAGTCGGTTACGGCGTCCAGAGCAAGGTCACCCTTACCGGCTCAGTCACATCGACTTCCGGAACGGACCTTATCAAAAACTCTTCTGTCAACCTGTCCCAGGGCCTTGCAGGCCGTCTTTCAGGCGTTATCGTGAACAACCGTTCCGGCGAGCCCGGTAACGACAACGCCACGATTTTCATCCGTGGCCGCAGCACGCTGGGAAACAACACACCCCTTATCATCATCGACGGTGTCCAGGGACGTGACGAAGATTTCTACCGCCTTTCCGGTGAGGAAATCGAGTCCGTCAACGTACTTAAGGACGTATCGGCCAACATTTACGGTGCACGTGCCGCAAACGGCGTTATCGTGGTCACGACAAAACGAGGCAAATTCAACAATGCCCCCAATGTCACCTTTACCTACGACCTCGGTCTCCAGCAGCCTACGCGCATAGTGCAGATGGCAGATGCGGCACTCTATACCAAGGCCTACAACGCCGAACTCGCCATTACCAAGCGTAAACCTCAGTACACCGAGTCTGAAATTGCGGCATACGAGGATGGTTCGGATCCGATCAATTATCCGAACACCAACTGGAGCAAGGAAGTGTTCAAGCCCATCTCTTCTCAGCATAAGTATGGCGTCTCCATTAACGGCGGCGGCCAGAGAGTCGCTTATTTCGTGCAGCTCAACGGTCAGCTGCAGGACGGTATCTATAAGAACAGTTCCACGAACTTCAACCAGTTCAACGTCCGCAGCAACATCGATGTGAAGGTCACCAACAACCTTACTCTCGGAACTGACCTCAACTTCCGCCAGCAACACCGTGACCGTTCTGCCTACGGCGAGGCCTCGGATATCTTCTATGCGCTGCTCAAGCTCAAACCCACCAGCGCGATGTACTATCCCAACGGGCTTCTCCGTGCAGGCGACTACAACCCGGCAGCCCTCGTTTCGGAGCTATGCGGTTACAACAAGACCACTATCAACACCCAGACCCTGACCTTCAAGGCCGACTGGAAACTTGATTTCATCCTCAAGGGCCTGTCCGTCAACGCATCTTATGCCTATGACCTCGTCGGAAAGTTCAACAAGCTCTGGCAGACCCCCTGGGACTGCTACACCTATGACAAGGTCAAAGACGAGTACAGCCTGACCAAGTCCAAGTATTTTGCAACTCCTACTCTGCGCGAGGCCGAGACGAATACCTCCCGCCAGAGCCTGAATGCCAACATCAACTTCGACAGGGAATTCGGCAATCACCATGTCACCGGCCTCGTTGGTTACGAGCAGTACTTCTATCACATGGACTATCTCCAGGCCGGCCGCGACAAATATGTTACCGACGCCCTTGACGAGCTCTTCGCCGGTGACGGAGACAAGCAGAACTGGCGCACCAACGGCTATGCTTCCGAGAATGCCCGTATGTCCTTCTTCACCCGATGGAACTACGACTACAAGAGCAAGTACATGCTTTCGGCCATCCTCCGTTACGACGGAAGTGAGAACTTCAAGAAAGACAAGCGCTGGGGTCTGTTCCCGGGCGCGTCAATCGGCTGGAGAATCTCAGAGGAATCCTTCATCAAGGACAACCTCCCCTGGCTTACGAACCTGAAACTCCGCGCTTCTTACGGAACCCAGGGTAACGACAAGATCGACCCCTACCAGTACATGACGACCTACAGCTTCTCCTCCTCCACGGTCTATCAGGGACTCTTCGACGGGAAGGAAGCCAGCTACATCGTTCCTGGAGCAATCCCCAACGAAAACGTCACCTGGGAAGTCGCCAATACCTACAATGTGGGTATCGACGGAAATATCTTCAACGGCCTCCTCGGATGGGAACTCGAAGGTTTCTACACTCACCGTAAGAACATTCTTTGCACCAAGCAGGCTTCAGTACCGTTCTTCACCGGTATGACAGGAACTCTTCCTGACGAGAATATCGGTGAGGTTTCCAACAAGGGTATAGAGTTCCAGCTCTTCCACGACAACCGTGTCGGAGACTTCATATACCACGTTCAGGGTAATTTCATGTGGGCGAAGAACACCATCCTCTTCATGGATGAAACTCCCTGGGGAGAAGGCCATGAGTATATGAACCAGACCGGACATCCTATGGGATCTTCACTCATTTACCCGATCATAGGTATCAACAAGACGGAAGAAGACCTCCAGAAATATACCCAGAAATCCGGTGCCGGACTCGGTGACTTTATCTACAAGGACACGGACAATGATGGGAAAATAACCGATTTGGACCGTGTCAGGACCGACCTCACCTCCGTTCCTCAGATAGTCTTCGGCCTGAGCGCCTCCGCTACCTGGAAGAATTTCGACTTCTCCATGCTGCTGCAGGGACAGGGCCTTGTACGCTGCTACTACGCTCCTTACAGCGATCCTCTGTCCAACAACGTCAACAAAGACGCAGCAGAACGTGCCTGGACTCTCGACAACCCCACCTCTGATTACCCGAGGCTCGGTACGACAGTCAGTAACGGCGGTGTCAACCGCGTTTCCTTCTATCACCGCAACGCGGCCTTCCTCCGTCTGAAGAATATTGAACTTGGCTATACGATTCCCCAGAAGGTCTTCGGTTCGCTGAAGATTCCTGTAAAGGGACTGCGTTTCTATATCGGCGGCTTCAACCTGCTGACCATTTCCGGCCTGACGGAAATCGACCCTGAAACCTCTGACGGCGGCGGCAGCTCGTCCTACCCTCAGATGCGTATCTACAATGCCGGCGCAAAACTCACCTTCTAATAAGTATTTGCAATGAAAAAAATATTTGTCATCATAACTGCCGCCCTCGCCCTCTCATCCTGCAAAGGATTTCTGGACCGTCAGCCGCTGGACTCGGTGTCTGATGCCGCGGTATTCAACAATGAAGGTCTTTCCGAGGCCTACGTGAATGCGCTTTACACCTCGCTCCCGGACCCCATGCAGGAGGGCAATATCGGATGTATCTCCGATGAAGGCTTCTTCCGTTACGGCGGCTCTTCCACGCGTTATATGGCGGACGGAACCGTTACGCCGAGCGATGTGGTTTACGCCTCACAGGGTGGCCCGGCCCACGACAGTCGCGTTACTATCCTGAATATCTGGACACGCGCCTATGACCGCATCCGCAAGATGAACATCTTCCTCGAGCAGATGAAGGAGAGCAAGATCGATCCTGAAATCAAGAACCGCCTCGTCGGTGAAGTCTATTACCTGAGGGCCTGGATGTACACCAACCTTATCCAGCGTTATGCCGGTGTGCCTATCATCGACAAGGTCTATGCTCTCGGTGACGACTACAGCATCAAACGCAACACCTTCGACGAGTGTGTCACCTTCATCAAGGGCGATCTGGACAAGGCTGAATCAATGGTTCCTGACAAGGAACATGCAGTCAAAGGCCGCATCAACAAGGATATCGTCCTGGCCCTTCGCAGCCGCCTTACCCTTTTTGTCGCATCTCCGCTGTTCAACGATCCTGACAAGCCCGAAGGCAGCATCTTCCGCGGCGCTTACAGCGCTGCCAAGTGGCAGGATGCCTATAATGCCGCCAAGGCCGTGGTTAACCGTGCAGAGCAGGACGGCGCATACGGCATCGCTCCTACCTATGAAGACTTCTGGACAAATGTCGACTGCCGCGAGGTCATCTGGGCGAAGTATTATACCCCGACCAACGGCAACAAGGCTCAGCTCCTCTATGCTCCTGAATCGGGCGGAGTGGGCGGATACGAAAGTGTCAGCCCTACCGAAAACCTGATCATCGACTACGAAATGATCAATGGCAAGAAATTCTTTGAAGAAGGTTCCGGCTATGATCCCCAGCATCCCTGGGCCAACCGTGACCCCCGTCTTTACAAGACCATCCTGCTCAGCTTCCAGCCCTTCCGTGACATTCCGAAGTTTGATTTCTGCTATTTCTATGAGCCGGGCCGAAAGACCGTGGACGACACTCCTGCAAACAGGAGCAAGTACCCCGGTGCGGATGTGGACAATGATTTGCACAAACTCCGTCCCTTCCCCAATGGCTACACCCGTGCTGATTTTGCAGCCGGAAAGGATACTCCCGACTACACTTCCAAGTCCAAGTATATGGGCGACATTTCCACCGGTTACCTGCTGAACAAATGGCACATTCCGACGGAGCCCATCACCACCCAGGTCAACTATTCCAGGATGTATCCCTGGTTCCGCCTGGCAGAGTTCTATCTCAACCTCGCCGAAGCAGCCTATATGCTTGGCGGCAAGGAGGATGAGGTCCGTCACTGCCTTGATGTGATCCGGGACAGGCCCGACGTGCAGATGCCTCATATCACTGACAGCGGAGAAAACCTCTGGGACAGGATAGTCAACGAGCGCCGTATTGAATTCGCCTTCGAGACTCAGCGCTTCTTCGACACCCGCCGCTGGAAGATTGCACCTAAATATGAAGACACACCCTGGATGAACTCCCACACCATGATTCTCCAGCAGGGCAGCTATGTCAAGAATGCTGAGGGCGGTCTCGATATTACCGTGACTTCACAGGACACCGTGTACCGTGTCGCTGTCGGCCTTGATTATTATCCTACTCCCAAGATGAGCTACCATGCAGATACCTACGGCTACAGGAGCAAGACCTCAAATCAGAAACGCAGCCTGGTCTTCGAGTACAAGTGGCTCGGAAAGACCTATAAGATCGACTACGGCGACTGCATCACCGGTCTGGCCGATACCGAAAAGTCCTGGGAGGACAAGATGTACCTGCAGCCCATCCCGTCCAACGAGATGGAGCGCACGAAAGGTCAGCTCGAACAGAATCCCGGATATTGATAAACGTACTAAAAACAAACTATAACCATCTTATTTAACCTTTTTAAACAACAAACACAAATGAAACACATCAAGTTTTTGCTCTTTGCAGCGATCTGCAGTGCTTTCACATTCACTTCCTGCAAGAAGGGTGACGACACTCCTGCAACCAAGCCGGTTATCACCATTTCAGACGGTGCAACCGAAGGATCCTACAAGGTAGTCGTCAAGTCAGACTCTGAGCTTACCAGCGTTGTCATCAAGACAAAGGCCGGCAGCGAGGAGAAGACTGCCGTCGAGGCCAAGACCTTCTCAAATCCCAAGGAGTACACCTACGAGGGAACTATCGAGTATCCTGCCAAGACCTATGCAGCAGTAGTGACTGTCACAGCCAGCAACAAGAAGGAACTCTCCAACACCCAGGAGAAGACCATCACCATTCCTGAACCCGCCGTCGATCCCGAAGCTCCCGTTCTGTACAACTTCGCCGTGGAGTTCGTAAAGGTTTCCCGCGAGGCCTGGAACAAGAACCACGCTGCCGGAAAGATCCATCAGCACACCGAAGAAGGTGGACTTATCGAAGATGATGTCCACTATATCCCGGATGAGTGGTCAGATCCCGATGACGAGTCCAAGTGGACCAAGTTCCATGTCGCCGGCAAGACCTACAATACCTGCGACATGCTCGAAATCGGCACCCGTGCTTTCCTGATGCTCGAAGGTTTCGATGCTGCCACCAAGACTTCGAATGGCGGCTGGGATGGCTCAGAAACCGGCTGGGCATACAGCAAATATCCCAAACTCTCTCCTGCTGCCACCCTCACTACTGAGATTCCCGCAACACACGGCTATAAGTGGGGACAAAATCCTTACAATGAGAGCGGCGTTACTGAAGTTGGTGATGTCGTCAAAGCTAATGGCGGTCCTATCCGTATGGGAGATCCCAAGAACGGAACAGTTGCCGGCACTCCCAATGTCTGCCGTCAGGACATCATGATCAGCTATGGTATGCGTCATCTGATCTGGCCCTTCGATCACGACATGGTTGTTTCCAACATGTGCGGCTACAATAATGCCACCCAGCGCTCCCAGGTCAACAACGAATTCTTCGGCAACGTTTGTGTAAAACGTTACTACATGATGCTTCTCGGCTTCTTCGAGTATATGCTCGACAACAATCTGATGGATGCTTCCTCCATCCCTGCCGACCAGACATTCAACTGCGCCCTCTTCGGAAACGAAAAGTGGGACTAATAATTTGTCCTTAAATTAATTACGACTCCCGGGAGGCCGGGCCTTCCGGGAGTCTTTTTTATTATTTTATTATGAAATTACCTGTGACAGTTTTTTTGATGGCAGCCCTGGGAGCTGTAATTTGCTGCGACAAGCCTTGCGTTCCTCCCGCTGAGGACAACAATAATGGCGGAGAGGAGCAGCAAATTGTCGAGACGACTCTTACACTGACCTCTGCCGCCTCTCTCCAGTTTTCACCGGAAAGAGCTGCTGTGGATGTAGAGTTCACCTGCTCCGACAACTGGAAGGCAAAAATTCTTCCCGAAGGCACCGAATATACCTGGGTGACAGCTTATCCTCATTCCGGTAAGGCCGGCTCCGGCAAGGTAAACATCTCTGTCACCGCCAACAACACTCTGGACGCCAAAGCGGCCACGCTTGAGATTGTCTGCAATGACAAGAAGCTGGAGGTGCCCATTGCCCAGGAAGGCCTTAAGCGCCTTCGTTACAACTATAAGGGGGCGGAATTGCTCCCTAAACTGGCCGCAACCTACGATGAATTTATAAAGAATGACCTGATGCCCAACTCGTTCACAATGGACAATGAGGGCATTACGGAAACTCTTTCCAAAGGACAATACTATGAGGCTATGTGCCTTATGCTGCCTGACCTGGCAACAGGCAACGACGATTGGAAGACAAAGACCTATGCCCTGCTGGGCTGCGGCTCCCCTTCCTCCGGAAGCCAGTATGAGACTTTTGCCCCTGACATGGTAAGCCTCGAGCAGGTTCTCTGGATCAATGACAAACAGTACACTTACGCCAAAGGGCACAGCAACACTTTCGCCAATTACTGCACTGTTGACGGCACCTACTTCTCTTTCACTCGCTCACTTGTCGTCTGCGCCCGCCTTATAAGCGCGTTCGCGAAAGACGGCAGCCTGCCTTCGGAGGTTTCCTCCTGGCAGTCGGATTTCCTGCGCGACATGAACTATGACAGTGGCTGCCAGAACGCTACCGGTGCTGCCAAATGCTCCCTCTCAGATCCCGTCGTGACTGCCGCCAGAGATGCAGCCATTGCCGGAAAGACCACAACGATGGACAAGGCCGTCGCCCTCTTCAATTACGCCCGCGACCAGTGGGAGTGGGAAGATTATTCCAATACCCGGAAGGGTGCAATCAAAGTCATAAACGGCAAGGTTGGCAACTGCTGCGACCTCGCTCATGCTTTGATCGCCATATCCCGTTCCGCCGGCATCCCTGCACGCTATGTCCATGGTCCTGAGACCTATTATCCGAGCGGAAACATCTTCGGACATGTCTGGGCAGAATTGTATGTTGACGGGAAATGGTACACCTGCGATGCCTCCAACAACAGCTGTACCTTCGGAACCCCCATGTGGATTCTTGAGAAATCCACTATCAGGGGCAAGTATAAAGATTTACCTTTCTAGACAATAATGAAACATCGCTTCCTCCTGCCGGCAGTCTGCCTGATGGCTCTCGCCGCTTGCGAAAAGACGCCCAACTATGCTACGGTCAATCTGGACCGGCTGATAGTCAATGAAATATGCCCATCTGTAGCCGATGGGGAGAAAGGATGGATTGAGATATTCAACCCTTCGGAAGAGCCGATTAATATCTATGGGCTTCAGCTGAAGATCACTGACGATTATTACTATCGCGGCGTGGTATATCAGCTTCCGGATATTTCCATAGGAGCCGGAGAATACCTTGTGCTTCCTCGTGAAGGTGAAGAGCTTAAGGCAGACATCAAGCTCTCCACCATCGAGGAAATCATCCTCAGCACCGGTTCTGACGATACGATTACCGGACTGGACATGAAGGAATTTCTGGCCCTGGGCTCCCCGGTCTCCGGCGGTTCATGGTCCAGGATGCCGGATGTGAGCGGCAAGTTTATTCTCAGCGAAACCGCCACCCCCGGGAAAAAGAACTACAAGTTCGTGCCATATACTATCACTGGTATGGTAATCAACGAGATCTGCCCCTCCGAAAACTGGGTGGAACTGTACAATAACGGCAGCGGAGCCCTGACTCTCGACGAGACGACGCTTGTCCTGACAGACAATTCCAATGTAGAGCACGTCATCTATACTTTCGGGGAAAAGGTCAGCATCAATAGAAACGATTATCTTGCCGTTCCGGCAAAGATTATGGATATGAAGACTCTCAAGCTCCTCTCTAATGAAAAGAAGCTTATTGACAGTTTCTCCGTAGCTGACGTACACGGCGAGGGTCATCCGATTGCCGGACAGTCTTATTCCCGCCTGCCGGACGTGACTGGAGAGTGGTATATTTCCGGCACAGTCACTAAAGAAGCCCGGAACGAAGACTCCACCGCAGATATCAGCGAGTTGATTATCAATGAATTCAGCCCCACGGAAGGCTGGGTGGAAATCCTGAATCCCACGGTCAGGTCGCTCAGGGTCGACCGTGCACAGCTAAAAGTGGACGGGACTAGCGTCCAGACGCTCAGCGGCTCACTTAAGCCCGGAGAAAGAATAATCGTAAATGTCAGTGGCGGCGCGGGCTCCTCGCTTTCCCTCTATGCTCCTGACGGCAGCACTCTCGTGGACTCTTTCTCCAAGGACAAAGTCATGGATGAATTGACTCCTGAAGCCTCCGGAAGCTGGTCCAGAATTCCTGACTGCGACAAGTGGTATACGGTTAAGACTGCCTCGAAAAATGAGCCGAATTACGGGATAATCAAGAACAACACTGTCGGCGTCTGGTATAATCAGAGCGCTACTTCGAGCCTTCCCAACAATCTGGACCAGTTCGCTCGTCTCGGAATAGGACACGTCTTCCTCCACGAGTATGCATTCAAAAATTATCCGACCCTGATTCCGGGAATAATCGAGAAAGCCAACAAGCTTGGTATCAAGATACATATCTGGCTGCAGTGCTTCTGGTGGAATGACTCTGAGGGTGTAAACGGCTGGCGCTCTCCGGTGGATGATGCCCTCAAACGCTACAATCAGGAACTTTTCGATGACATCCTGGGTGAGAACAGGGCCATTAAATATGTGAAAGCCGGCGCCCATGGCATCCATTTCGATTATATCCGTTTCGGCGGCACCGCCTACAAGCACGACTTCCCGGAAGCCGGAGTGAGCGGAGTCGGCGCCATTGATGAATTCTGCCGCCAGGCCTCAGAAAAACTCCGCGCCCTCAATCCAGACATTATCCTTTCGGCAGCACTTATGGGCGAGACCGGCAGCGAAAGGTACTATGGCCAGCATCCCGAGTCCATGGGACAGTATCTTGACATTCTGATTCCTATGATATATGGCAATCACAGCGGCAAGAGCAGCGGGACCTGCAACTCCATAGCCAATTACTTCGTCGATCACGGAGCTCCAGCCCAGTGCTGGGCCGGGAATGACACCTACGACAGCGGCAGCCGCGGACTGGATGCAGCTACCATAAAGAAAAGCTGCGATGGATATAAAAAATCAAGGGTAGATGGTCTCGTCCTTTTCCGCTATGGTCTTGGAACCCTCCCCAACCTGCTCGATCTGAAGTTTAACGAAGTTCAGTAGTGAGCTTACGTCCGTCATACCGGCTTGGCCTCATACCGGCTCTGCTTGCCCTGTTTGGAGCAGTCTCCTGCAGCAAGGCAGGCGGCAGTTCTTCGTATGACAATATGGAGGGCCTTATCCTCAACGAGATATGCCCTTCTTCCGCCCTTGGCAAAGAGGGCTGGATTGAGCTCTACAACAGCTCTTCAAGGACCATAAAGCTCAATGGGCTTGCCATTCGCCTGAGCACGGATGAGTTCAGCGACGAAGAGGTGGCCGTTCTGGACGCGGGGGAAATCGCTCCTGCCGAGTACCATGTCATAAGCACGGAACACGTGACGTTTTCTCGAATCTTCCTTCGGGAAAAATTCAAAGCCATCGCAATTTGTGATGCCGGCGGTTACACTATAGACCGTTTTTCACTTTCATTCAACTTGTCTAAACCAGGCTACCCGGTCGATGGCGGCAGTTACTCCAGGATTCCGGATGCCGGACAGACTTGGACCATAAGCGGAGTAGCGACGCGTGGGGCGGCCAACAAGGAAGGCGGCGCACCGGGCGGTGGAAGTCAAGGCGGAGGCACTCCTGGCGGAGGTGACACTCCCGGCGACGGAAATACCACGGTGGTGACAGGTGGCAATAAAATCGCTCTCTGGGTACCTCAGTCGGCCACCGCAAGCATCAATCTTGACAATATTGCAAAGCTTGGAATCGGGCACATACTTCTGCATGAATGGGCTTATAAAAATTACGGAACGGCCAAAGTCAGCGCCCTGGTAACAAAGGCCCACAGTCTTGGAATAAAAGTCCATATCTGGCTCCAGTGTTTCTGGTGGAATGATGACACGAAATGGCGTTCCCCGGTCATTGACGCGACCGGCTCATCTCCTGCGAAATATAACCAGGCGCTGTTCGACGACGTGATTGGGCGGGCAAAGAATTATATGGATCTCGACATTGACGGAATCCATTTCGACTACGTCCGCTTCCCCGGAACGGCCTACAAGCACAATTTCTCAAACGGGATTACGGGCATCGGTGCAATCACCGAATTCTGCCGTCAGGCCAGTGTTGCCTTGAGGGCCAAGAATCTGAAAATAATCCTTTCCGCTGCTGTTATGGGTGAAAGCGATTCCGCATACTATTACGGTCAGGACACAGAGAAAATGTGCCAGTATATCGACATAATAATGCCTATGGCGTATATTTCTTCCTATGGCTATACTGCAAGCGGGAACGTAAATGTCGCCAACTGGTTCGCCAATCACTGCAACGGCAAACAGTGCTGGCACGGTATCGCAACCTACGATAAATCCGAAAAAGCTTTGAGCGCGAGCCAGATACTCAGCGACTGCAGCAATATCGCAAAGAATTCAAAGGCTCAGGGAATTGCTCTCTTCCGTTATGGGATAGGCACGCTCCCTGACCTTAGCGGATTATACTCAAAATGATGAAAAGACTTATCATATTCCTGTTTGCCGGGCTGCTTTTTGCCGCCTGTGCCGGCACTGAGCCGAGCCCCAACGGTATCTGGCTGTGGTCCAAGTATATGAATGAGGTGGACTTGGACGAGTTTGCGGCCAAGGACATAGACAATATCATTCTCCACGAGGTTGCCTTCGAGAAGCACGGGGTGGATTCGACACTTGCCTTCGTCAAGGCGGCGCAGGAGAAGGGAATCCGTGTCCATATCTGGTTCCAATGCTTCTACAAGGATGGAAAATGGATCAGCCCGGTGGACGACAGTCTCTGCCGCTATAAGCAGGAGTACTTCGATGAAGTCATAGAAAGAGCGGTCAAGTATGTGGGTTACGGCGTGGATGGAATACATCTGGACTATATCCGCTTCGGCGGCACGGCCCATAAGCACAATCCCTCGGAAGAGATTACCGCGACGGGCTGCGTCACGGAGTTCTGCCGTCAGATAAATGCCGCCACCAAGGCTGCGAACCCCAAGATTATCCTTTCCGTAGCCCTTATGCCAGAGCCGGACAGCGAATATTATTATGGTCAGGATCCGGCCCAGATGGGGCAGTACATAGACATCCTTATGCCTATGATTTATTTCCACTGCGATTCTTATCGCAGCGGCGGCCGGGAATGGGCCAGGATGGTCGCGGACCATTTCGCGACAAAGGGCGCGCCCGCCAAGGTATGGGCAGGCCTGACGACCTATTACGATACGGATTCGACCAAAGTCGTGCCCATGGACGCAGAAGGCATCCTTGATGACAGCCGCTTCTTCGCCGACTCCACCCTCGCCGAAGGGGTCGTCCTCTTCCGTTACGGCCTTGGGGATCTTCCTTCGCTCGGAGATTTATGGAAACGAACTAAACAAATTAATAAATAAAGCCTATGAAGATTAATTACCTCCAACCGCAATTCAGGGTCGAGAAGATCGAATTGCCAGTATGTTTCTGCCAGTCAGGCGTTCCGACAACAGGTACCTCCATCGATGACTTGACGGAGGAAGATGAATTGTATTTCGAATAAAAACAAGAGCCTTATGAAAAAGATTGTTTACTCACTGATTGCAGGCGCAATTCTTTGTTTCGTTTACTCTTGTGACAAAGAGAAAGACATCAATTCCGTTCCCGCTACCGATGAAGGAACGACAGTTATCACTGCAGGACTTGAAGCTGCAAAGACTACGCTTGACGGCAAGAAAGTCCTCTGGACCAGCGGAGATGCCATTTCGGTAAATGGCGTCAGCTCGGAAGCCATCTCTCTTTCGGAGCCTTCCGCTTCCGCCAACTTCAGTTTCAATTCTGTACTTTCCGGCGAGAAGAAGGCCGTGTATCCCGCTTCCGCCTGGACCTCTGACGGGACCATCACCATTCCTGCCACCCAGGATGCAGGAACTAATGCCTCGTTCGCGGACGGAGCCCTTCCTATGGTCGCCTACGCCGCCTCCGGCAACTCTCTCAGCTTTAAGCACGTTTCTGCTATTATCAAACTGCAGCTGAAGAAAGGCGCCACAAGCGACAATATCGACTATGTGGAACTTTCCGGCAACAACGGCGAGCAGGTCAGCGGCGTTTTCTCGGTCAATTATGAAACCGGCGAACTTGGCGCCACTTCTACCGCTGCGGCGGACAAGACCCTTCGTGTCTCTGTCGGCAAGGCCCTCAGCAGCTCTGTTACAAGCATCTATATCGCAGTTCCGGCTGTAAACTTCACCAATGGATTCAAGATGAAGGTCGTTGACGTGAACAATGTCACTATGACAAAGCGCGTCAGTGCCCTGTCCCTCAAGAAAGGAGGTATCTATCCCGCTCCGGAGGACACTTTTGATGCCGACAACACCATCAAAGCATTTGTGAAATCCTATGTGAAGATTCTGGATGTGTGGGAAAGGAATATCGGATCCATCAACCGCCTCTCTGTCTGGACTCCGGCGACAACAGGAGATGTTGTAGAAGATGTTCATTATATCCCGGCCGCAACGACAATCACGGTTGGAGAAACTACTTATAATATCGCAGATATGTGGGAAATCGCCCTCCGAAGCTATCTTCTGGTGCGCGGTTATGATGGTCTGAATACCTCAAAGTCCGGAGCTAACAGTATACCTGCCCTAAGCGGTGGCGCAAAGACAATGAGCGAAACGGAAGTCCCTCCTTCCAACGGTTTCCACTTCAACACCCCTCTTATTGAAAGCAGTAATGGCGGTTATTTCTATATGGGGACTTCAGCCAATAAAACCTATCATCAGGCCGATATTAAAGTCCTGGACAACTGGGCCATGCGCTCTTTGAATTACGGTTTCACGCACAGTAACGGCATCACCAACTTCTGCGGTTATAATAACAATCAGCTGGCGGGATATGGCGGTTGCTTCAGCTCCGGCCGCGCGCTCATCACGTATGCATTCTTCTTCAAGTATTTGCTTGATAATGACCTTGATACGGCAGGCGGTCTCGCTAATACTACTGTTGTTCGTTCCGAATTATTCGGTAAAGATGGGGCTTGGTAAAAGTTTGATATGATACTTATCGCAGACAGCGGCGCGACGAAAACCCAGTGGGGCTGCGTGTCCCGTGACGGGAAAACCCGCATTGATTTTTTCAGCCAGGGCTACAACCCCAATTACATCAGCGGTCCCGACATTGTCGCCGACATTAGGGCGAACCTCCCGGAAGCGCTTGATCCTGAGAGCGTAAGCGAAATCTATTTCTACGGGGCAGGGGTTACGGAACTGCAGTATCCCTTTATGGAAAAATGCCTCAGGGAGGTATTTACTAAGGCGGGCCGGGTGTTCATTGCTATGGACACCCTGGCTTCCTGCCGGGCCCTGCTTCAGGCAGAGCCGGGTTTTGCAGCCATACTTGGCACCGGGGCGAATTCCTGCCTCTACGACGGTTGCAACGAAGGGCTCAACGTGGATTCCTGCGGCTTCATCCTCGGCGATGAGGGCAGCGGCGGCAACCTCGGAAAGCGCTTGATTACGGATTATATCCGCCGCAATATGCCCCCGAAGGTCTATGAACTTGTCGGCCGCGAACTCGGCAGGAACAATGACGAACTGCTCGACGTGATCTACACCAAGCCCTTCCCGAACCGCTTCTGCGCCCAGTATGCAAAGTTCATCAACGAGCACTTGGATTTCGACCCATATTTTCCGAATCTCGTAACCGACGCCTTCCGTCAGTTCTTCCTGCTGATTGTCACGCATTATCCTGACTATCAGAAATATACCTTCAATGCGGTCGGTAGCGTAGCTTACTATTTCAGGCCGCTGCTGGAAAAGGTGGTTGAGGAATTCGGAATGAAGATGGGCACCATACTCAAGGCTCCGATGGACGGTCTTATCCGCTATCATCTTAATAATTAGGCTTATGGGCAAGAACAAATATCTGGTCCCGCTCGCATTCATAGGGATGATGTTTTTCACCGTTGGTTTCGCCACCGGCATCAACGGTTATTTCGTTCCCTTCCTGGAGAACAACCTGAACCTGACTTCGGCCCAGAGTTACCTTGTGATAGCCGCGACCTTCCTGGCCTTCCTGGTCTTCAGTTTCCCGGCCTCGACCATCATTCAGAAGATTGGATACAAACGGACTATGTCCATATCCTTCTTTCTCTTCGCCATAGCCTTCGCGCTCTTTATCCCGGCCGCCAGGCTGGAGAGTTTCAGCCTCTACCTGATCGCCTGCTTCCTCAGCGGAACAGCCAATACAGTGCTTCAGGCGGCCATAAATCCTTATGTGACCATACTCGGGCCCATTGACAGCGCGGCCCGGAGAATCAGCATAATGGGGATATGCAATTCCTGCGCGCTGGCTCTGCCTTCCGTATTCATCGCCGCGGTGACGAGAAAGCCTATCGAGGCGGTCGGCCTGACCGACCTGGACGCTCCGCTGTACATCATTATAGCGGTCGTGGCCATTCTTGGCATTGTCACCTTCTTCGCTCCTCTGGAGGAGATCAAGGCCGAAGGTGAGGAGAACGAGGAAGACTGCCCCTACGCCGCAGGCAAGAAGAGCTTATGGCAATTCCCCCATCTGGTACTCGGAGCCCTGGCGCTCTTCGTCTATGTGGGCGTGGAGAACCTGGCCCTGCTGACCGTGCTGGACTATGCCCAGGACCTCGGACTCCAGAATCCGGAGAAGTACACGGTATGGCCCGGCATTGGTATGGCGGCCGGATACATTGTCGGAATTATCTGTATCCCGAAGTACGTTTCGCAGGTCAAGGCGCTCAGGATCTGCACCTGGCTCGCTGTGGTGGACTCGGTACTCATCGTGCTGACCCCGCCTCAGGTGTCCGTCTGGTGCGTGGCTCTTTTGAGTTTCGCCTGCTCGCTGATGTATCCGGCAATATGGCCGCTGGCCATAGTGGATCTCGGAAAATTCACCAAGAAGGGCTCGTCGCTTCTGGTCGCGTCGATCGGCGGCGGCGCTCTGATCCCGCTGCTTTTCGGAGCTATGAAGGACTGGGCCGGAAGCCAGAATGCCTACTGGATCTGCCTGCCTTTCTACCTGCTGATAATGTACTATGCCTATTTCGGCTATAAGATTAGGAAAAAATGAAGCGGATCTGCCTGATATTGAGCCTGTTCTTTCTGCTGGGCGGAGCTGAGCTGATGGCCTGTACCACGGCGATTGTCTCGGCCGAAGCCTCCGCGAACGGACGTCCTATGATATGGAAACAGCGTGATGCCGGAAATATCCATAACTGCCTTCGCCACGTGAAAGGCCAGGTCTATGATTTCACGGCAGTGTTCCCGGTCCGGAACAAGTCCGGGAAGTCGGCCTATGGCGGGATCAACAGTGCCGGCTTCGCCATTGCAAACAACCTTTCCTATAATCTGCCGGAGAACGATCCCGAAGAGGATGCTCGCAACGGGCTTTTTATGTACCTTGCCCTCGGGCAGTGCGAGAGCCTCGCCGATTTTGAGAAAATGCTGGAAAACAGGCCGGATTCCATAAAGGTCAGTGCCAATTTCGCCGTCATCGACGCCTTTGGCGGAGCCGCGTATTTCGAGGCGGGGGAGAAGGGATGGAAGCGTTTCGACGTTCCGAAAGGCGGTATTCTGTACCGGACGAATTTTTCCCTTTCCGGGAAGGAGAATGAGGGTGGCGGCTATGCTCGCTACGAGGCTATCTCCAAATTGATGAAAAAAGCCCCCAGGGGAGGCTACAAGGCGGAGTTTTTCCTTGATGTGTCGCGTTATTTCTATGACGGGATCAACGGAAAGGATGCCCTGAAGGGCCGCAGGGGCTATCTCTATGACAGGGATTTCATACCCCGCACCTCTTCCGCTTCATCCCTTGTGATAGAAGGCGTAAGCTCTTCCGACAGAGCGGATTCCGGGATGATGTGGTTCGTCGCCGGCTATCCTCCCTGCTGCTATGCTGTGGCGGTTTGGGTGGCCTCAGGGGAAATACTTCCTGCCTGCATCAGCGGAGACGCTCCGGCTAACGCCCTTGCCGTAGAACTTATGCATAGGGTCCATCCTTTCAAGTGGGAGGGGAGCGAGAACTTCCTTGAAATCAAGGCTTTGAAGGCTATCACGCCAAAGGTCCGCAAGGCTGAGAAGACAGAACTTAAGCAGGCGCGGAAGTATGACGCCGTCTTCCGCAGCGAGGGCTTTGACCCCGCCGTCCTGCTCCGCTACAACGCCGAGGCCGACGGACGTTTCAACTCCTTTAAATCCAGCGTGTCAGAATGAGTTTTTCTCCTTGGACACTATTGATCGACGCCGGCATCATTTCAATCTTGCTGCTGGTCGGGAAACTCTTGCGCTCCAAGGTGAAAATTGTCCAGCGCTTTTTCATCCCCCCGAGCCTGCTCGCCGGATTCTTCGCCCTTATTCTCGGTCCGGAGGTACTTGGCTGGCTTCCGCTTTCCTCCAATATGGGAACTTACGCCGGAATACTTATTGCTTTGGTATTCAGTTGTATACCCTTCACTTCCGGCAGGGATGGAAGGAGCCGTGGAGAATCCCGCGTGGGTCGTATGTGGGCCTATTCCCAGGCCGGAATGTTACTCCAATGGGCGCTTGGCGGAGGCCTCGGAATTTGGCTTCTATGTCGTTTCTGGCCTCTTGACGAATCCTTCGGCCTCTCGATGCCGGCCGGCTTTTGCGGAGGCCACGGCACTGCGGCGGCGATAGGCGAGTCTTTTGCGAATTATGGCGTCGAGCAGATGCAGTCCCTGGCGATGACTGCGGCGACCGTCGGCATTATAGCCTCGGTCGTGATGGGTATGTGGCTCATTTCCTGGGGAGCGGCAAAGGGTAAGACCTCCTTCCTATGTGCTTTTGATTCCCTTGCGCCTGAACTGAAGACAGGCATTCTTCCGAAGGATAAGCGCCAGAGTATGGGAATGGCTTCATTCTCAGCCATTTCGCTCGACTCTATGAGCTTTAATTTCGCGATAATTGCGATGACGGCCCTCGGAGGATACGGCCTAGCCAAAGGCATAGCCCATTTCTTCCCGGCCCTGATGCTTCCGGTGTTCAGCTGTGCCTTCATCGTGGGCTTGCTGCTGAAATGGATATTCGGAAAATTCACCATCGACGAGCATCTTTCCAAGCCTATAATCGGGCATTTCAGCGGTGCCTTCACCGACTATCTCGTCGCTTTCGGAGTGGCCTCCATCAAGCTTGAAATCGTCGGCCGCTTTATAGTCCCCCTGTCCATACTTCTGGCCGTCGGCCTGCTGCTGACCCTTCTCTATGTGTTCTGGGTAGGGAGCCGCATCCACCGGAGCTATCCTTTTGAGAAGTCCATCTTTACCTGGGGCTGGTTCACCGGGACTATGGCTATGGGCATAGCCCTGCTCCGCATCACCGATCCTGACGGAAAGAGCGGCTGTCTGGACGATTATGCCTATGCATACCTTTATATTGCGCCCGTGGAGATTGCTCTGGTGAGCCTTTCGCCCTTGGTCTTCCACTATGGCTACGGCTGGCTTTTCGTCGCAATCTGCGCGGCGCTCGGGCTTGGTATCCTTGCCTTTGCGGCTATACGTGGATGGCTGAAAAAGAATTGATTATGAAAAAAGTCCTCATACTGCTCTGCCTAGTTGCCTTTGTTCTCGCTCCGGCCCGTCCGAAAAAAAAGACGGACGAGGGCCTGCGCCATCTGGAAACGAGTTTCCATCTTTACGACTCGCTCCAGAAAAACATCTTTCGTCTTGCCGAGACCGGTTACAAGGAATACAAAAGCGTGGAGCAATGGACGTCTTTTCTTGAGTCTCAGGGATTCAGCGTAGAGCGCGGGGTGGCGGGAATCCCGACGGCCTTCGTCGCGACCTATGGCAGCGGAGCCCCGGTAATCGGAATGATGGCCGAATACGATGCAATTAAGGGGATGTCGCAGGATACGGTCCCATATCCTAAAGTCCTTGTCGAGGGCGCTCCGGGGCACGCCTGCGGACATAATCTGCTCGGGACGGGTTCGGTGGCCGGAGCCGTGGCGGTTTCAAAATGGCTCGCTGCGGGGCATAAAGGCAGCGTAAAACTTTTCGGCTGCCCTGCCGAGGAGGGTGGCGGCGGAAAGGCATATATGATGCGCGAGGGCGTTTTCGAGGGCCTTGACGCTATGCTGGACTGGCATCCCGACACTCGTAATACGGTCAACAAGACCTCCGGCCTGGCAAATGTCCAGGTCCGTTTCACCTTCCACGGAAAGTCCTCCCACGCCTCCGGCGCTCCAGATGCCGGACGCTCCGCCCTGGACGCTGTTGAGGCTTTCGACAATATGATGAACCTTATGCGGGAGCACGTCCCGCAGACTTCCCGTATCCATTATGTGATTACCGATGGCGGCAAAGCGCCGAATGTCGTCCCTGACAGGGCGAGCGTGAGGTATTTCTTCCGCAGTCCGTCCAGGACGGTGGTGAAAGATTTGCTTGGAAGGGCGCTGAAGGCCGCTGAAGGGGCTGCGATGGGCACGGGAACAACTATGGAATATGAAATCCTTTCCGGCAATTACGAAAGGCTTCCCAACGAAGCTATGGCCTCGGTAGTATGGGACGCGCTCGGAAAGGTCGGCGGAATCCATCTGGACGAGCGTGAGATGGCTTTTGCCCGCGAAATGACGTCGGTCTCCGGAGTGGACGCCTCGCTAATAGACAAGCTGTCCATAGTCGTTCCTCCGGCTGAAGAGGGCTATGAGGCCTATGTCTCCAGCGATGTCGGAAACGTCACCTGGGCAGTGCCGACGGGCAGTTTCCGCTATGCCTGTTTTGTCCCGGGCGGTGTCGGCCACAGCTGGCAGCAGGTCTCCAGCGGCGGCACTACCATAGGCACGAAAGGCGCGATAGGTGCGGCGAAAGTCCTCTATCTTTCAGCCGTCGAACTGCTTGGAAAACCGGCGGTGCTTGAAAAGGTCCGTGCCGAGTTCCTGCAGCGCCGCGGACCGGACTTTGTTTTCGAGCCAATGATGGGCTCCCGCCGTCCGCCTTTCCTTCCGGCGGCTTCGCTCTCGCGGGAAATGCCCTCAGACATAGCTGTTTCCGGACTTTCTCTCCTTCCGGAAGGTTTGTCTTCGCTGGTCCCGCTTTCCCTGCCTCACGCCGATACTTGCGGGCTTGATGTCTTCCTTCCTTCCTCCTCCGTCGCGGACCAGGGAGAATCCGGCCGCTGCTGGTATTTCGCTACGGCCAATGTCCTTCGCGGCGAGCGGAGTTTCTCTGTGGTCTATCCCTATTTCTGGGATATGATGGAGAAGGCCAATCTTTTCCTCGTAAGGGCCTGGGAGCACCGGGGGGAAGCTTTGGACAGCCGTTACAACACGGCGCTTTTCCAGAGGCCGACCTGGGACGGCGGGCATATGGAGGGCGCTATCTATCTGATCAGGAAATATGGTCTGGTACCTGCGGAAGTTATGCCCGAGACGGCCTCTTCACAGGACAGCGGGGCCTTGAGGACCGAGATTCGCAAACTGCTTCGTGCCTATGGACTTAAAATGCGGCAAAGCACTGAGCCTGAGGCGCTTCGGCGAGAGGCTCTGACGGATGTTTACCGTATTCTTGCCCAGACTCTGGGCACTCCGCCTTCCGAGTTTGAGGCCGAAGGGCGGCACTTCACCCCGGCGGCTTACCGGGATGCGGTCTTGCCGGACGGGCTGCTTGACGAGTTCGTAATGTTGATGAACGACCCGCGTCTGCCCTATGGCAAGATGTACAGGGTAGAGGGCTCGCGCTATGCTGCTGACGCTCCTGAATGGACCTTCCTCAATCTTTCGGTCGAGGATCTGGAGGCTCTTGGAGTGGCCTCGCTCAAGGGCGGTGAGCGTTTCTATTTCACCTGTGACACACTGCAGGACGCGCTTGCCGCGGAGGGCGTTTACGACTCTTCGCTTTTCCCTCTCGGGGAACTTCTTGGGGTCTCTGACGGGATGAGCAAGGCTGAGCGTTTCTCGAGCCGGGACCTCTCTTCGGCCCACGCTATGGCTATGGCCGGGGTTAAACTCTCCGGAGGGAAGGTCTCCAAATGGGTGGCGGAAAACAGTTTCGGTCTTTCGCGCGGTCAGGATGGCTATATAGAAATGAGCGCCGGATGGTGGGAGAATTATCTTTTCCGAATGGCTGTGCGCAGGTCATATCTGTCTTCCGCCCAGCTCCGTCTCCTGGACCAGACTCCGGAAGTCCTTCCCTGGTGGAACCTGTATTGAGCCGATATGAAACGATGTCTGTTGCTCGTCTTTCTCTTTTTTCCGCTTCTCTTGCAAGCCGGCAGGCCGGGAGTGACGGTGGACGGCTCGCTCTTGTTCTCATCGGCCTATCTCTGGAGGGGCGAAAAGGTCTGCGGGCTGCATTTCAATCCAGATGTTGCGCTTCATCTTGGCAATCTGACCCTGGAGAATTATTCCTTCCTGGCTTGCGACGGCTCCTACAAGGAGATAGACTTTGACCTTTCATACAGACTCGGAGATTTCACTTTCCACCTGGCCGATTACTATTTCCATTATTCCGATCCGGACAAGTCGGAGAACTATTTTGACTGGAAGAGGGGCTCGGAGCATTGCGATGAGATTGCCCTTTGTTATGACAGTTCCGCTATTCCGCTGAATGTCAAGTGGTTCACTTTCTTCTGGGGGCAGTGGATACCCGACGAGGAGGGAAGGCCCGGTCGGCTGTCGTTTTCGTCCTATTTGGAGGTGGAAACCTATTTGGAACTGCAGAATCTTGGCCGTCTTTCACTCAATCTCGGTGCCAGCGTCCTGAAGGGGCCCTACACCGGTTTTTCGAAGGATTTTATGCCCATCCACATCGCGCTCGGCTACTCCCGCGGTTTCGACGTGGGCGGTTTTTCGGTTCCCATTCGGAGCACCGTCGTCTTCAATCCCTATCTTCGGACCTGTATGGCGGAAGCCGCTCTCGGTCTCCGCTTCTGAATTGAGGGTAATCGTCGTTTGAATGGATAAGAAATTTCATTCTTGCCGGAAAAAGCTTTAATTTTGTGTCTATGGAAATACTTGAATTCAAACCGATATTGAAAACCCTCGTCTGGGGTGGAGAAAAGATCGTTCCCTTCAAGGGTATCAAAACCAAGCAGGAACACGTCGGCGAGAGCTGGGAAGTGTCCGATGTCCCAGGTGACGAATCCATTGTCGAGGGAGGTCCATACGATGGACGGAGCCTTACGGAGCTCGTCAAGGAGTTCAAAGGCCGGCTTGTCGGGGAAAAGGTCTATGCCTCCTCTCCCGATGTCTTCCCGCTGCTGTTTAAATTCATTGACGCAGAGGGAGACCTGTCCATCCAGGTCCATCCGGACGACGCCCTGGCCGCCCGTCTCCACGGTCCCGGATTCAATGGGAAGACGGAGATGTGGTATGTCGTGGACGCCGCTCCGGGGGCCCATCTTTTTTCCGGACTTTCGAAGGAAATCACACCGGAGCAGTACGAGAAGATGGTTGAGGACGGGAGCATCACCGATGCCCTGGCACGCTACGATGTCCATCCTGGGGATGTGTTTTTCCTGCCTGCCGGCCGTATCCACGCCATCTGCAGCGGCTGTTTCATCGCCGAAATCCAGCAGACCTCCGACCTGACCTACCGCATCTACGACTACAAGCGACTTGGTCTGGACGGCAAGCCGCGCCAGCTTCACACCGAGCAGGCCAAGCTCGCAATCGACTACAGGGTACTTCCCGACTACCGGACCCGCTGGCAGCCGCGCCTCAACGAGAGGGTGGAGCTGGTGAAGTGCAAGTACTTCACTACCAGTATTTTCGATTTGACTCAGGCGGTGGAGGAGGACCTCTCCGGAGTTGACTCTTTTGTCGTCGTTATGTGTATCGAAGGCAGCGGCACTCTGAGTTCAGACGGCTCTTCGCTTCGGCTCAGTCGCGGCGCGACCGTGCTTGTCCCTGCGGAAAACAAACAGCTTCGCCTCGCCCCTGACGGCAAAGTGAAGTTCCTCTGCTCCTGGATAGATTAGTGCTTTTTCTTGTAGATATCGTCCAGGCTGACGGAGAACCACTTGGGCATAGTCGGGTCGTCGACAAGCGCATCGACATTGCGCCTTACGCCCTTGATCACATTCTCCTCGAGGAAACGCTTCTGCTCCGGCCAGGTGGCTACATAGTTCGCGGCCATAGCGTGGGAGAAGTCCTTGTAACGGTAGATGCAGTGGGTGTAGCCGTTTTTGGTGAGGACCTTGGCAATCACATTGCTGCCGAACATTCCCCATTTCCCGAAGGAGGTCTTGTCGTAGTTCACCGCCTGGTCCGCGGTCCCGTGGATCAGCAGCTGGGGGCAGGGTTCAGTGGGATAGGAAGGAGTACCGCTGTCTGACATTATGGCCCCTGCGAAGGACATCACTCCGGCCGCACGGAAGCCCTTGGGGCCGTTTCCCTTGCAGATTTCCCATTCCGCGGAGAGTGAAATCATAGCCCCGGCCGAACTGCCGGCGATTACAATCTTGTCCATGTCGATTCCAAGTTCGCTCGCATGCTCCCCAAGCCAACTGATTGCAGAAAACACGTCCTCCACGCCGACGTCCACGGCGTGTTTGGTCTTTTTCGCGCTCTCAAAAATATGGAAAAGGTCGAACTGCATCTTCTGTCCCTTCAGGCCGAGACGGTAATCGACCGAGACTACCCTGTAGCCGTTGTCATTGAGGAGTTTGAACCACTCGGTGTGGAAGGGATCGTCCCTCCGCCCCATTATGAAGCCGCCGCCGAAGATGAAAAGTATGGTCGGCTTGGCCTGCCCCTCAAACGTTAGTTCAGCCCCGGGCGTGGGCTGATGGACATCAAGAAACAGGGTGCAGGTGTCCCTTTTGGCGAACTCGTAAGTCTGCGCGCTAGCGCTGAGGCCTGCGCAGAAAACGACAAATAACAGAATAATTTTTTTCATTATCCGAGTTTGTATATTTCACTTACATGGACAAAACCGCGTTTCTCGAAGAAGCGGTGGGCGGCGTGGTTGCGGAGGCCGGATTCAAGATAAATCCCGTTAACACCTTTCTCCCTAAGCCAGGAAGTTGCCTTGTCCAGAAGCGCCTGTCCCGCGCCACGGCCGCGGAAACTTTCCCGGACCAGAAGGTCGCAGACCACCCCGAAAGGAGCGTCGCCGTCTTCCTGGATCTCCGCGACGCAGAATCCTTCAATCATCTCTCCTTCAGTAAGTTTCCACACAGCGGAAGAGCCTCCTTCAATATGCCCCAGTATGTATTTCATCCATTTTTCGCAGGCATCCTGAGCCGGGCGCGTCACAAAGGCGCCGTCCACGATTTCTCCAAGGCCTACTCCCATCTGGATTTCACCGTGGGAAATATACTCTGGATGGTCACTTATATGGCCGACAAACAAGTCGGCAAGGGCGGGTGCGTCTGAGGAAAGTGCAGCAGATATGGTCATAAATCTAATCTTTGAAGAAATCACTCAGCCTCTCGGCGATGCTCCTGGCGGATTTGGTCAGGACCAGCAGCAGGGCGAAGATTGTAACTCCGGCGACTACTGCCACCACGACCGCGGCAAGGCGGCTGCTCTCCAGGCCGAAGTAAGTGAGGAAAGGCATTTCGGAGTTCTGGAAGAAGAGCTCGAAGGTGGAAGCGACTGATATGATGGCAAGTATGATGTTCAGGAAGAACTCGCTCTTCATTGACTTGTAGTCCGCTACATTGTGAAGGCTGTTGTCCACGCTTTCCATAAGCGCCGACAGGCGTTCGTAGTCCTCGTTGAGGCCAAGGCGCGCCGTCGTGCGGTCGAACATCACTTTGTGGGAAGGATACTTGGAGTATTTCACGACGTCCAGCTGGGTGACCATCCTGGTCAGCCTCATGGACAGTTTCGAATTCTCGCCTATCAGCTCCTGCGACGATTTCTTCTCCACGTCCAAAGTGGACAGGACAACCATGTCAGAGGCAAGGTCGATAACGTATTTCTTCGCCAGAATCATTTGAAGGATAAGCAGATACTCAGGCCATGAGACGTGGTAATGAGTCCTTTCTTCCAGATGTTCCTCCCAGTTTACGCCCTCTTCCCCGGCGCCCCTGCGGCCGTAGGTCCCGATGACGACGCAGAGGCTGCTCCCGGCAAGTACAAGGTCGTCCGTGTCTATGGCGATGTTCTCTCCGCAGACTTCGTCGTAAGCCTCCGGATCGCGGTAGCGCCACTCCTCGGGATATAGGGAAAGCAGACCGATGAGTTCGCTCTTGTGTTCTTCGCGGATATGGTCCACTATTTCTGCCTCAGTCATGTAGCCCGGCAGTTTCTTGTCGTTGGCGAAAAGGTCGCTACCGTCGTCCATCAGGTGCTGGACATTCTCCCAGATATCGACCATGGCATAATGAAGGTCGTTGTCCACGGTGAAAGGGGTGGCGTCCCAGCGTTTTTTGAGTTTGAACTGCTCGGAGCGGGAAACGCTTTTCTTGAAATCCGAACAGTGCTGATATATGAAGTTTTTGTAGCGGAGAGCGACACCGTCGAAAGTGCGTCCCGTGCCGAGATTGCCTATGGACTCAGGTTCTGTGAGCGGGTCTCCGTTCTCGGCCAGATAGATCGCATCTACTTTGAAATGAGTCTTGTAATCGATGTCCGTCGTGTCTTCTCCCTCGTCCTTAGACCAGAATTCGGCGCTCAGCCAGTTGGAAAGGAAGGCTATGAGATGGTCTGTAGTGACCGGCCTTGAGAGGAAGCAACTCTTGTTGTCGAAGAGGAAACGGTAGGTGATAGAGACCGTGTGCCCGAAGAAAAGGTTCATCTCCACGTTGCAGTGCCCGCTCAGGTCCACCGGATAGACCTTCTCGTTTATTGGTGTGGAAAAATCGAAACCGCGCAACTTGAAGCGGCGGACGTGGTCCTGCTTTCCGTTGCGGGGCATTACGAAGATCTTGTCCTCGATATCTTTTTCCACGGCGGTAATGATCTTCGAGGCTTTTTCCGACATTACGAACTCTTTTGAGTGATGGATCGAGAATGTCTGGATGAATACGATTGAAAATCCTGGATATGTTAGCATCTGGCTCATATTGCAAATATAGGAAAAATGATTTAAAGTCTCGCGATGACGCTGTCGAAGCTTGCGTCCGGATGGAGGGAATGCTTCTGCAGCACGCTGTGATAGGAATAGACTGTGGTCACTGACATATTCAGGACCTTGGCGATTTTCTGCCTTTGGGGTATGCCCATACGGATAAGCGCCAGGATGCGGAGTTCGGTCGACAGTTCCCCTTCGGAGGGTTGTTCAAGCCGGAACTCCGGCTGCATATGCTCGTTTACCTTTTCCACGAAGTCAGGGAAAATCCCCAGGAAACTCTTGTCGAAAGCGTCCAGCAGCTCGTGGAATTCACTGTCGGCGAAGGATGGTTTGCGGAGCATAGCCATTACCGCGGCCTGTCCGTCGGTGCGGGCCGTGTGCCTAAGGGACGAGCGGTAATCGTCCACTTTGTTGAGGTAATCCACGCATTTTTCCATATACAGGGCAAGGAAACGGTCCTTGATCTGCGAGATTTCGTGGATTTTGCGGCGTGAGCCTTCCAACTTCCTGGAGTATTTGTTGAGGAAATAGAGGGAAACCAGCGCTACCGCGAGCAGGAATATTGCAATCAGGGAAAAGAGCAGGAAAGACTTTTTCCGCTGCTGTTCCTGTTTCAGGAGGACATTCATTATTTCCAGCTGGGAGTGGATGATGTCTTCATACTGTACGGCATAGTGGGAACTGAGCGCGTCCTGGTGGGCGATACGCATATATCGGTCCGCCCTCTGGATGTCTCCGTCCTGGAAAAGCATCCTGGCAAGCTCGTAGAGCGCCCGGTAGGCTTTCACCGAGAGCTTCATATCGTATTCCGCACTCTTCGCCAGGCAGTTTTTCGCTTCCTTCCTCTCGCCCTTCAGAAGGTACTCCAGAGCAAGGAAATAGCAGGCCTTGGTGCTGTCGTTAGGGGTTTTGAGTTCGCAGGAAAGAAGGTTTTCAATGGCCTTGTCATACTCTCCGGCGCGGTTCAGAGGCCCGTTATGGTAGTAGGCGCATTCGATGGAGGTGCTGTCCCTGAGCCACCATTCGGCGGCCAGTCTTTCCTTAAGCGCGAGATACTCGGGGTGAGTCTCCTGCTGCTTTCCGTAGATATGGTAGCCGGCAAAGGCGTAGATGCTGAAACTCTCGCGAGTCAGGGCCGAAGTGTCTATCTTCTCCAGGACGTCTTTTGCGATGGTAAGCGAATCCAGTTTGAAAAGAATGTTGGCGTAGCAGGACTCGCTGGTCGCCGTCTTGGCCGGGTCGTTCCCGCTCAGGCGGAGCATCTCCCGGACATAGCGGTAGCAGGAATCCACGTCGTGGTAGAAGAG
The DNA here is from genome assembly GCA_902779785.1 of uncultured Bacteroidia bacterium. Lineage (GTDB taxonomy): Bacteria > Bacteroidota > Bacteroidia > Bacteroidales > UBA932 > Cryptobacteroides. Next base: position 343,563 of record CACZDC010000001.1, read on the forward strand.
AACTTTTTCCAGCTCGAAGGCTTTTTCCCAGCGCAGCGAATCGTTCCCGGCTTCGAGGTAGAGGCTCCGAAGCGAGCCCAGATGCTCCAGATAGAGAGAGTCATAGTGGTCTTGAAGCAGTATCGCACGGTCCAGGGAATCAAAGACTTCCTGCCCGCCGCGGGAGCAGGAAAACAGGGCTCCGATTGCGGAGACAAGTATTAACAGGCTCTTTTTCACGCTGTAAATGTACGAATTATTTCTTGTTTTACAATAGGTGATTGTCGGCGACAATATATTGATAGTCAATATAATAATTTAAAAACAAGGTCTTTAATAACCTTGTTTTGCTTTACGAAGCATAGCAAGCGGCTGTTTTTTAGTCTAAATTTGCGAAAGCAACCACAGACCAATCCTATTATGAAACTATCCTTTCATCGTTTTGTGACACTTGCACTTGCCGTCCTCTTGATTCCGGCCTCTGCCTGGGCCCAGAAGCTGCAGGTCACAGGCAAGGTGACGGACTCTTCCACCGGTGAGCCGGTCGTCGGAGCGGCCGTCCTTGAAAAAGGAGGCAAGGCCGGCGTAATCACGGACGCCGACGGCTCCTATACCATCTCTGTCCCTTCGGATGCCACTCTCTTGTGTTCATTCATAGGTTATGTCGAAGCGGAACAGCCGGTAGGCGGAAGGGCCTTGATTGACTTCGCCCTCGAACTGGACGCCCAGATGCTGGAAGAGACAGTCGTCGTCGGCTATGGCACTCTGAAAAAGTCGCAGCTGGTGGGCAGCGTGGAGCAGATTTCCGGCGAGTCGCTGGAAAACCGCGCCAATGCCAATGTCTCCCGCACTCTCCAGGGCCAGGTCCCTGGCCTCAGCATCATCCAGGCTGACGGCAAGCCTACGCACGGCGGCTCTGTCTATATCCGCGGCGGCGCTACCTCTTATGTAATGAAGAAGAATCTCAATTCCAAGGACTTGACCGAGTATTCGATCGGCCAGGGAGGAAGTGCCCTGGTGCTGATTGACGGCGTGGAAGGAGAGCTTTCCAGCGTCAACCCCGAAGACATAGAGTCGGTCTCCGTCCTCAAGGATGCTTCCTCCGCGGCGATTTATGGCTCCAGGGCAGCCTACGGCGTCATCTTGATTACCACGAAAAAGGCTTCCGGAGAAAAGATCACCATTAATTATACTGGATCCTTCTCCCTTAACCAGAGGACCGTAATGTGGGAGGACCATATTATTTCAGACGGTCTGGAGTTCACCCGCAACTTCTATGATTTCTGGCTCGGAAAGACTGAGACTCCGACTGCCGACGGCACCGCCCCGGACAAGATGAATACCTATAAGATTCCTTCCAACTATCTCGAACTCTTCGAGCAGCGTCGTGCGGCGGGCAACACCTCGGTCTACGATATGAATGGGACCGACTATCTCTATTTCGGCTCCGTCAACTATTTCGAGCTCTTCTACAAGAGGCTCAACACGACCCACTCGCATTCGATGAGCGTCAGCGGTGCTTCCGGGAAGATGAATTATTCGCTCTCCGGGCGTTTCTACACCCAGGACGGTATATATAAAATAGGTCACGAAGACTACAAACAGTTCAATATCCGTTCGAAGGTTTCCCTTAAGCTCAGGGACTGGCTGAGCATAGACAACAATACCTATCTCTACCGCGTGGGCTACATCCAGCCGATCTTCTCCAAGAACAGCAGCAAGGTCGGCAGCCAGGTCCAGCAGATAGCCGTTATCGGACTTCCGGTGCTGCCCGTGACCAATGAAGACGGGACCTACACCCTCGGCGGTGCGGCCTCCGGTTACAGCGCTTTCGCCGACGGAAACTCCGCCCAGGAGTCCGTCACTTCCACTGCAATCACTACGACCGGAATCAATATCGAGCCCATAAAGAATGTGCTCAAATTCAGGGGTGACTTCTCCTACAAGTACAGCAACCGCACCATCGAGCGCTATGTCGCCCCCACCGCTCAGAGCAATTCCCCCGGCAGCATAATCTATTATGTGAGCGAGGCGGATTCCTACAAGAGAGAGTACCATTATGAAACCAATCACATTTCCGCGAACATAGTCGGCACCTTTACCCCGAAGCTCGGCGACAATCACAAGCTGAACGTCGTCGCCGGGTGGAACCTGGAGAACCACGAGTACGACATCGAGTCCATACTCCGTCTCGGCATGCTCTATCCCGGAATGACCAGTTTCGAGACTTTCGGCGGCAACGAGATCACCATAAACCAGTACGACAGCGACTGGGCAACGATAGGCTATTTCGCCCGTGCTAACTACACGCTTCTGGGCCGCTACATTTTCGAGGGTTCGCTCCGTTACGACCTCAATTCCCGCTTTCCGAAGAACCAGAGGGGAGGATGGTTCCCTTCGGCTTCCGCCGGATGGCGCCTTTCCGAAGAGCCCTGGATGAAATGGTCCCGGAGCGTCGTGGACAATCTTAAGATCCGCGGCAACTGGGGCTCCCTGGGCAATGGCGGAGTCGCGCCCTATTCCTTCCTCGAGACTATGGGCATAGCTAAGAGTTCGGTTATATTCGGTGGCTCATTCACCGGGGTTGCCGGAATGCCGTCCATCGTCCCGGACAGCCTGACATGGGAAAAGATCAAGACCTGGGATATTGGTCTGGATGTGGATCTGTTCAAGAGCCGCCTGTCCTTCAGCGGCGACTATTACGTCCGCTTTACCAACGACATGTATTCTTCCGGACCTGAGCTTCCCGCCGTCCTCGGAGCTGAGGCGCCGAAAGGCAATTACGGGCAGTTGACCACCAAGGGCTGGGAGCTGACGCTTTCCTGGAGGGACGGCTTCAATATTGCCGGCAAGCCTTTCAGTTATTCCATAAAAGGCAGCCTCTGGGACAACCGCACATGGGTTACTGAGTTCAACAGTACCAGCAACAATGTCTTTGATTTTTACAAAGGCAAGGAAATCGGCGAGCTCTGGGGCTTCCGAACGGACGGGCTCTTCAAATCCAATGAAGAAGCCTCCAACTGGATTGCCGACCGCTACCACGATCTCCAGAATTCCGGTGCGCCTTATGCCGGCGACATGAAATTCGTGGACCTGGACGGGAACAAGGAACTCACAGTAGGCTCCGGAACCCTCGAGGATCATGGTGACCTGGACATTATCGGAAATATCATGCCCCGTTACCAATATGGCATCAACCTGGACGCCAAATGGAACGGAATCGGCCTGAGCGTGTTCCTTCAGGGTATAGGTCATCGTGACTGGTATCCTTCCGAGGGTACGTCCCTGTTCTGGGGCGGCTACGAGAGGGCCTACAATTTCGCCCTCAAGGACCAGCAGACCGACAGGGCCATACTGGACAAGAGCACGACCAACTGGGTAGTGAGCAATGCCGCCGAAAAGCCTTACTGGCCACGTCGCATGTATGGTCAGGCCATGGCCGGAAAGGGTCTCGGGACCATGAACACCTACAATGATTACTTCCTGCAGAATGCGGCTTACCTGAGGCTGAAGAATCTGACCGTAGACTATACTTTCCCGGCTTCAGTAAGCAAGAAAATAGGGATAGAAAAGCTGCGCGTCTATTTCTCCGGAGAAAATCTCCTCACTTTCTCGCCCATCTACAAGCACACCTCGATGTTTGACCCCGAGGTTATTACCAAGGGTGACTCTGACTTTGGCAACGCGACCTCCGAAAGCATGGGTGACGGCGCCAGCTATCCTATGTTGAAATCCTACACCTTCGGTATCAATATCACTTTCTAGGCTTATGAAAAGATTCATTTATATAACTGCAGCGGCTTTGATGCTCTGCTCATGCGTGGACTTGCTGGACAAGCAGCCTGCAAATAAATTCGACGCCGGATCATTCTTCGCGCGTGAATCGGACCTTAAGCTTTATTCCAACGGGCTTATCAATACCGCCCTTCCCGACGCCACTGACATGGCCCTCGGCGAGGACCGTTATACGGACATATGTGCCACCAAGGCTTCGAAGGAGATGTACTGGGGCAGCTATTCAGCGGCCAAGGCCAGTAACTGGAGCACAAGTACGTGGAGTTTCCCCCGCAGGGTGGCGTACATGCTTGACAACATGCCTCGCTGCAAGGAGAGTGTCACCGAGGAGGTTTATAAGCATTATGAAGCTGTCGCCCGCTTCTGGAGAGCATGGATAACTATGAAGAGAATCAAGGTCTTCGGCGACTGCTATTTCATAGACAAAGTCTTGATGCCGACGGACACTCTTGAACTTTACAGTCCGAGGCAGGACCGTGAGGAAATCTTCCATAAGGTGACCGAGGATCTTGAATTTGCCTGCAAAAACTGCCTCGCTTCGGGAGCCGGAATCAATGATAACAGCCGCATCTATATCAACAAGTATGTCGCTCTCGCATACGCCTCCCGCATCTTCCTCTATGAGGGAACCTACCGCAAGTATCACTCCGTCAATCCTTCGACCGGGCGGGCCTGGAACGGGAGGTACGAGAGCTCGGAGGATCTGTTGAAACTTGCGGAAAAATACTCCAAAGAGCTTGTGGAGTCGAATGCATTCCATCTTTTCACCGACTATCGGAGTCTTTTCATCTCGTCCGCAATCCAGCCGACGGAGGTTATCTGGGGCAGGACTTATTCCAATGAACTCAGCGTCAAGCATGGAGTAAGCTTCAAATATTGCTCTTCGACCTCGTCACTCCTGTATTCCCCGACCAAGGAATATGTCAGGATGTTCCTCAAGACTGACGGCACTCCCGCAGAGGAGGCCATAAGCGTCACTCAGGAGTTCACCGACCGCGACAAGAGGCTCACCGCTTCGGTTCTCGCCCCTGGCAGGACCATGAAGAAGAACGACGGCAGCGATCCGGACTTCCTCCCCAACTGGAACTGGACTTGCGGCGGCTATCAGTGGATCAAATGGGTCCAGCTCGAGGAGACCCCGATGAGCGGCGATACCAAGTCATACAATTCCATACCCATCATGCGCTATGCCGAAGTCCTGCTGAACTATGCCGAGGCGGCGGAGGAGCTCGGACACATGGACAAGAGCTTATGGGAAAAGACCATAGGGGAGCTGCGCCGAAGGGGCGGAGTTGAAAGTATCTATCCTGGGGATGGCAATTATGTGGCGGACCAGTGGCTCAGGGACTATTATACCCAGGATGTCATGCACCCTGTCGCACTTTCCGACAACATGCTGGAAATCAGGCGTGAGAGGGTGACGGAGCTCGGCATGGAGGGCCAGAGCCGCTACGACGACCTTATGCGCTGGCAGTTGGGCGATTTGATTGAGCGCCGATACAATCATCAGGGCTGGAGGGGTATCTACATCACTCAGGCCGAAGCGGCGTCAGGCATCAACTGGAATGGGACCACATACACGATTTCCAAAAGCAAGAAAACCAGCGAGACCAATTACAAGATAAGCGGAACCGATGACGGCGCCTGGAGCCTTTCCGAGGGCACTTACGGTTACCTTATCTACAACTATAAGCTGAAGTGGGACGACAAGATGTATCTGCAGCCGATCGCCCAGTCCGCGCTGAATGTGAATCCGGACCTCGGGCAGAACAATGGCTGGCAATGGCAATAATCTATAAACACATAACACGATGAAAACCAAGTATTTTATCCTCGCTGCTGCGGCTCTGATTCTCGCAGCATGCCAGAAGGACAATGGAAAACAGGACGCCGACGCCGTCATTTCGGTCTCTCCCGACAAGGTTGAGGCAACTTATGAAGGCGTAGAGACTACTGTTGCGGTCACGGCCAACTGTGAATGGAACATTTCCAAAACCGACGCGGAAGGCGCCGCCGTGGACTGGGTCAAGTGCGACCTTTCCAAAGGCAAGGGCAACAAGACTCTCGGAATCAAGGTAGAGCGCAATCCCAAGGGGGCTGCCCGTAACGCTACCGTTACCCTTTATTCCGGAGAGGTGAAAGCCTTCATAGACATCAAGCAGGCTGCGAATCCCAGCCCGGACCCGGAAGGAGACGAAGAGCCTGATTATCTGGTGCTTGCATTTGATTTCACCAAGGCGCTGGAAGGCTGGCCTACAGCCATTGACCAGTCATGGGCGGAGCTCAAGGATTGCGATTCAGGCTGCGCCACTGACAATGGCGGAACGGCCGTAGCGGCCAATTCCCACAGAAGGGCCAAGGTCAAATATACTATTGACGGTAAGGACTATTATTTCACTTTCGCCGATCCTAACGGAGCCGAGAAGCACAATATCTATCTCGGGACCACCGGTGTCTACAGCGGCACTTACCGCTATTTCGGCCTTCCGGCAATTGAGGGAAAGAAACTCGCCAAGGTAGAGATGGTCCAGAATGCCAGCAACCAGGATCCTGAGAAGTTCAACCGCGCGGTGGGTGTCTCCAAATGGATATACCACAAGGATTTCCCTGTCGACGATATCGAGTATGTCAGCGGTGGAGACCCTCAGAACCAGGCCGAAACTAACGGCAAGGTCTATACCTACAAACTCAGCGGCACCTGCGGCAATACGGTCTATTATATGAATTCTCCCGTCAAGGCCAGCATTATCAAGTCGCTGACGCTTTACTACGCTGACCTGACCGGCAAAGAGCCTGATCCCGGCAAGGAGCCTGAAGATCCCAAGCCTAGCGATCCCGGCGAGGGAGGAGAGGTTGTGATCGACCCCAACGCACTTAGGCTCAGCTTTGATTTCACAGGCGAGCCGCTCGAAGGCTGGCCGACCGCTCCGAAATACACCCATGTGGACGGAGGGATAGAGTGCAAATATCCGCTTGACGGCGTTGACTTCATCTTTGTCCCTGCCGATTGTGACGGCGCATCTGCCGGACAGGCTTTCTGGCAGCCCCCTGTGGCGGCGGACGGCGATACTCCCGCAAAGGCCGGCTACTTTGCCCTGAATGCCCAGTACCGTTATCTTGGGCTGCCGATGGTTGCCAATCATTCTCTTGTCCAGGTTGTTTGCCACAGCTGCCAGCTCGGCGCAGTGACGACCGCGGCGAAGATGGGTATCACCAAGAGCATAGCCAAGAGCGCAGCCCATCCTGCCGCATCTGAATTCATGGCCGGTGGCGAATACCAGACTTGGGAAGCCACAGGCGGCGACTACACCTACAGCCTGAGCAACACCGAGGTGGCCACCCGCTACTATATCTACGCCAACGCCAAGGGTGCCATCGCCAAGCTTGACCTCGTGTATAATCCTGCAAAGTAGAGATGCTGAAAGCATTGAAGTTTATGTTTTTTCTTCTCGCGGGAGCCGTCCTGGGCTCCTGCGGGGGGAAAGATACCATATCCGAGGAAATATCGGTCAGTCCGGTGACTGTCGCGGCAAAGGCCTCCATGGACAATTATAAATTGGAGGTTACTTCCAATGCCCGGTGGACGGTAAGTTCGGACGCTAGTTGGCTGGAACTGAGCCAGGCATCAGGCCATGACAATGCGGTCGTGACGGTCCGTGTCTATGAAAACAAACTGACTAGTCCTCGCGGAGCCGCAATACTGTTCAAGACTGCCGCCGGCAAGAGTTTTACCGTTTCCCTGACCCAGGAAGGAAAGGAAGATGAAGGCGGAACTGAAGCGACTGTCCTTCGCATCGGTACTTATAATTTGAGGATGAGCGGCCTGGACAAGGAAGGGGACAACGTCTGGAGTCAACGAAAGGAGAGGCTGAAGCAGTCGCTGCTTGCCTGTGATTTCGACGTTTTCGGAATCCAGGAGGTAAGCACTGAGACTCAGACCTGGTTGAATAGCGAACTTTCCAATAAATATACTTTCAAGTATTTCAGCCCCTATTCTCAGTCCGGGACGGGCGACAAAGCCCAGGGGATTGGCTTCCGGAAAGGAGCCTTCACTCTCTCTGACTGGCATTTTTTCTGGGCATCCGCGACTCCGGACAAAATGGCTTACAACGACACCGGAGATGAAGGAAACTTCAAGAGGGGAGGCTGCTGCTGTGTCCTTAGCCATAAGTCCAGCGGAGTCAAGTTGTTCATTATCAATAACCATGGCTGCCTCAACTCCGAGAGTAACATCGCCGCCTCGCCCTATTATATAGTGCAGGAAAAGCGCTTCAATACTGCCGGCCTTCCGTCATTCTTCGTCGGAGACATGAATCTTCGCGAATCTTCGGAAGAGGGCTCTTCCTATAAGATATTCACTTCTTATTGGATGGACCCGTACCGCACGCTTGACGCCTCTGCACGGAGCGGCCCGGAGGGAAGTTACAATGGCTTCAAATATCCCGGCGGGCGCCACCGTATCGACTATGTTTTTTATCGCGGACAGGGCTTTGCGCCCAAGTCCTACCGCTGCGATGATTCGCTCTATGGCGGTAAATACGCCTCCGACCATTTCCCTGTATGGGTTGACTTTGAATTTACGGAATAATCATGCATAAAGAGTATTTTACACCTGAAGTCCGGCTATGCCTGCTGGATTGTGAATACAGCCTTCTGACGGCATCATTCACTCAAAACCAAAACGAACAGATCGAAGAAGATGAATATGAATGGTAAAGCTATGAAAAAGACAGTGTTAATATCACTCGCGGTGCTCGCCATAGCCTGCACCAGGGAGCCTGTTTTCACGGAAAAGAAGAGTGAAAGCGTATTTGGAGCACGTTTTGTCGAAGCCCCTGCTTCAAAAACCGTCATCGATGAAAAAAAGGTCCTCTGGACTACAGAGGACAGGATCAGCATACTATGGGATGGCGGCAGTGCCGTTGCCCAGAGTGAAACGCCTGGTCTCGAAACACGCTTTGTGGCCACTGTCGGCGATGCTGCCGATTATTACGGAGTTTATCCGTCTTCCGTAACGGCGACGCTTTCCGGGAGCAATATCCTCCTTACTGTCCCTTCCGCCCAGCACGGCGGTTTTGCAGAAGCTAACATAGCGCTCGCAAAGAGCGATGCCGGCGTTTTCGCCTTCAAGAATCTTTGTGCAATCGGAAAGCTCGTCCTGCAGCGCAGCGACATTGCTGAAATCCGGATTTCCGGCAATGGGGGAGAAGCCCTTTGCGGGGACGTGAGCGTCAGTCTTGACAGCGAAGGCATTCCTTCTTGCAGCGGTGCGGCCGGCACGGAAATCGTGCTTACACCGTCTTCAGGCAGCGCTTTCGGCCTTGGCCCACAGTATTTCTCCGTCATCCCAGGGACAGTCGGAAGCGGATTGACCATCACGCTAAAGACTTCCGCCGGAGTCACTCTGCCTGTTAAATCCTCCACCAAGAGCGCCTCTTTCGTCCGTTCCAGGATTCTGGGACTTGGCTCTTTCGCTCCCGAGGCCCCGGATCCGGTACTGACTAAATATTCCTTCGATTTTATCCAGTCTCTATCCGGATGGCCGACTGCAAATGCCGACAGTTGGGCCGGTCTCAAGAATTGCGATTCCGGCTGCGCAACCGACAATGGCGGTACCGCCGACGCAAGCAACCCTCACCGTCGCGCCCAGGTTACCTACACGTCAGGCTCCATGGACTTTGACTTTACCTTTGCCGATCCGGACAACGCCAAATCCCATAATATCTACCTTGGCTCATCAGGCGTCTATGTCGGAACTTTGCGCTATTTTGGTCTGCCGGCCATTCCCGGAAAGAAACTTGCCAAAATAGAGATGACCAACAGCGCAAGTAACAGGGATCCGGCATCGTTCACGCGAAATGTCGGCGTTACCAGCCAGATATACGCAGCTTCCGATGCGGTCGGTTCGTTCAGTTATATCTCCGGCGGAGAACCACAGAATCAGGCGGCATCAGGTCCCGAAACAACGGTATTTACATACAATCTCAGCGGTACGGCGGCCAATACGGTTTACTATCTGTGCATTACAGTCCAAGCCTCAATCATCAAGACGCTGAACCTCTACTATGCCGACGCCGAGGATCCTACTCCGACTCCGGAGTACATCAACCTGACTTTCCCCTTCACGGGAACGCCTCTTCCTGGCTGGCCTACGGTCGCTAAATATACCCATGTAGACGGCGGCGTGAAGTGTGTCTATCCGCTCGGAGGGGTGAACTATGTGTTCGTCCCTGCGGATTGTGACGGTGCGTCTGCCGGACAGGCGTTCTGGCAGCCCCCGGTGGCAGCGGACGGTGATACTCCCGCAAAGGCCGGCTACTTTGCCCTGAATGCCCAGTACCGTTATCTCGGTCTTCCCGTGATTGACGGATATGCCCTGACTAAGGTCGTATGCCACAGTGTCGCCCTCTCCGGTTCAACGGTTGATGCCAAGGTCGGAATAACAAAGAGCATTGCCACGAGTACGGGCCATCCTGCGGCATCGGAATATCTGGACGGAGGAGCCACACAGACATGGCCCAAAGCCGGCGGCGGCACATTCTCCTACAACCTCAGCGGCACGCAGGCCAAGACCCGTTATTATATTTACGCTTACGCCAAGGGCGCAATCTCATCACTCGACCTCACCTACAGCCCAGTTAACTGATAATGAAGATTCTGAAGTACATACTTCTTTTATCGGCGCTCAGTCTGCCCTCCTGTAGGGAAGTTGTCGAGAGTCCGCTCTCGGTCCCCGAAGCAGCGGCGGCGCTATCCAACGACAAGTTGGCCGTGGCGATAGGAGAGGACGGTTCCCTCCTGTCGCTCCGCAATGTGGAGACGGGTCAGGACTATGCCGGAGGAGGCTTGCTGTGGAGGCTTTATTACGATGCCCCATACCAGAAAGAGATTCAGATCCTTGGCTCCGGGCAGACGCCGGAAATAAACAGCGACGGAAAGTCTATCGTCCTGAACTACAGCTCACTGAAGGCTGACGGCCGGGACTTGGATATTAAGCTTAGGCTCACTCTCACCATCGAAGACGACAAGATCCGTTTTGCGTCCGCACTCCGCAATGACGAGCCCCATACCGTGCTTCGCGAGCTGCACTATCCACTTGTCCACGGAGCCTCTCTCCCCGAGGACCATAAACTCTTTATCTCAGAATATGGAGGAAAGCTTTTCGACAGCCCCGTCAAGGAAATCAGCAAGATCCAGTCATCCCCTTACAAGCGTCCGGAACAGATTTTCCGCCAGAGGGACGTGAAGTACGGAGCCAAGGTTTTTATGAACTGCTTCGGCCTTTTCGGCGAGAATCAAGGGTTGTATTTCGGATCCCACGATGACACTTTCCAGGACACCTGGCACGGACTCAGGGCCTACAAGGGTGAAAGCGGGGAGTACGACTGCCTGGAATTCGGCTTCTTCAAGTATCCTCACTGTTTCTGTGGGGAAGAGTGGAGCTGCGACGCCAATGTGATCGCCCCGTACAGCGGAAGCTGGCACGTTGCTTCCAGGATATACCGCAAGTGGGCGGACAGCTGGTGGGACCACAGGGAAACTCCGCGCTGGGTCCGCGAGATGAAGAGCTGGCACCGTGTCATTTTCAAGCACCAATACGGGGAATACCTTTACAAGTATCCCGATATGAACGGGAAGGTGGCCCAAGCCGGGCGGAGCGTCGGCTGCAACGCCCTCTTCCTCTTCGGCTGGTGGGACGAGGGGATGGACCACGGCAACCCGGACTATTCCGAGGACCTTTCCCAGGGCGGGGACGAGGCCTTGAAGTCGGAAATCGCTGAGTACCAGGCCGCGGGCAATCACCTGCTGCTCTATTTCAACGGCAAACTCATCGACCGCGAAAGCCGTTTCTACCGCAGCGGGAAAGGTCCTGAGGTGTGCCGCCACGACAATACCGGCTCGGAGATACTGGAGCGCTACAAATTCACCGGACAGGGCACCTGGCTGGGAGAATATGACCAGAGGACCTTTGCCATCGCGACTATGATGGACCCTCAGTGGAACAAGGTCCTCTTCGCCCTTCAGGACAGGGCCTATGAAATTGGCGCCCACAGCGTCTTTTTCGACCAGCTCGCCTATGTCGAAAGCGAAAGCACCAACTGGGATACTTCCCGCGAATATCCCGTCCCGGATGTCTATGGAATCCGCAGACGGGCCGAATGTCTGAAACTTCTTCGTGAGCGCTATGCCGAAAAGGCCCCGGACTTTGCCCTCGGGGCGGAAGGGACAGTGGATGTGCTGGCGATGTATTGCGATTATACCCACGGTTATCCCGCAAACGACGGTCCGGAGCGTTGGTTCAATTTCTTCCGCTACACTTTCCCTGAACTGATTTTCACCGACAGGGGCCAGAGGGACGATGTCGATGCCGCCCGCCACGTGAACAATACCATACTGGACGGCCAGCGGAACGACATCGAGATTTTCCGCGCACGCGGAATCATCTCGGATGCTCCTGTCTATCAGGCATATCTGAAGGAGGCAAATGCCTTGAAAGAGAAGTATAAGGAATGTCTTCTTCTGGGGCACTACAATGATGTTTTCGGCTTCACTTGCTCCTCCGGGGAGCTTGACGCCCGTTCCTTTGTCAGCGAAGATGGCTCCAGGATGGCTGTAGTGGTGGCCAATCAGCAGACAGGTTCTGACCGCTGCATCTCGGCACGTATTTCCGCGCCGGGCTACCACCTGCTTTCAAGCGATGCTATCGGCAGCGGCAAGGTGTCAGGCAACAAGGTCCGCCTCTCCCAGTTCGATCTTGCCGTGCTGCTGTTTGAAAGAGACAGTTGACCCTGATTGAGAGCCGAAGGATAAGTCGTTGAGTACAAGCATTTTCCGAATCAGTCTCTGTCCCGATCGGGACAAAGACTAGGCATCATTGCGTTGACTATCAATGTGTTATGTTCCGGCAGCGCCGCCTAAAAAAACCTGTCGCCATATACATCTTTCCCCCAAAAATGTTATATTTGTGGGAAATTTCTAACAAGTATAACGATTATGCAGGAAAATGACGGAAAATTCATCTTCGGAGTGGTGAAGGTAGGGGACAAGGGCCAGATTGTCATCCCGAAGGATGCCCGTAAGGTCTACGACATCAAACCCGGGGACGCTCTGCTGATGCTGGGCGACCAGAAGGGAATGGCGCTTTTGAAAACAGAGGTCTTCCAGGCCGCAATAGACCAGGCGATGGAGGGCCTGCCGAAATGAGAAAACATTGGATCGATAATCTTCGCTGGGTGACGGTGCTCCTGGTGCTGCTGTACCATATAATATACTTCTTCAACAACAAGGGCGTTTT
>CACZDC010000002.1 GCA_902779785.1 uncultured Bacteroidia bacterium
TTTGACGTCCGCGGCAATTTTATCCCCTGCGTCGCCGGTATCGCCGGCTGGGTGGCAGAGAAAATCACTATCAGCAACTCCTACAATGCCGCTGATATCAGCATTGTTTCAAATGGTGCCCGTGCCAATACTACGCCTTGCCGTATCGGCGGTATTGCCGGTCGTTCGCTCGGGAGTATCGAGACCTGCCAGAATTACGGCGCCCTTGCCACCCGTTGCCAGAGTACGACAGTCTGGGGCGGCGGCATAGTAGGTGATGCTGCGGGCCAGGTCATTGACTGTAACAATTTCGAACACGGAACTCTGACACGTACCAACCAGGCTGACGGAGGACAGTCCAACCGCTATATCGGAATGGGCGGAATCGTCGGCGGTGCAGCGGCTGCGCTGACCGTCGAACGTTGTTCCAATATGGCTGCTGTCCTCAGCAATACTCCGACTACAGCTACGAATGCTACCATTGATCTCGGCGGTATTTTGGGATATGCTCAGAAATTTGCCGTTACCCTTAAGGATTGCATCAATGATGGAGCCGTAAAATCTTCCGATACGGAAAACCGAAATGCATACGCACGTATTTCCGTTGGAGGAGTCGCTGGTTGCCTGAATGGGGCGGAGAGCAAAGTGATTGGCTGCACGAATTCCGCTCTTGCACACGCCGAAAATACTCTCGGTGCAGAAACAAGCGGTGGAATTAACGACCGTCGCACTTATGTCGGCGGCATAGTAGGCATTATGGCCGACCAATCTGCTTCAGCCATTAACGGTCTTGCCGGTCTTGAGATAGTTTCCTGCACCAATACCGGTCAGGTATGGTCCCAGAACTACAATAACAGGACAACCCTTATTGGAGCTCCTTTCGGAGGAGGTATCGTAGGCGTTATTGTGGGAACAGATGAGTCTCCGGCCTTGGTGAAAGAGTGCATAGCAAATTCTGCTAAGGCAATCACTAACTACCGTGGCTATGTCGGCGGTGTGGCCGCTTATGCCGGGAACGCTTCCCTCGAAAGTAACGAGGTCAGCGGCGAGGTCAGCGGAAACAAGAGCGGCATAGGTAATGGCGGTATCGTCAGCTGGGCTGTCGGCACTTCCTTGAAAGGCTGTACTTTCAAGGGAACGATCAAGACAGTTAAGAATATCGGCGGTCTTGCCTATCTGCTTGACAGCGGAAGCAGTATCGATGCTTGCAGTGTTGATGGTGCTACCATCACCAAGGGCACTGACGCAACTGCTACGGAAGCGGCTGTGCTCGTCAGCAAGGCTGCCGATGGCACAGTCATCAAAGATTGTGGCATCAAAGGCACCCTCGATGGCGCTGCCATTACTCTTGAATCAAATTTAATCACCACCGATGACGGCGCTACCGTCTCCGGAACTTATATTCTCGATTAAGAACTATGAAGAATTTTTATTTAACACCCGTGACCGAGCTCGTTCCCTTCTTCCTTGAGGTGAACCTGTGCGGCAGTTATACGGTTCCGACGGTCCAGGAGGAAAATATGGACTGGGACGATGATCAAACTAATCCTTAAAGAAAGCGAAGCGATGAAAAATACAAGCAATATTTTGAAGTTTGCGGCATTTGCGGCAATCGTTTCCGTAGCCTTCTCCTGCGTTCGCGAGGAGATCGAGGCTCCCGCTCCCTCCGGAGAAAAATTTACCCTCGAAGTCAGCCTTGAGCCCCAGCTTAAGACCACCCTCGGCGAGCCTAACGGTACTGGAGAGCGTAAAGTCTATTGGTCCAATGGCGACAAGATTGCCATCAATGGCGTTGCTTCTGAAGCGCTTTCCGGACTTGCTGATGAAACTCAATCTACTTTATTTACCTTTGGTGAGACAGAGTCCGCGATGATTTCCACTCCGTACAAAGTCGTCTATCCTGCTTCTATCGTGACTGTAAGTAATTATGATAATGTTACACTTCCGGACGTGCAGACATACAAGGCTGGTGGTTTCGCCGACGGAATGAGTCCTATGGCGGGTTACTCAGCAGACGGATCTTCACTCTCTCTCAAGCACCTCTGTGCCGTGCTCCACATTTCCGTGAAGCGCTCAACAGAGGCAACAGCTGATACCGACAATATCGTCGCTGTTCGTTTCAAGGGTAAGGCTGGGGAGCAGGTCTGCGGCTCATTTGCAATCGACTATTCCACTGCTACTCTTACTGGCAATTCCTCTGCCGATGCGGATAAGGAAGTGCGTGTTGCCAAGTCTCTTGCAACTTCTACATCAACCGCTGTCGAGTACTATCTTGTAGTCCCTGCCGGCACCTACACCAGCGGTTTCGAGGTCATTGTTCAGGATGCGAACAGTCATATTATGACCAAGAGCAAGAGCGCATCAACAACTCTTGTCGCGGGCAAAGTGTATAATATGGCTGAGTTTGACTTTGTACCTTCCGGTACCGAGACCGGTATCGAGATCGCCAGCGCCGAAGATCTGATTGCCTTCGCTACGGCTTACAATAACAAGGAGTATAGTGCACTCGGTTCCAGCCTTGTCGCCACGGTGACTCAGGACATCACTTTCGATGCTACTACTTCCGCCGCTTTCAATGCGACGGGAGGTATAGGCTTGAAGAACGGAGTCGGCAGTGGTACGGAAGATTACTATTTCGAAGGAACATTCAATGGCGGCAACCGTACTATTTCGGGACTGAGTGCCACTGTGCCCCTATTTGTCGCAACTGGTAGCAATGGCGTAGTCAAAGACCTGACTGTTGACAGCGCCTGCTCGTTTGCGTTTACCCATCCCAACACCGCGGAGGCGATGTTTGCTTCTGTTGTCGGTTATCACAAGGGCATTCTGGACAATGTAAAGGTCGCTGCCGATATCAATCTTGAAGAGGTTGCCGGCGTTATCCAAATGACGACACTCGGTGGATTGACCGGCCGTACGACAACAGGAAAGCTCCAGAATGGCTGCGAATACTCCGGCTTGATTTCTACCCCTGTAGGCTTTACGACTACCCAAAAACTCATTATCGGAGGACTTGTGGGAAGGTTTTCAAATGCAGGCAGCGTTACAGACAGTAACTTCAAGGGCGCAATCAGCAATGCAGCTCATGTTACCTCTACCGACAAGAGCAACCCTTATCTTATCATCGGCGGCGTAGTCGGTCATATGGACGGCGGCGCAAGTGTTACTTCCTGCAACTCTACGGCAGACCATGACGCCATTGCAAGTGCGCATGCCAGTCTGAGTGCCGTTATTGTGAACAAAACAACGGTTGCTTACCATTCCGCGGTTGGCGGTATCGTTGGTGAGGTAGTAAACGGAACAGTCTCAAATTGCGCCAATGCAGCTACCATAGGCAACTCCATTTTCAGGGGCGGTGACGCAACAGGCCGCTACATCAAGTCTGGTGGTATTGTTGGCACTAACAGGGCAGACGGTGTCATAACCGGCTGTACAAACAACGGTAGCGTCAACCATAGGTCCAATCCGAGAATCCAGACACTTGGTGGAATAGTTGGATACAATGCTGGTTCCGTTACGGCGTGTACAAATAATGCGGCCGTGAATCATTCATCTTCAGGCCAATCCACTCCCGGCGCGCGTTCAGTAAATCTCGGTGGCGTCATTGGCGAGAACTATGCAGACAACATGATTTCCGACGTGCATAACACTGCGAATATGGAGATATCCTCCATGGAAGAAGTCAGCAGTGCTGAAGAAAGGATGGGAGGTGTTATAGGTTACAATGAAGGAATCGTCGTGGGCGGAACATCCAAGGACATCACAAACTCCGGCCAGGTCTATCATTCGCCCAATTTCAACACAGAGTTCGCGGGTTATTACCTTGGCGGTATCGTAGGATATACCAAAGCCTCCATTAAGAATGCGAAGAATACCGGTCGTCCGTATTTCCGCTGGCAGAACAATAGCCTTGGAGCCAAGAATGTCCATCTTGGAGGAATCGTCGGAAAGGCGGTAGGCGCCGAGAGTACCATCGAGAACTGCGATAATGTCGTGGATGCTGGCGTTACTAACTCTGCTCAGGTTTACTTGTATATGCCTGGCACTGCTGGTCACAATACGAACTACGTAGGCGGCATCGTGGGATTTACCGAAGCTACCGATCCTGTCAAGAACTGCATCAACGGTGGCGAAGTCCGTACGGCTGCAGGAGCAAGCACGGTTCCTGTAACAGGGATTATGATGGGTGGCATCATCGGCAAGATGACAGGCTCGGGAGCAGTTGACAACGCTGACAACAGTGGACGCGTGAGAATCAATTTCGGGGTTGTGGCGGAAGCCGGAGAAAGCCACCACGGCAATTATCTTGGCGGCATTATCGGTTATATCACCAATGCCTCTGCCGTTACTGTCACCGGTTGCGACAATAGCGGCGGTGTGGACAGTTCCAACGGAGCAGGCCTCGTGGAAGATATCATTGTCTCTGGCGTGGTCGGCAGGATGGACGCTTCCGGCTCCATAGAGAACTGTAACAATAATGGCGGTCAAATCAATATGGCCATAACAGCCAACAGTGTTGGTCCCAAAAATCTTTATACCTCAGGTGTCCTCGGCTATTCCGCCAATGACGTTGTTGTTTCCGGATGTGCAAATACTGGAAATATTCTTGGAGGAAATAGTACCAGGGTAGATAAGACTCCCTACTATACTGGCGGTATTGTGGCTTATCTCAAAGGGGCCTCTAAAATACTGAACTGTTCAAATACAGGTAGTACGGTAAGCAACCATGCAGGCAACAATGACACCATCGGCCAGACAGCGCTTACCGGCGGTATTGCAGGCTACGTGGAAGGAACCAACGATAATCCTATTGAGATAGGCGGAACAACCGGCTGCACTGTCAAAACATCTGCTGAACTCAGCGCCCTCCGTGGCTGGATTGGCGGTGTGGCCGCTTATGCCAAATACGCCCAAATAAGCAATTGCACCGTAGAGAGCATTATTGGTGGTGGATGTGCAGCCCGTGGAGCCGGAGGCATCGTAGGTAAAGCAGAATACTGCACCATCAGTTCCAGTAGCTACAAGGGCGATCAAATCAAAGCTAATCAGATACAGGCAACTACCGGAGAAGGTGGCATCGTTGGTAATCTTGACAACAGCACCATTGACGGCTGCTCTTGCTATGCTACCAAGTTCTACAATAACAACTCGCAACCATTCGGCTGCATTGTTGGAATATCCAATTCGAACAATACAATTCAGAATTGCCACTACAAAGCATCCGTTGAAGGTCCTACTTCGGGCACAGCTGCAACTGCGCAGGTCGCCGGCTCCGGCACCTTCAGCGGCAGCGGCAATGTAGCCGACCTTTAGTCTTTGATTCTCTTATCTTACTGCCGGTATGGCCCGCCCTGGGTCCTGCCGGCAGTTTTTTATTTGCATTTCTGATAAAGCTTTTGTATAATTGCGGTGTGAAGTAATGTAGTAGGATGCATACTCTTTGTGAAGGATGATGACAGAGGCACATATCTTGGAAGAATCTTCAAGGAAGCTTGATTCCTTGAATCAGAGAGTATGGGATAATGGTTTTACAACAGAGACACTTGGACAAATAGCCTTATTGGCAAAGGAGGTATATAATGGCACCACGTTATTTGAACGCATTCCACAGGCGCAACACTCTGGCTTGTCGCGCGGATCTGAAATCCTGTGCGCAGCGGCCATTATCTGTAGAGGATGTCCTGGAACAGAGTCGGAGACTAGGGAGATTTACCATACAGAGGATCTCGTCGGAGACGGACGTGTTCAGGAGACGCTAGTGGAAGATTGGGCGCGCATTGTTGGCCGTTGGTTTGAGAATGCGCGTTTGTTTTTGTCATCAATGTCACAGGCATACGACGTGGGAACAGAGAGTACGGTTTTCTTTGATATCCCTCATAGGCTTGTTCGTAAGTTTATCACTCTAAAACATTACAACGTTTTGCGCCTGGCATTGGATCGCATTATTATTCACAATGCAATCTTTCCAAGTGCATATATGCGAGTCATTGGCTTTGGCCGAGACGAGGATGGTCAATTTGGTGTTCTTATAGAACAACCATATATTGAAGGAACTGCTGTTTCTGAGGAAGAGCGCGCCATTTTTATGCACAAATTGGGATTTGACGATGCCGGTGAAGATTTTGGTATGAAACTCAATTATAGAACTGATAATCTATACATCGGTGATTTAAATGAGTATAATGTACTAAAGGGTGCTGAGGGAATCCACGTTTTTGATTGTGACTGCCGATTGAATGTTGTTTCTCTTGGTTGCAGCGGTAAGTGGAGAATACCGTCTCCTTCTATTCGATTCTAGTTTTTTGTTTTCTTCCGGTCCGCCTGGGCCTGCCGGCAGTATTGCTTTTGTCGTGATTAATAGCTAAATTTGAGGCTTATAAATGACCTGCAATTTAGCTGTGTATGAAAAGGATATTCAAATGGAGCATTCTTGCGGCGCTGACTCTTGCGGCCGCCTCCTGCGTTAAGACTAAAGAAGTTGAGCCAGAGGGAGTTACCAGAATTACCGTGGGTACTCCGGACGCGAAATCCTACCTCGGCGCTTCCGAAAACGGGGAACGGAAGGTATACTGGTCCGACGGAGACCAGCTCTGTGTCAACGGTGTGGCCTCGGAACCTCTATCAGGGATTGCCGAAAACACTCTTTCGACGACCTTTACCTTCAACGGTATCCTTAATTCACCCTACTCAATCCTCTATCCCGCCTCATCTTTTGCGGACGCCACCCACGTGAGCCTTCCCGCCACCCAGGCCTATACGGCCGGCTCCTTCGACCCTGCCGCCATACTTTTTGCAGGCAGTTCCACCTCGCTTGTGGAGTCATTGAGCGTGTCTCACCTTACCACTCTTGTGAAAATCTCCGTAAAGGCGAAGGCCGGGGCAAGCGTCACTCTTTCGGAAGTCGCCTTCGAAGGCAATGGGGGAGAGCAGCTCTGCGGTAGTTTCGGGATTGATTACTCGGTTCCGTCAATTAGCGAAGATTCTGATGCCGCCGCCGACAAAAAGCTGACGGTGACAGTGGGTCAGGTTCTTTCAAGCAGCGAAGCCCTTGAGATATTCATCTCCGTCCCCGCAAGGACATACAGCAAGGGCTTTACGGTAACGCTGAAAGACTCCAACGGCCAGGTAATGAGAAAGAAAAAGAGCACGGAGGCTGTTATGGGGGCCGGCAAACTTGTGAATATGCCGGAATTCGAATTTGCCGGCCACACCGAGTCCGAATTCGGCATCCCGGAGATGGAGGAGGAAGACCTCGTTATGGAGGATTACAACGTCACCGGAGTGGTTATGGGCTCTGACGGCAAACTGCTTAAGGACGTAGTTGTCTCCGACGGCGAGCACTGCGTAAAGACCACGGCAAGCGGCCGCTTCTATCTGAATGTGGACCCCTCGGCGACAAAGTTCATCCACGTTAGCACCCCTTCTGGCTATATGCCTGAGGTAGAAAGCGGCCTTCCGCGCTTCTACAAGCTTCTCTCCGGCATTACTCCTTCAAACGGCGTCTATGACTGCGGCACTTTCACCCTGAATCCCGTCGCCAATCCGGACAGGTATACTCTGCTGATTTCCGCAGACCCTCAGCCGAGGCAGAAGTCGTGGTATCAGATGGACAGGATAGCCTTCTATTCCCTGGATGTCTGCGAGGACTATTATCGGGAGTTGAGGGAGGTAGCCTCCGGGGTAAGTGGCCGCCAGGTCTATGGCGTCTGTCTCGGAGATGTCGTCCACGAGAGAATGGACCTTTTCCCGACCTACATAAATGGCCTCTCCTCAAATACTTATCCCACTTATAACATCATCGGCAATCACGACCATAATCCCGATGCCGCCAACGATGAAGTCGCCTCTGCGGAATTTGAATCGTATTTCGGTCCTTGCAGCTATTCTTTCAATATCGGAAAGCTTCATTGCATAGTCCTTGACGACCTTATTATGGAGACGAATCCGGATGATAATAATCAGCTTACCAAGTCCGGGCACGGACTGACAGACCGGATATGGACCTGGCTGCAGGCAGACCTTTCTTTCATTCCGAAGACCACCAAACTTATGGTCTTTGCCCATGCTCCTATGTTCAAGTTGGAGAACGGCAATGAGCGCACCAATACCTCAAATCATGGCCGAGATTATGGCGCACTTTTGAATTCTTATCCCGAGGTCCACGCCTGGGGCGGAGATTCCCACTGCACTTTCAATTACATTTATCCTACTACGCACCGTAACAAGAACACTCAGGTCCATACCCTGGCCCGTTCTACCGGAGAACTCTGGACAAATGAATATCTCGCAAACGGTACTCCTCGAGGCTTTACCATCGTCGAGGTGGACGGCAACAATATCAGCTGGCGCTTCCATCCCAACAAGTATGAGACATCGCCCTGGGTCGGTAATCAGAATTCGCCGTCCTATTCTGCTCCTTCCTATACCTACAGGGACTGGAATTACAACGGGAGCGGTATCGCAGTAATGAAGGACGGCAGCGGAATCCTGAGCGAGGCTTATCAGATGCACGCCTATCCGAAGGGCTCCTATGGCGATAATTATGTCTATGTCAATGTCTTCCTCTGGGATACCAAATGGCAGAATCCGACCTTCACCCCAGATGGCGGAAGTCCCATCGAGATGATTTGTGTCCATAGCTCCTTGGATCCCAGGAACTACAGCATAATGGATTCGGTCAAGATTCACGATCTCGGTATGACGGAAATCCGTACCCATTACAAGACAAATCACAGTGTCCTCAAGAACTACTCAGGTTATACTGCCAGCATCGTCGGTCAGATTACTACGCTTTTCCGCGCCGAGCCTCCGGCAGGATGCACCGGCGGCACCGTCTCGGTCACTGACCGCTTTGGCAACACTTACACCCGTCGCGTTTCCTGGTAAGTTATGAAGAGATTATCATTTATAATATCAGCAGTCCTGACTGTATCAGGGCTGCTTTCTGCTTGTGATTCTGCCGATAAGCAGTGGCAGGAGGGCAGCCTTCGGGATATCCGGCCGGAAGGCTGGCTCCTTGAAAAGCTTGAGTCTCAGAAAGAAGGCTTGACCGGTCATCCCGAGGCGCTTTCATATCCTTATAACACCTGTCTCTGGGCCGGTGAAATCCCCAGGATGGGGGAACACGGGCGCGACTGGTGGCGCTATGAGCAGACTGCATATTACACGGATGGCCTGCTTCGCCTTGGCTATCTGCTTGATGACGAAGAATTTATCTCGAAAGGGGAGGCCGGGATAGACTATACTCTGGAGCACCCTTGGGAAAATGGCCGTCTCGGCTCAAAGCTGGTGGAATATACCTGGCCTTTCGCAGTTTTTTTCAGGGCTATGAAGGCTCGTTATGATGTCTCGCCCGACCCCGCTATACTTGAGGCGCTTACACGCCATTACAATTCCATCCCGATGGAGCAGCTTATTCGCAAGCGGGATATCCTTTCGCTTGAAGGAATGCTCTGGACTGCGTCCAAGACCGGAAACAGGGCTCTTGTCGAAAAGGCGGACTCGGCATTCAGATTCCGCAAGGAGCTTCTTGGGGACATCAAGACCAGCAGGGACGACCGCGTGACGCCGGAATTCCTCCAGGGCGAGGAACCGTACAAGATGCACGGAGTGACCATTAGCGAGATACTTAAGCTCCCGATAATGCTTTATGCTGCGACGGGAGACGAGTGGTACCGTGAGCTGGGAGAAAGCTCCCTGGCCAGGCTTTATGAGGAGGACGGACTCCCCGACGGGCTGTTTACCAGCGCGGAATGGCTCCAGGGTAGGGATATCCGTCATAGCCACGAGACCTGCAATGCCGTGGATATGAGCTGGACTCTGGGCTATTATCTTGAGATACTCAAGGATGCGAAATATGCGGATCTGCTTGAAAAGATAGTGTTCAACGCCGGCAGTGGAAGCGTGACTTCCGATTTCAAGGCCCTGCAGTATTATTCCTCTGTCAATCAGTTTATTGCTACAGGTACCTCCAACCATAACAAGGACAATTACTGCTCCACCTGGATGGCTTACCGTCCTACGCACCAGACAGAATGCTGCGCCGGCAATATCCACAGGCTCTATCCCAATTATGCGGCCCGGATGTGGCTGCGGGGCAGGGACGAAGCCGTGGCTGCGCTTTATGGTCCTTCGGAATTTATTTATAATGAGAAACTCAGCTTCGTTGAGGAAACTGAATATCCGTACGGCGAGAAGGTAGTTATCAGGGCAAGGCTGAAAGGCGGCAAGCAGAGTGCAAAGCTTTCTGTCAGAATACCTTGCTGGTGCACGGAATCAGCGGTTACGCTGAATGGCGCTCAGCTGCCTTCCAAGGCTGGCAGCTTTGTGAGTATGGACCATAGCTGGGCTGACGGGGACAGCGTGGTCGTGTCGCTACCGATGAAAGTCGAGCGACGGAGCGCCTACGGCGGAGGAGTATATTTCGAGAGAGGACCGCTTGTCTATAGCTATGCGATACCTGCTGATTATAAGAAAGATACGATCCGTTATGCCAATATGAACGGGAAGTATCCCGCCGATGACAATGCCTTCCCTTGCTGGGATATCCGTCCCGCTGGTCCGTGGAACTTCGCTCTCGGTCCGGACGCAGAGGCGGAATTCATTGCCGGAAGCGCCGGGTCCGGGACCCCTCGTCTACGTGTCCCGGTCCGTCCGATCCGATGGGAATTCGACGAAGGTCCTAAGGGGGAACTTCTCACCCCTGACCTTCCAAAAGAGCCTCTCCCGACAGGCCCCCTCCAGTACCTTGAACTAGTGCCATACGGTCAGACAACTCTTCGCCTAACTGTCTTTCCGACCGTGCGTGATAACTGGTTGTGGCATAGTGACTTATGTAAAACAACCTGGTGAAAATTCACTAGGTTGTTTTGCATAAGTAGCTGTGCGCCAGGTATTTACATTTCACGGCGCCGGAGCAATATGCCGTCGGAGCAATACGCCGACTAAGCGGGCTCCGTGGGCACCGAAGACAAGAGCCTGTTCGATATCGGCGGTCTTGGAAGGCCCGGAGATGAAGATTCCATAGCCTTTGACTTCTTCACCGAGACGGTCATAGGCATCGTGCATATTGGCCACGATGGATTCTTCGTCAATTACAAGGACAAGGGTGTCCGAGATGAAATACTTCACCCGGGGCATATCCGTTGGCTCCTCGAGATAGACACAGCCGTTCTCAGCAACTCCGAACTCTCCTTTCGCGATGCAGATGTCCTCGGCCTCGGGGAATAGCGAACGGGCGGCCTCTTCCGGAGAGTCTCCGGCTTCTATCCTTAAGACCTTTCCTCCACTCCCTTTGACAGCTTCGCAGAACTTTGCGAGCGGATCCTCATAACGGAGCGAAGCCGATTTCACTTCGCTCAGGTCCGGCTTTTCGAAAACCTCCGGCCTGGCTGCCTTCAGCGCTTCAAATATGGCTTCTTTACTTGTCATTGCGCAGTTTCTTGATTGTCTTTTGTGAAGCGATGTCCGGGAAGTCTCGTCCCTTGCCCCAGCTTGCCCCGAGGGCTTTCAAGGCCTTCATTCCGGCAGGTCCGGCAGCAAGTGTTGTCTCAAGCCTCCAGGGTGCGCCCATTACAAAGCCCATCCCCTTGGAGAGCAGTTTCTTCTTTGCCGAAGAGCAGTAGTGCTGCCTGGAGCGGTAAATCTGCTCTGCAAGGTCCACCTTGGCCGGGCAGAGGGCGCTGCAGGAATGGCAGAGGCTGCAGGCGGAAAGGTCTGCCTTGCAGCGCTCCGGATCTGCCATAACGCCGAGATTTATTCCTACTGGACCCGGAATAAAGTAGGAATAGGCATAGCCGCCGAGCCGTCGATAGACAGGGCAGGTGTTCATACAACCGCCGCAGCGAAGGCAGTTAAGCAGTTTCCGATGCTCCGGGTCTGCGAGAATACGGCTTCTGCCATTGTCCACGATCACTATGTGGAACTCAGCTCCAGGGCGAGGAGCGCTGTAATGTGTCGTATAGGTGGTGATTGGCTGTCCTGTCGCCGTGCGTGCGAGAAGTCGTGTGAATACTCCCAGACTTTCCCTGTCAGGGACTATCTTGTCAATGCCGAAGGCCGCGATCTGAAGCGGCGGCAGGGAAGTGCCCATATCCGCATTGCCCTCATTGGTGCAGACCACTACTTCTCCAGTCGAGGCTACGGCGAAGTTGCCGCCGGTCATACCCGCGTCCGCCGAAAGGAAATACTCGCGCAGATTCTTTCGTGCAGCGTGGGTGAGGTAGGTCGGGTCGCAGTTGCCCTTTTCCGTGCCCATTTCCTTTTCGAAGAGAGCGCCGACCTCCTCCCTTTTGACGTGGATTGCCGGAAGGACGATATGGCTCGGGCGGCTGCCCATCAGCTGGATGATCCTTTCTCCAAGGTCGGTCTCAATTGTCTCTATCCCAAGGCTTTCCAGATATGGACGGAGCTCGCATTCCTCCGACAGCATAGACTTTGATTTGACAAAGCGCTTTACTGAGTGGCTTTGCAGAAGATCCCCTATAATGCGGCGGTATTCTTCGGCATCCTTGGCCCAGTGGACTATTGCCCCGTTGGCTCTGGCTTTGGTCTCGAACTGATCGAGAAGTTCAGGCAGGTGGCTGGTAGAATAGAGTTTGATCCGGGAGGCGGCATCCCTGAGTTTTTCCCACTCAGGCAGGCTCTTGGCGAGTCTGTCCCTTTTCCCGCGGACGAGCCAGAGAGTCTCGTCCTGCCAGTCGACTTTCGCGTAATCTATCTTCTTCATAGGCCTGAGGCAAGGATTTCGACGATATGGATAGTTCTGATGGGCAGTTTTTCCCTGGATATGATGCCCTGCTGATGCATCAGGCAGGAGGAGTCGGCCGCGGTTATGAATTCCGCCCCGGTGGCCATATGCCGCCGTACTCTGTCGCGGCCCATCTTGACTGACAGCTCGCTTTCTTCGACGGAGAAGAGCCCTCCGAATCCGCAGCACTCGTCCGGACGTTCGCTTTCCACGACCTCAATGTCTTTTATCAGTCCCAGCAGGTCTCGTAACTTATTGAAATACGGGATGTTCTGCTCTGAAGGGGAGGACAGTCCGGCAAGTCGCACCCCGTGGCAGGAGTTGTGGATACAGACTTTGTGGGGAAAGCTTCCCGGGAGTGAAACAGGCCTCAGGACATCGTGGACATACTCGCAGATCTCGTAGATACGTCCTTTGAAACTGTCCCCGTAGTGCTCTCGTACATAGGCGACACAGCTCGACGAGGGGCTGACGATTAGATCGTAATTCTCGAAAATCTTTTCGAAACGCTGTTTCAGCCTCTTTGTGTCGGACTCGAAACCGGCGTTTCCCATAGGCTGGCCGCAGCAGGTCTGTCCCTGAGGTATTTCCGGCTCGACCCCGAGATGACGAAGCAGCTTCAGACTGCATTCAATCACCTGTGGCGCAACCGCCCTGACGTAGCAAGGAATAAAGAAAGCGACTTTCATAGTTCAAATATACGATGAATAGTCGAAATTTTTTCTAATTTTGTAAAAATATCGCTTTATTATGAGATTCTCGTTTGTCGTAGCCGCTGTCCTGGCTGTTTTTGTCTCTCTGAGCGCAAATGCCCAGAAATCTTCAACCAAGTATGTCGAGGCGGCAGAACTGACTCTTGTCGGCAATCTTTTCCCTGATACCCCGAATCCATACCACCGTCTGGATACGGCCAAGTACAGAGGGCTTGAGCCCGGTGATTACCTCAATGCCACCCAGTCTTCCGGCCTGGCAGTGGCCTTCAAGACCAATTCCAAGTACATCAAGGTCCAGACTGAATACGGTTTCCGCCGTTTCGGCAACTTCTCCGCCGGCTTTGCCCTTCGCGGTTATGACCTTTATATCAAGAAGGACGGAAAATGGCTCTGGGCCGGTGTCGGCGCTGCAAAGGACGATGCCTGTGACAAGCCCGCTACCATAGTCAAGGATCTTGACGGGACTATGCACGAGTGCCTTCTCTATTTCCCGATTTTCAGCGAAGAGCGTTCGGTAAAGGTCGGCGTTTCCGAGGACAGTGTACTTGAGGCCATAGACATTCCCTTCCGACATAAGGTCGGTATTTTCGGCTCCAGTTTCACCCACGGCGCGGGCGCTTCACGCTCCGGTATGACTTATCCGTCAATCTTCTCGCGTGATACCGGAATCCAACTGCTGAGCCTCGGAGTCAGCGGGCGCTCGAAACTTCAGCCGGTTTTTGCCCAGGCTCTCGCCGATGCAGATGTTGAGGCTTATATTTTCGATTCTTTCTCGAACCCCAGTCTGGCTCAGATCCGCGAACGTCTTTTCCCCTTCATCGAGACCATCCAGGCGAAGCATCCCGACATCCCTCTGATCTTCCAGCAGACTATCTACCGCGAGCACCGCAATTTCGATACGAAGAGGCGCAAATTTGAAATTGACCGCCTCGCTCTGTGCGATTCGCTTATGAACATTGCCTGCAAAAAGTACAAGAACGTGTACTATGTAAAGAGCACGAATGCGACCTCCCCGGAGCACGACACCACTGTCGACGGTACTCATCCGAGCGACTACGGCTATGTCCTCTGGGCCCATTCCATAGAAAAACCTATCCTTAAAATACTCCGCAAATATGGCATTAAATAAAATCAACGAAGCCTATGTCTCTGACAAGTACCAGTACACTATGGGAAAGTCCTATCTGGACTGTGGCAAGCAGGAAGAAATAGCAATTTTCAATCTCTTTTACCGCAAGGCTCCCGAGAATAACAACTGGGCTGTCGTGAGCGGCACGGAGGAGGTCATCGAGATGGTCCTCAAACTCGGCACCGAGCCCGAGGAGTTCTATGAGAAGTTCCTCCCGGGAGAGGAGTACCGCGAATTCCGCAAGTACCTCAGTACAATGCATTTCACCGGTGACGTCTATGCTATGCGAGAGGGCGAGATCGTATTTCCGAACCAGCCGGTCATAACGGTCGTCGGCCCTCTTGTCCAGGCCCAGGTCCTCGAGACTCCGATGCTTTGCATAATGAACCATCAGATGGCTGTCGCAACCAAGGCTTCCCGCGTCTGCCGTTCGACCGACAGACCAGTGTCCGAGTTCGGCTCGAGGCGTGCCCACGGTCCCTGGGCAGCGGTCTATGGCGGCAAGGCGGCCCAGATCGCCGGCTGCGCCAGTTCGTCCAACATCCTTACAGGGGCCTTCAACAATGTGCCTTCCACCGGCACTATGGCCCATAGTTTCATCACTTCATACGGGAGCACGGTGGAAGGGGAGCACAAGGCCTTCACCGACTATCTCCGCACCCATAAGGGGGAGAATCTGATTCTGCTGATAGACACTTACGATACTCTCCGCTGCGGCGTCAAGAACGCCATACGTTCCTTCAAGGAGATGGGGATAGACGACAGTTACGGCCCCGGCTATGGCGTCCGCCTAGACAGCGGCGACCTTGCCTTCCTTTCGCAGGAAGTGCGCTATCTGCTTGACGAGCATGGACTTAAAAAGTGCAAGATTTTCGCGACCAACGGTCTGGACGAGTATCTTATAACCGACCTGGAGCGTCAGGGTGCCAAGATCGACTGCTACGGAGTAGGCGATGCTATTGCGACCTCCAAGGCCGCTCCCTGCTTCGGCAATGTCTATAAGCTTGTCCAGATAGGCTCCGAGCCTGTCCTGAAGCGTTCTGAGGACAAGATCAAGCTCATCAATCCTGGCTTCCAGATTACCTGGCGCATCTCTGCCCAGGATTCTGTAAAGGGCAACAAGATAGACGGTTACGTCTTCAAGGCGGACGTCACCTGCCTAAGGGGAGACAGTATGGACACGGCCATCCAGAATGGGGATACGATCACTGTCCGCGACGAGTATGATTCCTACAAGTACAAGACTTTCGAGGAGGGTTCATACGAGGCTCGTCCGCTTCAGGTCCAGGTGATCAAGGACGGACGCCGTGTCGTGCCTCAGCATACTCTGGAGCAGAAAAAGGCCTTTTACAAGGACAATCTCCACCATTTCTCACCTGCTGAGCGGCGTCTTATCAATCCGCACTACTACAAGGTGGACATTTCCGACGAGCTCTACGACACAAAGATGCGTATCATCGGAAAACTGGTGAAAGAAATAGAGGATTTCGATATCTAGTCCGCTTCGACTGTATCGATATTACCCCGTGAATGCTGCGTCGGAATCTTGCTGAAAAACCAGATTCCGGCGCTTAGTATTGTAAGGCTGAAGAAAAAGACTATCATATAGTTCTGCTTGCCGAGCACGTCGATCCAGAAATCGTATTCCTTCAGGGATTCGATGTTCATCAGGATGACTGCCGTTGCGTTGTTGACAAAGTGCATCAGCATAGTCAGTTTCAGCGAGCCCGTCTTGTAATAGACATAGCCCATAAGCACTCCGATAAGGAAGGCGTTCAAGGCCTGCCAGGGGTTGCCGTGGATAAGGGCGAAGAACAGGGCGGAAATGACTATGGCCCAGACAGGTTTGATCTTAGTGGTCAGAAGGCCGCGGAGGACCATTCCCCTGCATAGCCATTCCTCAAAGACCGGAGCCATAATGGCGACGACCAGGAAGGACGACCACAGCGGTCCGCCGGTCATCTGCTTCATCATCTGCATCAGCACCTCGTAGAGCCGGGCAAGTATGCTTGAGCGCATACTCAGCTTCATATTCAGGTAGTTCGGCAGGTCGAAGACCATCATACCGCTGGCAATCAGGGCTATGGTCATCAGTACCACCGCCCAGGGCTTGAAGGGCCCGCTGTGGAAACTGTCCAGGCTGTAACCCTTTTCGAAAAGGGCGTTTTTCTGGCTCACCCTTGCAGCATAGATCATCCCTGGAATGAACTGCAGAGGATAGACGACTATCATTCCGTAGTCCAGTACAATCTGTTGAGGGACGAACTTAAGTGCGATGAGCTGGAGCAGATTCCCGATGAAAAGGCCGACCAGGAGCCAGCCGAGAAGGGCGAACATACCGCCCACGCCCGGAGTGTACCAGGCGTGGGAAGCATAGATGTCGTAGTTGTTGACTTTGCGCGCCATAGGCTAGTACAGGGGGCTGGGATAGACTCCTTTTGCGGCGAGTTCGGCGAACTTGGCCACCACTCCGGGACGGTCTTCCTTATAGGTGACGCCGAACCAGCGGGAAGGAGTGGAGAGGACTTCGCAGGAAGCTTTTCCGCCCTTGATGAGGACATCGACCGCAAAGGGAATGTAGAATTCTTTCTTGGGCTCGTTGATATTCTTTTCAAGGAAGTCGGAGAAGATTTCTTCGCTGAGGGCGAAATAGTCGGGAGTGAAGCCCCACATATTCATCGAGCAGAGTGCCTTGGCCTCGAGGACGACGTGGTTCTTGCCGTTGACGGAATTGTCTCCGTACACGATTCCGTCGGCCTCTTTTGCGATGTTCAGGTGCTCGGCGATGTCGGTGAGCTGTCCGGCCTTGTCGTAGGAGCAGATGCCGCGGGAGACGCTGCCGTTCTCGGAGAGGGTGTTGTCCAGTTCGAATCCGACGATGCAGTACTGGCCCTTTGCCCCTTCGTGGGCGCGGCACCAGTCGGCGAGAATCTTGAAGGACTCCTTGCCATAGTAGTCGTCACCGTTGATTACGGCGAAGGGCTCGTTGATCACGTCTTTGGCCATCAGGACGGCGTGGGCGGTGCCCCAGGGCTTTACTCGCTCGGGATTGAGGGTGAAACGGGAGGGAATCTTGTCCAGTTCCTGGGTGACGAAGACGAACTCGAGGGGTGTGCCGTCGACGGTCTTTACACCGGCGTATTTCGCCTTGACGTGGGCCTCCATATCGGCTTTGAAGGATTCGCGGACGATATAGACGACCTTGCCGAATCCGGCCTGGACGGCATCGTAGATAGAATAATCGATGATGGTTTCACCATTGGGGCCGACCCCGTCCATTTGTTTGAGACCGCCGTAGCGGCTGCCCATACCGGCTGCGAGAACAAGAAGTGTAGGTTTCATTATCTTTGGTTTTTAGCGTTAAAAACTTATCATACAAAATTACATATTCTTTTTGTATTTTCAGCGTAAAATACTTAATTTCGCAGCAAATGGCAGACAGAAAAAAAATATGGTCCTGGTTCACTCAGAGTGAGCACAATTATTTCCTTCCCTTCGTTATCGTCGTGACCTTGATCGTGGGGGTGTGGCTGGTGTTCCTGTCCCACGACAGCATACTCAACTGGGGCCGTTCCGCTATGGAAGTGAAGAATCAGGAAGCTGAAATCCAGAGGCTTCGCTCTGAAATTGAAAAGATGGAGGCGCAGATAAAGGATCTTACCACGAATCTGGATTCCCTGGAAAAATTCGCCCGCGAGCGCTATCATTTCGCCGTTCCCGGCGAGGATGTCTATATCGAGGAATAAAGGCTTTCACGTGTTAGTGCGACATCGTGGACGCGGAGATGGGAGGCTCCGTTGGAGACGGCTATGCGCTGGGCATTGAGCGTGGCTTCAAGAGCGTCTTCCGCTTTTACTCCAAACATACTTTTGCGTGAGAGGCCGACCAGTATTGGCCTTTCGAAGCATCTGAGTTCCCCGAGTCTTTCGAGCACTTCCCAGTTCTGCTCGCGGGTCTTTGCAAAACCAAAGCCCGGGTCCAGTATCCATTCGTGGATGCCGACTTCGGCGGCCTTACGCTCGAATTCTTCGAAATAGGCCTTGATCGAGTCCATTATGTCTCCGCCGTAGTCGGTCAGGCCCTGCATAGTCTCGGGGGTGCCTCTCATATGCATAGCGACGTAAGGGAGGCCGAGGGCGCCGGCTGTCCGGAGCATTTTTGGGTCCATAGCCCCGGCCGAGATGTCATTGACCAGGAATGGGCCGATAAGATCATAAGCCTTCCTTACGACTTCCGACCAATATGTGTCAATGGAAATCTTTGCCTTTGGAAAGGCTGTGTGGACGGCTTTCAGCGCTGGTTCCAGGCGGCGCCATTCCTCATCAGAGCCTATCCCCTTAGAGCCAGGCCGGGTGGAACAGGCTCCGAAATCAAGTATGTCGGCGCCCTCTGCGAGCAGCCTGGCAGCGCGTGAGAGGGCCGCCTCTGAGCTATCCGCCCGGCTTGGAGCATAAAAGGAATCGTCATTGAGATTGACGATTCCCATCAGACGGACTTTCTTTTCCATCTTATACCAGAATTAGCAGAGCAGCCAGATAGAGGCAGAAACCCTGGGCGCGGATCCGGCGCTTGATAACGTGCTGGGTAGAAACGTCGATGGGGTCGGACCATATCATTGCACCCATCCCGTCGGTTTTTGGAGCGTCGCACGGGGCCCATTTCGTGACCAGCTCGCCGTTGCTGAAATAGCTTCCGCCGCCGTTCGCGCGGTTCAGCGTCAGCAGTGTCTTGTAATCGGCATAGTAGATTTCGAGGGTGGGAGGGACGGATAGTCCGTCTATGGTCTCAGGGTCCGAGGCAACCAGGACAAAGGCCGCGGCACCGGCATTCTTTGCAGTCTCGGCCTGCTGCTCAAGCCTCTTCCAGTCTGCTTTTTCGGGCTTATAGACCGAAAACAGGACTACTTTCCCAATGACCGCCTTTTCGTCCTGATATTCCCCTGAGGCATCGGTGAAAGACAGCATCGGTTTGCTCTGGGGCAGATATCTTCCGTTTCGCTTAAGGGTGTCGGCCCGGACAAAACTCCAGTTGCTGTCCGGCAGTATCCCGGTGAAGGAGCCTTGCTGGCCGTCCTTTTCATAAATCAGGGTAGGGAAGAGTCCGTCGTCTTTCTGGTAGTCGTTGTCCAGGGAAGCGTAAAGCTCCACTCCCGGGGCAAATTCGGTGAAATCTATAAGCGGAAGATGTTTCCAGCTGTACCAGAGTGCTATGACGAGAGCCACAACGCTTAGGGCGAAGGAGACTTTCTTGCGGGTGAACGGAATGCCGAACTGGGTCATCGGCAGAAAAGCGCCGAAGGCCAGGACAAGCAACACGATGTTCTTCAGAAACGACTGGGCGTGAGTGAGATGGATGGCCTCGCCGAAGCAGCCGCAGTCCATCGCCGGATTGGCGATCCAGAGTATAAGGGTTATCAAAGTGAAAAAGCCTAGAAGCGCCCAGGTCACAGTCGCCGCAGCTTTGCGGAAAACTCCGGTGATGAGAGCCGCGCCGACCGTACCTTCGAGAAGGGCTAGCAGCGCCCCCAGGACTTTAGCCGCTCCGCCGATGAAGCCGAGGTGGAAGAAACTGAGGTACTCTCTTACGATAAGGCCCGTGCCGACAGGGTCCATAAGCTTCAAAAGCGAAGAGCAGAGCAGCACAATGCCTATTATGATTGCGCAGATGCGTCTGAATCTATGATGGGCGGCTTTCATCCGAGATATGCTTCGATTTTTTTGCGGATACGGGCAAAGATATCATCGGGAGGCAGCATAGCTCCTTCGTCGTCAGAGCAGTCTATGCGAAGGAAGTTGCTGTCCCTGCGGGTCTCTTCGAGATAAATACTCCTGACTTTGCGCTGGAACTCGAGGTCGGCTTCGTGGATGTCCTTTTCACCTTCGAGGTAGGCGCGGTCTCCGCCCTGGCGCTGATGGGTCAGGCTCTTTTCGACAAAGTCGATGGGGACGTCCAGATATAGATTCAGCTCCGGCCTCGGAAGGTCGAACTCGCCGTATTCGGTGTTGAATATCCATTCGCGGAGATTCCTTTGTGCCTCTTTGTCAGAGAGTTTCGCGCACTGATAGGCAATGTTGGAATAGACATAGCGGTCCAGGAGGACGGTCTTTCCTTCCCTAAGGGCTTTCTTTATCCCGGGGCCGGCTCCGTGGCGGTCCTCTGCGAATAGCAGGGCCACGAGCTGGGGATGGACCTCACCGTTGGAGCCGAATTCTCCGCGCAGGAAACGGCTGATAAGCTCACCATAGACAGGAGCCTCGTAGCGGGGGAAGTGGATATACTCCACGCCGCCGCAGCGCTCGGTCAGATATTCCCTGAGCTTTCGGACCTGGGTGGATTTTCCCGCCCCGTCGAGCCCTTCCAGTACAATCAGCATCAGAGCGAACGTTTGATTTCCACGACCTGGAAGGCTTCGATGATGTCTCCGGGGTGGATGTCGTTGAACTTTTCGAGGGAGCAGCCGCATTCGAAGCCGCTGGCGACTTCCTTGGCGTCGTCCTTGCCTCTCTGCAGGGAGGCAAGGGCTCCGGTATAGACCACGATGCCGTCGCGGATGAGGCGGACCTGGGCTTTGGAGACCAGTTTTCCTTCCTTGACCTGGCAGCCGGCGACCGTGCCGACCTTGGAAATCTTGAAAGTCTGCTTGACCTCTGCGGTAGCCGTGACCTCTTCTTTCTTCTCCGGTTCGAGCATACCCTCGATACCTTCCTTGACCTCGTTGATACAGTCGTAAATAACTGAGTACAGGCGGATTTCGATACCTTCCTTCTCAGCGCTCTTGCGCGCCTCGGCTGAAGGACGCACCTGGAAGCCGATGATGACGGCGTCGGAGGCTTCGGCCAGCAGGACGTCGGATTCGCTGATGGCGCCGACGGCCTTATGGATCACATTCACCCTCACCTCTTCGGTGGAGAGCTTGATGAGGGAGTCGGAGAGAGCTTCGACGGAGCCGTCCACGTCACCTTTGACGATGACGTTCAGTTCCTTGAAGTTGCCGATTGCGATACGGCGGCCGATTTCCTCGAGGGTGAGGTGCTTCTGGGTCTTGATACCCTGGATGCGGATGAGCTGTTCGCGGCGGTTGGCAATGGACTTGGCCTCTTTTTCGTCGGTCATCACATTGAATTTCTCACCGGCGGCGGGGGCTCCGTTCAGGCCGAGGATGGATACAGGAGTGGACGGACCGGCCTCCTGGACCTTCTGTCCGCGCTCATTGTACATAGCCTTCACGCGTCCGTAGTAGCTTCCGGAGATGATCACGTCGCCGACCCTCATCGTGCCGTCCTGGACCAGGACTGTCGCGAGATAACCGCGGCCCTTGTCCAGCGAGGACTCGATGACGGCGCCGCTTCCGAGCTTCTTGGGATTGGCCTTGAGCTCCAGGAGGTCGGTCTCGAAGAGTACCTTTTCGAGGAGCTTGTCCACATTGATGCCCTTCTTGGCGGAGATTTCCTGGCACTGGTACTTGCCGCCCCAGTCCTCTACGAGGATGTTCATCTCACTGAGCTGGCGGCGGATGGTGTCGGGATTTGCGCCCGGCTTGTCTATCTTGTTGATTGCGAAGACCATAGGTACGCCTGCAGCCTGGGCGTGGGCGATTGCTTCCTTGGTCTGGGGCATAACCGCGTCGTCGGCCGCTACGATGATGATCGCAAGGTCGGTCATCTGGGCGCCTCGGGCACGCATAGCCGTGAAGGCTTCGTGGCCGGGAGTGTCGAGGAAGGTGATGTGGCGGCCGCTGGACAGGGTGACGTTGTAGGCACCGATGTGCTGGGTGATGCCGCCGGCCTCACCGGCGATGACGTTGGTGTTGCGGATATTGTCCAGCAGGGAAGTCTTACCGTGGTCGACGTGTCCCATCACGGTGATTACCGGAGGACGTTCGACGAGATCTTCCTCATTGTCAGGCTCCTGCTGGGCGATTTCCTCGGAGAGCTCGGCGGTAACGAACTCGACCTTGTAGCCGAATTCCTCCGCGACCAGCACCAGGGTCTCCGCATCCAGTCTCTGGTTGATGGAAACCATCATTCCGAGGGACATACAGGCTCCGATGACCTTCACCACTGGGGTGTTGTTCATCAGGGTGGCGAGGTCGTTGACCGTTACGAACTCGGTGACTTTCAGTACCTTGTTCTCTGCGGCTGCCGCTTCCATCTCCTCCTGGGAGCGGAGGGCGGCGAGTTCGCGCTTCTCCTTGCGGTGCTTGGCGCCGAAACTCTTCGTCTCGCTCATCTTGGCGTAGGTCTCCTTGACCTGCTTCTGGATTTCCTTCTGCAGTTCTTCCTGCTCGGCCTCGGTGAGTGCGGGTTTGAACCTGTCGCCTTTCTTGCGGCCTTTGCCTCCGGCAGGTTCCGCCTTTTTCTTCTCGCCCTTCTTGGCGGGCTTGTCGGCCTGGACCTTGGTCACATCGACCTTCTGGGAACCTCCGGCCTTGATCCTTTCGCGTTTCTTGCCCTTCTTAGGATCGAACTGCGAAAGGTCGATCTTTCCGAGGACCTTGAGTTCGGGGGTGTCGCTCTTGGCAGGAGAGCCCGCAGGGGTTTCGACGGACTTTGTTTCCTCTTTTTCAGCGACTTCCGCCTCCTTGGTCTCGGCAGGGGTTTCGTCAGGGGCTTCGGCGGGTGATTCTGCAGGGGTGGTTTCGGCAGGCTTCTCTTCCTGTGCAGTCTTTTCTTCTTCAACGGGCTTTTCTGCCTCTGCCGGCTTTTCGGTCTCGGTTTCGGGCTCTTTCACCGGCTCCGGCTCAGCGGGAGTCTCGACGACTGCGGGTTCCGCTGCCTTCTCCTCTTCCGCCTCCGCGGGAGCTTCTACAGTCTTCTCCGGCTCCTTCCGGGGCTCGGCGCTCTTTTCGACTTCCTTGGGGATGTCGCGGGAAAGAGTGGAACTCTTGATGACTGTAACCTTCTCGGGCTCATATTCTTCCTCTTCTTCCTCTCCGCTTTTGCGTGAGGCCTTGTCCAGGATCTCGGTCAGTTTCACGTCCACTTTTTCGGCCGCTTCCTTAAGCTCCAGGTCCTTGCCGAACTTTTTGTGAAGTTCGGGAAGATACTCGTCCGAAACCTTCATATTCGGGTTGGCGTCTTCGATTCCGGCGCCCTTGGAGTTGAGGAAGTCAACGAGTGTGTCCAGTCCGATGTTGAACTGCTTGATAAGTTTACTTAATCTGATTTCTGCCATATATAACCCCTTTATTGTTTATTATTCAAATTCAGCGCGCAGGATGCCGAGGACCTCTTCCACGGTCTCGTCTTCCAGGTCTGCACGGTTGGCGATATCCTCTGCACTGAGTGCGAGGACGCTCTTGGCCGTGTCGCAACCGATATCCTGCAGTCTCTTGATGACCCATTCGTCGATGACGTCCGAGAATTCGCTCAGGAGCACATCCTCCTCGTCGTTTTCGTTCTGAGGCAGGTCTCTCCAGACTTCGATTTCGCGTCCGACCAGCATTCCGGCGAGTTTGATGTTCACGCCGCCCTTGCCGATGCCTTTCTTGACCTCTTCGGCCTGCATAAATACCTTGATCTTGTCTTCCGGACCCTCGCCGAGGTCGATGCGGGAGATATGGGCGGGATTCAGGGCGCGCTGGATCATAAGCTGGGTGTTCGTGGTCCAGGGGATGACGTCGATATTCTCATTGCGGAGCTCACGGACGATGCCCATAA
Organism: uncultured Bacteroidia bacterium; assembly: GCA_902779785.1. Classification (GTDB taxonomy): domain Bacteria; phylum Bacteroidota; class Bacteroidia; order Bacteroidales; family UBA932; genus Cryptobacteroides. The sequence continues at coordinate 24,229 of CACZDC010000002.1, forward strand.
TGCGGGAACCCTTGACGCCGATGCAGGCTCCGATCGGGTCGATGCGGTCGTCATAGGACTCGACGGCGACTTTGGCCCTCTCGCCGGGGATGCGCACGACCTTCTTCACGGTGATAAGGCCGTCGTAAATCTCGGGAACTTCCATCTCGAAGAGCTTCTCGAGGAAGGAATCCGTGGTGCGGGACAGCACAATGTAAGGAGTGGTGTTGTTCTTCATCTCCACGCTCTTGATGATGGCGCGGACAGAGTCACCTTTCTTGAAGTGCTCGCCGGGAATCTGCTCGGCCTTGGGCATACGGAGTTCGTTGCCGTCCTCGTCGAGGATGAGAACTTCGTTCTTCCAGGTCTGGTAGACCTCGCCGGTGAAAATTTCGCCGACTCTCTCAGAATACTTCTTATAGACGTTGGCCTTTTCGATGTCCATTATACGGCCCTGGAGGTTCTGCCTGATGTTCAGGATGCCGCGGCGGCCGAAGGAGGAGAGGGAGAGCTTGCGGGTGTAGGTGTCGCCGATTTCATAGTCGTCGTCCCCGGTCTCGGCTGCGATTTCCTCTACGGTAATCTCTGTGGCGGGATTCTGGACTTCTTCAACGACGTCGAAGTTCTGGTAGATTTCGCAGTCTCCCTTGTCCACGTTGATGATTACGTCGAAGTTGTCGGAGCTGCCGTAGGTCTTCGCAAGCTGTGTGAGGAACACATCTTTGAGTACACCCAGCATAACCGGGCGGTCAATGCTCTTCTCTTCCTTGAAATCCTTGAATGCATCGATCAAGGTGATTTCTTTCTCTTTTTCTTTTGCCATTTTTATTTATTGTTATTTGAATTCGATATAGGGCGTGACGCTGTTGATCTCCTGGAGGGGGAAGCGTTCGCAGTGCTCCACTTTCTCCTTTTTCTTCTTGCCTTCCACGGCCTCGAGGGCGCTGTATTCAAGGGTGACGGACTGCTCGTCGGCGTCTGAGAGGGTGGCAATGAGCCTCTTCCCACCTTTGAACTTTACGTCCACCTTGGTCCCGAGGGCCTTGCGGTACTGTTTCAGTACCTTGAACGGGCGGTCCAGACCGGCGGAGGAAACGGTGAGGGAGTAGTCTTCTACGTCCTGGTCGAAGTTTTCGTGGACCAGACGGTCGATTGCGGCGCAGTCGTCCCAGTCGACGATGCCTTCTTCCTTCTCGATGACGATTTCGATGTCATTCTCCGCGCTCAGCGTGACTTCCACGAGGAAGCAGCCTCTTTGGGCCGCGCCTTCTTCAGCGATTCTTTTAACTTGCTCCTTGTCCATATCCTAAATAAAAAAGATAGGGGACCGGCGTCCTCTATCTCGTTCACGGGTGCAAAGGTAGTAAAAAAATATTTTTTCACCAAAAAAGTGAGTATCTTTGCACGATTTATTGTATGTAATTATGGACAGAAAAGTTCTTCTTATGATTCTGGACGGCTGGGGTGAGGGCCGCCACGATTATTCCAACGCTATATGGACCCAGGGGACACCTAATATCGACGCGCTCCGCGCCAAGTATCCCTGTGCCCACCTTCAGGCCTGCGGCGAATATGTGGGCCTTCCGGACGGCCAGATGGGCAATTCCGAGGTCGGCCATATGAATCTCGGCGCCGGCAGGGTGGTCTATCAGGACCTTGTGAAGATCAATATCGCCTGCCGCGAGCACCGGCTCCTCGAAAACAAGGAGATCCGTGCGGCCTTCGACTATGTCAAGTCTTCCGGCAAAAAGCTGCATTTGATGGGCCTTACTTCCCACGGTGGTGTCCATTCTTCCCTTGACCACGTCTATGAATTCCTTCGCGTAGCGGCCTCCGAGGGTCTTTCCAAGGTCTATGTCCACGCTTTTATGGACGGTCGTGACACCGACCCCCGCAGCGGACTGGGCTTCGTGAGCGAGCTGGAGGCCAGGATGGCGGAGACTACCGGCAAGGTCGCGACGGTCTGCGGCCGTTTCTACGCTATGGACCGCGACAAGAGATGGAACCGCGTCAAAGAGGCCTACGATCTGCTGGTCGAAGGCAAGGGTGCCGCGTTCAAATCGGCCACCGAGGGCATCCAGGCATCCTATGACGCCGAGGTTACCGACGAATTCATCAAACCGATAGTCGTCACCGACTCCGAGGGCAAGCCTCTTGCAAAGATTGAGGAAGGCGACGCCATCATCTTCTACAACTTCCGCAACGACCGCGCCCGCGAGTTGACCACCGTTCTCACGCAGAAGGATATGCCGGAGGAAGGGATGCACACGATTCCGCTCTACTATTGCTGCCTGACTCCTTACGACGCCTCCTTCACCGGTGTCCATATCCTCTTCGACAAGGAACTGGTCCAGGACACGCTCGGCGAGACTGTTTCCAAAGCCGGCAAACGCCAGCTGCGCATCGCCGAGACTGAGAAATATGCCCACGTCACCTTCTTCTTCAACGGTGGCCGTGAGACTGTTTTCGAGAACGAGGACCGTATCCTGGTCAATTCCCCGAAGGTTCCGACCTACGATTTGCTGCCGCAGATGAGCGCTCCCGAGGTGGCGGAAAAGCTGATCGACGCCATCCGCAGCGAGAAGGAAGATATGATTATCCTGAACTTCGCCAACGGCGATATGGTCGGCCATACCGGGGTCTATACCGCTGTTACACAGACTGTTGCCTGCATCGACAAGCTAGTCGGACGCGTGGTTGAAGAGGCTGTTGCCCACGACTATGTGGTGCTTCTGACCGCCGACCACGGCAACGCCGACTTCGAGGTCAATGCCGACGGATCTCCGAATACCGCCCATTCGCTGAACACGGTGCAGTTCGTTGTCATCAACGCCGGGGACGAGGTGAAGAGCGTCAATGACGGCGCCCTCTGCAACGTCGCCCCGACCATCCTCAAGCTGATGGGTATTCCTCAGCCCGCCGCAATGACCGCCGAGCCGCTGATATAGGCATCTCACTCCCGCTTCTATCCGTCAGGTCGCCGTCCGGCACACTTCCTTCAGCGTCCAAGCGTCCGTAGAGGTCCATTCTGTGGACCGATACGGACGGCAGTCGTGCACGTTGTCATCTCCGTTTCTCCTTTGCGGCACTGCCAGCTGTTTCGCTTATCTCCGTGCCGCCAGATGCTGTTTCCCCGGCACGGATTGCCGCCTCGAGTTTTTAAAATTTTTTAGTGGATATTGAAAAATATTCCCTATCTTTGTATGGTCGTCAAGACTGTGGGGTTGAAATCCTTTTTAACAACAGATATAATGACGAATCTTAACAAAGCCATCTATGACGCCCGCGAGCTAGGCCGCGGCAAGATGCTTACCCTCGGTCTCCAGCACATGTTCGCCATGTTCGGAGCCACGGTCCTGGTCCCGGTCATCACCGGACTCTCGATGAGTGCCACCCTTCTTTTCGCAGGCCTCGGCACTTTGATCTTCCACTTCTGCACCAAGATGAAGGTTCCGGCTTTCCTGGGCTCGTCCTTCGCTTTCCTCGGTGGCTACGCAGCCGTAGTCTCAATGGGGGAAGCCCAAGGCCTCAGCGCCGCCCAGTCACTGCCTTATGCCTGCATCGGAGTTTTCTCGGCAGGCATTATTTATTTCATCCTGGCGGGGCTCTTCGCTGCTTTCGGTGCAAAGAAGGTGATGAGGTTCTTCCCTCCGATCGTGACAGGTCCTATCATCATAGCCATCGGCTTGACCCTTTCCGGTTCTGCCATCGGAAACTGCAACCAGAACTGGTGGATCGCGCTTCTCGCCATTATTATAATAGTGGTATGCAACATCTGGGGAAAGGGGATGATCAAGATCATTCCCATCCTTCTCGGTGTGCTCGGCTCCTACATCGTCGCCGCCTGCTTCGGCCTCTGTGACTTCTCTGCCGTAAAGGAAGCCGCCTGGATCGGAGTGCCCTTCAAATGGGAAAACACCGCGATGAGTGTGTTCAAGGACCCCAACTGGGGGCTTATCGCCTCGGCGATCATTGCCATAGTCCCGATTTCTCTCGCGACTATGATGGAGCATATCGGCGATATGTGTGCAATTTCCTCGACTACCGGAATCAACTATCTCGAGGACCCTGGCCTGCACCGCACCCTGATCGGTGACGGTCTCGCAACGGCTCTGGCTTCGCTTTTCGGCGCCCCTGCAAATACGACATACGGTGAGAATACCGGCGTCCTGAACCTTACCAAGGTCTATGATCCCAAGGTTATCCGCATAGCTGCCGTGTTCGCAATCATACTGAGTTTCTGCCCTAAGTTCAGCGCTCTTATCAGCTGTATGCCCGCTGCAACCATCGGCGGTGTCTCCCTGGTGCTTTACGGTATGATTTCCGCCGTGGGTGTGCGCAATATCGTTGAGAATCAGGTGGATTTCACCAAGAGCCGCAACGTGATCATCGCCGCCCTCATCCTGGTTCTGGCCATCGGAATCAAGTATGGCGCCAACGATGCGATTTCGCTCGGCTTCACCTCGCTCAGCGGCCTTGCGGTCGCGGCTCTGGTGGGCGTGATACTGAACGCCATCCTGCCCGGCAAGGACTATGAATTCGGGGCCAATCCCGACGGGGACAAGGCTGTCGACTTTGAAATCAACCCTTCGCTCAGAAAGTAGCACAAGCACCCGGCCGAGTGGCCGGGTGTAATTTTTATAACCTTTTCATAAACTACGTTTTATGTTTAAAAAAATCATCTTCGCCGTTGCTTTTGCAACGCTTGCGCTTGGCCAGGCCGCCAAGGCACAGACCAATCTCCAGGTGTTCTACGATTTCGGTAAGGATCGTCAGCACGTTACTACCACCCTTGAAGGTTTCTACAATGACAATTGGGGGAACACCTTCTTCTTCGTGGATTACGATTACAATGCGAAGAATGCTGACGGGAAGGATTATTCTCCCTCCGGCACTTACTTTGAAATTGCGCGTTGCCTGAACTTTTGGCATGATGTCCCTGTGCTGAACGGCTTCAGTCTGCATGTGGAATACAATGGCGGTCTGCTTATGAACAACCCTCAGCTGGCGGATGGCTCTTTTGTAGGTTATGGAATCAATCATGCTTTTCTGGCGGGCCTGGACTATTTTGTCCACTCTCAAGACTTCAGTAACACCTTCAACTTCAAGGTACTATATAAACACATCCTTCGGGGAGTCAGCGAGGTGCCTCTGCAGTTTACCTTTGTTTGGGGAATGCAGGATCTCTTTGGACTGAAAGGACTGAGATTCAGTGGATTTGCCGATTTCTGGTGGGAGAATCACTCCGTAATCACCGGGTTTGATGAGTTGGGCTTTCCTCAGTGGGCCGACAGCAAGATTGTGTTCATTTCAGAGCCTCAGCTTTGGTACAATGTTGGCCAGTGGATTGGTGTTCCCAACCTCAATTTGGGCGGAGAAGTGGAACTGAGCTATGATTTTGCAACTACAGCCGGGTTTAAGGTACGTCCCTGCGCCGGTCTCAAATGGGTCTTCTAGTAGGAGGATAGAACTATGGCAAATATCCTTTCGAAGTGCTTCGGTTTCGACAGCACAAAACATTCGGTTCGTACTGAAATCCTCGCGGGCCTGACGACCTTCCTCACGATGGCGTACATACTCGCCGTCAATCCGGGCATCTTCTCGGCCCTTGATATGCCGGGTGGCGCCGTGTTCACCGCCACCGCGCTTGCGGCCATCGTGGGTACCCTTGTGATGGCTCTCTATGCCAAAAAACCTTTCGCCCTGGCTCCCGGTATGGGCCTCAACGCTTTCTTCGTCTTCACGGTCTGCATCGGTATGGGCCACAGCTGGCAGTTCGCCCTTACGGCCGTCTTTATTGAAGGTCTGCTTTTCATTATCCTTACTCTGACCAAGGTCCGCACCTGGCTGATCAATGCCATCCCCGGCACGCTGAAAAAGGCCATCGGCGCAGGTATAGGCCTGTTCATTGCCTTTATCGGTATGCAGAACGCCGGCATCATCGCTGACAATCCCGCTACCCTCGTCAGCCTCGGTGACATCACTCACGGGAAGGCCCTGGTCGGTATCATAGGCCTTTTCATCACCGCTGGTCTGGTTATGGCAAAGGTGCGCGGCGGAATGCTCTGGGGCATCCTCGTCACCGCAGTTATCGGTCTTTTCATCAAGGATCCCGCCTCGGGTGAAGCCGTCACCCAGCTTATCCGCTCGGAAGCCGGCAATGTCAAGCTGATCTCGCTCCCGGACAGCATCAGCCCTATCTTCTGCAAATTTGAATGGGGTAGCATCCTCAGCTGGGATATGCTGGCAGTGGTCTTCACCTTCCTCTTCATCGATATGTTCGACACTATGGGCACGATCATCGGTGTCCATCAGAGTTCCGGCCTCATCCAGAAGGGCGGCGACGAGATTCCCGGCGTCGAGAAGATGTTCCTTGCCGACTCCATCGCAACCGTAGCCGGAGCCTGCTTCGGTACTTCTACCACCACGACTTACGTGGAAAGCGCCTCCGGTGTCGGAGAAGGCGGCCGTACCGGCCTCACAGCCTTCTCCACGGCTGTTTTCTTCATCCTCGCTCTCTTCTTCAGCCCGATTTTCCTGGCCATTCCCGGCGCCGCCACGGCTCCTGCGCTGATAATAGTGGGCGTGATGATGATGGGCTCAGTTAAGAGCATCCACTGGGAAGACTACTGCAAGGCTATCCCCGCCTTCGTAACCCTTATAATGATGCCTCTTGCCTACAGCATTTCCGACGGCATCCTCCTGGGCGTTATCTCGTATGTCCTCTGCCACGCTGTCGCAGGCAAGTTCAAGGAGATCTCGATCACGATGTGGATACTTGCGGCGCTCTTTGTGTGCAAGTATATCTTTATCTAGCGCGTCCGAAGGAATCGTTGTGGGGGATAACTCCCTGTACATTAGTAGTTTATGTGTTTTGCCCTGGTTGGAATTGACCAGGGCATTTTTCGTAAATTACTGCGTTTCAGGCACTTGTCTCCCACGGTAAAAAACGTTTGAAATGTTAAAGCAATACTTTATCTTTGTGCTTGCAGAAGATATACGAAAAGGATGAGTCTTTTATCCTTATCGATTATGAAGGGCTATAATAGAAAATGTTATGCTGGAATTCTGAATCACTGTTATCAAAGACCTCGCAATGGAGAGGTACTGTTTTATTCTGTAAGTGACTATCTTGTCTTCTTTACCATTTTTTGTGTGGCCGCACGAAAAAGAGGAATGAAGGTTCTGGCGTTATCGCTAATGCCTGATCACGTCCATCACAGTACGATTGCTGGTCAAAAAAAGGATTTGTCATCATTTGTGCGGGATTACACCTCTGAATTTGTACGGGAGTATAACGTTCTGTGCAGGCGGAAAGGACCTCTTTTTCAGACCCCATTCGGGAGTGCTCCAAAAATCGGAGATAAAAAGGCTCGTTCCAACTTAATCTATGTCGGTAATAATCCATCAGAGAGAAAGCTTTGCTCCAAAGCTGAAGATTATCGCTGGACTTTTTTGGCATACGCTGAAAGCTGTCACCCTTTCTCCGAAAAACTGGTGTTGTCAAGGGCCAGAACAGCAATGCGAAGGGCAGTGGCAGCAGTTTCTGCCCAGTTTCGTTCAGGTAGGGCAATGACTTACAAACTTCTGCAGCGTTTGTTCAAGACTCTTGAGAATAATGAAAAGGAACAGCTTGTCGATTACATAATTTCTCTTTACAACGTAATTGACTATAAAGAAGCTATTCGATTCTTTGACACTTATGAAGATATGATCCATTCAATGCACGCGACAACTGGCAGCGAGCACGATATTAATGAAATATTTGTGGGAAAGAGTGATGCTGTTTATTCAAAGTTTACGCGTATCCTCTTTAGAGACCTGCATCTGAAAGACATTCACGACGTGTTCAAGTTGTCCGAGGAGAAAAGGAGTCAACTGGCTCAGCATCTTCAAGCACAGACTGGTGCTCCGGCTAAACAGATTAACAAGTATCTGCATCTGTAGCGTGTGGAATAAGTTATTGTGCTTCAGCGTTATGCGTGTTTTGCCATAGGGGTTTTTAACCAGGGCAAAATGCGTAAGATACTGCGTTTCAGGCACTTGTCTCCCACGGGCGGTAATAATAAAAACGCCTCCTGACAGAATCGGGAGGCGTTTTTGTAAATCTAAGCCGGGAAACTACCAGCGGTCTTCGTCGGAGACGGTGAGTTTCTTGCGGCAGTGACGACGGCGGGCCGAAAGGACGCGGCGGCCGTTGGCCGAAGCCATTCTTGCGCGGAAGCCGTGCTTGTTGACACGCTTGCGGCGGGAAGGTTGGAATGTTCTTTTCATTGTATCTCTTTTTTATATTATTCGCTAATTCAACTGCGCTTTTTCACGCGGACTGCAAAGGTAGGTATTTTCGCTCAATCCGCCAAATAAAATTTTACTTTTCCAAATGAATGACCAATTTGCCGTCGAAATATCCGTCTTTCAGCCAGGAAGATATCATCCAGGTATGGATACAGCCCCTGCGAAGGCGGTTGCGGCCCATAAGAGTCGAGATTTCTTCGACGACGTCGCCGCCTTTGAGATAAAGGATTCCGTCGGTGAATTTTCCTTTGACCCAGGGATAGAAATCCACCAGGGAAGCGACCGCCCGTGACACCACATAGTCGAAAGGTCCGCTCAGCGACTCGGCGCGAGCGTTTACGACCTCGACGTTATCAAGTCCCAGCGCAGCTGAAACCGCTTTGGCCACGATAGTTTTCTTGCCGACGGAATCGCAGAGGGTGAATCTTGCCCCCGGAAAAAGGATGGCAAGGGGAATGCCGGGAAAGCCTCCGCCGGTGCCAAGGTCCAGCACAGAGGCTTCTGAAAAACTCTCAATGAGACCTTCCATCGTCAGAAGATAGCGTGCGATTGCAAGTGAATGCAGAATATGATGGTCGTACAGCGAGTCGATGTCCTTTCTCGAAATCACATTGATTTTTGCGTTCCATTCACGGTACAACGGCTCCAGAGCGCGGAAACGTTCTTCCTGAAGCTCGGTCAGCGGAAAATCATTCCGGATTATGGCTATGAATTCGTCTGCATTCATTGAACTTCCCCCCTTAGCATCATTTCCGCAAGATGCTGCTTGCCCCTGCGGATCCGTGTGCGGACAGTGTTGAGCTCAAGTCCGAGTTCGTTGGCAATTTTCTCGTACTCAAGCTCTTCTATCATATATTTGACCATAACTTCCTTGTAAAGAGGAGGCAGTTCTTCTATGAAAGCCATAAGCCTCTGATGGTTCTCGTCACGGATGACCTCTTCTTCGGGGTCGGTTTCGGTGAGAGTTTCCATCACTTCTTTTTTCTCGTCTTCGCGGCGGATTTTGTCGAGATGGTCAAGGGCAGTGCGAGTCGCAATGGTGTTCAGCCAGGGCCTGAGCTCTCGCTCCGTATCGAAGGCCGCGAGGTTGGCAAAGGCTTTCTGGAAGGCTTCCGAGACGACGTCGTCCACGTCTGCCTTCCATACGAAATACCCGCTTACACGCGAGCGGATGGCCTTTTCGTGGAGCTGGTATATAGCCCTGTAGGCCATTTCGTCCCCGGCGACCGCACGGGTGACAAGTTCTTTTTCGGTCAAGTTCAGATAGTCCATATCAATGTGCCTCCAACCAGTTCTTCCCGGCGCTGCATTCAACTGTCAGCGGAACGGAGAGTTTGAGAACATTTTCCATTTCTTCGACGACAATCTTTTCCAAGGCGCCGACCTCCTCGGGAAGGGCGTCGAAGAGCAGCTCATCGTGGATTTGCAATACCATCCGGCTCTTGAGTCCCTCTTCCGAGAGTCTCTTGTCCAGGCGTATCATTGCAAGTTTTATTATGTCCGCCGCCGTCCCCTGGATGGGGGCGTTGACGGCATTTCGCTCGGCCAGAGAACGTACTGTAGCGTTCTTGGAATTGATGTCGGGAAGATAGCGCCGTCTGCCGAACAAGGTTTCCACATAGCCGTTCTCGCGTGCGAAAGCTATGCTGTCATCAATGAATCCGCGGATGGCGGGGAAAGACTCGAAGTAGTCATCTATGAGTTTCTTGGCCTCTTTTCTGCCGAGTTGCAGGCGCTGCGCCAGCCCGAAGGACGAAATCCCGTACATTATGCCGAAATTCGCTGTCTTGGCCATTGAGCGCATCTCGCGCGTGACCTCGTCTTCGGGGACTTTGAAAATCTTGGCGGCGGTGGCTTTATGGACATCCATTCCGCTGCGGAAGGCATTGACCAGGTGCTCGTCGCAGCTCAGATGGGCCATTATCCGAAGCTCAATCTGAGAGTAGTCGGCGGAAACAATAACCCCGTCGGGAGTGCCCGGAACGAAGGCTTTGCGGATTTCCTTGCCACGTTCGGTCCTGATAGGAATATTCTGCAGGTTAGGGTTGGAGGATGAGAGCCGGCCTGTTGCAGTAAGTGCCTGATTGAAGGTGGTATGGACACGTCCGTCAATCGGAGAGACAAAGCTCGGGAACGGCTCTATATAAGTTGACAAAAGTTTCTTTACCGCCCGGAATTCCAGGATTTTGTCCGCTATCGGGTTGTTCAGCTCCTGGAGTGTCGCTTCGTCCGTAGGGTACTGTCCCTTGGCTCCGCTTTTCTTCGCCTTGGGATCCAGTTTGAGCCTGTCGAAAAGCAGGTCTCCGACCTGCTTAGGGGAGGAAATGTTCAGCTCCGGGGCATTTGCCTCAGTGCGAATAATACTTTCAAGTTCAGTCAGTTCCTGCCGGAGACCGTCAGCAAAGCTTGAGATCTGGGCCATATCCACCTTGACTCCTGCAAGTTCCATTTTGGCGAGGACTTTGGCGAGCGGCTCTTCCATCTCGAGATAGAGCCTCTCCCTTTCGCCCAATTCCTTGCGGACGGCCTTGCCGAGTTCTACCAGGACCGCGGCCTCTTTGTCAAGCGTATCTTCGCTCTCCTGAGGTTCATCGAAAAGTGATGTGGCTATCTCCCTGCCGCTTTCAAGGCTGATTCCAAGGAAGGATTTCGAGAGAAGGGCGATATCGTGACTTCTTTCCGGATTGATCAGGTAATGCATCAGGGCGATGTCGGCCCAGAAACCAAGAAGCTTGATGCCGGCAAATGATAGGAGCTTGGAGAGACTCTTGAGATCGTAGCCGTATTTCTCCACGGAGTCATCTTCCAGGAGCGGTCTGACACTGTCCAGCTGACTGCCTGAGATTTGGCAGACAGCGCCTTCGGCCCCGAGAGAGAGCTTACTGATTCTTGCCCTCAGGCCTTCTCCGGAGGCTTCCGCTTTGATTCCGACAGCCCTGCTGCGACGAGCGAGAGAACATATTTCTTCGACTGTCACGGCCCTGACTTCGAATTCTTTGGGCTTTTCTTCTGCAGGAGTCTCCGCCTTTACGTGCGAAATATAGCGCCGTAGCGAGTTGAATTCATATTTGTCGAAGAGCCCGACGATTTCCGGGGTGAAATCCCCGTCGAAGCGCATATCTTCCAGGGAGGTTTCGAGCGGGATGTCAGTCTTGATGGTAACCAGAGTCTTGGATAGGCCGATGTAATCCTTTGCTTCGCTGAATTGGGCCTTTTGGCGTTCGGACAGTTCGTCGAGATGGGCATAGATACTTTCCATAGAACCATAGCGCGAGATAAGCTTGCCGGCTCCGACCTCGCCTATTCCCTTGACTCCCGGCACATTGTCCGCCGAATCGCCGCAGAGCGCCAGCATATCAATCATCTGCGAGGGCTCGCCTATGCCCCATTTCTCGCAGAGGGCGGCCTTGTCCACGAGTTCCGATTCCCCACCTCCCTTGCCGGGCTTGAACTGGAAGATATGGTCGGATATCAACTGTCCATAGTCCTTGTCCGGAGTGACCATATAGACGTCCAGGGCGGGGGAGGCCTCCCTGATGGCCATAGAACCTATGACGTCGTCCGCCTCGAAGCCGGGGATCATCAGGACGGGAATATTCATAGACCTGACTATTTCAGAGAGCGGCTCGAGGGCGTCGATCACCAGCTGGGGCGTCGGCGGACGAGTTCCCTTGTAGGCCGGATAGAGTTGGTTCCGGAAGGTCCCTCCCGGAGGGTCGAAGGCTACGGCGATATGGCTGGGCTTCTCTTTATCAAGGAGTTCCAGCAGGTATTTCGTGAATCCGAAAAGGATGGAAGTATCCACTCCCTTGGAATTAATCATCGGCCTGCGCAGGAAGGCATAGTACATCTTGAAAACCAGCGCGTGCCCGTCTATGAGGAAAAGTTTGTCCATAGGCTTCAAAGGTACGGATTTTTTGTTATATTTGCGAGTCATGGTCTTGAAAACGCAAGAAAACTATCCCTCCGTCCTCCTCTCAGAGGCTGTCGACGCTATATCTTCCCTCCCTGGGGTGGGCCGGCGCAGTGCGTTGAGGCTGGCCCTCCATCTGCTGAAGCAGCCCGAGGATCACGTCCATCATTTCACTGACTCGATCCGGCGGCTCCGTGACGAGGTCCATTACTGCAGGGAGTGCAGGATGATTTCGGATGACGACCTCTGTTCCTTCTGCAGCGATTCCCGGCGGAACCATAGCCAGATCTGCGTCGTGGAAAGCGTCCGGGACGTAATGAGTATCGAGGCGACCGGCCAGTACCACGGCCTCTACCACGTCCTCGGCGGCATTATTTCCCCTATGGCCGGGGTCGGGCCATCCGATCTGACCATCCGTGAACTTGTGGGACGCCTTTCCGCCCTTGAAGACCCGTCTTCCGCCGAGGTCATTATGGCTCTGAGCGGTGATGTGGAAGGGGAGACGACCGCTTTTTACATTTACCGGCAGATCGAACCTGTTGGGGTGAGAGTGACGACCCTTGCACGCGGTCTTGGCTTCGGTGACGACCTGGAATATGCCGACAGTCTCACCCTCGGCCGGTCAATCACCGCGAGACAGCCTTTTAAAGTATAGATTGGGAGTATCGACGACTTTTATGGACAGGGATGTGTTCTTTTGTGAGTCAATACCTTTATTTCTGCGACCATAGCGTCGCAGACGGACTTGAAAAACTAATATGAAGAATTATCCTTTTGCGCTCATCGCTTTTGTTCTTGTCTTCCTTTCCTGTTCGGATGGATTAGAATGTGATGTCTGTGTCTATGGAGGAACGGCTTCAGGAGTAATCGCTGCAAATGCCGCCGCCAGGATGGGTATGGATGTTATCGTGATAGAACCATTGTCACGGATTGGCGGTATGACTAGCGGAGGGCTTGGACGCACAGATATCGGCAACAAGCAGGTCGTCAGGGGGTTGGCCCTGGACTTCTACAGGAAGCTCGGCAAACATTACGGGAACCTGGAGAATTGGCTCTTTGAACCCTCTGCGGCCCTTGAAGTAATGGAGGGTTATCTGGATGATCCTCATATCCGGGTCTATACCCGCTATCATCTCTGCGGGATAGATAAAAAAGGAACAGATATCAGCAGCATACTGATTGCCGGCGGGGAAGATACTCTCAGAATCCGTGCCCGCGAGTTTATCGACGCGGGATATGAAGGAGACCTCCTGGCTGAGGCCGGAGTGAGCTTCCGTATTGGCCGCGAGGATAATTCCGAGTATGGAGAGCGTTACAATGGAGTCCAGCTGCTGCATCAGCATCAATTTCCGGACGGTGTGGATCCATACGTTGAGCCCGGCAAGCCAGAGAGTGGGCTTTTATGGGGTATAAGCGATCAACGGCTTCTTCCTGACGGGACCGGAGATAGTCTAGTACAGGCGTATAATTTCCGTATTTGCCTGACTGACAGCTTGGAAAACCTCATTCCTCTGTCTAAACCCGAGAATTATGATCCATCCCGTTATGAACTGCTCGCAAGGCTTTATGAGGCTCAGCCGGATATGCGTGATATCAACCAGTATTTTATCTGGAGTCTGATGCCGGGACGCAAAACTGACATCAATAACCGTGGTGCTTTTTCCACAGATATGATCGGGATGAATTACAGTTATCCCACAGCATCCTGGGACGAGAGGGAGAAGATAATACGTGCCCATAGGGACTATACACTTGGACTTCTATGGTTTACGGCAACGGATCCGAGGGTCCCTGCCGTAATTCGTGATTTTGTCGGAAAGTGGGGACTTCCGAAAGACGAGTATGTGGATTCTGATCATTTTACGCCCCAGCTTTATGTCCGGGAAAGCCGGAGGATGATTGGCGAGTATATCGCTACTCAGGCAGATTGTGAGAACCGGACTTGTGTCCAGGACGGAATTGCCCTTGCTGCGTACAAGATGGATTCACATAACTGCCAGCGCATAGTGGTCTCTAAAGATGGGCGTGATATGGTAAAGAATGAGGGGGACGTCCAAGTCCCCGGTGGCGTCCCTTATCCTATTTCATACCGTTCAATCACTCCGAAGAGGGAGGAATGTACAAATCTTCTGGTGCCGGTCTGCTGCTCTGCTTCGCATATTGCGTATGGCTCAATACGAATGGAGCCGGTCTTTATGTGCCTTGGACAGGTAGCCGGGATGGCGGCTTCCCTTGCAGTACAAAAACATTTGGGCAGAATTCAGGACGTAGATTACAAGGAAATCAATAAGATAATGTCCGTCAATCCCTATCTGGACGGAAGGGTGCCAGATGTATTGATTGACGACCCGGAGGCAGAGGTCATTAAAGGTAATTGGGAGCGAAAAACACGGGGCAAGGGTTATGGGCCGTCTTTTTTGATCGGTTCTCCGGACGATGGGGCCGTCCGCTACAGTGCAACAGCTCCAGTGACAGCCGATTATGCTGCTTATGCTTATTTCCATAAGGATTCGGCGCTTAATCCTATTACCTGTTTCTCTTTTCAGGATGGGCGGAAACTCGAGGTCCGTCAGGATGAGCTTTCCGTTTACGGGCCTGCTTCCGGCGGCTGGCATTACCTTCGTAATCTTTCCCTCTCCAAAGGGGAACTCTTTTCCGTAGAAATCGGTGGTGACGGACGTCCTGGCGCTCCGGTATGTGCGGATGCCGTTTTGCTCCTCCCTCTGAATCAGTGATGTAAGATATGTTAAGCCTTTGTTTTTTTGACATCGCCGTCATTTCGCATCGTAAACCAGAATTTTCCTTATATTTACGGAAATTTTGGAACGATGCAATTAACGGAGTGGATAGAGCTTTTCGCAATGGTCACGGGGGTGCTGTATGTACTCCTGGAAATCCTGCAGAAAAATGCGATGTGGGTGGTTGGGATTGCGACGGGGGCGGCCTGTGCCTATAGTTTTTCCATTCAGCACAGCTGGGGGATGGTGGGGCTGAATCTGTATTACGTAGTTATGTCCGTAGTCGGTCTGATACGCTGGACAAAGGATTCGGCGGCAGTGGAGGAGGGGCAGATACATCTGCGTCCGCTCAGCCGAAAAACGGCCCTCTGGAGCGTGCTGCTCTATCTTGTGGGCTCCCTTGTCTTGATCTGGCTTTTCCGCCGTTTCGGGGACGAGGCGCCGGAACTGGATGCCTTGGCGACAATGCTCAGCGTCATCGCGACCTGGTGGCTCGCCGAGTCCCACCTCCAGCAGTGGCTGCTCTGGATAGTCGCCGATGTGCTGACAACGGCCCTTTGCCTGGTAACGGGCCAGTATTGGCTTTCCGTGCTTTATCTCGCGTACGTCTTTTCAGCGGTGTACGGTTATTATCATTGGAAAAAGAACGGAATTGTTGTAAATTTGCGCTAGAATAATACTGCTGACCAATGAAAAAACTGCTTGCCATACTTGCCTCACTGGCCCTTCTGTCTGTCGTTTCCTGCAATGAAAAAGATAATGCCGACGGTTCCGGGAGTGACGAGATTACAGAAATCAACGTCGCTACTTCCTGTGCGCTTGTCGTCGGCTCGGGGGAGACTGTTATTCCTGTCTATCTGACTCCGTCCAACTTGGGCGTGAAGGAATATGTCAGCGTGTCCGGAGGCGACGAGTCGGTCATTACCTGGAGGCTGGTGGAAGATGGAATCGCCGTGACTCCAGTGGGTTCAGGCAAGTCTTCGCTCAAGGTTTCGGCGGTCAAGGGGCCGGCCTCTTCTGTTTCGATTGAATTCCACGTGATTAATGGAATCAAGAGTATGTACCTGGCATATAACAAGACCAAGGGGGCCGATCCTATGCTGCTAGGCAGCCAGGGACGCCTTTCAGAGGGCAAGAAATATTTCCTGGATCTTCAGGTGACGGACAACGAAGGCAAGACTATCTACACCCCGGCACAGTGGGAGGTAGAGGGAGACTGCTTCCAAATCCATACGGAGGACATCTCCGCTGTACTGGAAGTTACTTCGTCCAAGGGGAACCCTTCAGCCAAAATCATCGCCAGACCCCTTGCAGATCCGTCAAAGTCCACTTATATCAGTGCAACTGCCTTTGCCGCGCCGCAGTCCATCTCCGTAAGTTCGGAGGATCTCTATTTCAAGAAGGGCGGGAAAGCTGTGGTCGGAGTAAGCGTCCTCCCGGCAAATGCGCTTCAGGTCCTTGAGCATACGTCCGAAATAATGCTCTTCCAGGAATTGTCCGTCGTCGGCGATTTCAAGAAGTATTACGAAATCAGCTGCAGCGGTACAGCGAAGGACGTTGATGTCAAGTTCTCTTCCGTGGTCAGTCCCTCCGTATCAAAGACCATAAAGGCCAGTGTCAGTGATTATGATGCCGACGACGTCAAGCCGGGGGACTATGTTTTCGCGGGCAGTGACGGTAAACTTCGCAGCGCCGACTGCGGCCTGCGTTTTGCCGATGGCAGCTATGAAGGAGGACAGGCGGTCAATCCGAACGATGTGAAGCAGTCCGGGGAGTCTCTTGTCGGCATCATTATCCGCTGTGAAAAGAATACGGCGGCCAATATTTTCGGCAGCGACCTGTTGAAGTACGACGGAACGAAAGGGCTCGAAAAAGACTCGAATTACTTCCCGGGACTGAAGAACCATTCCGGCTATCACGGCCTGATTGTCGGAAAGGCGATTGCCGAAGGGGCTACCTGGGACCAGTCTCAAATCTGGCGTTGCTCCGGTCTGACAGAGGATAATTTCGGGGTGTATTCCACTTATAAGTTATGTTCTGCTACGAAACCTTCGACAAGCTTTGTCATTGCAGATGAGTTTTATCGGAAAATGAATTCCAGCCCCTTGAAGTGGTTCCTTCCCGGCAAATCCGAAAAGCTGTTTCCCCTCAATCAGGCGCTATATATCCGCAAATCATTCCTTGCTGCCGATATGGACCTCAAACGCAATGCGTTGAACGAAGTCAGCAGTGAGCCAACATTCATCTGGTCTATAGTGGACAGTAATGCGACCTTGGCTTATGCTTTTAAGATGACCTGGGGCTCAGACTACTATAGTTTTTCCAGATACAGCACTTTGTCCAAGGACTGGGGTGGGAGCATAGTCCCTCTGCTGCTGTTCTGATGCCTTCGGCGTGACGGTGAGTGCGGAAAATCCGGTCGTCTGCTTGTTTTTTCGGGATTTTTCCTTACTTTTGCGAGGTTATGCTGAATATTTTCTACAGAGAGAACGGGAAGATCTTCTGCCTTGAGGGGGAGAAGTCTTTGAAAGAACTTCGTCTCGAGGACGTGGTTTGGATTGACCTTATCCAGCCGTCCGGGGCGGAGAAGCACTCTGTGGAAGATTTTCTCGGCACCGAGATTCAGAGCCGGGCGCAGGCGGAGGAAATCGAGAGCTCATCCCGTTATTATGAGGCTGACGACGCGATTTTCGCAAATACCAACTTCCTGACTCCGGGGCCGGAAGAGTATATGATGCAGCCGGTTTCTTTCACGATTGTAGAAGAGACGCTTACGACTCTCCGCGAAGTCCCTCTCCGTTCTTTCACCGAGCTTCAGCGCCGGCTTCAGGTCAATCCGAAACAGTATCCGAGCGGCTTCAGCGTATTCGCTTCCATACTGGACCAGCGTGTCGACCTGGACGCTGATATGATTGAGCTCCTTTCCAAGGAGATTTCCCAATACTCGAAGAGGATCAGCGACCAGGAGGACATTGACGAAGAACTCCTCATCGATATTTCCCGTCTGCAGGAGAACACTATGATAGTTCGGGAGAATGTCGTCGATAAGCAGCGTCTCATCTCGAACCTGATGCGCTCTTCGCAGGTGCCGAAGTCTTTGGAAGGTCGCCTGAACGTACTCTTGCAGGATATTTCCTCTCTGATAAACCACACTAATTTCTGCTTCGAACGTCTTGAATATCTGCAGGATACGGTACTGGGTCTGGTGAACTTGGAGCAGAACAAAATTATGAAGGTTTTCACGGTCGTGTCGGTGTTCCTTATGCCGCCTACCCTCATCGCCGGTTTCTACGGGATGAACGTGCGGCTGCCGATGATTGCGGCTGACGAGCCCAACGCTTCCTTCTGGAACTGGATTATCATCATCGGCATAATGGGCCTGAGCTGCCTTGTCATCTGGTACTTTTTCAGGCGCAAGAAGCTACTTTAGTTTTGTAAATCAATAATAATTGATTATCTTTGCACGCCTTTTTCGGGAGGCGTGTTTTTTTCGCCCTTCCGAAGGCACAAGAAATAATGTTTAACTACTAGTTTACAATCAATTAAAACTATGTCAGAAGAAATCAAAGAAGTGATGGAAGAGCCCATCGAAGAAGCTCCCATCCAGAAAGAAACCAGGAAGGCTCCGCTGAACGCCTCCATCGCCCCGGATCAGTTCGACTGGGACGCATTCGAGAACGACAGCCCCGCCGGTGAGGACCGTTCCGAGGTCGAGGCCGCTTACGCCAAGACCCTCCAGAAGGTCACCGAGAACGAAGTTGTCGAAGGTGTCGTCACCTCGATCAACAAGAGGGAAGTCGTCGTCAACATCGGCGCCAAGAGCGAAGGTGTCATTCCCGCCCCCGAATTCCGTTACAATCCCGACCTCAAAGTCGGTGACACGGTCGAGGTCCTCGTGGAGAATGCTGAAGACCGCAAGGGTCAGCTTATCATCTCCCACAAGAAAGCCCGTCAGCTCAAGTCCTGGGATATGGTCAACGCCGCATACGAAGCCGGCGAGATCGTCAAAGGTTATGTCAAGACCCGCACGAAGGGCGGTATGATCGTCGACGTGTTCGGCATCGAGGCCTTCCTTCCGGGCAGCCAGATCGACATCAAGCCCATCCGTGACTACGATGTGTTCGTGGACACCACTATGGAGTTCAAGATCGTCAAGATCAATCAGGAGTTCCGCAATGTCGTCGTTTCCCACAAGGCCCTTCTCGAGGCCGAGCAGGAAGCCCGCCGCGCTGAACTCATCTCCCATCTGGAGAAAGGCCAGGTCCTCGAAGGCGTGGTCAAGAACATCACCAACTACGGTGTGTTCGTCGACCTCGGCGGAGTGGACGGTCTCATCCACATCACCGACCTCAGTTGGGGCCGCATCTCCCATCCCGAGGAGGTCGTCGCCCTCGACCAGAAGATCAATGTCGTCGTCCTCGACTTCAACGAGAGCCAGAAGCGCATCGCCCTCGGTCTCAAGCAGCTCACCGCCCATCCTTGGGAGAGCCTGACCGCTGACCTCAAGGTCGGTGACACCGTCAAGGGTAAGGTCGTCGCCATCGCCGACTACGGTGCATTCATCGAGGTCGCTCCCGGTGTCGAAGGTCTGGTACACGTCAGCGAAATGAGCTGGAGCCCCCGTCTCCACAGCGCCCAGGAATTCCTTAAGATGGGTGACGAGGTCGAGGCTCTTATCCTCACTCTCGACCGCGAAGGCCGCAAGATGTCCCTCGGCCTGAAGCAGCTAACCGCCAATCCTTGGGAGAGCATCCGCGAGAAGTATCCCGTCGGAAGCCAGCACAAGGCTACCGTCCGCAATATCACCAATTTCGGTGTCTTTGCCGAACTTGAGGACGGCGTCGAGGGCCTGATCCACATCAGCGACCTCAGCTGGAACAAGATCAAGCATCCTTCAGAGATGGTCCAGAGCGGCGATGTCATCGATGTCGTCATCCTTGACTTCGACGAGACCAGCCACAAGCTCTCTCTCGGTCACAAGCAGCTCACCACCAATCCTTGGGACGAGCTCGAGGCCAAATATCCTGTCGGCAGCGTTGTCGAGGCTACTGTCTCCGCAGTCAACGACAAGAACACCACTGTCACCTTCGAGGACGGTACCGAGGCTACGGCCTTCAACCGCGAGATGGTGAAGGAAGACGGCAAGGCCGCCATCGTCGGCGAGACCCTGCCCGTCAAGATTGTCGAACTCCGTCGCAGCACCCGCAGCGTGAGAGTCTCTCATCTGCGTACCTATCAGGAAGCAAAGGCCGCCCGTGAGAACGCCGAGGCCGAGAGCGCAAAGAAGGCCATCAAGAAGGTCCAGACCAGCGTCGAGAAGACCACTCTTGGTGACATCTCCGCCCTCGCAGCCCTGAAGGACAAGCTTGAGAAAGGTGAGTAATCCTCAGCAGGAAATCAAGCTGACCGTACTCGGCACGGCTTCGGCTATGCCGGTTAGACAGAGGAACCAGAGCGCCCAGGCACTTCAAGTGCACGGGCGCTTGTTCCTTTTTGACTGTGGCGAGGGAGTGCAGCAGCAATTTGTCCGCTACTCTCTTCCGCTTCAGAGGCTGGAGTCGATATTTATCTCCCATATTCACGGGGACCACCTCTTCGGTATCTTCGGCCTGCTCTCCACTATCGGAATGCTCGGCCGTACGGCTCCGCTCAATATCTTTGCCCCGGCCTCTTTCGCTCCGCTGCTGAAGTTTTTCCTCAGCTATTATGGCGAAGGACTCTGCTTCGAGATACGTTTCACTCCTCTGAAAATGAAGTCTCCGGAAGTAATCCTCGATGCCAAGTCTTTCGATATCAGTGCCTTCCCCCTGAATCACGGGATCGAGACCTTCGGCTTCCGCCTTCAGGAGAAGGATCCTATGTTCAATGTCCGGAAAGAGGCGGTGTCCGAATATGGACTCAGCCTTACCGAGATAGGCAGTCTGAAGAGGGGAGAGGACGTCCTTCGGGAGGACGGGAGTGTCCTGAAGGCCTCTGAACTGGCCTATAAACCCTTCGAGCCCAGAAGTTATGCCTATGTGTCCGACACTGCTCCTTTTCCTCAGGAGGCGGAGTGGTTGCGCGGAACGAGCCTTCTCTATCACGAGTGCACATACCTTTACGACCTTTCAGACCAGGCTGAGAAGAGGCATCATTCAACCACTCTCCAGGCCGCTGCCATTGCAAAGGAAGCCGCTGTGGGGAAGCTTGTGATAGGCCATTATTCTTCACGCAATACCGACGCTTCCCTATATGAGCAAGAGTGCCGCAGCATTTTCCCGGAAACTTACGCGGCATCGGACGGGGACGTGTTCGAAATCTGAAAAAAAATCTCTATATTTGAGGGCTATGAAGAAGGCCCTTGTTATACTCGCTATGGTCCTTGCAGTGTCCTGGACCGTCTCTGCGCAAAGTCCGCAGGAAAAATATATCGCCAAATATTCAGCCATCGCGGTCAATGAGATGTACCGCAGCGGCGTCCCTGCGTCCATAACCCTTGCCCAGGGCATAATCGAGTCGGGCAGCGGGCTGTCCAAGCTTGCCCTTGACGGCAACAATCATTTCGGCATAAAATGCCATAATACCTGGTCCGGCAAGAAAGTCTATGCCGACGACGACAAGAAGAACGAGTGCTTCCGTGCCTATGCGAGCGCGGAAGACAGTTTCCGTGACCATTCGGACTTCCTCCGTTACAAGGACCGCTATAAGTTTCTTTTCGATTACGAGACTACCGACTATAAAAGCTGGGCTTATGGCCTCAAGCAGGCCGGTTATGCCACTTCCCCGACATACGCCTATAAACTTATCAAAGTCATTGAAGATTACGATCTCAGCCGTTTCGACACTATGACGGTAGAAAAGGCTGAGTCCTTCAATTCCGAGGCGGAGGCTCCTTCGGTAGTCGCCGAGGCTGTGATTCCCGAGTCGCCCCTGAGCATTGAAAAAGCTGTTCCGGCGGATGCTTCAGTTGCCGAGCAATATCGTTTCCCGCTCAGCCGGCAGTTGTATTCCAAGAATGGCGTTCCGTTCATCATAGCCCTGGAAGGGGAGACATACAGAAGCATTGCCAAGAGTCATCATCTTTTCCTTAAGGAACTTCTCCGCTATAACGACCTTATTGCAGACGGAATGCTTCTTCCGGGAACCATTGTCTATCTCCAGCCGAAGAAAAAAGAGGCTCCCAAGGGCCTGGACAAGTATATCGTGTCTTCCGACGAGGAAACTCTCCACGCCATCTGCCAGCGTTTCGCCGTCAAAGAGAAATCGATCCGCAAGATCAATGATCTCGACGATGATTACATCGTGATGGAAGGGGATGAAATCAAACTCCGCAAGAAATGAAAAAGGCACTGATTGTCTCGGCCGTGGTTTTATGCGCGGCTGCCCTTGCCTGGGGCGGCACGGTCATTTTCCAAAAGGTCTACGACCGTAAATGTCCCAATTTTTCCTCCTCTTTCGAGCTTTATGTCCATCCCGGGATGGAAAGCGCCGAGGTGCTGGACTCAATACTCGCTTCCGGCAAGGTGATTTCTCCACGGAGCCTCAGGAGAACCGTTTCCGGCCTTACGGAGGTCAAGGTCGGCCACTATACCTTGGATTCGAAATCTTCCAGTATGTATGCCGCCAGGATGCTTTCACACGGCTGGCAGACTCCGGTGCTACTCACTCTGTCCGGCGCCATACGTTCCCCGAAGACTCTGGCCAGGAAAATAGGCGCGCAGATGCTGGTGGATTCGGCTGAGGTCGCTTCTTTCATTTACTGCGAAGATTCGCTGCTTCGATATGGAATGGATACTACGCGGCTTTTCTGTATGGTCATCCCTGATTCTTACGATATCAAATGGACCGCGTCCGTGCGTGACATCTTCGACCGTTTCAAGAAGGAGCACGACGCGTGGTGGACCAAGGAGAGAAAGATTGCTGCCGAGATGCAGGACCTCACTCCGGAGGAAGTGTCCATCCTGGCCTCCATCGTCGACGGTGAGACACGCTATGTGCCTGAACAGCCGACAATTGCGGGAGTGTACCTGAACCGCCTGCGCTGTGGTATGAAGTTGCAGGCGGATCCGACCGTCGCCTATTGCTTCGGTTATACTCAGAATCGCATTCTTCGCAGGCATCTCGAAGTGGATTCTCCCTATAATACTTATATGTATGCGGGACTTCCTCCGGGACCAATCTCCTGCCCTCCGAAGTCCTGTCTTGAAGCCGTGCTCCATCCGGAAGACCATAGTTATCTTTATTTCTGTGCCGATTCTCAGTTGAATGGCAAGCACGTTTTCGCAGTATCATATAAGGACCATCTCGACAACGCACGTGCTTTCCAGAAAGCACTCACAAAGCGTTTGAAAGAGAAGCAGAACAGTTAAGCTCTATGGACGTCCAATTTGAAAATTACAGCCCTGAAGGCCAGGAAATGATAGCCAAGGCGAGAGATTTCGCCGTCGCATCCCTTTCTGACCGGGTCCGCTTCGACGGGTCTCCGTTCATAGCCCACGCCGATGCGGTCGCACGTATCGTCGCGGACGAAATCGGCCTTCCACCGGAATGTATCGCTGCGGTCTATCTGCACGAGGCGGTGCGTTTCGAAGCGCAGGATATACGCTCTCTCGCTCTGGACGAGAGTGTGTATAAGATGGTTGACGGGCTCAACAAGATTGCGACCATCAAACCTAAGGACACGCGCCTGGAAGCGGAGAATTACAAGAAACTCATCATCCAGTATTCAAGCGATCCGAGGGTGACGGTCCTCAAACTCGCAGACCGCCTGGAGGTGATGCGTTCGCTCTCGATGTTCCCAAAGTCGTCGAGGGAGAACAAGGTCCTGGAGACCCTGATGCTCTATATCCCGCTGGCCCATCAGCTCGGGCTGTACAATATGAAACGGGAGATGGAGGATATCTATCTTTCGTATGCAGAGCCGGAGCAGTATCGCCTGATTACCAATAAGTTGAAGGCTAGTCAGAAGGATCGGGAGCAGCTTATGATGGAGTTCATTGAACCTCTCAAGCTCAAACTTTCCGAGGCCGGGATCAAGTATAAGCTGAAAATCCGGACCAAGGCCGCCTATTCGATATGGGCCAAGATGGTCAAGCAGAAAGTTCCTTTCGAGGGAGTGTTCGATGTCTTTGCCATACGTTTTATCATAGACTGTGACGGGGAGGACCACAAGTTGGAGAAGGATCTTTGCTGGCAGGTGTATTCCTTCGTTACCGAGGAATATGAGCCTGACACGAAGCGTCTTCGCGACTGGGTTACCAATCCCAAGCCCAACGGCTATGAGTCCCTTCATATCACTGTCAAGAACCGCAGGGGAGCCTATGTCGAGGTGCAGATCCGCACCAAGCGAATGGATGATATGGCGGAGAACGGATTCGCATCGCACTGGGCCTACAAGGGGATCAAGAGGGAAGAGAGTATGGACAAATGGCTCGGGGCAGTGCGTTACGCCCTGGAGCATCCCGGGAATGAGTCTCCCGATGAACTGCCGCAGCCTCCGTCCAAGGAGATATTTGTCTTTACTCCGACAGGGGAATTGAAAATTCTTCCTGCGGGTGCTTCTGTGCTTGATTTCGCCTTTTCCATCCACTCCGGTCTCGGCTGTCGTTGCACCGGGGGAAAGGTCAATGGCAAGGCTGTGCCGATCAAGGAAAAGCTTTCTACCGGAGATGTCGTGGAGATACTGACCGGAAAGAACCAGCGCCCCAATCAGGATTGGCTCGGCTGGGTGATTACCTCCAAGGCACGGACAAAAATCAAGCAGGCCATAAATGAGGGCGAACTGAAGCTTGCCGCAGCCGGCCGTGAACTTCTGGAGAGGCGTCTTAAGAACTGGCGCCTGGAGTTTCCGGACGAGATGCGCACCGAAATGATGAAGCTCAAGAGATTCACCTCGGTGAACGCTTTTCTAGCGGCAATCGGAAGCGGGGAAATAGATGTTAATGAGATAAAAGAGTATATCCTTGGAGAGGCTGAGCGCCACGCCCAGACTCTTCAGGCTGCCCAGGCTCAGGAGACCGCCAGGCATTTTCAGGACGGCGGCTCTTCCAAGGACGATATCCTCGTAATCAATGCCAAGGACCTCAGGGGCCTGGACTACAGGATGGCCCGTTGCTGCAATCCTGTGTTCGGAGATGACGTGTTCGGCTTTGTGACGCGTGATTCCGGCATCAAGATACATCGAATCACCTGTCCGAACGCAGCCCGCCTTCTGGAGCTTTATCCATACAGGGTGCAGAAGGTACGCTGGGCGGACAGCCCTTCCAGCGGCAGTTTCCAGGTGGCGCTAAAAGTCGTTGCCGGTTTGGAAAGCAGTGTGCTTAACAAGATAATGGAGATTGTCGGCAGCTTCAAGGTTTCGCTCCGCAGTTTCAACGTGTCGGAGAATCGTCGCAACGGCACTTATGAGATTTCGCTGAAAATTTCTGTCCCGTCTAACCTTGAACTCGACAAGGTCGTTTCGCAGATCAAGGCCGCCAGGCACGTGATTAAAGTCAGCAGGGTTTGATGTTTTTTGCAAATGATTGAAAATCAGCCATATCGCTCTCGGTCTTTGTCCTTCGCGGGACAAAGACTGTGGCTTGTTTGCTTGATAATCAGCGTTTTGTGTGGCGCTTCTTGCAGCAGGACTCCTGTCGAGCAGGCCCTGCACGAGTTGGATTTGGCTATTGGGCAGCGGAGCAAATACGTGGAAGCCTTCGAGAGACAGAATGATTCTTTGAGGTCAGAGCTTTCGTCAGCATCCTCGGACAGCGCGCGTTGGGCGCTTTCCTCCCGCCTGTATCAGGCCTACCATCATTTCAGTGTCGATTCTGCAGGTCATTACGTTATGAAGATGCAGCGCTATGCGGCATCTGAGGAGGAAGTCTTTCGCACAAGCCTTTCGGAGATTCAACTCCTGGTATGGGCTCACGATGAAGAGCGTGCTCTCTCTTTGTATCAGTCTATCGATACGAGCCGGATGAGTTTGCTGGGACTCCGGGATGAGTACCTTTCAAGTGGTATTGAAATTTTCACGAATATTTCCCGTTACCCCCGTTTTCTCACGGAAGCAAGGAATTATAGCGACAGTCTTCGTGCCTATAGACAGGCCTATATCGCGGAAGATACTCTGTCTTATTACGGAAAGAAAGTGCTGGCTCAGTCGCTACGTGACGAAGGAAGGCTTGAGGAGGCCTTGTCTCTGTTCCAGGCTTGTTTCAGCGAGGCAAATGATTATCACGAGCTTACGTCGATAGCATACAATTCCGCTATGCTCTGCGGAATGCTGGGGAGGATTGATGATAAGAAAATATATCTCTCACGCAGCGCTATCTATGATTTCAAGGCTCCGAACCGTGACTTGCTGTCTTTGTATGAATTGGCTATGACCTTGTATGACGAAGGAGATCTGGAGCGCGCCAACCGTTATATCAAGATCCATTTCAACGATGTGCTTGCAGGGGATTTTGAAGCCAAGGTACTTCGCTCCTCAAGGGCTCAGAACATTATAGTGGATGCTTCGCTGAAGGCGGAACGCTCCAAACGAAGAATCTCTATGATAGGCTTGATCGTGGTTGTCCTTCTCCTTTTTATCATCTTCGTAATGTTGAATTATGTCCATCGTAAAGCCATTCAGCTTGCCGAGGCTAATTCCGCACTCGAAGACAGCAACAAAGCTTTGGCGGAAAGCAACTCCGCCCTTGCCGAGGCCAACAAGATCAAGGACAATTATGTCTTCCGATATATGGACCTCAGCATCCGTTATCTTGACAAAGTTGAACAAAATCGTCACGAATATCGGCAGATTGCAAAGAACAAGGGTACGGATGCCCTTCTGAAAGAGCTTCGTTCTCCTGCGGAATTCGCTGATTATAAGGAGTTTTACAGCATTTTTGATCAGACCTTCCTCGGGATTTTCCCTCACTTCGTGGAAGATGTGAATGCACTCCTTCGTGAGGATGCCCGTTTTGATATCGCTCAAAGTCACCAGTCTCTGCCGACGGAATTGAGAATTATGGCGACCCTGAAACTGGGTATCAATGACAGTCCACGTATAGCGTCTTTCCTTAAGTGTTCTCTTTCAACTGTATATACTTACCGGGCGAAGCTAAGAAATCAGGCGCTTTGCCCTAAAGATGAGTTTGAAGACCGTGTCAGGAGCTTGTAAAAACTTATAAAAACACTTATAACAGACGTTTGCCTCTTGTTATCGTAATCGGCGTCACAGTGCTCTGTGCCGCTGTTTTTTGTTTTTATCTTATCCTATTTGGACTTATATTTCTTCGTGCGTGTGTGGGAAAATTTTTTTTTAATTGTGAACTTTGCCTCAGCGTTAAGCTGATAACCAAATGATTTTCGAAATATGAAAAAACAAAGCATCAAACCAGTCTATCAGGCTCCGGACTTGACTCGGATTCTTATTCGCACGGAATTGAATCTGTGCACCAGTACGACAATGTCGGCTACTGTGGAAGATATGGATGAAACTGATTATGGATGGGAGATTTAGTTATGAAAAAGTTAGTCACACTCTTTGCTCTTGCCGCTATTTTCGGCACTCTTTCCGTCTCTTGCTCGAAAGAAAAAGCTGCTCTTGACGAGGAACTTGTCCCCGGTGGTACTGAGGTTACGGCGCCCGCTGATGACGAGAATCTTCCGGAAGGGATGATTCGACTGAATTTCAGTGTCTCTGCCGAGAACGATGCCAATCCTGAATTAAAGACCTCCTGGGACGGCACTAACCACACTTGGACCGACGGTGACCAGATCCGTATCCTCTGGGGCACCGGAGACAGCGATTATGACGATGTCGATGTCGTCAGCGGCGGAGTAAGCGCTGTCGTTCCCGAGACTGCCGAGACTTTCTATGCCGTGTATCCGACGACGGGCGCTTTCGCACTTAGAGATGGCGGTACCATTGATTTTGGCATTCCGATTTTACAGAGCGGGTCCTTTGAAGATGCGAATATGATGGCCGCCAAGACAACAAAAGAGGCCGCATTCCTCAAGTTCAGGAATCTAACTCACATTTTCAAGTTCCATCTTACGGATGATTCTCCCTATGATCGTTTCCAAATTTGTACGAACAACGGAGCCATCGTTGTCAATACGTATGGAGTCAGCTTCGATAGCGAGGGTGCTGTTACCATCGGAACTCGCTCAGAGGAAATCTCTGGCTATCCGAACAGTAAGTATGTTCGTCTTCATAGCGGAATGACTCCGGGCGGAGACTATTATTTTGCGGTCGTTCCCGGAGCCAACTATGGTCTAGGTTTCGGCGTGCAGGCGAGGGTCAGCGGCGATAGCGGCGATTATAGCGCAGCGGCACTTACTAAAGGATCGATTGATACATCTAATCCTTGTGCCATCACGGATCTTGGCAATCTGGATACTTTTGTCCATTCCGACTGGTTTATTACTTCAGATGGTACTGGAGATGGAACCAGTTGGGACAATCCCGGCGGTCCTGCGCTCTTGCGCAGCCTTCTTGTAATGCCGTCCACTTTTACTACGGATCAGTCCAAGAAGAATCACACCTTCCGGCTTAACAACGCAGTAATACATTTGAAGGAAGGTACTTACAATTTCCAGACAATATTGGCGGACAGTGGGGTACAACAGTTTGGGGCGACCGCATTCAGCGATGCTGTGGACAATGTCACGGTAATCGATGGCGGTTATCCTTCTTCCGCAAGTGGAAAAGACTTGAGCGGCTATGATCCTGTAAATCATCCTTCCGTCATTATCTCTAATCAGGCTGCAGCAAACGACCGTACCTTTTATTTTAACGGCGCCCGTCTTTATGACTGGACTTTCAAGGGCTTGAGTTTCCAAAATAATCCTAATGCTACCAATTACAATACACCAGGAGGAGCGGTGGCCGTCAATGGAGCAACAAACGGCACAATCAAGTTCGAGGACTGCTCATTCTCTCTTACGACATCCAACAGCAGTGGCGGCGGAGCGCTTTCCTTCCGAGGTTCGGCCCAGGTAAATGCAGAATTCAAAAACTGCACCTTCTCATCCTGCAGTTCCACAGCTGGATTTGGCGGTGGCATTTGGATAAACACGGAGAATCATAATCTCAGCTTTGACTCTTGTACCATTTCCGGCAATACTGCTAACAAGGGCGGCGGATTCCTCTATAATCAGAATTCAGGAACGGTTACCATTAAAAACTCTACCCTCGAAAACAATTCAGCAACAAACAGTACTGGCCTTGGCGGCGCTATCTATGCTTCAGGAAGCGGGACTATTGAGCTTTACAATACAAGTGTGAGCGGAAATGGAACTGATGCTCAGGAGCAGCACGGCGGCGCGATCTGGATGGGAGGAACTATCGAAGTTAAAATGCACCGCGGCTGTACTGTCTCCAATAACAAGTCATCATCGCGAGGAGGTGTGGTTCTTGTCGCTGAAACTTCAAAGTTCAGAGCGGACACAGTTGTATTTAGTGGAAACTATGGAGCCAATGGCGGCGTCATACACGTCAACGGTGGTACTGCTTGGGTCAATTCCTGTGAATTCAGTGGTAATTCGGCGACAAATGGAGCAGCTCTCCGAGCACAAGGTTCAGCAGATTCTCAGGCCAATCTCATTGCGACCGGATGCCTCTTTGATGCAAATACTCCGAGCGGCTCAAACAATGGAGGCGGCTGTATCAATGCTAATGTGTACTCCAGAAGTATTATCGCGAATTCCACCATCAGGAATACCAGCGGAGGCAATGGCGCGGCCTTTTCAATTGATGGCGGAGCCTCGGGAACGTACGGTTACATCTACGCAGTCAGCTGCACTTTCAGTGGCAATACCGTGGTTTTCGGACGCAATTACAATTATTGCTATTTCTACAACTGTATAGCTGATCGCAACGTTACCACTGCCAATCCGGGCAAGGCCTATTCTATCTTGGGTGATAACCGTTACTCTACGGACAAAACAGTGGTAGAAACCGTGTCTGGTCTCGGCGCTGCTTGCCTTGGAACTTTCGCCGATGGTGTCTATCCTTTGAATTCTGCCAAGAGTGCTTCATATAGCGAAGGTATGTCTGCAGCCGACCTGCAGGGGCTGAACTTCAATAACATTACCCTCACTGCCGAGCAGAGCGCACTTCTCGCCAAGGACCAGAAGGGGAATGTTCGCAATGGCACCATTATGGGGGCTTATGTGCAGACAGAATAATCTGGGCAGTCAGGCAATATGTGATAAGGCATGTCGAAACGGCATGCCTTATCTTTATATTTTTCCTTATATCCTTTTGAATGTGTTCCTTGTAAAAAAGGCCTTGCAGGGCTATATGGAGCACATTTTTTGACAGGACAGCCTCAAAAACGACTTATAATTTCGCGCGCGTGTATTGCAAACGCGCGCGCTATTCGCCAATTTTGCACATAGCTAAACTGACAGCCAATATGAACATTCTGAAAAGAGTATTAATTATTGTTGCGGCTCTTCTTCTGCCGTCTTTGGGCTTGCTTGCACAGGTCTCGGTCGGCGGAACTGTCGTGGATGAAGGCGGAAAAGCCTTGCCCGGAGCGACGGTTTCGGTAGAAGGGACTGCAACAGGAGCGGTGACCGCCGCAGACGGCAGTTTTACGCTTAAAGTGCCGGGAGAAGACGCAATCCTTCTCTTTGAGTCCCTGGGCTACAAGAGTGTCAAGATGAAAGTCGGGAAACTCCGCCACTTTAACGTGACGCTCGAGGAAGATGCCACCTATCTTGAAGAAGTCGTCGTAATCGGTTTCGGCGAGCAGAAAAAAGCCGACTTGACAGGCTCGGTTGCTACGGTCAATATGGGCGATATAGAAAATGCGCCCAGCCTTGCCGTTGACCAGGCAATGCAGGGAAGGATTGCCGGAGCCGACATCGTCAGCGTCTCCGGAGACCCGACGGAAGGCACTTCCATCCGTATCCGCGGCTCCCGTTCAATTACGGCAGGCAACGAGCCCTTGATAGTGGTGGACGGAGTCATAAACGCCGTACAGGACCTCTCCGACCTGAATTCTGCGGACATCGAGTCCATTTCTGTCCTGAAGGATGCGTCTTCTACCGCCATCTATGGCGCGCAGGGTGCCAACGGCGTCATTATCGTGACCACCAAGGCCGGTTCTCCCGTCCAGAGCAAGGCAAATGTGACGCTGACCGCCAAGCTCGGTTTTGCCTCCCTTGCACGCGGCCTGGACCTGATGAACGCCCGGGAATTCGCTACCTATAATAACGACCGGATTGACTTTTCCAAGTCGAATACCGGTATGGTTTATCCTGCGACTCCGAGCTACAATCAGAAGTATGCCGACCCCGAAGCGCTTGGAGAAGGAACCGACTGGCTCAAGGCCATTACCCGCACGGCTCCCTTCCAGGAGTACGGCCTTTCGGTCAGCGGCAACAGCAAGCAGACCAATTACTTCTCCTCTCTTGCCTATGCCGATGACGAAGGTATTGTGAAAGACTCCGGCAACCAGAGGACGAGTTTCCGTTTCAATATAGGCCATAAGTTCAACAAGTGGCTGAAAGTCAATTATAACGTCAATGTCCTCTATCGTTTCGCCAGGAACAATAAGGCAAATATCGGTGGCACTGGAGTGTGGTCCGGTGCAGTCTATATCTCTCCTGTGCTTGACATCGACAGTGAGATAAACGATCTCTACAATTATGGCCAAGGTTCGCCCTTCAACAATCCGTTTATCACTATAATGCAGTCGATCAACCAGCGTAAGACCTTCTCAAATACACATACGCTTGCCATTGACCTGACTCCCGTCAAGGGTCTGACCATAAAGAGCCGCAACACCTATTATCGTTACGACACTCATCTTTACAAATACTCGCCGGGAACCCTGCCTGTAAGGCGTCTCGCATCGACCGGGGGAGAGGCTACCCGCCAGGAATCTTCGATCTCCCAGTTGAATACCGATAACACCGTTACCTACAAAACTGATATCAAGCGAGTCCATCATCTGGATGTAATGGCCGGTATGTCAATGTATTATAAGGCGAATGACTATCATCAGATGATAGGCAAGGGGATGCTTGTGGACGATCTGACCTGGAATGACTTTGCGGCAATCGGAGACAAAGACAACTACAATATTTCTTCCCACGAGCAGACCGTCAAGAGAATGTCCTTTATGGGGCGGCTGAACTATAATTACAAGCAGCGCTATTATCTGACCTTCACCTTCCGCGAGGATGCCTCGTCCAACTTTGCCGAAAACAACAAGTGGGGCTTCTTCCCCTCGGCTGCCGTAAAATGGAATCTTGCCAATGAGCCCTGGCTCAAGCGTACACGATTATTCCAGGATTTGTCCCTGAGGCTCAGCGCAGGACGCACCGGTAACGATGCCATAGCGCCATACAGTTCGCTCCAGCGGCTCTCATCCTCAACCTCCGGATATCTCATAGGCGACGGTCAGGCTACATATTACTATCCTTCGCGCCTGGACAGCCCGGATCTGACCTGGGAGAAGACCAACCTGTACAATGCCGCCCTGGATATGTCTGTGTTCAAGGGCAGGCTGAAACTGACAGCTGAAGGCTATCTTTCCTATACGAAAGACCTCCTTCTCGAGGTCCAGAAGCCACAGCAGACCGGATATAGCAAATATACCCAGAACCTTGGCCGGACATCCAACAGGGGAGTGGAACTGACTCTTTCGACCAAGAATATCGTCAGCCGGAAGTTCTCTTGGACAAGTGATTTCACGATTTCCCACAACCGTCAGATGGTAGAGGATATCGGCGGGGAGAGCGAGGTCGTGGCAATGAAGGACCAGAAGGGATATATGATCTATGGCTACAAGGCCGGCTATCCGCTGAACTCTCTCTGGGGCCTGGAATATGGCGGAGTATGGCATAATTCCCAGGAAGTCGCCGACAATGACATTACTCACCAGTATGTCGACTATTACGCCAAGCCATACAAGAGCGGCCGTCCCAGATATGTCGATCAGAACCACGATGGAATCCTTGACAATCAGGATATTACCTATCTCGGTAATGCCGATCCGATTGTCTATGGCGGCCTGCAGAACAATTTCCATATCTATGGATTCAACCTTGGGGTTTATTTCGCCTACTCGATCGGCGGAAGTATCTACAACTACTCCGAATTCTTTATGGCAGGCACCTACTGTTCCAACCAGTACCGCTATATGCTGAATGCCTGGCATCCTTACCGGAATCCGGAATCAGACTTTCCTGCGGCCGGTGCCAGCGGTTCCAGTATGCTTCCGAGTGATTTTATGGTCCACGACGCTTCCTTCCTGCGACTTAAAACACTGAGCCTTTCCTATACCTTCGACCTCAAGAAGAAGATAAAATGGGCAAAGAGCCTGCAAGTCGGAGTCAGCGCCGACAACCTCTTCCTTTGGACCAATTACAACGGCTTCGACCCGGATGTGTCCACAAAGGTCGAGGACCAGGAATCCACAATCCGGCGGGCTGATATCGGAGCTTATCCGAGGCCTCGCAAAATCATCGGTATGTTACAACTTAAATTCTAATGGCCGTGAAAAAGAGAATACTTTACCTTGCAATCGTGGCCGTAGCGGCCGTGTCTTGTGATTTCCTGAAGGAAGACCCCGGCTCTTTCGTGGACCGGGAAGGCTACTATAAGACTGAAGCCCAGTGCCGCAGTGCCGTGAACTCCTGCTACGAAGGCCTGAGAACCATCTATACAACAAGTCTATTCACTATCGTTGAGGGCAATACCGACCTGGTGGTTGTCCCGTCTGTGTCCGACGTGAACGCAATAATGGACATCAATCCCAGCCAGTGCAACATCTCGAAGACTGTCTGGAGCGCTTGCTACAAGGCTGTGATGTACTGCAACGCTGCGATATCCGGAATAGAAAAATCGACCACCATCGACGATGCTCTGAAAAAAGACCTCCTTGCCGAGGCGAAGACAATGCGGGCCTACTGGTATTATATGCTCACCTCTTTCTTCGGGGATGTTCCTTTCTATACAGACGATGTGGTGGATCAGGCGACTATGGACCGCATCGGCCATCTCGGCCGGATGGACGCTGTCCAGACAAGGGCCGCTCTTATCGCTGAACTTCGGGATTGCTACAGTTATGGAACTGACTCGGAAAGCGGGGCTGAGGTTTATACCGGGGCCTTGAAAGAGGAAAGGGCCTGCAATCTTGAAAAGGGCCGTGCCGGATGGGCAATGGGCCTGATGCTGATCGGGAAGATGGCGCTTTGGAATGCCTGTACGGACAAGGGTGACAGCGAGGACTGGTACCAGTTGGCCATCGATGCTCTGGAGCATCTGGTGCCGGTGTACGGCCCGCTGTCGCAGTACCCGCTCAGCGAACTGTACTTCAGCGTCAAGGATACTCCGGAGCGTATTTTCGAGATACGTCACACCTATTCGCAAGGCACATTGTCTTATGCCGGGAATCTGGCCCAGAACTGTATGCCATCTTACAGCTCAAAGACCGACCTGTATGACGGAGTGTCGATCCCTTGGCTGGGGACGGAAGCGAAAGTCGGGACCTGCAACCGTCCGACCTCATATTTCTTCTCTTTCCTACAGCCCGATAACGGAAAGGATCTCCGCACGGATATCAACCAGGGGCGACGCTGGGAAAAGACTAATTTCAAGAATGGTTTGGCAAATCCCTGGATGGGCCCGAAATTCTGGTGCCCGTATATGAAAACTACCTATGATTCAAATAATTATCCGGTTTTCCGTTATGCCGACGCCCTCCTGATGCTCGCCGAGTGCTACTGCGCAAAGCAAGACCAGGCCAATTACGAGAAATACCTGAATGAGGTCCGCTCCCGTGCCGGCCTTGCCGCGTATACAGTCTCGGACTGGGAGGAGGCTATGCAGGAAATAAGGGATGAACGGGCCAGGGAACTTTTCGGAGAGTTCCAGCGCAAGTTCGACCTGGTCCGCTGGGGTATCTGGTACACCGCCGTCCGGGAATACTGGGAGCCTGAAATGAGGCGTAAGAAAATAGAGAATACCCACGCTCTGCCTTGCCATCGTTATATGCCCATTCCGATTGAGCAGGTGGTCAATTCAGGCTATGCCCTGGACAATAAAGAATACAATGCTTATGGACTCTAGATTTATAAAGATATTTGCCATCTTGGCATTAATCCTGGGCGCAAGTGCCTGTTCCCAGCGATATGAGCTTCATCTTCCGCTTTCCCTCAACCGGGAGAAGATGGAATTCAATAAGGAAGGCGCTTCCTATTATGTCCTTGTCTATACGGACAATAACTGGACTGCCAGCCTGAGCGAGGAGGCTTCCTGGCTGGAACTTTCCCGCACGAGCGGAAGCGGCAACTCTCAGATTATGGTCACGGCCAAGTCCAATACGAGTGCGGAGAGGGAAGCCGTCCTGACAGTGGATGACGGAAGCGCGAGAAAAACAATGTTGATTACCCAGAAAACCGGGATAGAGGAATAGCTATGAAAAGAGTATTCATAATTTTATTAGCGGCGCTTCTTGCCGTCGCCTGCGCAAAGGATCCCTTTGCCCGCAAGATTCACGAGGGCAGCGCCCTTGGTTATCCCGTAAAGCTGATAGACCTGGAGTCAGCGGCCGGGGAAAAGATGGTTGCGGTCATTTCCAACAAGGAGTACTCGATTCGCAGTGACGCCGGATGGCTTTCCGTCCCGGGGTCAGCTCCTGCAGGCCGCGATGGCTTCCGTCTTGGCTACACGGAAAACAACTCACTTCCGAGAAAGGCTGAAGTCATCGTGTCCATAGATGAAACGAATCATAAGGATACCCTGGTGGTCCGCCAGAAGAGCAAAGAGTCACCGCGGCTTAATGTCGCCACCAATGTGATAAGCCTCAAGGGTTCTGCCGGAGGACAGATCAGTGTCACTCTGGATACTAATATCCCCGACGATAAGATCAGCCTTGACTATGAATGTGAAGGGAACTGGATCAGCAATATGAAGCTTTCCGGAGGCGTTCTTTCATTCAGCTATGAAGCCAATCCGGAGGAGTTTGTACGTCGCGCTAGGGCAAGCCTGAGCTATACCGATATTTTTGAAAAGGAGTACAGGATTGATTTCCAGATCAGCCAGAAGTCGTCTACCGATTCTTCCGGTGACGAACTTACTCTTCCGGAACTCTTCGCCCTTGCCGGTGAGGAGGGTTATCTGATTACCAAAGACGTTGTGACAGAGGGAATTGTAGTAAGTAATAAAGAATCCGGCAACTGCGGCGAGCCTCGCCAGACAGGCCTGACTTCAATAGACTACGATCCCGCTTTCAGCACC
The DNA here is from genome assembly GCA_902779785.1 of uncultured Bacteroidia bacterium. GTDB lineage: Bacteria > Bacteroidota > Bacteroidia > Bacteroidales > UBA932 > Cryptobacteroides. The sequence goes on from CACZDC010000002.1 coordinate 60,365, forward strand.
GTTTATCTGGAGGCCCTGGACGGCTCTGTCGGCATTATGCTGAAAATGGATTCTCCTGAGGACAATGCCTTCGAGCAGGGCGACAAGGTGAAATGGTCCCTCAGGGGCGCGACTTTGTATAAGTCGAAAGTCGTTGATGCCCAGACCGATCCTGTCTATTATTACCTTACCGGAGTCAAGGGGAATATGGCCATAGAGAACGAGCATCTTGGTCGCGAAGGAATCCCGGTAAAGGAGAAATATATCGGCGGCCTGACGGATGAGGATATCTTTACTTACGTGACCATCAAGGACTGCGAACTGCCGGTGAGAAAGGGTTCCCTTACTCCCGTAAGCGAGAAATTCACTATGGCCGGAGGTTCGGACAAGGTCACCAAGTTCGCCATCCTGCTCCACGACATTACCGGCGCTTCGATGTATCTCTATACCAATATGACCTGTCCATATCGCCGTGACGGCTCTATGCTTCCCCAGGGAAGCGGAAGGATGAGCGGCGTCGTGGTCCACGAGAGCTATCCTCGCTTCAATTATCTAGGCAGCATAGGCCGTTACCAGCTCAGGCATACCTCCAAAAATGATTTTGATATGGCCGAGAAGATGGAGGATGGTTCATTCTCCGCGATTATCTGCGAATGGCGATATATAACGGCCAAGAATCTTGAGCAGTATCCCGCCACCGACGGCGACAAGTCCGCCTACTTTACCTACAGCTTCGTTTATCCTTATTCGGGTGGTTATCTCGAAGACGGCAGGGCGGGGAAACTCCCGATAATCAAGGCTTCAGACTGGTCGTATATCGGGCCTGCCGGTATGAATTCCACAGGTCATAATGCCGGCCTCGGAGTAATTTTGTCCGACGGTCAGGACTGGATGAGTCCATACTGGAGCGGAGCCGGAGCGGAATACGCCGAGAAGATAAATGCCAACGGCTACGGGGAAGTCCCCACCGATGCCGGCTCGGCGTGGAGCACTAACCTTACGGCAAGAAACGGTGACCCCCAGTACACCACTTTCGTGTTCTCGACCAAGGGAATCACCAGTTCCAAGATGAGTATGCAGATATCGTCGATGAACCGTTTCTACAGCAGTACGCAGAATATCAGCGGCATCCCTTATTATCTGGAAGGTCCGCGCTACTGGTGGGTAGAGTATTCCCTTGACAACAGCAGCTGGACTAAGCTCGCTAAATATGCCCTTCCGGAACTCTGTCAGGAAACTCCGGTCACCCAGCCTTGGCAGACGCCTGGCTTTATGAGCGTGAACGTCGCCCTTCCGGCATCGATCCTGCTTGACAAGGAGACTGTCTATGTGCGTCTTATCCCTGACGAGGGGCTTCAGACCGGCAGCCAGACCGAATACCTTGAGCCGTCGATAAAGTATCCCAATTCCGGTTCATTCCCGACTTCCTGGAACTATATCGGCTTCCGTTACAATAAAGTCGATGCTCCCGCGACGGAGTTCGGCGGCGATGGCGGAAGCGACATCGATCCAGTTAATCCCGTTCAATATACTTGGTAGGCTTATGAAAAAGTACTTTATAATAGCAATGGCCATAATTGCGGCCGCTTGTTCAAAGATATCGTCTTCGGAGCAGAAAGAAACCAAGATTCAACTGTGCTTTTCCGCCGAGGCTTCCGTCAGCAAGACCAGCCTCGGGGCGGACTGGAGCGTGAGCTGGGTCGAAGATGATCCTGTGTCCATCCTATGGAACGGAGGCCGGGCCGATACCAGGGCTAAGCTGAAAGACGGGAAAGCCTTTTTCAGCGCTGTAGTTGATGAAAAGGAGGAGTATTACGCAATTTATCCTTCATCGATTCCTGCAACGGTCACCCCTGACGGAGAAATTGATTTCACAATTCCTTCAAGCCAGAGCGGCCGTTTCGAGGACTGCGCTGTTATTACTGCAAAGACCAGCCGTAAGAGCCTGGATTTCGGACGCTTCAAAAGTGCAGTCGCGCTGGTGAGTTTTACAATCACAGGAGAGGATTATGGCTCAGTGGTCTTCACGGCTCCCGAGGTGGAAGCGGTAACGATTGCCACTCCTTCCGCCGGGAAATATTATTTCGCCCTTCCTGCCGGAGTGAGCCTCTCTTCCCTTAAATTCACCCTTGGAAGCAAGGGAACTGCCGAGGGCAAGAATCCCGTCACCCTTCAGGCAGGAGATATCCTCTGCATAGACAAGCCCCTGGAAGAGAATATGGAGGTAATCGGTGATGTCCATATCAGTGATGTCTCCGCCTTGATTGCCCTGCTGAAAGACCCGGTAAAGCTTGGCTCACTGGACGGGCATACCATACATATCGACGAAGGAACTTACGACCTCGGCTCTTCGGAAGAAGCCATTGAGTTGAAGCTGGACAGTCCTGTCAGCCTACGCCTTGCCGGCGTCGAGGGAAAGACTATATTTACCACCTCGCTCGATGGTGACAAGGGCTGCATCCTGACAGCCAGTAAGAATGTCAGCCTCACTCTGGAAGGAATCCGCTTCACCGGCGCCTCGCACAACGGTACCGGCGGCGCCCTCTGCCTGACGGCCGGAGATCATTTAATCCGGAACTGCGAATTTATTGAAAATGAGTGTACGTCCACATCTTCGGACCGCACCGGAGCCGGCATCTATGTCGGCGGCACGGCCTCGGCTGATATCAGGGGCTGCCTCTTTGAAGGAAACAAGGTCGCCGTCACCGGTGGCGGCGCCATAGGCATTTACACTGAAAAAGTCTGCTCCATCGTGGATTGTACCTTCAATGGCAACAATCTCGGAAAGATAGGTAACGGCGGCGCCATCCTGCAGAAAAAGGCCGGGAATTATCTTTATGTCGTGGGCTGCCATTTTAAGGGAAATGCCTGTAAGACAAATGGATCCGATATCTTTTCTTCTGCCGGCGCAGGCCTCCTCCTATATGGCTGTGACTTTGCAGATCCCATCGGTGATTCGGCCGGAAACCTCGGCTGCGTAAGATCCAATGTGCCGCTTTTTGCCGGAAGCTGCACAATGACCGCAGCCAAAGTCGGCGAGGCCAACGGCCTGCTGGCCATAGGAAAATCAAGCGATACGGAAAATGTAATCGTAGATAATATCATCCTTTGCAACGAGGGCAATGCCATCAGTTCGGCATTCACTTCCAGCAATACCTCTCTCCGTCGAACGCTAGTCTCTTATGGACACAACCTATATACCAAGGCTCCGAATATCGATTTTAAAGGAGATGGCGTCTCCCTTGACAAGAGCGGAACAACTTTGTCGGAATACACTGCAAACGGTGCTCCGGAAGGCTATACCAGGGCTTCCGACGCTGAGAAAGAGGCGGCCCTCAATGCCGCTGTCGGCGGAAACGATTTTCTTTCCTGGCTTAAGACGAACAATCTGTTCTAAAGGATGAGACGCCTGACGCTCATATTGCTGACACTTCTTTCCCTGTCCTTGTCCGGGAGAGAGATGCCGCGTTTCAAGGTCGGAACCTACAATCTCTTCACCTCGGATTCCCGCCTGAAATTTATCGGCCGGGACTCGACGGTGAGCAAGCAGCGGCTTTGGTGCAACAGCGCCGGGGCCGTCGCCGATATGATCGTCCATCTGGACTGCGACATTATGGGCGTGCAGGAGGTCTGCGACAGCATCTGGAACGGCCCCCGGAATATCCGCAAGCTGGTTGCGGACCGTGACCTTGAATACGAATGGATCCTCTATCCCAACACCACGCACGGCCATATTTCCTATGACGATGCGATTGGCTACAAGCCTTCGGTATTCGAGTGTATCGAAAGCGGTATCTTCTGGCTTGCGGGAGTGTTTGAGAGGCCGGAAATGGCCGAAGATGCGCCTAAAGGCTCGATGCGGCCTTGTGTATGGGCCCGGATGAAGCACAAAGCTTCGGGCCGGGAATTCTATTTCCTCTCGGCCCATCTTCTTGTCTCGCAAAGGCAAAGCGACGGCTCCTGGAGCCACGAGGGAAATAAGTACAACGCAAAAATGCTGAGGCAGTGGGCCTATGAGAATATCCCGGATGACGTCCCGTCTATCCTTGTGGGCGATATGAACGTGGATGACAAGGCCAAGCACTGGCTTTCCCTTGCCCAGTCCCGTTTTATGGACACTAAACTCTATATGCTTCGGGCAAAAAGGATTTCCGCCGACGCCAAGACCTGGGGTACGCAGGATACCAAGAACGAGGACGGCTACAGCAAATGGTGGCCTGACCATATTATGTTCAATATGTTCCGGCCCCTGGACTATGTCATCGACCGCAGCAAGTTCCCGACCGCCGACGGTACTCTCCATTATCCTTCGGATCATCTTCCCGTGACCTCAGTGATGGAATTCCGGGACTACAGTGAAAGCGGGCTCCCGACTCCGGCAAAGAAGAAAAAAACTGTCCGGGCAGTCTCTTTCAACGTTCGTTACCGCAATAACAATGTTGACTGGGAAAACGGCTGGGACCACCGGAAATTCGCTATCCCCGCTATGATGAAGGATGTGCTGCCGGACGTGATGGGAACGCAGGAAATCCAGCTTGATCAGATTCAGTATCTGGACAGGGAAGTTCCTCAGTATAAGCATATAGGCATATTTCGTGAGGGTGAGGAAAAAGGGGAGTGCGCTAGCGTCTATTACAACAGTGAGACAGTTGATCTTCTGGATTGGGGTGGTTTCTGGCTTAGCGAGACTCCGGAGCACTCCTCCCTCGGCTGGGATGCGGCGGTCAAGCGCACGGCAGTGTGGGCTCGTCTCAAGATGAAGGACAGCGGCAAGGAATTCCTTTTTGTAAATACTCATCTTGATCATAAGGGGATTGAGGCGCGCCGGAAGGGGATGGACCTCATTCTGGACACCCTGGCTGTGATAAATAAGGCAAAGCTTCCTATCGTAATAGCCGGTGACCTTAACAGCCAGCTTGAAGACAAGGCTCTGACGAGACTGTGCTCAGAGATGAACGACGCCCGTTCCACCGCCCAGAGCAGCGACGACAAGTACGCTTTCAACGGTTTCGGCTATTCCTGGACCGGGAATATCGACCATATCTTCTACAAGGGATTCCGTAAGTGTACCGATTTCAAAGTCGTGTCTCGGAAGTATCTGCATATCAATTATATATCCGACCATTATCCCATAAGGGCGGACTTCGAGCTATGAAAAGGATTCTGAGCATATTGTCAATGCTTGCTGCCATTACGGCGCTTGCCGCTCCGAAGCAGCCCATCCGTGTGGGGACCTACGAGATTACGAATTCATTCAACCGTCGTGTCCAGGCTGAAAAAGGGACGATGTCGCCTCAGCGGATGTGGTGCAACAGCGCCGAAGCCGTGGCGGAGGCAATCATTGATGCCGACTGCGATGTAATGGGCATTCAGGATGTCTGCGATTCGATTGCCGGCCGCCGGGAAGGGGCCAGGCCGCTGATAGATGTCATCAAGACAAAGGGAGGAGACTACGACGCTCTTGTGCTGAGCAATGTCAATCCGAATTTCCCGCTTGAAGGAAGTATGCAGAACGGGACCGGAGTTGTATGGCGTGCTTCGCGATTCGAACTTAGGGATTACGGAATCTACTGGCTCAGCGGTATCTATGACAAGCCGGGGAGAGATAAATCATTCTCTTACGGGGGAGGCAACGCCTCTTTTATGTGGGTGAAGCTCTACGACAAGTCGTCAGGGAAGGAACTGGTTTTTGCCAGTGCGAATGTGAATGGCCCCACCCAGTACGACAAGGGGAAGAAAGTCATCTACAACGAAATCAATGTCGCAAACTGCCGGAATCTCATCCGATATATGAAAAACGATGTCGTTCCCAAGGGAATGCCGTCCATAATTACGCTCAATTCCCATAATGCGCCGTCACACGATGGCTACAAAGCGCTGATTTCCGATGTCTGGCAGGATGTCCATAATGTCCTGAACGACGAAGGCTCGCTGGATGAGACGGCCGTCAAACTCAAGGATACGATGAACTCCAACGACGAGTCCAAACTTCAGGGCGGACGTCCTGACCATATTCTCGCCGATGGATTTACGCCTGTGGCTTATGCTGTGCTGAGGAAAAAGTTCCCGACCTCTGACGGAACGCTCCATTATCCCTCTCTGCATTTCCCTGTAATCGCTGATCTTAAGTATTGATGAAAAGAGGAATCATATTGTTCTCATTGATCTGCCTCTGTGCCTGCGGCAAAGAGACTGCTTATGTCTCGTTGAGAGCCGGGATAGCTCCCTCGACAAAGAGTTATGCCGGAGAAAAGTCTGCGGACACTTTCCCTCTGTGCTGGTCGGAAGGTGATGTCATCAGCGTCAACGGCTGTCTTTCGGCTCCTCTCGGTGAAGCTTTTGACGGACGAAGCGAAGCGGAATTCCGTGTCGAGGGAGCATCACTTTCCGCTCCATATCGACTGCTTTATCCCGCCAGTGCAGGGCTAAGTTCCCAATTGACATTTGACGGTGTCCTTCCACCGATGTATGCAAGCGGAGACGCTTTTTCAGAGCCTTTTGAATTCCATCAGGCATCCTTCGGAATCCGCGTCAGTATCCGCGGGGATATGCCTTTGAACTCAATCACTCTGGAAGCTCCGGGAGGAGAGAGTCTTACAGGCAGTTTCACGCTTTCGTTCTCCGACGGCTCCCTGACTCCGCTTTCCGGGAATGCGCTCTTTACAAAGGATTTCGCTTCGCCGGAAGATATAAGCCAGACGAAGACCTATACTTTCTTTTTCTCCCCGGGGACCTTCTCCGAAGGTATCATCCTTCGTGCAGACAGTCCCTACGGACAGTCACGCCGCTGGCTTTTTGCAAGCGGCAGGGAGCTTGTGAGAGGAAAAATGTACTGCCTGCCGGAACTGTCATTTGTACGCAAGCCCGGAATAATCTATGTCGGTCTGGAAGAGATGACTGAAACCGAGGTCCCTTTTGAATTATGAGTTTTATGAAAAAAACATTGTGTCTGCTGCTTCCCGCGACATTGCTGCTCTCCTGTGCCAAGGATACCCCGGCGCCGGAGGACAGAGGTTTTTCCTTGAGAGCGGCTATGGAGGAGGTCAGAGTGAAAAACTCACTTGGCCCGAGAGGAACGGATAACAAGACTCCGATATACTGGGCTGACGGGGATGAAATCAGCGTTAACGGAGTCATTTCCAGGCCCTTGTCCGGCCAGAGCGGTGCAAGCTCCTCGGCTGTGTTCGATTTTGGCAGTACTCCTGCTTCCGCTTCGGTTTACAATGTGCTTTATCCGGGGACATCGGAAACTGACAGACTCAGCTTTGACGGGAAGAGGATTCCGCTGTATGGCAGCGTGCAGTCGTTAAGTTCTGCTGTCAGCCTGCGTACGCCATCTTGCGTCATCCGTTTCAAAATCAAGGGTTCGGCTACTTTGACAGGGGTGCTCCTGTCATCTGTGAGCGGCGAGAGAATTGCCGGAGGGTTTACTCTTGCCAAGGATGCCGGCGGCGCCCTCACTGGAGTCCTTATTCCTGCCTCGGACGCATCCTCGCATATAGACTATTCTTTTGAAGAGCCTTTTGTCCTTACGCCTGAAGGCAGGACAGTTGTTCTTGTAATCCCCGCCGGAAATTATTCCAAGGGCCTCAAGGCGGTCGTTTCGGACAATTCGCTCAAGAGTATGACTCTTCGCTTTTTCGTCAGCGGTGCCCTTCTTCCAGCTGCACAGGTCTGCGCCTTCCAGAGTATAGAATACTCCGCCGGCAGCGAAGTCGTGGCGACCGAGGCGGAAGGTTTTGGCTCCGAGGACATAGCGCTCGATACTCAAGGGGGGCTGCAGGATTTGACGTCTGAGAGCGGGCAGAATATGGTCTCAATCAAGGCCGGAACATATAATATCTGGTCTCCGGAGGCGAGGAAAACCGTGATGGACGCAGATCCCGAGGTAAGTGAACAGCGCTCGTGGGCTAACAGCTATGAAGCCGTGGCGGCGATGATAAACTATCTGGACTGCGACGTAATGGGCCTGCAGGAGGTCTCCAGCAGGGCATATCATACTACCCTGACTGCCCCGAGAGAGGATTATGACGGCAATGTCCATACGATCAACTCGAAGATCCCCTCCTACAAATGGGTGATATACAATGCCCATAATACCACTTACGACAATCTGACGAGCAATACTACGGCTAACGGACTTGGTTCGACCGATGCCATAATCTACAAGTCTTCCGTCCTTCAGCTTGAAGCCTCCGGCAGATATTGGATTACCGGCACGAAGAAGAAGGCCCCTCAGGATGATCCCAATTGGTCGACTATCCAGAACGGGGGTACTAACCGGCCGGCTACCTGGGCCAAGTTCACGCACAAGGCCAGCGGGAAGCAGTTCTATTTCATTACGACGCATCTTGACCTGCCGAATGCCGGCCCGTCGGAGGATCCGCTCTTGCCCCAGAGGCGTAATGCTTCGGAACTGATAGAGTGGTTCGCTCCGCTGGTGGTCCAGGACGGCCTTCCGTCCATCATCTGCGGAGATATGAACACAGATACCGGAGAGTGCTATGAAAAGCTTAATTCTGGAGTCTGGAAAGATGTCTACGACAGTATGAAAGCCATCGGAACGCTTGAGTTCACGGAGCTTCGTTATCCCGGAACTATGAATGCCGACAAGCGGGAGTCCGGCATCGGTACCTGGCGTCCGGACCATATCCTGACAGATGGCTTTTCCTTGTCATACTATAAGGTCGGAAGGGAAAAATTCTCCACCAAGGACGGAAGTATGCATTATCCTTCCGACCATCTTCCGATAAAAATAATCGCAAACTTCTGAGGAATATGAAAAAGGCTGTCTTTATAGCAATCACCGCACTTGCGCTTGTTTCCTGTTCCAAGGAGTTTGCGTCTGAGTCACAGGTTTTTACACTCGAGGCAAGTATGCCCGGGACTCTGACCAAAGTCACCGTCGGGCCAGAGAGTCAGGGGGTATTTCCGCTTACGTGGGCAGAGGGTGATGTGATCACAGTGAACGGAATCACTTCTCTTCCTTTGTCTTCTTCGAAAGCAGGAGGTAAAACGGCCATATTCGCTTTTGACAAAAGCATCAGTGCTCCTTACAATGTCATTTATGGGGCGAGTTCGTCGGCCCGGATGGCCCCTCCGCAGCTTCAGCTATATTCTTCTTCGGGAATAAATGAAGAGTATCTGCGTATGGAAGCGAACAGCGAGGAGACTTCTTTTACGCTGGCCCACAGGACAGCCATAGTTGCCGTTTCACTGGTCGGCAGCGTATCTCTTGTCGGTATGGAGCTGAGCTCGGCGGATGGATCTCCGCTTTCAGACGGAGGCTCGGCGACTGAAGTAATGTCTTTCCCGGACGGAGGTATAAACATCTCAGAGGCAAAGACTTTTTATTTTGCCACCATTCCCGGAGAGCATCCCAAAGGACTGGATATCAAGCTTGTGGCTTCTGACGGCAGCGTGATGCATTATGGCGCCCTGAAGGCTGTGACGCTGGAAGCCGGGAAGGTATATGAACTGCCTCAGACTGAGTTTTCCGCCAATGCAGAGCCCGCTGAACTCATCGGAGATTACGCAGCCCTGAAGGCATTTGCAGCCAGGGTCGCAGTCGGAGAGCTTTATCTGAATGCCAGGCTTGTTTCCGACATCGTCGTGGACGACAGCTGGCTGCCGATAGAAGGTTTCAAGGGCGTACTTGACGGTGGAGGACATACTCTTTCAGGGCTTCACAAGGCACTTTTCAATGAACTGACCGGTTGCGTGAAGAACCTTGTGGTCAATGCCGAAATCAATATCAGCGGCGCTGACGACATAGTGGGGGACAACAGCGTATTCTGGGCTGGCATTATTGCGAACCGTCTATATACATATTCAAGCGTAAGTAATTGTATCACAGAGGGAAGCATTTCTTATACCCAGTGGGGCAAAGAACTGCGTGTCGGAGCAGTTGCGGGCTATGCGCCACGCGGGACGATTCTCTCTTGCGTGAACAGGGCTTCCGTTACTGCAACAGGGGACGGAAGTGCCATCGTCCAGGCCGGTGGCCTTATCGGCCGGAATTATGCATCGTCTGATGAAATCATAATCCGTAATTGCCGTAATGAAGGGACGGTCCTTGTCAAAGGTGCCCTCAAGGGTGTTTATGCCGGAGGAATCATTGGAATGATGGACTCAAGGCATACTTCTGTCCTTTCCGGCGATGTGAATTGCGGCTCCGTCTCCATAGACCCGTCGGCGAGCATAAGCGGGGAAGTCCGCCTGGGAGGAATCGCCGGCTATGCTCTCGCCGAGCTGGAAAACTGCCTGAATTACGGGACGCTCCATAGCGCGGCGCCGATGACTCAGCCCCAGAGTGTCGGCGGTATTGCCGGTCAGATAATCACCTCTTCGGTGTCAGGCTGCGTAAACTCCGGAACCATAGTGCTGGATGCTCCCCAGGCCGGAGTTATCCGCGCCGGCGGCATACTCGCCTATGCAGGAGGAGACAGCGTGGTTAACTCGATAAATCTGTCGTCTTGCAGCTTTACCGGCAGTATGGAAGTGAATGTCGCCTCTCATTCAAGCATTTATGTAAAAGCTATCACCGGACTATATTCAGATATTACTTATACGGAAACAGATTGTATTTCAAGCGGAAGCGTGAGTGTGAAATGAAAATTAAACTGACATTATTGGCTTTGCTGTCTGTGACGGCCCTCTATGCCCAGAGCTATACTGTGGGAACTTTCAACCTGTGTACCTCGGGTTCCAGGAAAAGTTTTGTTGAAAAAGGAAAGGCCGGTGTGATTGCCGGGCCGCAGAGATACTGGTGTAACAGTGCCACAGCAGTTGCTGACGCCATTGCAGATATGGAGTGTGACATCCTCGGTGTCCAGGAGGTCTGTGACAGCATCTGGGGAGTAAAAGGGGATAAAGATATCAAAGCTCTGGTCGCGCAGAGGAAGGATATTTACGATTGGATCCTCTACCCGAATACAAAAAAAGGGATTTCATACGATGTGGCCATCGCCTACAGACGCGAGCTTTTCGATACCCTTGCGACAGGTATTTTCTGGACCGGCGGACATCCGGAGAAGCCCGTGACTAGAAAAGGGGAGCCCAAGTATACTTGCAAGCCTTGTGTCTGGGCACTGTTCCGTGATAGGAAAAGCGGGAGACAGTTCTATTTCCTGGACACCCATACTGTAGTCCCGCAGAAGTATAAGAATGACGAGTGGCCTCGCAACCGGGGCAATATCTTGAACCTTCAGGAACTGCGCCGCTGCGCCGAGGCCCTGGTACCGGAGGATGTGCCGTCCATCCTTGTCGGAGACTTGAATGTCTCTCACAAGTCGAACGACTGGAAAAATATCTCCGAAGGCCGCTGGGAAGATGTCTATACCCGTTTCTATGAGGACGGGACCTTGGATTTCGACGATCGGAAATGGGGTACCCAGAACAGCAAGGACGAGGAGTCGTGGACAACGTGGCATCCAGACCATATTATGCTGCACGGTTTCAAGGCTAAGGATTTTATGGTAAAAAGGGACAAGTATCCGAGCGCCGACGGGACCTTGCATTATCCCTCCGACCATTTCCCCCTGGTGGCTAAGGTCTTTTTTGACGAAAAGCGGCTGGAATGGAAATGGGAAAGGGCCGTTTCGCCGGACGGGCGTATATCCATTGAAGTGAGTTCAGCTGACAGCTGTGCCTTTTACCGTGTCGTTTCGGACGGGAAAACGCTCGTAAGCCCGTCCAGGATTTCTATGACTCTGAGTGACGGAACTGTCTTCGGGGCAGAACGGCCGAAAAAGATAGAGAAGGGCGAGGGCAGCCTTATGCTGAATTACAAAGGCTATTCGCTTGAGGCGCGTGCCTTCGACGACGGCGTCGCCTGGCGGTGGAGTACGGCGAAAAGGAAGCCGTACCAAGTCGTTTCCGAGCAGGCGTCTTTCTGTTTTGGCGCCTCTGCCAAGACCACTCTGTCATATACCCATAAGAACGTGGATCCGTATCAGGACGATTTCCAGAACCTTTATACGGACTTGCAGTTCCCGGTCTGGTCAACGGGTAAGCCGCTTCTGGATGTAGCTCCTGGGCCATTTGACAAGCCGGTTGATATGAGCGCGCTGAAAAAGGCGCCTTTGGCTGTCGTGCCGGCACTGGTAGAGACCGGTCCAGTGAAAATGATAATCGCAGAGTCAGATTTGATCTCCTATCCTGGTATGTTTCTTAAGCCGTTCGGCTGCGGTTTCACGGCTGACTTCGCCGGATATCCTTCCGACTTGAAACAAGGCGGAAAGAGAAATCTGCAGTGGATTGTAACAGCCAGAGAGAATTATATCGCCTCCTGCAACGGCAAGGCACGTTCTTTCCCCTGGAGAGTAATCTGTATCGCGAGAGAGGATAAAGAATTGGCAGAGAATGACTTGATTACCCGTCTGGCGCCGCCTGCCGAGGGCGGCTTCTCGTGGGTCAAGCCCGGGAAGGTGGCCTGGGAGTGGTGGAGTCAATTTGCCATCGGCGATGTCGATTTCACGCCCGGGGTCAATACTGAGACTTACAAGGCGTATATCGATTTTGCCGCAAGAAACGGTATTGAATATGTCCTTATGGACGAAGGCTGGGCTGTCCGCTATGCCGACGACCTCTTTGCCGTCGTCCCCGAGATTGACCTCAAGGAAATCATTGCCTACGGCAAGAAAAAGAATGTAGGAATCATTCTCTGGGCCGGTTATTCAGCCTTCGTGAAAGATATTGAAAAGGTTTGCTCCCATTATGCGGCGATGGGTGTCAAGGGCTTCAAAATCGACTTTTTCGAACGCAATGACCAGATAGTCCAGGACGTGATGTATCAGACTGCCCGTCTGGCGGCCAAGTATCGACTACTTATCGACTTCCACGGCTGTCCGCCTCCGGCAGGCCTTCAGAAACAGTTCCCCAATGTCCTTAATTACGAGGGAATCTTCGGACTGGAGCAGCTCCGCAACCGTGCGCTGCCGCAGTATGATATGGTGAGGTTCGATGTCACGGCACCGTATATCCGCTTTGTCACCGGTCCAGCTGACTATACTCCCGGTGCGTTCCTGAACGGCACGAGAGAGACTTTTGTTCCATATAAGCCTGCTCCGATGTCGCAAGGGACGCGTTGCCGTCAACTGGCTGAATACGTTGTATTTGACGGTCCTATGCAGATGCTTTGCGATGGTCCGGCACGATATGAGGCCGATCAGCAGTGCGCTGAATTCATCTACCGTGTACCGACTGTATGGGACGAAACCAGGGTATTGGACGGAAAGATCGGCGAGTATATCGTCACCGCCCGCCGCAAAGGAAACAGCTGGTACATCGGTGCCTTGACCGACTGGAATGAACGCGAACTGAGCATCGATATAAGTGAACTCGGTCTGACCGGGGCTTCCGTCGAGGCCTGGGAAGATGGCCCGGAGGCCGCCTTAAAGGCTTCCGACTGGGGCAAGCGTTCCTTCGATGTCACCGGCGCTCCCTTCAAAATCCGTCTCGCTCCCGGCGGAGGTTGGGCGGGAATTGTTAAATTTGCGGAATGAAACGATTGTATCGGACTGTTATCGTTCTTTTGCTAGTGGCGTGTTCATCGGTCGAAAAACACGACGGGTATTCTTTGCTGCGCCAAAATAATGGTCCCGAACTTGGATATGATTCTGCTCCGATAATTACGCAGGATGGCCGATACTTCAAGGATTTGAACCGCAACGCCAGGCTGGATCCATACGAGGACTGGCGGCTGAGCCCGGAGGAGAGGGCAGCGGATCTGGCCGCCCAACTGCCTCCGGAGTACCTTTCCGGCCTTATGACCAATGGGCATACGGTCAATGTCCCCGGGATATCGTCTATGAGTGTCAGTGGAATTACCTACAATGGAATGCCATATTCCGAGAGCGGTGCCGAGCCATCAGATATCTGCGACCGTCTTCGGGAGGCCTTGGAGAACTTCGATACCCGCCAGGTCCTTCTTGCCCATTCCGACGGCCCCGAGACAATCGCTCGCTGGAACAATAAGGTCCAGGCCTTGGTAGAGGCTCTTCCTTTCGGCATTCCCTGTGCCAATTCCACCGACCCTCGCAACGAGATAAAAGCGACCGACGAGTACAATGCCGGAAGCGGGGGAGTATGTTCCCAATGGCCGACTCCGCTTGGTCTGGCGGCTACTTTCGACAGCGCTGCAGTCCGGGATTTCGCAGCCTGCGTCAAGCGGGAATATCAGGCCCTGGGCTTCCGCACGGCGCTTTCGCCGCAAGCTGACCTCGCCACAGAACCGCGCTGGAGACGCGTCCCCGGCACTTTCGGGGAAAATCCGGAATTGGTGTCCTCAATGGTCCGGGCATATATTGATGAAATGCAGCCTGAGATAAGTTGCATCGAAAAGCACTGGCCGGGCGGCGGCACGGGAGAAGGAGGGCGTGACGCCCACCTTGCAATAGGAAAATACGGCGTCTTCCCCGGAGGGCGGCTTGCCGCTCATATGGACGTCTTTGATTTGAGTGCGGCCGGCATAATGCCCTATTATACAATTTCTTATGGACAGGACCCGTCGGGAGAGAACGTTGGCAACAGCTACAGCTCCTATATGATTGATTCCCTGCTCAGGAAAAAGTATGGCTACGAGGGGATTGTGTGTACCGACTGGGGCATAGTCGCTGACTATAACGGCGACCCGCTTACTACCGGAGGCAAGTGCTACGGTGTAGAAGACTTGAGCATAGGAGAGCGTATCCTGAAGGCTCTGGAAGCCGGTGTGGATATGTTCGGCGGTTCGGTGAAGGCAGCTGAAATTATGGATGCCTGGAAGCTTTGGTGCAACAGATACGGTGAGGACTCCGCCCGAAGGCGCTGGGAGAGTTCCGCCAGTAAAAACCTTGCTGCGATGATCCGTACCGGCGTTTTTGAGAATCCGTACGTTGATGTTTCCAAAGCCGTAGAAGTATTGTCCGACCCGGAGTCTTTCGCAAAGGGGGAGGATGCGCAGGTGAAGTCTGTCGTAATGCTGAAAAACCATAGCGGCGTCCTGCCTTTTCCCCGCGGATCGAAGGTCTATGTCCCTCTGAGACATATCCCCGGAGTCTATTCAATGACCGGCCGGCAGAAAAAAGCTCCGTATGAAGGATATTCCGTCGATACCACGGAAGTTGCGAAGTATTATACGATAGTCTCGACTCCGGAAGAGGCTGATTTCGCGCTTGTGGCCATCACCGAGCCGGAGGGAGGAATAGGTTACAAAGATGGACAGTATATGCCCATCTCTCTTCAATATTCGCCCTATACGGCCGTTAGGGCACACAAGGGGGAGCGCTCCTATCGCGGGAAGACCATTCGTGTGGAAAACGAGACGGACCTCGGTCTTGTGCGTGATACCAAGGCTGCTATGGGCGGAAAACCTGTAGTGGTGCTGCTGCAGACGACTCGTCCTGTAGTTATGGAATTCGAGCCCTTCGCCGACGCTATCCTGGTCGCCTTCGGTGTACGCAGCAAGGCTTTTATGGAACTTGTATCAGGCTCCCGCGAGCCCACCGGCCGTCTTCCGATGCAGTTCCCGGCTTCAATGGATGAGGTGGAATGCCAGAGGGAAGATGTCCCGCAGGATATGACACCCTGGACTGACTCTGATGGAAACGTGTATGATTTTGGCTTTGGACTGCGCTGTAAAGCATCGTTAGAGTCGGAAAGCGAGCCCTTTGTTATGCTGCGTCTCCGAGGAACGGCAAGTTTTTCCGATGAGAACTGGGAAAAGTCATACCGGGCAATCAAGGACAGTCCCGGCTGCTGCGACGAGGTCTGGTTTTCTACCGGGCTGGGCTTCGCGGAAGAGGAAACTATGCGCGACAGGGCGGAACGGATCCGGCAGGGCTCAAGGCAGCTGAAGCAATTGGGAATAGGCAGTTCTCTCCAGATCCAGATGACCATAGGGCACGGGGATCAGATTGCCAGGGGAGAGGAGCACTTGTACGATGCGCTTACTTGGGGACGATGGACCGGATACTCCGGCATCGTGGATAAATACTGTACTTGTCCGCGTGATCCCGAGTTTCTCGGCTATATCCGTAGGATGTCGCAGATCTATGCTGAAACCCGGCCCCGCAGCCTCTGGATCGATGATGACCTGCGTTACGGCAATCATCAGCCGGCCACTACCAAGACTTCTCCGATAGGATGCTGGTGCGAGCGGTGTATAGCCGATTTCAACTCGCTCGATGGCTCCGATTGGACGGCGAAGACCCTGCTGGAAGCTATGGAAAATGATCCGGCCCTTTCGGAGAAATGGGAGCAGTTCTGCATCTCTTCTCTCACCGAAGTCGCCCGTATCATCGCAGAAGAATTCACCCGGATCTCTCCGGAAACCAGATTTGGCCTTCAAGGCGGCCGTAAAGCTGAATCTGTCAAGGTACAGGCTGCAATCTTGAGCACGCTGCACGAGGTCAGCGGCAATGATTGCGGCTACCGTCCCGGCGGCGGTTCCTACTATGACGACAGTTCTGCCGCTCCTCAAATCATAAAGAGTATGGGCTCGGCCCGTTTCCGCAGATTGCTTGGGGAGTACGATTGGATTACGGAGTGGTGTCCCGAGATAGAGACTTTTCCAAGGGTCTATGGTTCTCGCACCCCGCAGGGCATACTCGTAGAGGGCTTTGCGGCTCTTGCGTATGGCCTTGACAAGCTGAGCCTCTTCGTGATGGCCCCTGAAATGGAAAGCGATACGCTCTATTCCCGAAGAATCCTGCAACCGATCGCCGAGGGTCTTCCTATGCTGAGGGCCTATGCCGAGGCGAACAAGGCTACGTCTCCAGTCGGCTTTGCAGCGGAAGCTTCCTGCGACAGCCTTTATCTCTTCGGCTGTATGGCGATTCCCGTCCTGCCCGGTCCCGGAAAGGAACTTGGAATGCTTGGAGTGGAGGATCTGGAAAGGGCGGAGCTGACGAAAATGACCTCTTCTCAAGTGCAGCAGCTCCGTGAAACTTTTGATGGCCGGGCCAAATCTCCGGTGGTGTGCTGCTCTCCCTTTGTCGGCCTGGTGGTCCCCAGGATTGACGCCCTCGGAAGACTTCGTACGCTTGGCTTGCTGAATGTGCGAATTGACAGTCAGGGGCCCGTCAGACTGCGTTTCTCGCGCCTGCCAAAGAGCGTCAGAGATGTAGTCTGGTACGAAATGAAAGGAGAACCTGTACATCTTGGCGTCGAGAGGGAGGCCGGCGAAGCATATGTTACGATTCCTAAGCTTGGCGCCTGGAACGCCGGTTTCCTGTCTTTCAATGAACAATAGCTGGAAATGAAACGTATTCCGATAATTCTTTGCCTTATTTTAGCGTTAGCCTGCACGCGCAAGACCGAAGTCCCGGCCATACTCTTCGGCGGGGAAATGCACAATTCCAATGCCTCGACCCCGGAGTCCATAGACGCATCAATGGACATTGCCAAAGCCTTGGGATTCAACGCCGTGCTTGCGCCGGTAAGCTGGGAACTGCTCGAGCCCGTAGAAGGACAGTTTGACTTCTCCCTGGTGGACCATCTCCTGAAGGCGGCGGAGAAAAGGGACCTGTACCTCGGTCTGTTGTGGTTCGGAACCTGGAAGAACGGCGAATCATCCTATCCTCCGCTCTGGGTCAAGTCCGATACCGGAACTTATTTCCGGGCTCTGGATGCCGATGGGAACAAGACTACGGCCATTTCTCCTTTCTGCGAGACTGCAAGGAATGCAGACGCCAGGGCTTTCGCCGCATTGATGGCCCATATCAAGAAAGCTGACAGGCAGCGACGCATACTCTGCGTCCAGGTTGAAAACGAATGCGGAGTCTTCCTGGAAAGGGACTTTTCGCCTCAGGCCAATGCTGCCTATAAAGGCGAAGACCCTCAGCGCTTTATGGCCGCCGCCTATGCCGCCTACATCAATGCAGTGGCCGCCGCGGGCAAGGCAGTTTACGATATCCCTATGTTCGCGAATGCCTGGCTTGCTCCTGCCGACAAGCCATACGGCAAATACCCCAACGGCGGTCCAAGGGTGAATGTGCTGGATGTATGGAAAGAAAAGGCCCCGCATCTGGACTGGCTGTCTCCGGACATTTACGGATCAGCTCTGAAGGAAATGTGCGCGGCTTATTCGCAGGGGCAGACTCTTTTCATCCCGGAGACCAACTGCCAGGCCGGAAGGTTTTGGTATGCCCTCGGAGAAGCCGGCGCAAAGGCTGTTTTCGGTTTCGGCTATGAGGAGTTTTACGACGATCCTTATTTCACGTCGGAGTGCCGGGTGATATCGGAGATGATGCCTCTGATTTCCGAGGGACAGCCTATGCGTGGCTTTGTCAGGATAGACAAACAGGATGCCCCGGATGCAGTGGATACTCTTTCTCTTGGAAATCATACTTTCTATGTGCATTGCATCGAAGGCGAAAAGAATGCGCACGGAATCATTGTCCAGACCGCGGAGGATGAGTTCACCGTAGCCGGAGTAGGCGCCTGGATAGATTTCGGACCACGGACTAAAATCGCCTTCTGCGAGGAAGTCCGGGACGGAAAAGTCTCTCAGGTGCTGAACGGCGACGAAACCGGCCATCACAATATGCTTTACCTCCGCGGGAGGCTTTTCCAGCAGGATTATACCTCGCCGGACGGGACGCTTGTGCCCGCCCCGATGTACGGTCTCTCTTATCAGCGCCGCTTCCGTGCCTCAGCTCAGGAACGCTTCAAAGTTTCGGGTATATATAGAATAAAGTTGTACAATCAATGATTCAGATGAAGAATACTTGCATTTTACGCGTCGTTTCCCTGCTTTTGCTCCTGTCTGTGTGGACGGGGGCATTGGCCCAGAACTATACGGACGCCAGAGATCTGACCCTGTTCGGCAAGGCCTTCGAGACTGCCCATCCCTACGACCGGATGGACCCAGTCGAGGGAATGAGCAAGGGCGAAAAGTCTCAAGCTCAGCTCTCTGCCGGACTTGCAGTGGCGTTCAAAACCAATTCGCCCAAGATCGGGGTCAGGGTGGTATTCCGCGAACAGGCGGGAAACGGAGGCAACAATGGACCCATTGCGGCCCGAGGCTTTGATCTCTATATCAAGAAGGATGGCCGCTGGCTGTGGGCCTGGAATGCTTACCCGAAGAATACTGCCGAAACTCCGCACGAGGTTCAGTTGCTGGAGAACGGAGGAAGTTCGGAAAAGGACTGCCTTCTGTATCTGCCTCTGTCGTCCAAAATCGAGTCGCTTGAAGTGATTACGGACGAGGGCTCCTGGATAGAAGCAGCAGCGAGACCATTCAAGAAGAAGATAGTGGTCTGGGGCTCGTCCTATACCGCAGGCTCAGGTGCGGGACGCTGCGCTATGACCTGGGAGGCGCAGCTTTCACGCGCGACAGGATACGATTTTATGAATTATGGTTTCAGTGGGAATTGCAAGCTTCAGGCTTATTTCGCCGAGGAACTTGTAAAGGCAGACGCGGATGCCTATGTCCTGGACGCCTTTTCAAATCCCAGCGCCGATATGATACGGGAGCGGCTTGAACCGTTCATCAAGATTATGACGGAGTCCCGTCCGGGCGTACCTTTGATTTTTGTCCGGACAATTTATCGCGAAAAACGCAATTTCAGCGAGACCTACGACGCCCGCGAACACGCAAAGCGCCAGGCGGCCGAGGAAATGATGCAGGAAATGGTCAAAAAATATCCAGATGTATATTGGGTAAATACTACAAATGCCACCTCAGAGGAGCACGAGGCGACCTCCGACGGCTCCCATCCGGATTCCTATGGTTATACGCTCTGGATGCAGTCTGTGAAAGAACCTGTGATGGAAATACTCTCAAAGTATGAAAAAAATTAAACTGAGTCTTTTCGTAAAAGTGCTGATAGCCATAGTGCTGGGTGCTCTTCTGGGACTTGTGGCCCCGGAGGTGTTGGTCCGTATCTTCAAGACCTTCAACATACTCTTCGCCCAGCTTCTGAAATTCATCGTGCCGCTTCTGGTCCTCGGACTGGTGACTCCGGCAATCTATGGTCTCGGAAAGGGGGCGGGCAAGATGCTGCTGATTGTGGTCGCGGTGGCGTATATATCGACCATCTGCGCGGGTCTTTTCGCCTATGGCTGCTCCAGCGCCTTCCTTCCGAACATAATTGAGCCCGGCTCCCTTTCCGCCGAGGCCGCCGAGACAAAGACTTTCGCCCCTTATGTGGACCTGAAGATTCCGCCACTGTGCGATATCCTGACGGCTCTCTGTCTCTCCTTTATGATAGGAATATGCTGCATCTATATGAAGGGGGATGTGCTCCGCCGTTGGTTCAATGAGTTCGGGGAGGTAGTCAAGATGACCATAGAAAAGGCCATAATCCCTCTTATGCCGCTGTATATTTTCACTATGATGTGCGAAATGTCGGCGGCCGGTAAAATCGCTGCGGTTATGGGAAGCGGCGCCAAGGTCATACTGACCGGAGTCGTCCTGTCCATACTTTATCTTGTAGTGCAGTATTGCATTGCCGGCGCCATTGCCGGAAAGAACCCTTTCAGATGCCTCTGGAATATGCTCCCGGCCTATCTGACGGGCTTTTCCATCTGTTCTTCTTCGGCTGTGATCCCTGTCACGACGGAGTGTACGCTTAAAAACGGAGTTTCTAGGGAAGTTACCGATTTCGTGGTCCCGCTATGCTCCAACGTCCATATGTGCGGCTCGGTAATCAAGCTGGCGACTACAGCTGTGGCTGTGGCTTATATGATGGGCACGCCGATCTCTTTCCCGCTTTTCCTGAACTTCGTGCTGATGCTCGGAGTAGCCACCGTGGCTTCTCCGGGAGTTATGAGCGGAGTACTGATGGCCTCGGTTGGCTTCCTGGAGTCCATACTGGGCTTCACTCCGGAAATGACGGCCCTTCTGATGACCATTTATCTTGCACTGGACGGCTATGGCCCTGCCTGCAATGTGACAGGTGACGGGGCGATTGCCCTTGGTCTCGACCGCTTTTTCCGCCGCCGGGCAGAGTAATCCATCATTTTTTCGTATCTTTGGCCGTTATTATCGTGACAATGACGGCATTGATTACAGGCGGCAGCTCCGGGATGGGGCTGGAATATGCTTCCCAGCTGGCTGCGAAGGGCTATGACCTTGTCCTGGTAAGCAACCGGGAGGAGGAGCTAAAGTCGGCCGGAGAGCGGCTTGAAACTAAGTATCCCGTGAGGGTGACTACTCATTTCCAGGACCTTGCGGCTCCGGATGCGGCGGATGAACTCTTTCGCTGGTGCACCGAAACCCTTGGAGTACTTCCGGATATCCTCGTCAACAATGCCGGAATGTTCTTTTTCAAGGAACTCTCCCTCGAGGACCTTGACCGAGTGCAGGCAATGCTCAATCTCCATATGGTCACGGTGACTCGCAGCTGTCTTCTCTTCGGCGAGGCGATGAAAAAGCGCGGCTCCGGGAGGATCCTCATTATGTCTTCGATGGCCGCCCGCATTCCGGCGCCGGGGATCACGATCTATTCAGCCACAAAGGCTTACCTCAAAAGTTTCGGCCGATCGCTGTCATACGAGCTGAAACCATACGGAGTCAGCGTGACCACGGTATGTCCTGCGGCGATAGCTACGCCTTTGTACCGTCTGGACGAAAAGAAGATGAAATTCGGCGTCCGCTGCGGCCTGATACATACGCCGAAATGGCTGGTCAGGCGTGCCATAAGGGCAATGCTGCACGGACGCAGGGTGATTTCCCCTTCGCTTATGAACCTCTGGCTTCCCGCACTGATAGCCCTTCTCCCGGGGCCGCTGGTGGCCGCAATATGGAAAAGACTAAAGTAGATGCAGGCCGGATTCAATATCTTCCTTATCGTGATGGCCGTTATAGCCGTCATCGTCTTCCTTGCCCTTTACCGCGTGGATGCGGGCTATGGAAAGTTTTATCAGCCGAAATGGGGGCCGACTCTCGACAATCATCTGGGATGGTTTCTGATGGAGGCGCCGGTCTTTGTTGCGATGCTACTTCTGTGGTGGTTTTCTCCGATGCGGCAAGACCCGGTGCGTATTGTATTTCTGCTTCTTTTCGAGTGCCATTATTTCCATCGCGCCTTCATTTTTCCGATGAAACTGCGATCCCACAGCAGAATGCCCTGGGCGATTGTCCTGATGGGAGCGCTTTTCAATACTCTGAACGCCTTTATGCAGGGTGGATGGATATTCTATGTCTCTGAGGCTGAGGCGTATCCGTCGTCCTGGCTCTTGAGCCTGCCCTTTATCATCGGAGCGTTGCTCTTCTTTGCCGGAATGTGGATTAATATCCAGTCTGACGGGATTATCCGCAATCTCAGAAAGCCCGGAGACACCGCCCATTATCTCCCTCAGGGAGGTATGTTCCGCTTTGTCACAAGCGCGAATTATTTCGGAGAGTGGCTGGAATGGACAGGCTTCGCCATCCTGACCTGGTCGTGGGCGGGGGCGGTCTTTTCCCTATGGACCTTTGCCAATCTATGTCCCAGGGCGGCCCGGACGTACGAACTCTACAAAGAAGAATTTCCCGAGCAGATGGAGGAGGCTAGGCTGAAACGTATGATCCCTTTCATTTACTGATATGGTAGAATCTCCTGTTTTCACTCCGGTTAAAATCGGCCCTGTGACGCTGCGGAACCGGGTTATCCGTTCCGCGGCCTTCGAGAATATGGCCTATGGCAACTCGCCTTCGCAGGACTTGTACGACTACCACGTGGCCGTGGCCAGGGGAGGGGTTGGGATGACCACGCTTGCCTATGCTTCGGTAAACCGCAGCGGACTGTCCTTCGACGGGCAGCTTTGGATGAGGAAAGAGATAGTCCCCGGGCTGAGGCGCATTACCGACGCGGTCCACGCCGAGGGCGCGAAATGTTCCATCCAGCTTGGCCATTGCGGCAATATGACTCACCGCGCGACCTGCGGCTGTATGCCTGTGGGCGCCTCAAGCGGTTTCAACCTCTACTCTCCTACCTTTGTCAGGGGCCTCCGGAAGGATGAACTGGACTCTCTGGTCGAAGATTTCGGCCATGCCGTGGACCTTGCCCGCGAGGCGGGCTTCGACTGCGTGGAAATCCACGCGGGGCACGGCTATCTTATCAGTCAGTTCCTTTCGCCCTATACCAACCATCGCCGGGACGAATACGGCGGCTCGCTAGAAAACAGGATGCGGCTTATGAGACGGGTGATAAAATGCGTCCTGGAGCACGCCGGGAACGATATCGGGGTGATAGTCAAGATGAATATGTACGACGGTTTCCGCCGGGGGATGAAAAGGGAAGAGTGCCTCGAAGTCGCGAAGGAGCTGGAACGTCTCGGCGTCCACGCAATAGTGCTGTCGGCCGGTTTTGTCAGCAAGGCGCCGATGGCCGTGATGCACGGGGCTATGCCAATCAAGACTCTGGCCTATTATATGGACTGGAAGAAGTTCTGGTGGCTCAAGGCTCTGCTGTTCTTCTTCGGGCGGATTATGATTCCGACCGTCCCGTACAAGGAGGCGTATTTCCTGGAGGACGCCAAAGTCTTCCGCAAAGCTGTCGGCCTGCCGCTTATCTATGTGGGCGGCCTGACCTCGCTGTCCAAGATGGAAGAAGTGCTTTCCGAGGGTTTCCAGGGCCTCCAGGTGGCTCGTGCGCTGGTCCACGATACTGACTTTGTCAACAAACTCCGCTCCGGGGAGCAGAAATGCAGCGGCTGCGCCCATTCGAATTATTGCATAGGACGTATGTACACCCTTGAGATGAAGTGCAATCGCTGTGTTGAGAATCTTCCCGCACGGCTCCGCCGCGAGGTTGAAAAGGCTGAAAAGAGATGGGGAAGTGAAGGCAATATGAAAAATAATTCCTAAATTTGTAGTCAGTGACCACTGATTTGACATGCTCTCAGAGAGAAATCTGACGTTTAAATATATGAAAGCTAACGAATTCGATGTCATTATCATCGGCGGAGGCATCACGGGAGCCGGGACGCAGCGAGACTGCGCCAAGCGTGGACTGCGTACGCTGCTGATCGAGCGCAGCGACATCGCCACTGGTGCGACGGGCCGTAACCACGGACTTCTTCACTCCGGGGCGCGCTATGCCGTCAACGATGCGGAATCCGCCGAGGAGTGCATCCGTGAGAATATGATTCTCCGCAAGATTGCCGCCCATTGCGTCGAAGAGACTGAAGGCCTTTTCATTACGCTTCCCGAGGACGACCTGGAATATCAGAAAACCTTCGTGGAGCGCTGCAAGGCCGCCGGAATCAATGCCGAGGTAATTGATCCCGCAGACGCCAGGCGTTTGGAACCGTCTGTAAATCCGGAACTTATCGGGGCGGTGAAAGTCCCCGACGGCAGCGTGGATCCATTCCGCCTTTGTGCGGCCAATATGCTGGACGCCAAGCTGCACGGCGGCCAGGTCCTTCTCTATACGGAGGTCACAGGCTTCATCAAGGACGGCGACACTATCAAAGGTGTGCGTACATATAACCATCAGACCCACGAGAGCGGCGAGTACTATGCCCCTGTAACTGTCAATGCCTGCGGCATCTGGGGACAGAGAATCGCCGAGATGGCCGGAGTCAAGATAGGAATGTTCCCCGCCAAGGGCGCCCTTCTGATCTTTGCCCATCGTGTCAACAATGTGGTCATCAACCGTTGTCGCAAGCCGGCGAATGCGGACATCCTGGTCCCGGGCGATACTGTCTGTGTGATCGGAACCACCTCTACCAGAATACCTTTCGAGGAGTGTGACAACGTCAGGGTGACTCCGGACGAGGTGGACCTCCTCATAAGCGAAGGAGCGAAACTCGCCCCCGCACTCAATAGCACCAGAATACTGCGTGCCTATGCCGGCGTGCGCCCTCTGGTAAGCGCCGACAACGATCCTAGCGGCCGTAATATTTCCCGTGGCATCGTCTGTCTGGACCACGAAGAGCGCGATGGCCTGAAAGGCTTCATCACGATTACCGGCGGAAAGCTGATGACTTACCGGCTTATGGCCGAGATGGCTACCGACGCGGTCTGCAGAAAACTGGGCGTGGACAAAAAGTGCGAAACTGCAGTTACGCCCCTTCCCGGCAGCGAAAAGCCTTCTTACAAGGAGGTCGCCGACCAGATTTGGGAGTCGCCGACTACGGTCCAGAAGGCCTCGGCAGGCCGTATGGGCACAAGGGCGGCGCGAATCAAGGACAATGACCGCTACGACCAGGCCCTTATCTGCGAGTGCGAGGAGGTGTCCGTGGGCGAGATCAATTCGGCCATCGAGCGTATGGACGTCAGTACCCTTACTGACCTCAGGCGGCGGACCCGTGTCGGAATGGGCACTTGTCAGGGAGAGCTTTGCGCTTGCAGGGCTGCCGGACTTCTGGCCAAGGCACACGGCTGCATCCAGAGGGAAAGGGAGGACTTGAACGACTTCCTCACGGAGAGATGGAAGGGCAATTTCCCCATCGGCTGGGGAGATACCTTGCGTGAATCGGAATATACTCAATGGGTCTATAAACACGTTTTGGGAGTATGAAACTGAATACCGTAATCATAGGAGGCGGACTGGCGGGCCTTACCGCCGGGATACGCCTTCAGAAGGCCGGGAAAAGCACTGCGATCATTTCTGCCGGGCAGAACGCCTTACATTTCTTCTCCGGGCGCTTCGAATCCGTCAGTGAATCTTCCGCAGATTTCATTGATTTCTTCGCAGAGGCCGGAGTCAGGCTCCACTATCACGAGGGCGTCTCGCTTATGCCTATGGGCAAACTCGTCCCCTCCAGCCTTTCTCTTGAGGACGTGAGTATTTTCCCGGAGGGCGGTCTTCCGCGTAAGGCCTTGATAGTCAATTTCACCGGCTATCACGACTTCTTTTCCTCCTTCCTTGCGGAAGGTCTGGAGAAAGAGGGCTGCGCCTGCCGCATCCGCTTTATACGGATTGATGAGATGGAGCGCCTCAGGGAATCGCCCAGCGAGATGCGTTCGGTTCACATTGCCCGCATTATGGACAAGGCCTGGGAAAAGGTCGTCCAGGAGGTCAGGGTCCTGCTGAAAGACGAGGATACGGTCATACTTCCTCAGGTTTTCGGCCTGAAGGATTCGCATACACCTTCGCTGATACGGGAGAGAATCCCGGCCAAGGTGGTTTTTGCCGGGACTCTTCCTCCCTCCGTGCCGGGAATCCGTACGCAGCTTCAGCTGAGGAGGCGCTATGAGCTTCTCGGCGGTACTTTCCTGATGGGTGACGAGGCCGTTTCGGCTGAGACGGACGGCGCTCGCGTGAGTAGTATCTCTACAAAGAATCTCCAAGGGCATCCGCTTGAAGCTGAGCATTTTATCCTCGCTACAGGGGGCTTTTTCTCAAAAGGGCTGTCCTCCAATCCTCAGAAGGTCTGGGAGCCGCTTTTCGGCTTGGATGTCGAGGCTCTCGCCGACAGGAACGAGTGGTATGATCCGGACTTCCTGAAGGAACAGCCCTATATGGGCTTCGGCGTTAAGACAGACGCCTCGCTGCGCGCTCTTAAAGCAGGAGAAATAATTGATAATCTATATGTTGCCGGGTCTATTCTCGGCGCGACACATCCTGAACTCGGCAGCGGTGCAGGTCTTGCCCTTCGCAGCGCTTTTGCCGTCGCTGATTTAATTGCCAAGCTATGACACTTCAGGAATATACCAGCAGTATCCACAATTTCGAGGAATGTATGAAGTGCACAGTGTGCACCGCCTACTGTCCTGTGGTCCAGGTCAATCCGCTCTATCCCGGTCCGAAACAGGCCGGCCCGGACGGGGAACGCCTGCGTTTGAAAGATCCGTATTTCTTTAACAAGGCTCTTAAGTACTGCCTGAACTGCAAGCGCTGCGAGGTCGCCTGCCCTTCCGGTGTCCACGTCGCCGACCTGATCCAGGCTGCGCGCATCCGTTATGACCACAGTGCTCCTAAGCTTCGTGACAGGCTGCTAGCCTCTACGGATTTTATGGGTTCGCTCGCAAGGCCTTTTGCGCCCATTGTCAATGCGGTCACAGGTCTCGGCGTTACCAAGAAGGTCCTGGATGCGACTATGAAGATCGACAGCCACCGCACCTTCCCGAAGTACAGCGCCTCGAGTTTCGAGCGCTGGCTCAAGCGCCGCCGCAAGGAACAGGCCGCTTTCCCCGAGCAGGTCGCTTACTTCCACGGCTGCTATGTCAATTATAACTATCCTCAGCTTGGCAAGGACCTGGTGAAGGTGCTGAATGCGCTCGGTGTGGGGGTGCAACTTCTGGAGAAGGAAAAATGCTGCGGCATAGCGATGATAGTCAACGGGATGTCGAAGGAGGCCACGAAGCACGCTGTCCATAATGTGGCCGTTCTTGGAAAGGCTGTGGAAAAAGGGCTTAAGGTCGTCACGACTTCTTCTACTTGCACTTTGACTATGAGGGAGGAGTATCCTGCGCTTCTGGGTGTGGACAATTCTGCGGTGAAGGACAGTCTCCTTCTGGCGACTCGCTATATTTTCGAGCGCCTTGAGGCCGGTGCTCAGTTGAAATTCCGTCCGGATTTCCATTTGAAAGTCGCTTATCATACTCCTTGCCATATGGAAAAGCTTGGCTGGGGAGTATTCTCGGAGAAATTGCTGAAAATGATTCCCGGAGTGGAGTTCACGCTTCTGGATTCAGCCTGCTGCGGCATTTCCGGGACCTATGGCTTCAAGAAGGAGAACTATGAGGCCTCGCAGGCTATCGGTGCCGCCCTTTTCGAGCAGATCCGTGCCGTCAATCCGGACGTCGTCGCCTGCGACTGCGAAACCTGCAAGTGGCAGATCGAGATGTCCACCGGCTACTCTGTCAAGAATCCGATCTCCATACTCGCCGAAGCCCTGGCATAGTCGTTTTGCTTCCGGGCCCCGCGCCTTCGTGCCTTGCAGCTTGAAAACATAGTCACGGGCAGAAAAACGTCTGGGAACGTGTCCGCACCACAAACCCCCGGCCTGGACAAAAAACGCCCCGGGGGACGTGCCTGCAGGCGGAAATGGAATCAGAGGAGTTGGCGGAGGGCTCTGGCGAGCTGGTCGGGGCAACTGGTGCCGCGTGCTTTGCAGTCGATGCCGGAAAGGCGCGCGATGACATCGGCGGCTTTCATCCCGGCGCAGAGTGAGGCTACTCCCTGGGTGTTGCCGTGGCAGCCTTTAGTATATTGGAGACTGCGGATGGTTTCTCCCTCGAGTTCGATGTCTATCTGAAGGGAGCAGACCGCGTCGCTGGTCTTGAACGAGGCTTTCCGGATGCCGTCTTCTATGCTGTCGGACAGTTTAATGGGCTCAAACATAATGCTCTTTGCAAAACCATTTAGAATTCGATTCCTACAGAAGCGCCGGCGTGGACCATACGGGTGTAGGGATTGACGACTAAACTGAATTCCAGCGGGATCGACAGCGCTCCGGCTTTGAAGCTTTTGCTGTAGCCGAGGCCTATGTGTACGGGCATAAAATTCTTGCTGTAGTCGGTGTAGTAGCCTTTCAGGATACTTGTGCCGAGAGTAAGGCTGGCAGTTCCGCCGTCCTCGAATTCATAGTATGTACCAATATCAAGGAAGGAGGAGAAGGTCAGGGGTCCGGTGCTGCCGTCCTCGTTCTCTTTCCAGTCACCCCAGACGAAGGTGTACCAGCCGATATTCAGCGGAATCGCGGAGCTCTCGTACAGAAGTCCGATTTCGTCCATATGGGAAGAAAGGCCGTGCCTCCAGTCGAAATAGTATTCCGGCGTGCCTGCTACGTGTGAAAAATAGTCCAGCAGATGGATGGAGAAATCTCCAATGGTATATGACAAGTCCCAGTCGATCTCTTTGTAGAGACCGTCGGTGGAGAAATATGAATTGTTCTCCAAGCGGAAGCCTCCGAGATTGAATCCTATGTTAGGGTTCAGGTGAAAACCGCAAAGTTTGTCTCCCCTCCATATATATGTAGAGGAAAAAATCAGTGAGCCGTCCACCGATACGGAAGGCTTTTCAGCTGCCAGACTCAGCGGCAGGAGAAATAAGGCGAAAAGAACAACAGCTTTTTTCATATTGTGTGCAATATATGCATTTTTTTTGACAAGACAGCGAATTATTCTTAACTTTGGACGATTGCGAATGAAATGAAAACAGAAAAGAGTTTCAAGTACTGGCAATGGAGAGTCATCATCTGCTCGATGATGGGCTACTCCATCTTCTACTTTGTCCGTAAGAATTTCTCCTTTGCTATGCCGGCCCTTTCGGCGGAATACGGTATTGGCGACCTCCAGCTTGGCACGATTCTTACGGCCGTAGGCGTAATCTATGGTATCTCCAAGTTTATCAACGGCTTCATCGCCGACAGGGCCAACGCCCGCTGGCATCTGGTCATAGGACTGAGCGCCTGCGTCCTGCTTAATTTCCTCTTCGGCTGGAGTGCGAAGCTGAGTGCTTGGATCGCCGGAGCGCCCGACGGACCGGATTTCGTCAATGCGATGGTATGGACCATAGGCATTCTGCTCGTGTTGAACAACGTGTTCCAGGGCTGCGGATTCGCTCCTTGCAACCGTCTTATGGTCCACTGGGTGCCGCCGAAGGAGCTTGCTACGAAGATGAGCATCTGGAATACCTCCCACAGCATTGGCGCAGGTATAGTGTCGATTCTCTGCGGTGCCATTATCGGCGGGATGGGACTGAATATGGCAGGCAATCCTGATGTGGTCGGCACTATCGCCGGACACCTCGGCAAGGCGGCCGATGATCCTGTCGTCCTGCAGGCAGCCTCCCACGTCGGAGCGTGGCAGTGGTGTTTTTGGATTCCTGCAATCATCGGCGCCTTCGGCGTGTTTTTCATTATTGTCACGCTAAGGGATACGCCGAAATCCGTCGGCCTTGCCGAACTTGAGGGAACCAAGACGGAACTTGATGACAACGACTCCGGTGCCGAATATCGAAAATTCGTCCGCAGGAAGGTGCTGGGGAGTCCTGTGGTATGGACGCTGGCCATCTGCGACCTTTTCGTGTATATCGTTCGTTTTGCAGTCCTGGACTGGGGGCCGAAGTTCCTCCAGCAAGGGGAGAGCGCACTTTCGCCGCAGCTCGCAGGCTGGACGATAGCCATTTTCGAGGTGGCAGGCTGTGCCGGGATGATTTTCGCCGGATGGGCTACGGACAAGCTGCTGAAAAGCAAAGGACAGCGGATGTGCGTAATCGAGATGCTCATCACAGCCGTATGCCTTGTCGGACTCTGGCTTCTGCCCAAGGGACATCCGGTCGCAATGCTGGTACTGCTTGCCGTGACAGGCTTCTTCCTCTATGGTCCTCAGGCCCTTCTCGGAGTCATCGCTTCCAACCACGTGACCAAGAAGGCAGCCTCCTCCGCCGTCGGCCTTATCGGCCTGATGAGCTATGTAAGCACGATCTTCACCGGTTTCGGAGTCGGTCTGCTTTCAAAACTCTTCCAGGATGCATTCTGGAGCAATCTCTTCCTGATTATGGGCGGAGTCGCGATTGTCGGCGGTCTTGTCGTCCTTCCTCTTTGGAATATGAAGTCGGACGGCTATTTGCACGATTAGAGAAATCTTCTTATTTTTGGCAGCGTGAAACGTTCGCTACTTGTGCTGCTCATCCTTGTGCTGTCTCTTCCTTGCGGGGGAGCTGAGGTCCCACGTACTGACAGGACAGATGGCCTGATCCGGGAATTGCTGGTCAAACTGGACAGTACAGGCATTTATGCAGCCATAAAGGAGGGAAAGATCGATGCTCAGAAGTCAAAGCTTCCGGGAGAGAGTGATGTCGAGAGTTCTGAAATATGCCTGAGGATTGCGGAGGAGTATTTCAATTTCAGGATTGACTCTTCTATGGTCTATCTGGAAAAGGCGGCACGGTTTGCCGAACGTTCCGCTGTAGATTCCCTGCGATATGAAGTGTCCATAAAAAAGGCCCGTGTGCTGTCATTCGCCGGATTGTACAATGAGTCCAGAGAAGTCCTGGAAGGTATTCCGAGAAGTAAAATGAAGGGCGAGTTACTTGTCCTCTACTATAATTCTTTTTCGCATCTCTATCACGAACTTTACAGCAATACGGGCTCTTCGTCAGGTTTTCACGACGAATATGTAGATACCTATAATCTTTACAGGGATTCTCTTCTTTCGATAGCGGATACTGCCAGCGTGCTGTATCTCCGTTCCTATGAAAAGAAAGCCGCTCGTGCCCGAGAGTTTGCCGAGGCCATCAGGTGCAACAGTCTCCGTCTTTCGAAAATCGATGACAAGCGTTCCGGGGCCTATGCCACGTGTCTTTATGACCGTTTCCTGATTTCATACTACTATGAGCGTAACCTTACGGGCGAGGCTGTGGATAATCTCCTTGAGTGCGCAATAATAGAAGTAGAGAATTGTAACAGGAATATAGCTTCGCTTCTCAGGGTTGAAGCACTTCTGATCAATATTAATGAAATAAAGTCGGCAAAGAAAGTCTCTGACTACTACTACGCTTCACTTCTTGCGTTCGGATCGAAAAAACGGCTTATTGACGTCATAGAGCAGACCATAATAATCAACGAGAGCAATCTCCAGCTGCTCAGGAAAAAGAACAAACAGATTGTGGCGGCCCTGGTCTTTATCTCGCTTCTTGTCATCGCCCTGTTCCTTATACTTTTCGTATTGAACAGTTCCAGACTCAAGATCCAGCGCCTGAAAGACAATCTCCAGCGTTCCGGAAGAATATCCCGAAACTATGTCGGGGTGGTTTTCAAACTCTATTCCTCTTACATGAAACGTCTGGATGTTTTCCGTATCAAAATCCATTCCAGCCTGAAAAGGGGAAATGTCGAGCAGGCACTTGAGCTTACAAGTCCGTCCGGAGAAGTCAGCTCGGTAGAGAGAAGGGAATTATTCCATAATTTCGACGTCGCCTTCGTGGATATTTTCCCGGACTATATCAAGACGGTTAATGACTGTCTTAAGCCGGAAGAGAGAATCGTCCCCAAGAAAACCGAGATATTGAACAACGAACTTCGTATCCTCGCCCTCATTAAACTTGGCATAGAAGACTATACGGAAATCGCGGATTTGATGCATTGTTCGGTAAAAACCGTATATAATCTAAGGTCTGTCCTGAAGTCTCGTCTGGCCATCCCGGAAGACGAGTTTATGAAGATTATCTCGGAGCTGTAGGTCCTTTTTGCTATTATTTCATTTCCCGAAATTAGTTATTAAAATTCTTTACTTTGTTGATAGTCAATAAGTAAGGCCTTCCCGAAATACAAATATCTTTCCCATTTTTACAGAGCCTATCAAAAAGGCTCTTTTTTTATATATTTTTGTGAAGAAACACACGTATTATGCGAAACGCTATCACTAATATCAAAGCTATTGCTTTGGCCCTGCTGTTTATGACACCGGCTGCGTTCATTCCGGCCAGTGCGAAAAAGCCTCAGGAAAAGAATTTTCTCCGGGTGCTTTACTGGAATATCCAGAACGGAATGTGGGCCGGTCAGGGGGACAATTACCAGAAGTTCGTCGACTGGATCAATTCCAAAGAACCGGATATCTGCCTTTTCGAAGAAGGCGCTACGATCTACTACACCGGGACACACGACCATATGCCCAACGAAGAGCGCTATCTGCCCTCCCATTGGGGCGAGCTTTGCGCCAGGTGGGGACACCAGTACCATTTCGTCGTCCCGCGCCGCCCTTCGACATCGACTCCTTATGGGCTTACAAACTATCCGGGTGTGGTCACCTCACGTTTCCCGATTGACAGCATTTGCATCGTCAAGGGCAGCAAACCTGATTCGGTAGTCGTCAATTACAGCGGCTGGTATCAGATCCATGTCGACGGCGTCGAGAAGCCTCTGAACATCGTGACGGTCCACCTCAAGAACGGAAAATACGGGCGGGGAGTCCCCAAGGATCAACAAAAGGCCAGTGCTGAGAGGTACGAGGGAGAGCAGTACCGTGTCATAGAGCTTACCTGCATCCTGAATGGTACGGTCCGCAAGTCCGAAAATCCTGACAAGGAACTCTGGATTATGGCCGGAGACTACAACTCCTACAGCCGGAAAGACAATTACAAATACAAGTGGAACAACGCTTCGCTTGGCTTCCAGGCCCAGGACTACATGATTTTTCATTCGTCTCTGTACGATCTTTTCGACTGCTGCTATCCGGATGACTTCCTGCCGACCTGCGGTAACCTGAGAATCGACTATATGTACGTCTCGAAGCCCATGCTCAAGGCTTGCATAGACATCTATCAGCAGCCTGACGACTATACGAAGCGTGAGTATTCCGGGGTGAGTTCCTTCTACATCCCCTCCGACCACTATCCCATCATAGCGGACTTCAAACTGTCAAAAATGAAATAAGCGCAATATGGACAAAAAAGTTTTAATTCTTCTGGGTGTATCCCTTGCCGCAGTCATTTCCTGCGGTAAGAAGGAAAAGGAGACACCGCCGACCCGGAGCGAGTTCATTACGGTCTATGAGACATCTGAGGCCAAGGCTGTGGACAACATCCAGGTCCCTTTCGAAGGGGCCCAGGATGGAAAAATCCACGTCAAGTCAAACGTTCCGCTCCAGTGGAAGTACCTGATTGACCTGAATGAACCGGACCAGGAATGGTTCTCTATCAAGTCCGTGGAAGAGGTTGAGCCGGGGCATTTCGTGGTGACCTATGACGCCGCGTCGCTTCTTCCTCTCAATTCTCTGGAGCGTCGCGACGGCAATCTGAGTTTCTCCAGCCCGGAAGCATTCCTCGGGAAATACCTCCCCATCCGCCAGGGTTATTCGCGGCGTTTTTTTGAGGACTTCTCCGACCTGAATGACGGGACCGTCACGCTGACAGGCAAGCAGACGTTCACCACGGATGAGTATCCGGAACTAAACAAGGATTTCTTTGATTACATCTCTTTCAATGCCTGGGCTGAAACGGACAATGAGTTCCGCTCGAAGAACATTACCCTGGATGTTACCGTTTCCGGCGGCATATTCTATGACACCCGACTGACAACTTTCAGAGTTAACATTCCCATTGGAACGGGTGCCGACAAGAGCAACCTCAAATATTTCCTGCTGATGGGAAACGGTGAGAGGATGAGTTCCAAGACTCATTTCATCTTCTCTGTCGCCAACGATGACAGGGTTTATGTCCATATTGACAACTTCGCGGCATACGTTGTGACCGAGGCAGAGATGATCAGTCTGTTCGAAGAAGAAGATTTACTTGACGATGAGGAGGTAGAATGGGAATGAAAAAGTTTATCACACTTATTCTGGTTTGCATGACGCTCATCCCTGCGTTTGCCCAGACCAAGAAAGTCAGCGGTACGGTCCGCGACGAGAACTCCGAGGCCCTCACCGGCGCCATTGTCGTCGTCAAGAGCGGCGGAGCCAACGGCATGGTCGCATCTTCATCAACTACGGATGCCGCAGGACGTTACACCGTCCAGTGCAAGGATAACGATTACATATCCGTCCATTTCCTGGGCTACGCCGAAACGGTTTTGCCTGTCAAGGGAAAAACTACGATAGATATCACGATGATGCCGGATGCCGGCCAGCAACTTGAAGACGTCGTGGTCATCGGCTATGGTGCCGTAAAGAAGGCCGACCTAACCGGCTCCGTTACCAATGTCAAGATGGCGGAAATTCGCGACGAGCCGGTGCTTTCCGTGGACCAGGCCCTGCAGGGCCGTATTGCCGGTATGGAAGTTACTTCCACCGACGGAGAACCGGGCTCCGACGCTGTCATCCGTATCCGCGGTACCCGTTCCATCACCGCATCCAACGACCCGCTGATCGTCGTGGACGGCGTAATGGACGCAGTTTCTTCGCTCAGCGACATCAACCCTTCCGATATTGAGGCCATCTCGGTGCTGAAAGACGCCTCTGCGACCGCAATCTATGGCGCACGCGGCGCCAATGGTGTCATCATCATTACTACCAAGGGCAGTGCGGATGCCTCGGACGCCGGGCAGAACCTTGCCATCTCCTTCAGGGCAAGCGCCGGTGTCTCGTCGCTTCCTCGCAACCTTGACCTGATGAACGCCGAGCAGTATGGTATCTACCGCAACGAATATTTCCAGCATATAGGCACCTCCGCCAATATGGACATGACTACTCCGCTCAGCGGCATGTCCGTCAAGACCCCGTTCACCAACGGAGAGGGCACCAACTGGATCCAGGATGTCTCCCGGGTTGCGCCTTACCAGCACTATTCCCTCTCGATGAATGGTTTCGCCGGGAAGCAGAAATTCTACGCTGCACTCTCCTACAGCGACGAACAGGGTATCATCAAGGAGAGCGGCAAGCAGAACATTACCGGAACCCTCAACATCACCAACGATATTTTCAAGTGGCTCCGTGTCTATGCCAACCTCCGTTACCAGTACCGTTTCCAGGACAACTTCCTCACGCAAATCGGCGGCGGAGGAATTCAGTACGCGGCCCAGTATCTTTCCCCGCTCATCCGGCCGAACGATTCCTACAACCCTCTGGCACAGGGTAACTCGACTATCGACAATGCTGTCGCCCGCCTGAAAGAAAATACCGACAAGACTGACCGCAGCATGCTGAACATCTCCGTGGGCGCTAACGTCAGGATAGCCGCTCCGTTGAAGTACAAGACAAAGTTCAACTACTACTTCTTTGACCGCCAGCGCTATAAATACAACCCATCCACCCTCCCGTCAAGGACCGAGGCCATGGGTGGTTACGCCTACCGGCAGAACTACGGAGAGCAGAGTCTTTACGTTGAGAACACTCTGGAGTATTCCTGGGAAAACAAGAACCATCATTTCGACGTTACCCTAGGTCAGACTTTCAAGCATTTCACCAGCCAAGCCTTCAGCCTTGACGGTGACGGCTATATCGTAGATGAAGTCAAGTGGAACAATATGGGCGCGGTTTTGAACAAGGAAAGTTACGGTGCCAGCACCTCGAAGACAGTCAAGGACAAGATGGCTTTCTTCCTCCGTTCGAACTACAATTACAAGAGGCGTTATTACCTCACCCTCACCGGCCGTCTGGACGGGGCGTCCAATTTTGCCGCCAACCACAAATGGGGCTTTTTCCCGGCCGTGGCATTCAGGTGGAACATAGCCCGTGAACCCTGGCTCAGGAATGCCGAATGGCTGGACGACCTTTCCCTCAAACTCAGTCTCGGCCAGTCCGGAAACGACCTTAACCAGGCCTACCGTTCCCTGGCCAGGATGGACGGCAGTTCGGGTGGTTATCCCTGGAACGGCTCTTACAGCCAGGATTACTGGCAGGCGCGCATTGCGTCTCCCAACCTTACCTGGGAAACCACCACTTCGGGCAACATTGCCCTTGACTTCGCAATCCTGAACAACCGTTTCGGCTTTACATTCGAAGCATACCGTGCGGTTACGACCGACCTTCTTCTCACCGTCAAGACTGCGCAGCATACCGGCTATGACAACAAATATCAGAATATCGGCCGTACTACCTCGCAGGGTCTGGAACTGACTCTGAATTCAAGAAACATCGTAAAGCGCGGTTTCGTCTGGACGAGTTCCTTCACGATTTCCCACAACTCCTCGATTGTGAATGATATCGGTTCGGAGGCCGAAGTCTCCTCAAGGAACTCTCCTACAGGTGGTTATATGACCATAGGATACCGTGTCGGTTATCCGGTGAATGCTTTCTGGGGATTCCAGTATGCCGGCGTTTGGCACAATCAGGAGGAAATAAATCGCAACAAGATCACCCACTCCTATGCCAACGACGCCTCTTCCACCAAACTTGGTTATCCTATCTATATCGACCAGAACCATGACGGTTCGCTGAACTCCGAGGATATTGTCTTCCTCGGCTCTCCGGACCCGATTGTCTCCGGCGGTTTGCAGAACACCTTCCGCATCAAGGGCCTTTCGATAGGCGTGTTCTTCTCCTACTCCGTAGGCGGCAAGGCATTCAACTACTCCGAGTTCTATATGGCGGGTTCCCGCCGCACGAACCAGTATGCCTACATGGTCAACTGCTATCATCCTATCAAGAACCCGAATTCCAACCTTCCAAGGGCCGGTATTTACGACGGTAATGCCGTGCCGAGTTCCTTCCTGGTCCATGACTCCTCATATTTTCGCCTGAAGACAGTCAGCATCGGCTATCGATTCAACCTCAAGAGCCGTATCCTCCGTGAACTCGAGGTCTCCTGCTCGGGCGAGAACTTGTATCTCTGGACCAACTACAACGGTTTCGACCCGGATGTCTCGTCCGGCGGCACGAACGGATACGACAATTCGTATTATCCTAAGCCCCGACGCGTGGTGTTATCATTGAAATTGCAATATTGATGAGCCGTATGAAAAAGTATATCAGCATATTTTTGGCTTGCGCCATTCTCTTTCCGATGGCATCCTGCGCACTTAAAGAGGATGCTTCCGTAATCGTAAGTCCCTACGACTTCTTCGAGACTCCTGCGCAGATACGTGCTGCGCTCAACGGCTGCTACGATCCTCTGAACCGTATTCACGATCTGCGCTATTATATTGCCATTGAAGGCTCCACCGATCTTGCAATTACAAACCATTCCGCCCAGCCGGACGCCCGCTTTGACATAAATCCGGCAAGGCCCGGTTCAGCAACCAACACCTGGCAGTACGGCTATTATGGGGTGCGCTACTGCCTCAGCACTATCGCCGGCATCCACCGCTCTTCGCTTTCCGAGGCTGAAAAAATGCCGTTCGAAGCCGAGGCCCGCATCCTCCTTTCCTATTATTATTATGTATTGACCAGTTTCTTCGGTGACGTGCCGTTCTACGAAGACTATGTCGAGAACGAAGATGACATGCTGCGCATTGCACAGATTGGCCGCATGAGCGCCGTCGAGACCCGCAATACTCTTATCGAGGAACTTAAACTCTTCGTCCCTTCTCTTCCTCAGGTGCGTACCCACGACCAGGAGTTCAACAGTTGCGGCGCGGCGATGGGCTGGATGATGATTGCCAAGATGGCTGCATGGAACAAGCAGTGGGACGATGTGATTACCGCCTGCGAGCATCTTGTAGAAATCTACGGTGACCTTAATCAGTATGATTACAATGATGTAATGTTCCGCAACAAGAATACACCTGAGTCCATTTTCGAGATCAATCACGAATGGGAGGAAGGCGGTATCGACTATTACACTCCAAGTTCCCTGGCGATAAGCGCTATAGTAATGCCTTACCCGAGAACCAGCGGAACAGCAATTTATGATGGCGTGACTATTTCTGAACTTGGTGACAAATCCACCTGCTACAGGCCTGTCGCTCCTACTACCTATATGAAGAGCAATCTCGCCTCTACCAAGACCTATCCCGACGATGTCCGCCGCCCAATCAATATGGTGTCAAGTTGGGAAGGGAAGAATTTCAATACCACCTGGATGGGGCCGAAATTCTGGTGCCCCGACGTGTACTACAACCATGACAGAAACAACTACAAGATTTTCCGCTACGCAGACGCGCTTTTGCTTCTTGCCGAGGCCTGGTGCGAAAAAGCTGATTACTCAAAGTCGATTGACTATCTCAACAGAGTCCGCAGCCGTGCCCATATCCTCCCTTACGTTTTTGTCAGTGAGGTGAAACTCCGTGGAGAAATCCGAGACGAAAGAGCACGGGAACTCTTTGGGGAATGGGGACGTAAATACGACCTCGTCCGCTGGGGAATATGGTACGACCAGGTGGTTGCTTTCAACACCTATACGGAGGCTATGAAGAATATCCGCCCCTGCCACGAGTACTATCCTATCCCGGACGTCCAGTGTGCCCGCTCCGGCCGTGTGCTTACGAATCCAGAGTATGACAAATATAATCTTTCAGCTGAATAAGGACCATGAAGAAGATTACATTATATATAATGACGCTCCTTGCAGCCTTGTCCTGTGCCAAGAATGCAGAGTATGACCAGACTTTGGGGCTTCTCTCGGAGTACAATGTCCTTTCTGCCGACGGTGGCAGCACCCAGGTGGCCGTTTTCTCGAACACGGACTGGACCGTCGAGATGGACCATCCCGTATCCTGGGCGTCCATAGACCGGCTCGGAGGCAGCAAATGCAGTTATCTCGTGTTCGACTTCGAGGCGAATTTCGGCCGTGCACGCCGCGTACTTCTTGTCTTCCATGCAGGAGGCGAGACCATGACCCTGAACATGTATCAGAAAGGCCGCTTCAGCGATAGTGAATGCCAAATGACTCTCCAAACATCTTCCCTGGCAGTTTCGGCCGAAGGCGGCACGGAGGTCATTCCTTTCTCCACCAACCTGGTGTACAGTCTTGACGAGATGTTCCTGACTCTTTCATACCCGGAAGGACAAGAGCCTGCAGCTCCATGGATCAGCCTCAAGAGTGTGGAAAAGGATAAGCTTAGCATTGAGGTTGCGCCCAATACCACCGGCGCGCTCCGTCAGGCAAAAGTGAGAATCAGCCATACGGACGCCGGCTCCTATGACTCCACTCTCGGGGACACTATTTTTTCAAACACCCTCGACGTCATCCAGACTCAATAGCCTATGAAAAAGACAACAATACTTGTAGTTTCGTCATTGGCACTTCTGTCGCTCGCTTCCTGCGACAAGAACTACCATGAAGTCTTTGCCCCCGACGAACTCGGGATGGAAACGCACGAATTCATTGTCGAGAAGGAAGGTGGGAATATAGAGATTCCGTACCTGTCGAACAGACAGGGAACCATATCTTTGATGAACCCCTCCGACGAGGCATGGGTCACCCTGGGTGCCGGCACGTTTGATGTCGACGGCTCCCTTCCCGTGAGTGTGAAGGCGAATAGCGGCTTCAAACGCCGCGCAGACATTCTCTTTACGAGCGATACCCGCAAGGACACCGTGTCTGTATTGCAGCGTGGGGCTGTCGATGAGATATTCTATGTCGCCGCCGGCTCGATGGTCGTGTACAACGGCAAAGATGAACTCAATACAATAGTCACCGAAATCAATGTGCCCCTTGAACGGATTAAGTCAGAGATCCTGTTCCCGGGGAAGGACGAGTGGATCAAAGACGGCAATCTTACCGCCAACGCATATACTTTCAGGACCACAGACAACCCTGACAAACTCTATATGCGCCGGGCTTACATTCTCCTTTCGTTCCTTGATGGATGGGATGAAATCCAGACGGCGAGAATTACGGTTGTCCAGGCCCGGGCCGACAATCAGATCGGGACGAAGTTTACCCCCGAAGCCCTGAGAACTGTTGCCACGGTCGGAGGGTACACCCTTCCTGACGACGCCTATGTCGAGGGCTATATCGTGAGTACGACGCAGGACAGCAATTCCGGTGACATAATTATAGAGGACCTGATTCGGGGTACCGGCGAAATTGACTATACCGTTACCGATTGTACGTCATACCTTGTGGGCGAGGACGGTAAGGGCTTCCGGCTCATTTCTGTATCCGCCTCGGAAAATGATTTCAAGCGCTACAGCCACGTCAGTCTTGGAATCGGCGGGGCAGTTCTGAAGAAGTCCCAGACTGCGCCCATATGCTACACCATAGAAGGTGTTAAGTCAAGTGAAATCATTACCAGCATGGACGCTTCCCATACGATGCCACGAAAAGAAAAGAGCATAACAGAACTTACTGATGATGACGTCAACACCCTCGTGACTATCAAGGATTGCGAGATTCCTATGCGAAAAGGCCCGTTCACTCCTATCAACGAAGGATATGGTATGCTTCACGGAATCAACAGGGTAGCCAAGTATCCTATGCTTATCCGCGACAAGACGGGCGGAAGCATGTACATGTATATCAATATCACCGTTCCATGGCGTCGTGACGGCACGAAGATGCCTTACGGCAGCGGTTCTATAAGCGGCGTCGTAGTCAGCGAGCAGTACAAGTCATTCGGCACAATGAGCCGTTATCAACTTCGCCCTATGACAAGGGATGACATCGCTCTTAAGGACGATTTCCACGACGGTTTCTCCGCTCTGATTACCGAATTCCGTTGGACGAAGATTCCTGGCGAGTTTGAGTCTACGGAACTCCCCGGTGCCATCCTTGCAACCGAGGGCAACGGAGAGATGACTCACACATATCCGGATTATACCAGTGGTCTCGGAGTCCGTTTCAGCAATTTCTCGAATTCTTATTTCTATCTTGGCCCCTGCGGTACGGGAAAGTATAAGGGACATATTTCAAACGGCTGTGGACTTACTCTTCCGGACGGTACGGATTACAAACCTTGGGAAGGTCAGGAAAGCGCGCAGAATACAGACGGCAAGGGCTGGATTGCAACCGCCATACGCCTCAGTTGGGGCAACAAGTATTGGTGGGATAGCGACAACAGCCGTGGTTACGCATATCTTGTTGGGTTCTCCACTGCCGGCATCACCTCTGACAAAGTGTCGATGCAATTCGCAATGTATAATAATTCAGGCAGCATGCGTTCTCCTCGCAACTGGAAAGCCCAGTACAGTCTGACTACGTCCTCCTGCGCTGAGGAAGATGATTCGAAGTGGGAGGATATCGGTGAGTTCTCGGTAAGTGATGTCGTTACCTGGGGTGACTCAGGTAACGGTGTCCGCGAATGGCAGACAACAGGGACGCAAGTCTTCGATTTCCCGCTTCCGCTTGAAATACTTGGCAAGGAAAAGGTTTATATCCGCCTGATGCCGCGTAACAACGTAGCCGGTGATGCCAATTCGCCGAATGGTTCCACCATCAAAAACAACAGCGGCTACAATACTATGGATTATTTTGCTGTACGCTACAACAAGTAGATTATGAAAAGATTCTTCACAATAGCAATCCTCCTGCTGCCGGCTCTGGTCGCCTGCACCGACGATTCCTCCGAGGGAAGCGAGGGTGCGACAAGCGTCGTGCTGACGGCAGAAAAAGTCGATCTCCAGGTCGGCGAGTCAAAAACCATCGGCGCCACCGTCCTTCCCGCCTCGCTCGGGATGGGCGTTGTATGGAGTGTCTTAGACGGGACCTATGCCGAGGTTAAAGACGGTACAATCACCGGAAAAGCAGAGGGCGTGACCTATGTCGTCGCCACCTCCGAGGACGGCAACCAGAAAGCCGCCTGCATGGTGAGCGTGAATCCGGCGGCGAAATATACCGTGTCCATCACAAATGATCGCGGCGTCGTCCTGACCGGGCTCTACGGCTATCCAGGCATGAAAATGGAACTTTCCGCTGTTACTTCCGACGGTGAGGAGCATAGCTTTACCTGGAGCCTGGATGAAGGGGCGGCAGGCACGGTCACCTCTGACGGTGTTCTCACTTTCGGTACTGCGGCAAGTACTGATCCAGCCTATGTATATGACTCACAGGCCTATCTGACAGTTGTTTCCGAAGAAGGTTTTGGTTGCCAGCTTCCGTTCCGGAGCAGTCTGAAAGGCGGAGTCAAGGTCGGTGAGGTCTTCTATCCTTCCGCCTCAGTCGTTACAGTCGAGGCCAATCAAACTTACCCCATGTCAGTGCTTTATGAAGGTGAACTTATTCCTGAAGCCGTCCCTACGACTGCTGTCAGTTTTGAGTTGAGTAATCCTTCTGCTTTCTCGATTCAGGACGTAGCCGGCTCATTCATGCTCGTTACCGGTGAGGAAACAGGAGTTTCATCCACCGTCACCCTCAGCCTTGCCGGCTCATCTGAAAAAGTTGATATTGCCCAACTCAAGATAGACAAGGTCTATCCTATCATAGCCCAGTTTACGGATGCTACGTCTTCAACCTTGTCCTTCCTCTGGACGGAAGGCGGCACTGAGATTGAGGATGCGCAAAAGCCTTATACCATATATCTATATAAGGATGAGGAATGCACTCAACTCGAGGTTTCCTTCAGTATTCCTGCAGGTGACGAATGCTGGAGCAACCGTCATCCTAAGTTCATATTCTCCGGCCTTGCTCCTGACACTCCTTACTGGTTCAAGGTTGTTGATACGACTCCTCTTGAACCCGGTGAAGAGGCGATAGAATCCGGTGTGATTCCTGCGAGAACCGAGGCATTCACCCATGTCATGGTCTCCGATAACGCCGCCTCAGAAGGTGATATCATCCTTGCCGAAGACTTCGGTCAGCTCTGTTGGGGTGCGGATGCAGTCAGTCTTGCGGCCGGATATGACGTGGCCACAGCCAGCGTAGCATACAATGGTAATACCGGAAAGAGTTTTATGAGCCGTGATGCCGCTCGCTTCCGTGGACATATATCTACCGAACCATTTGGCGACAGGGTCCTTACTGCCAATTCAACCGCAAAGAAAGAGGCAGGACTCAGAATTGCCAAGTGGGCGCAGGGCTATTATGCCAGAATTTACGTTGGCCCTGGGTATCTTTTCCTC
The DNA here is from genome assembly GCA_902779785.1 of uncultured Bacteroidia bacterium. Classification (GTDB taxonomy): domain Bacteria; phylum Bacteroidota; class Bacteroidia; order Bacteroidales; family UBA932; genus Cryptobacteroides. The sequence goes on from CACZDC010000002.1 coordinate 103,524, forward strand.
GGCACCCCGTCATATGGTACTCATATCATAACTCCGGAGCTGATTAATATTCCGGAAGGAAAGAGTGCCAAACTGAAAGTTACGCTTCATGCGGCCGGCTATGCATCCGGAGCCAAGGCTGTTCTTGCCGTGCAGCATATGAAAATTTCCAATGAGATATCTTCCGGTACCCAGACCAACAAGGGGAAGGACGAGCAGGGCAGGGATGCACCTATGCTCAATCTTACGGATAATAGTCAAACCATCACCTATTCCGGCGGCCTTACCAAACTCACCGAGTTTGAAATTGTCCTCGACGGTGTGGTTAAGGGAGACAGGCTTGCCTTCGGACCTACGGTAGAAATCCCTGCAAAGAGTAACAACAACATGATGCTCATCTCCGACATGACCATCCAGATACTTGAATTGCAATAATTGAAAAACCATATAAGATGGAAACCAAAAAAACTTACACTGCGCCCGAATGCAGGATCAGGCTCTCGTGGATAGCCTCGTCCATGCTGGCGAGCACAACGCTCGACCCCATCACTGACAATGGTGAAACAATCGAGTGGGATGATTAAAATGTACTGCCTTATGAAAAAGATTTTACTCCTTTCCGCTGCAGTACTTTCAATCATTGCAGCCGCTTCCTGCGCCAAGGAAGAAACCGGTCCGGAAAGTTTCCGCACCATAATCAACGCCAGCCTCGCCTCTACCAAGACCGCCCTCGGCGACAAGGAAGGCACATCCTGGCCCAACTACTGGAAAACCGGCGACAAGATCAGTGTCAACGGAGTCGCTTCCGAAGCGCTTGCCGCGGAGTATGACGGCAAGGCCTCGGCAAGCTTCACCTTCGAAAGTCTTGTCGAGACTCCGTACTGCGCCATTTATCCCGCATCGGCGCTTGAGTCTTACAGTGACGGCAGCGCTACAGTAAGCCTTCCTGCTGTCCAGGAATATGTCGCAGGTTCATATGATCCTTCGGCTTTCATTATGGGCGGAAAGAGCACTGAGGCTTCTTCAGTGGTCCTTTCTCCTTGCGTAAGTATTGTCCACATCAGCCTCAGCGGCACAGAGTCCATAAGCAAAGTCAAGCTTACAGGTCCTGCCGGCTCAGTTCTCAGCGGTACTTTTACGACCAATTTCAGCACTTATACTCCTCAGCAGAGCGTTTCCAACGAGGTGGAGATGGTTCCGGAGAATCCGGTTGCCCTGCCGGCAGAGTTTTTCATCTGCGTGCCCGCAGGTCTCAGCGGCTCCCTGAAAGTTGAGGCCTTTGACAACGAGGGCGGTTCCATGACAAAGAATGCGACCGTCAAATCGCCGCTCGCCGCAGGTCAGATGTACTCTCCTTCGACAATTCCTTATACCGCATCCTATGACATTGCAATCAGTGCGGAGTGCATTACAAGTTCTACTGCCGTAATTTGCTGGGATAATTCTCCCGCTGCCGCCTATACCATAGGAGTGTACTCCGACGCGGCTTGCTCCGCGCTCGTTGACAGTTATGCGGTTGAGGCAGGCAGTTCCTGCTGGGCTGACAAATCGCCCCGCTTCTGCATCAGCGGCCTTGCTGCAAATACAACTTACTACGTCAAGGTTACCAATGCGACTCGCAGTGTGGACAGCAATATCCTTCCCGTCAAGACGTCAGAGTTCGAAATCGTTCAGGTTTCATCTACTCCCGCTGATGAAGGCGATGTGATCCTGGCTGAGGACTTCAGCGAACTCCGCTGGGACTGCGACATGATAGGTAATGGCGCCGGCTGGTTCCCGACTTCAGAGGCGCAGACCTCCTTCGGAACCGTTGAAGTTGGTTCATGGCAGGCTGCAGCCACCGCCAATGAGAAACAACTTTCTTCCCAGACAAACGCTCTGGTCTATAGCCGACTGATGAACTGGGCACAGGGTGCCAACAAGAATATGTACATCCACCCGGGTTATCTCAAACTCGTCGGCAGCAAGAATGTTACCCACCTTGTGACTCCGGCGCTCAACAATATTCCGGACGGCTTGACTGCCACCCTTAAGGTCGAGGTGACCGCCAGCAGATACTACAGCGAGTCCAATGGCACCTTTGCTACAGACAAGGCCATCGTTGCCGTCCAAACCGGCAACGAAATCGGCGAACTCATCGCCGATGCGACGAATAAGCTTGACCTTTCATCCAACATCGCTTCCTTCAGCCTTAAGGACGAAGTTGCCTGGAACACATACACAGTGACTGTCAGCAACGTTGTCAAGGGCAACCGCCTCGCTTTCGGCGCTGACAAGTCCGTCTCCGGCAACGATGCCCGTATGAACATCAGCGACATCAAGGTCACCGTCGTTGAACTCCTCGCTCCCGGCGAACTTTCCCTCAGCCTCAAGGAAGTGAGTTCCAGCACGGCAAGCTTTACCTGGACCCATGTCGGCTCAGATGCGGCATATGACATTTCCAAGGCCTATCTTGCCGCCATTTACAGCGATTCCGACTGCCTCAACCTTGTCGCATCCTATGCGATTCCGGCAGAAAGCGGATGCTGGGACAACAAGCAACCTTCCTTCGTTTTCTCCGGACTTGCGCCCTCCACGAATTACTGGGTCAAGGTGACTGACACTACCGAGGATGTTGATTCCGAAGTTGTCAGTTGCACCACATCGGCCTTTACAGTGGTTGACGCCACTACCGTCAGCAATGCCGGCGTAGGCGACGTGATTCTCGCGGAAGACTTCTCTGAAATTGGCTGGGGTGCTGAAGAGCTTACCACATCAGCCGGCTTCTATCCTACTTCCAAGAGGCTTGACGCCCCCTCCGGCGCCTATACTACTGACGATGGCGCTTTCTCCAAGTACAATGGACAGGCAGGCCGTCTTTACGGAGACTGCAAGGTGGAGAGCGACAAGAGACTCTTCAACTGGGGCTTCTTCGGCAACAGCAACGTCTTTGCATATGCCGGTTATGTCCGTGTTGGAGCGGCTTCTTCCGGTGCGAACACGCACATCGTTTCTCCGGCTCTCAGCGGCATTCCTTCCGGTAAGAAAGCAACCATTGACGTGACAGTAACCGCCGGGCAGTATGCCACCAATGCCAACGATGTTGCCGTTTTCGTCGAAAAGGCTTCTGACATGTCTCTGGTGCTCGCTCCTGACGAGAAAGACAACAGCGATTTCTCCAGCAAGGGTGGCAAATATTTGGGCGCCAGCCTTGCCAAGACCAGTGCTTATCCTTTGAATGCAACGACCCGTGCATGGACGACGAGTACCGTCCGCATTCCGAATGTCACAAGTGACACCCGTCTCCTCTTCGGCTCCTATGATAACAACGACACAAAGAACCGCTTCTTCCTCAATGATGTCGTCGTAAAGATTGTCGAGCTTAAGGATCAGGACGCCGTTGACATTGAGGTGAATATCCAGGATTTCGAATCCTTCAAGGCTTTCCTGACCGCCTGGGAGCCCGGAAAGGCTGTCAGAGGCAATGTGGTCGCCGACATCACGCTCACATCCGAACAGCTTGCGGAGATTGACGCCCTCTATCCTGTGGCTGATTTCGACGGAATTCTCAACGGTAACGACCACACCATTACCGGCCTCACCAAGCCGCTTTTCAACGATTTCCGTGGTACGGCAAGCAAGCTTACGCTTAATTCCACGCTGAACATCACGGATGCTCAGGACAAAGTTGGTATCTTTGCAAAGAGCGCAACAAATGCGACTCTCACTGGATGTGTTTCGAAGGGTTCCATCGCACATGCTTCCTCGACCTCAGTTGACGGAGAACTCATTATCGGAGGTTTGATAGGCAGCATTTCAGAGAGTACCCTTATCACCTGTCAGAATCAGGCCAGCCTCTCCAATACCACTACCGCTACTGAATATGTCAGGATGGGTGGTCTTGTGGGCTTTGCGGACGGGGCCAACACCCTCTCCGGAGATGCGGATAACTATAACAGCAATGCAGGTACGCTTCTGGAGAATTCCGAATCCACCTATATTGCTGTGGGCGGTATCTGCGCTTTGGCAAACGATTCTTCCACTAGTCTGGACTATGCCAGGAACCTGGAAGACGGCGATATCACTATAAGCGGAGGTACAAGGTATTATACCTATGTCGGCGGCGTACTCGCCTGCAACAGTTCTACGCCCAGCTTCTCTTACACTAAGAACGCCGGTGACATTACCTTCTCTGAGCTTACTGTTTCCCAAGCTGTGTATGCCGGTGGTATCCACGGAGGATTCCTTGCAAACGGCTCACATACCATTACCGGTTGTGAGAATACCGGAGATATCAACTGTCCGAATTTAGGAGGAAATGGCGGCAATATGGCAGCATCAGCTAAAATCTCTGTTGTTACCTACATTGGAGGTATTTCAGCTGTCGCAGGGGATGGTGCCGCAAGAACATCAAAGGTTTTCAACAATTGTGTTAACAGAGGTAATATAACTGTTTATAATCAACTTTGGACCCGACTGGGGGGCTGCTTCGGCTATGGAAACAAGAATCCAAGCGGCTGCGAGAATCATGGAAAGATTGTGTATTACCTCAAAGATGTTAAGACTCATAAGCAGAATGGAGCGATAGGTGGCGTCATCGGTTATATCAACATCGCTTCCGTGTCCAATCTTACCAATACCGGAGGTGTACAGAGCACAGGTTCTTCACCAAACTGCTACACAGGAGGAATCGTTGGACAGGAAGGTGGTAATATGGATACCATGACAGATTGCTACGTCGGAAAATCCGGAGTCAATATCGTTGGCGCAGGAAGCGGCTCATTTGGCGACACCGGTGCAGGTTTGTTCGTCGCTTCAAAGACAGCCAAGGCCTGGACATTCACGGGTTGTAAAGTTATTAACGGAACCAAATGCCAGGGCACGGTAATTACCGATGAAAATATGGCCGATGCCGTTGTAGGTCGTAAGCATGCTACGTCCATAACCGATCCGCCAACCCTTGTTGATAGTTTCTAATCCTCTCTATTATCCCGGGCGCCCTGACCGGCACCCGAGGTACAAAATAAATAGTACGACTATGAAAAAGAAGTTAGTTTTTGTAGCCTTTGCGCTTTTGGCGCTCTCTTGCACCAAGCAGCAGGAAAGTACTCTTACGACAGACGGCGGAGCTAGAGTTTTTAAGATTACTGCCTCTGTCGATGAGACAAAGACTACCCTGAGTTATGATGGCTCAGTCTATAAGATTTTATGGGCTACCGGAGACAAGATTTCCGTCAACAAACAGGAGTCTAATGCGGTCAGCTCTTCGGACAACGGCAAGAAGAGCGTCAATTTCACCGTTACGCTCGACGGGAACGCCCCTTACAAGGTCCTCTATCCGGCTAATACTTCATCAGATAAAGTCGTCAGCCTTCCTGCGACCCAGAACTATGTAGCCGGCAGTTTCGACCATCGTGCGGCTCCGATGTACGGCAACGCGACGGTGCTGGGTGAGAACGATTGCAGCGTTAAACTCAGCAATTTCTGCGGTATGCTGCGTTTCGCCCTCAAGGGCTCTGCAACTCTCGACAGGATTGAGATTAACGCACTGGGAGGCGAGAATCTTTACGGTAATTTCACCCTTGATACAAACGATACCGGTTTTAACGGCGAATTCAGCGGTGGCACCGCGGGCACGTTGACCTGCGACCTCAATGACCTCGTCCTCAGTAACACTGACACACCTATCTATGTTCCGATTCCGGCCCAGACCTATTCTTCCGGCCTTGAAGCCCTGGTCTATCAGGCTGACGGTGCCTTCATGCGCCTGAAGTTCTGGGGCAGCAGCAGCGTTGACCTCCAGGGCTCCGACATCGCAGAGTTCGAGTCCAAGACCTTCGCTGCCGGACGTACGGAGAACATCTTTACTATCAATAGCTTAACGGCTGAAGACGGCGGCGAGCCCACTGCTACGCCTCCGGGAATCACCGTCGGCGTATACAATATCAAGATGGCTGAGAACCGTTCAGGCGATAACTCCACTTACATAAGCATGGACCGTTCCGATGTCCAGGCCGGTCTTGGCTCCAGCATCGCGGGTATGGCAGCGGATATCTTCGGAATCAACGAAATCGGTGAGGATAACATGCCGGGAAAGACGCATGACATCAAGGCTTGGGCCATCGCCCAGGGGCTCTCCAGCAGCGATTACACCTGGAAGATGAATTATCCAAACAAGGTGAGCAGGGACGGCAACATTATTACTGGTTACACGTATTCCGCCGAAATGTATTACGCCAACGTTTTCGTCTATAACAAGAATACCATCGCGGTAGAAGATGATGGCTACGTGTGGCTTTGTAACGATAAAGACGATTACTGGTCTTCTGCAAAAAATGCCTACGAACACAGCACAGGCCGCCATACGGCAGTATATGCCAAATGCCGGCACAAGGTCTCAGGCCAGCGTTTCTGGTTCATCGTGACTCACTTTGACACCTATATTAATAACGATGACGGCGACAACCTTAACAACGTCAAGAGTTTCAAGACATTCGCCCAGCATCTGAAGGACGATGTGGAAGACCTTCCCATAATTGCCGTAGGAGACCTCAATTTCGGTCCTAAGGAACAGGACAAAACCACCGACTGCCCCAACTATCTTGAACTTACGTCTTACTGGACCGATGCTTACGACAAGGTCAAGGCCGACGGCAATATGACCGATTACTACAAGAAGTACGATGGCACCCAGACCGGCAGCCAACACAACTATTACTATTCCTTCCTTGAGTTCACGAAGAACCATCCGGACAGACGCCTGGACCACATAGTCACCAAGAACAGTGCTTCTCAGAATGTGACTCCAATCTCATACAAGACCATCCGCAGGACCTATGTCGCCGAGGATGACAATACCTGGTGCCCTTCAGACCACCTGCCAGTTGTTGCATATATATGTTTCGATTGACAGGGCTCTTTCAGGCGGAATTTAATTACTTATTCGCAAACAATTTATTTCCTAAAAATAGTATTTAAAATTATTTAATAGTCTGTCAGTCAATATAATATATATTCCCTTTTCGCGTGCGTATTTCCTATTTTTCGCGAGCGCTTGCACCTTACGCGTGCGGGAGGTATTTTTGTAAAGTTAATGCACAAAACAACAAACCATATACGTTATGAAAAAACACTATCTAACACCTTTTCTTGAGGTAATCCGCATCCAGACATTTGAAGTCATTTGCGGTGGAGCTTCGGGTGAAGACATGATCCCGAATCAGAGCTTGGGAGGCTATGATGATGACTCCGATTAACACTAAAACGAAATCACTTATGACAAGTTTTATGAGGAAAATCGGATTCATCCTGCTTGCATCAAGCTGGATTATTCCGTCCTGCTCCAAGCAGCAGGAGAACACTCCTGCGACAGACGGCCCGGCCAAGCTTTACAAGCTCTCCGCCTCTGTCGATGAGACGAAGACCACCATCGCTAAAGACGTCGATGTTTACAAGATTAAGTGGGCGACCGGTGACAAGATTTCTGTCAACGGCCAGCTGTCCAATGAAGTGAGTGCTGCCGACAACGGGAAGAAGAGCGTCAATTTCACCGTCACTCTTGGCGAGACCGGTCCTTACAAGGTCCTTTATCCCGCTACCACATCCGAGAATGTCGTTTCTCTTCCCGCCACTCAGAACTACGTGGCCGACAGTTTCGACCCCGCGGCCGCCCCTATGTACGGCAACGCAACGAAGAGGGGAGACAACGAGTGCAGCGTGAAACTCTCCAATTTCTGCGGTATGTTGCGTTTTGCTCTTAAAGGCAGCGCTACACTCGACAG
>CACZDC010000003.1 GCA_902779785.1 uncultured Bacteroidia bacterium
AACCTCATAAAACACTCACAGGCAAGACCATTTTGCCACGTTGACGGCCAGAGTGTCGCAGAATGGCGATTCCAAGTCGTGGCAAGAAGTCAGAGGAAAGGCAACCTCTCCTTGGCATCTAACTACTGTCTACTGTTACCCTGCTACCTCCGTGGACCACTAACAGCACTATCGGAGAAACCACAGGGCCGCTTACGATGAAGTGACCCTGGAGGAGAATAATACGGGATATTATTCTGTGACCGGGCGGACAGAGTACCCGAGTCGACGGTGAAAACTGCCATAGCCGACATTGATAGAATCTAAAGGGACGTAACACGCGTAACGCGGGGAGTCAATTATAGAAGAACCCCAGTAGTAGCCTTTAGCCCCTACATAGCGGAGATACGTGTCGTCCCGGCAACCTGCGGCGGGAAAGAAAATACTCTTGTCCGTGTATCCCGCTTTGTTGCTGGTGACTATTCGGCCAGCAATGCCTGTTCCGTTGTAATTATCTGTCCAAATCCATGTGCACTTATCTATAAGTTCCTTCCACTCAGCATACGTAGGCATACGCCATTTCCCTCCGAGCTTTACGTGGGCAACATCGTCCTCGGATTCCAATACCGTCTTATTATCAACAGTACCAAGGTTACTTTGGGTATTGTACTTGGTAAGGCTATCCCAGGAACCGTTACACCACTTATATGAAATCCAGTCATAACCCGTTTTTTCGTCCTTCCAGTCGTTACAAGGATTGTCATAAGCGTGGCCGGGGAGATAATACGGCACCGTCTCCCCCCAGGCATAATAGTCACCATACTCCTCGGGCTTAGATGCACCTATGTTACAGGAGGCCCACTTGATATTCTTTCCGTTTACTATGGTCCCCATATCCACAGCCTCAGGATGACAAAGGGCCACAACCGACGTATCCTGACAAGCATAGCCCATTAACCTGACGCCCCCCTCGTAATCCTTGATGTTTGTCTCGAATTTGAGGTCGGCCGAGAACGCTCCCTTTGCAGTGGGTGCAAATATGACATCGACCGTGGTCATCTCACCAGGGGCTATGTTATGATACTTGGTGTTGCGGCTGTCTATGCTGAAAGGGGCCATAGGATCTACAGGCTTTATGGCCAGAAACATTGTTCCCGTATTTTTTATTGTGAGCGCGGTTGTTTTCTGACTGCCGATTACGACGAGTCCGACATCAAGCACATCCGTGCCGAACTCGACTCTTGGGCCGCGGTCCGGAGAGAACGCTCCCTTTACCGGGCGGATTGGCAATCCGAGGCGACGTTCCATCTCACACATCATCGGCTTTGCCGGAGCGGACCCCGAATTGACTTTCTCGCTTACTTCGGCAAACGCCTTATAGTCATCCCTGACCATATTATCCGAGAAGTCATAATGTCCCACGGAAGTCCAGTAATAAAGATTCTTCCCTACGTCGCTCAATTCATTCTCATCGAATTTCCCGGCGGCAGGAAGAAAAATCTTCTTCCCATTAGGCCCTGTGACTTCAAAGCCATATATCCCGTCCTCGTCTTGCCACTCCCAAACGCAATAGAGCAACAAATCTTTCCATTCCCAGATGGTGGGAGTTCTCCAGTTGTCTCCCCAATGCCTGGAGGCGGCATCGTCCGCAGCATCCAGGAACAGTTTATCATCCCGGTCCCCGTTCAAAGGATTATAGCAGTACTTGTAGAGATGCTTTGATGCATTCACGCAGAACCTGTAATCCGGCCAGCCAAACTGGAACTGTGTCTCGATTCCACCCCACGAATAATAATCCCCGTCTTCCTCAGGCCGGGACGCACCAAGATTATGGTCCGCCCATAATAAGCCGATGCCCAAGTCGACAGGCTCTCCCACCTTGTCAGGGCGGCTATACTTGTTCCCGATTACGAACGACCAAACCTGGCTTTCAAACTCGTCAGTTCCATCCCAGACGGTAATCTTCCAGAAGAATTCCCCGCTGCGGAGGGGGGTGTACCCAAAGTGAGTGTCTTCGATATCATTGGCGACCAAACTCATTTTATCCGCGGAAGGACCGACATAGACATCATACAGGAGCTTGCCCTCCGTATTCCTGTTCGACGACCATTGAAGGTCCACGACGTCAGTCTCGTCAATGTATTGATTGTGTTTCGGATAGACACAGAATTCGTGAATATTGTCGTCCGTCAGGCTCCATTCCTTCTTTCCCAGGGGCCATCTCTTGACCGTATAGCTCATCTGGTCATAGCCGATTAGCTTGCTGCCGACACCTAGCAGATACTCCACGACAAGGTCCAGCCGCAGGGAAGATTCGAGCGTCAGCACGATCTTGCTCTCCTTATTAACGACATCGCCCCGGAGTTCTACCCCGATATCCCCTTCCAGGAGAAGGGCAAAGAAACCGCCCACGAATGTGGGGATTGTCCGACCCTTGAAATTCTTCCATTTCCGGACCCGCTTATAGTCGGTCCCGTCGGGCGTATATCTCAATGCCGGGATTTCCACCGTGAATCCGATGTAAGGACCTGTCGAGAGTTTTCCCTCCAGATGTCCTTCAATGTTAAACACCTTCTCCGCAGGCGTGACTTCCGTCATCATCGGTTTTTTCATCGACATCCAGTCCCAGCTTTCTGTGTTCTCGAAATGAAAATTTGTAGTGGCGTTGACAGCACCGACAGTCAGCTTGAAGTCACCCTTTATTTCCTCAATCCGGAAATCCCAGAACACCTCGAATGCAGGATTGGCAATGAGGTTACCCGCCCCCATCGGAATGTCAATATGCATCAACTGGACCTGGCGGCCGACCAACTTGTCCCTCCTCTTCAACAATCCTTTCCTGAACTCCTTCAGCTCTTCCTCCGACATCCTCTCTCCATTAAGATTATTCCGGCCGCCCTGAAGCTCAAGGCTGAGCGTCGCGCCCCAGTCGACGTTGAAGTCGACCATGAAGACACCCCTCGACTTAGAGATGTCCTTTGTGATGTCGTGAATGGTATGCTTGACATCTCCGGAAATGACCACCTTATAACTGAAATCGCCCTCCTTCTCATCCAGCAGCGTGTATTCGATATGGGTCTGGTCGATACTGGTATCTATAGACAGTTTTTTCCCGACACTGACTGGGGGTAGGTACTTCAACATGTCCGCATCGGAAAATATCTGATCCGTTATCTGGCTGAAGTCCGGCTGGTTATCGGTACTGTAGAAATGGACATTTTTTTCAGAATAGCACATCGGGTCCGGTGGCGTCACCTCGTGAATGTCCATATAATCCAAAGGGCTGGCCGGGACGGTATCGGCTGACAGATAGTCCCCCACACCTGCTTTCGTCCCAGACCCGCCATGTAGTGCGGTAATCAGAACGCAGAAGCCGTCCGGGTGTTTCTCGTTCGGAGTAGCGGAATACAAGACATCGCCGACCTTGAAATTCATGCCACGGACGGCATCAGTGTTCTCGAAAACAATCACCCCGCTGCCCTCGTCATAGGTCTGGATGTACTTGTCCACGTCCGGCCTGATATAGACGACATCCTCGTCCATATTCACTATTGTTCCGTTTTCATCTACCTCATAACCGCGGACCGTATTCGCGGGCAATACAGCAGCGGACTCTGGTTCGTCAACGGGAGTTTCAGAGACAGGGTTCTCTTTTTCCCGGGAACACCCGAGAAGTACCAGCAGGAACGAAAGAAGGATTAGAACGTTACTGAGATTTTTTTTCATAGAACATTCTGCATTTTTACCGATTATTCTGAAACGGGACGGACTGATTGCCCGCGGTAACAACAAGATCGTCGTAATTGTTCTGGCTTCCACCGCCGTTATTGTTATTCTCCGGAGTACAGGCAAACAACAACGGAAATGCCATTATCACTATAGCAAACAATCTTCTCATACGTCTAAGTTCAATAATCCGAGTCGCCAAGTTAGTGATTTTCCGTGAATTCCCAAACCACGACAGAATAAAACAAGGGAATGACATACCTGTTTACACCCATAACCCACAGGCTTGCAACGTTGACAGCCAAAAGGGCCTTAAAGGGCGATTTCCTGTCGACGCGGCAGGCAAAACGGCACTTTTGTCCAGAATCCTTGCCGCGTTAACGGCCAGAGTGTCGTAGAATGGCGATTTTCTGTCAACGTGCCAGTCCACAGCCAGCACCGCTTTGGAAGTTGCTGACAATTAGCGCTTATCACCTTGGCCGAACCATTTCCCACAGCACCACTCCGACGCTTACGCTGACGTTGAGGGAGTGCTTGGTGCCTTTCTGCGGTATTTCAAGGGCAAAGTCCGCGGCGTCTACGACTTCCTGATCCACTCCGTCTACCTCGTTCCCGAAGACGAGGGCATAGCGGGATGCGGTCTGGGGAACGAACTCCCCGAGTTTGACGCTGTGGACAGTCTGTTCAACTGCGATTATCGTGTAGCCGGCCGCCTTCAGCCTTGAGATCAACTCCAACGTTGCTCCGGCGTGTTCCCAGGGGACCGAATCCTCAGCCCCGAGGGCGGATTTATGGATTTCGGCAGAAGGCGGAACGGGTGTGATTCCGCAGAGCCAGAGCTTGTCGACTCCGAAGGCGTCTGCGCTGCGGAAGGCCGCGCCGACATTATGGGCACTGCGGACATTGTCCAGCACGACGGCAAGTCCGCTCTCCTCCCGCGAACGGTACTCTTCGGCGCTGATTCGCCCCAGTTCGATATTCAGCAGTTTTCTGTCTTTCATCGTCGCAAAGATAGCATAATCCCGGGAAAAAGACTATATTTGTAGTCTAATCACTCATAACTAATGAAACAGGATCTCCAGGTTTTTGACCTTATAAAGAAGGAGCACGAGCGCCAGGCCTCAGGTCTGGAACTCATTGCCTCCGAGAACTATGTATCGGATCAGGTGATGGCCGCAATGGGCTCGGTCTGCACCAACAAATATGCAGAAGGCTACCCCGGGAAGCGCTACTACGGCGGCTGCGAGGTGGTGGACCAGATAGAGCAGCTTGCAATCGACAGGCTCTGCGCCCTCTATGATGCCGAATATGCCAATGTCCAGCCGCATTCCGGCGCACAGGCCAATATGGCCGTAATAATGGCCTGTCTGCGTCCGGGAGACGTCTTTATGGGTCTGGACCTTTCAATGGGCGGTCATCTTACTCACGGCTCCCCGGTCAATGCTTCGGGCATCCTCTACAAGCCGGTGGCATACGGGCTTGACCCCGAAACAGGGCTCGTGGACTATGACGAGATGGAGCGCAAGGCCCTGGAATTCAGGCCGAAACTCATCATCGGCGGGGCTTCCGCCTATTCCCGCGAATGGGACTATGAAAGGATGAGGAAAATTGCCGACAAGGTCGACGCCCTGCTGTGGATCGATATGGCCCATACAGCCGGACTGATCGCCGCCGGACTCCTCAAGAATCCTGTCAAGTATGCCCATATAGTCACCTCCACCACTCACAAGACCCTGCGTGGTCCCCGTGGCGGCATCATCCTGATGGGCAAGGATTTCGACAATCCCTGGGGGCTCACGACTCCCAAGGGCGAGGTCAAGAAGATGTCCGCCATCTTGAATTCTTCCGTTTTCCCCGGAGTACAGGGCGGACCGCTCGAGCACGTCATCGCCGCGAAAGCCGTCGCTTTCTATGAAGCTTCGCAGCCGGAGTTCGTACAGTACCAGAAGCAGGTCATCGCCAATGCCGCGGCAATGGCCGAAGCCTTCCTCCGACGGGGCTACAAACTGATTTCCGGCGGTACGGACAATCATCTGATGCTGATTGACCTCAGGACGAAATTCCCCGAACTGACCGGCCGTATCGCAGAAAAGGAACTCGGAAAAGCCGACATTACGGTCAACAAGAATATGGTTCCGTTCGACAGCCGCAGCGCCTTTGCGACCAGCGGCCTCCGCATAGGAACGCCAGCCGTCACTTCCCGGGGCTTCGACGAGAAGGATATGGTCAACATAGTGGAACTGATTGACACTGTGCTGTCTTCCGCCTCGGATAATGTCGTCGCCCTGAGCGCGAAAGAGCCGGACGAAGCCGCCCTTGCCGCCCACACAGCCGTCATTGACGGAGTCCGCCGCAAGGTCCATATGATTACCTCCGGAAGGCCGTTAAACCGCTATTGATATGAAACGTTTCTGGCTATTGGTTTTGCTTTCGCTGGGACTTGCATCCTGCGATGCGCAGAAAGGAAAAGACACGCTGCCGCTGACATTCTCAGTTTCGGAGATCAAACTTCCCGCCGATGGCGGCCCGGTCAGTTTTATCGTTCACACAAAGGGCGGGACCTGGACGGCAAAGGCTACGGAGGACTGGCTCTCCATCGAGCCGGAGAGCGGAAGCGGAACAGTTGATGTCGCAGTCAAAGGCTCGCCCAATTATGACGACGAGACGAGAGAAGCCTATATTGAGTTCAGTATGCCGGAGGCTTTTTCCGGAGTGATGTCGCTTCCGGTAACCCAGGCCGGCGGGGCGGAAAATCCAGGGCAGGGAGGAGATAAGCCTGATGGCCAGGCAACTGCCGTGGTGAGCACCGGCGCGGTCTCCGGACTCGGAAAGTCCCAGGCCACTCTTTCGGGCTCATTCAGCGGGGCTACCGGAGTCATTTCCGACCGCGGATTCTACTGGGGGACATCGGAAAGTACTCTGACTAACCAGCTTGGGCTTAACAGCGCGGAAGGCAGCGAAGGCTGTTTCAGCGGGAATCTGAGCAACCTCACCCCGGGTACTGTTTATTACTACAAGGCATACGTGACGGAATTCGATGCCGAGAGCCAAAAGTATGTGGACCGTTTCGGCAGCGTACTTTCGTTTGAGACGCTTCCGGACGGCGGCACTCCTCCCTCACAGCTTGGCGGGCTGCAATATCTAGGTGGATATGAAATCCCGGCGATTGATCTGATTGACCGGGAAAAATGCAATGATTCCGGGCAAGAGAAATATGGACAGACCAAATGGTTCAACTATAAGACTACCAATGAAGACCGGATGGTCGTTACCCATACATATAAATACAACGGGAAAGTTTATCGCAACTATACTTGTTTGGTGGATAAAACAAAGAAAGCTCCGCTTTGGAGTGCTTTCGTGATGCATAGTGAAGCTTATCCGGACAATAATATCGGAGGACGCTTGGGCAGTTTCAGCAGTAATTGGGATCCCGGCATTCCGTCCAACTGGCAGCAAGAGTCATCCCAAGACGGTTACAGTCGTGGCCATCTTGTCGCTTCAGACTACCGCCAAGTTGTTGCCGATGCCAATAAAGAGACTTTCTATGCCACAAACCAGGCCCTGCAGCAGCAAAACCAGTTTAATGGCGGTGTTTGGGAAAAGCTAGAAAAAAAGGTTAAGGGAACGGCTCCGTCCGGGACTGACACTTTGTATGTAGTCGTAGGGCTTTTGTATGAAAGTGACGTACCTGTGACGTATCACGGCCAAGTTCCTTGTCCAAGTCATTTTTACAAGCTTCTTATGAAGTGTAGTTTTGACTCCGGGACTGGGGAGATGAGTTCAGCAAAAGGTTGCGCGTATCTGTTTACCAATGTTGCCCATTGGAATGGTAACAAACCGGAATCCGAATATGACAAGGCGGAGTTCTTGACAACAATCGATGCCATAGAGGAGCGAAGCGGATTCGACTTTTTTACCAATGTTCCGAAGAAGTTCCAGGACAATGCCGAAAACTGCAAGATTCCAATTTGGTGATTTTCTTCATTAATAAAATACAGTAATAATTATCCCGGACTATCATACGAAAGCCCGGGATAATTGATAGGTAGGCTAAGTCCTAATCAAACGAATGGATGGCGAGGCCCGAGCGGAGTTTGGGCTCGAACCAGGTGGTCTTGGGCGGCATAATGTTGCCGGTGTCGGCAATGCGGATCAGCTGGTCCATAGACACGGGATAAAGGGCGAAAGCGACTTTCATCTCGCCGGAATCCACACGGCGGCTGAGCTCTCCGAGACCGCGGATGCCACCCACGAAATCTATCCTCTTGTCAGTACGCAAATCCTTGATTCCGAGAATCTTGTCCAGAACGAGATTCGAAAGGATCGTCACGTCCAGTACGCCGATCGGATCAGAATCATCGAAACGGCCGGGCTTTGCCGTGAGGCTGTACCATACTCCCTCGATATACATTGAGAAATTGTGCAGCCCGCAGGGATGATAAATCTCCGAACCCTTGCATTCGATGACGAAATCTTCCTCCAGCGCCTTGAAGAAATCCTTGGTGCTGAGACCGTTGAGATCTTTCACCACTCGGTTGTAGTCGATAATTGCGAGCTGACTCTGAGGGAAGCATACTGCCATAAACCAGTTGTACTCCTCATCTCCGGTATGGGCGGGGTTGTTTGCCGCCTTTTCTGCGCCGACGCGGGCGGCGGCAGCGGTACGGTGATGACCGTCGGCCACATAGAAAGCATCCACCTGGGTGTTGAACAGCTCAGTGATTCGCGAGATGACGGCATCGTCGGAGATGGGCCAGAAAGTATGAGTGAAGTCATTTTCATCCACAAAGCGATACTCAGGCTCCCCGGCGGCATATCTGGCGACTATCCCATTCAGTTCGGCGTTGTCCTTGTAGGCGAAAAAAACAGGCTCGATGTTAGCGCTCTGGATGCGGACGTGGACCATACGGTCGTCCTCCTTGTCCTTTCGGGTAAGTTCGTGCTTCTTGATGACACCCGAGGCATAGTCATCGGTATGGGCACAGAGCACCAGGCCATATTGAGTACGCTCGCCCATAGTCTGGGCATAGACATAATACATAGGCTTGGGGTCCTGGACCAGCCACCCCTTTGCCTTCCAGGCCTTGAAATTCTCGACGGCCTTGTCATAGGTGCGCTGCTCGTGCTCCCCTGCGATGGGCTGGAAGTCAATCTCCGGCTTGGTAATGTGCAGCAAGGATTTCTCTCCGGCCAGGGCGAGGGCCTCCTGGGAGTTCAGTACATCATACGGGGGTGCGGCGACCTCGGTCACCAGATTTTTGGGCGGGCGTATTGCCGCGAAAGGTTTTACTCGAACCATAAAAACGTGTGGTTAAATTGGTTATATTATTTCTATATCATTGGACGGGAGCCAGCCCTGACGTCCGTCAGCAATCTCTACCAGAGAGAATCCGGACACCGTGTCAAGTACTTTTACCTTGGTTCCCTCGTGAAGAATGAAGAGCGTCTTGGACTCGTCGGAACTCGGGGAAGAGTGGACGGACGTAACAGGAAGCATCACTATGGCCGCATCGTGACGACGCGCTTCCGTAAGCTGCCAATGGGCGAAATCCCAGCAGAGGAAAGTCAGCACAAGACTCACAATGGCACTGAAAAAGCCCCAGCGGCGGGCGCTTTCGCTTGGTCCAAGAAGGAAGAGCAGCACCAGCGCGAGTGTCAGGGCCAGGAGAACGAGAGACGCCACCGCCCAGACATTGCCGCCCAGCGAATAGCAGAGCCTGCGGCCCCAGGTTTCCAGAATGAATTCCGGGACTTCGTCGATACGGTCCTGGGTCATAGCCCTGGCAAAGTCCAGATTGTAACGGACATCTGCATCCGAGGGATCAAGACGAAGGGCCCGTTCATAGGAAAGTATGGCCTTGCCAAGTTCATCTGTCTTGAAATACGCGTTTCCAAGGTTGTACTGGAGGTCTTTGGAGTTCACTCCGGCGGCAAGGACGCCCTCCCAGTCGCGGACGGCGGCAGGATAGTCAGCTGAGGTATAAGCCTCGACTCCGGAAACAAAGAGAGAGTCCGGATAAGTGAGTTCTTCCGCCTGCGCTCCAAGCGGGGAGAGCAAGAGCAGAGCGGCGAGGATGGCCGCGCCTGCTGAAGAACTTGTCTTTTTCATAGACGAATCAATGGCTGTAATGACGGAAATGGCCTCCTCGTAATGCGCATTCATCGCTTCGTGGCCCTCGGAGGGGGCGTAACGGGCGAATTCGCAGGCCTCCAGAAGAGAGGTAAACCTTCCGGCCACATCTTCGGATATGCCGCGCCCGCGAAGAGCCTCGGCTATATTCTCCTTGGTCTGGTCGGCTATGTCCATTCCAAGTTTGTCCGTCACGAATCCTGCCAGAGCCCGGTGAAGTTCTTCGTAGAAAGCGGTATAGAGGTCTTTCTTGAGGAAATCCCCGGCCAGGCTGAGCCTTCGGAGCGCCTGCCTCGTCGCCTTGCGCTTTCGGCTGCCGGACACATCAGCACGGCGGGCGATGAACTTTCTTAGCCCGAACCATACGGCGGCAGCCACGGCAAAGAAAACCGCAACCAGAACCCAGTAAAGAGGCTTTCCGACAAGAAAAGCATCGTCGGATGCGAGACTGGTCTTGGTACGTATGAAACGAATGTCCTCACCGATATTCTTGACGCCCTTACGGTCCACCACCAGAGTCTGGGAGCCCTCTACGGAAGCGGTCTGTCCTGCGGAACGGGCCACCTTAAGGAAGAGGGAATCAGTCTTTGCCACCTGATAGCGTTTCGCATTGATATCATAATAGCCATACTGGACGGGTGCAAGCGTGAAATTACCCGGAGAACGCGGGATAAAGGGATATTCGAAAGTTTTGCTGCCGGATGTTCCGCTCTTGTCTGCGGAGGATGTAGTTTTCACGTCATAGACTTCGAAATCCGGCGGGAAACTGATTTTAGGGGCATCCAGAAGAGACACATTGCCCTTGCCGCTTACAGTGACGATCAGCGATGCTGCGTCGTGGGTTTTAAGCGAGTCCTTGCTAAGACGGGCGGAAACTGAGAAACGTCCGACCCCGCCTGCAAAAGATGCGGGAGCCCCGGAGGGCAGAGCAGACACGTGGACTGTCTGGGCGGGAGTGGTAAGTCTCTGGCGGACAGTCATATAGTCACTCTCGAAAAAGTCATCGAAGATGGAGCCCGTACGGGCACGCTGGCGCCTCACATTCACCAGGCAGATAATTTCAGAAGGGTCGATGGTCAGGTCACCTGACTTCTGCGGAATAAGTGTCCAGCGGCGAAGCACAGCGGCATTGTAGATTGCTCCTCCGACCTGCTCCCTCTGGAACTCGATATTGGACGGAGCCTCGACTTCGCTGCTCCAGAAACCGTTGAAAGTAGGGAACTTGGCATTCTCGAAGCCGGAGAGGTTGGCTCTGTTATAGATTTTCAGCGTTGCGCTGACGGGCTCCCCGACTACGACCTTGTTTTTGCTGAGGACAAGGCGCATAAAAATGTCTGAATTCCCGCCCTGACTGCTCTGGGGCGCGGTTTGGGACTGAGTCTGGGCCTGTCCCTGGCTCTGAGGCTGTGACTGTTGCGCCGTAGAAGAATTGCCCACGACCTGAATCTGGGCGGCACGTGAGCGGACTTCCTCCCCCTTCACTTTCGCGACAGCCGGCGAAAGCGTGAATGTGCCGGTTTTCTTTGGCTGAAGGATATAGGTATAAGAGGTCTGGGACGAACGGGTAGTCTTTCCATTGACCATCGAGATGCTTGTTGAAGAGCCCTTCTGCGGCCCCCAGACAAGGGTGAAGTCATCTCCGCATTCCCACTGGAAATCCGAGGGAGAGTGCTCTCCCTCAACCACGAAAACAAGGTTGAAACGTTCGGAGAGTTCAACTATATTGTGCACTTCGACTCTGATGGTCGTCTGGGCCATCACCGACAGGGCGGCGAAAAGAGTCAAGAAGATGAGTGAGAGTTTCTTCATACGCTTACCAATTCTTTTCCTTCTGGCGGGAAGACAGCGCCGCAGCCTTTTCTTTCTTCACCTTATCCTGGGTTTCTTTCTCCTTGGCCTGGATGGCCTGGAGCATCTGCTGGGCCTGCTGGGGAGAGATTCCCTGCTTGCCCTGATCCTGCTGATCCTGATTCTGATTCTGGTTCTGGTTCTGGTCCTGGTTCTGCTGGTCTTGCTGCTGATCCTGTTTGTCCTGGTCCTGATTTTGGTCCTGATTCTGCTGATCCTGGTCCTGGCTTTGGTCCTGGTTCTGCTCCTGGTTCTGGTCCTGGTCTCCACCGCCTCCGCCCTGCTGCTGATTCTCCAGCATCTTCTTGGCATAGAGGTAGTTCTCCTTCGCGTCCATATCGTCAGGATTGGCGACCAGGGCCTGGATAAAGGCCTCGACCGCGCTCTTGTAATCCTTCTTCTGCAGGGCTATGTCTCCGGCATTGAACGACACTTTATGGGCCATATCCACCTGCTTCTTCTCATCGGAAAGCGATCCTATATGCCTGGAAGCCTGCTGGATATATTTTCCGGCCTCGTCGAAAGACTGCTCCCGATAGAGGGCGTTCGCTAGATTGTACGCAGCCTTTACGGAAGAAGTGTCCGCGTTCAGGGCGCGGCGGTACTCGATGTCAGCCTCGGCGAAATGCTCCTTCCGGAACTCCCGGTTACCCTTCCGCACAGCCTTTTTGTCCGCCTGGGACCAAAGCGGGAGCGAAGATAGCAAGAATATGATTATCAGACACTTTCTCATCTCTGGAAGAATTTTCTCTTCGGACGGCGTTCGCCTATGAGCATCTGAGCCACAAAAAGCAGAAGGGCTATTCCGAAGAAATACATATACTGTTCGTCGAACTCCTCGAAGACCACGCTGCCGAATTCCTCGTCCTCCATCTTGCGGACGTCGTCCACTATGGGGCCGAGCCCGAACTCTTCATTGCCGGCGTGGATATAGGCTCCGCCGCCTTCCCTGGCTATCTGGCGGAGAGTTTCTTCATCCAGACGCGTCACGACGATGTTTCCCTCCTTATCCTTCATCAGTTCTCCGTTGAAGGGAATGGGCTGGCCTTCGGCGGAACCGACGCCTATGGTATAGACCCGGATCCCGTTCTCGGCAGCCTCTTTCGCGGCGGCCACGGCATCGTCTTCGTGGTTTTCACCGTCCGAAATCACCACTATCACCCGGCTCTTGCTGCTCTGGGCGCTAAAAGAGCGGATAGCAGTGTGGATGGCTTCCCCGATGGCCGTGCCCTGGATCGGGATGGAACCGGTGTCTATATTGGCCAGGAACATCTTTGCCGAAACATAGTCGGTGGTGACCGGCAGCTGGACAAATGAAGACCCGGCGAAAATTATCAGGCCTATGCGATCGTCCTGCAGTTTTTCGGTTAGGCGGGAGATGGACAGTTTCGCCCTTTCGAGACGGTTTGGGGAATAGTCCTCGGCCAGCATTGAGTTGGAAACGTCCAGACAGACAATTATTTCCGCCCCCTTGGCCTTGTGCTCGGAAAGTTTGGCGCCGATCTGCGGCCTGGCAAGGCCGATGGCGAAAAAGCCGAAGGCCAGGCTGAAAAGGACCACCCTCACCCAGCCCTTGGAAGAAGAGACCGAGGGCATCAGTTCCCCGACCAGGGACTCATCCCCGAAGCGGCGGATACGGCGCTTCCTAAGACGGCGAAGCACGGCATAGCCGATGATAATGACTGGCAGCAGAAGAAGCAGCCACAGATATTGATATTGAGCAAAAACCAACATAAATCAGGGCAGGCGTCTAATCAATACCGCCAGCAGCAGCTCAAGCAGAAGGCAGATGAGCGCCGCAAGGGCATAGTTCATAAATAAATCTTTATACACCGGGAAGGAATCCACAGTCGTGCGGGTCTTCTCCATCTTGTCGATTTCGCTGTAGATTTCACTCAGCTTGGTATTGTCATCGGCGCGGAAATACTTGCCACCGGTAGCCGAAGCGATATTTTTCAGCAGCGGCTCGTCTATTTCGACTTTCAGGTTCTGGAGTTGCATCCCCCAGGGTGTCATCACCGGATAAGGAGCCTCGCCTTCCCTGCCGACTCCTATCGTATAGACACGGATTCCATAGGTCTTGGCTATGTCCGCGGCCATCATAGGATCGATTTCACCGGAATTGTTCACTCCGTCGGTAAGCAGGATCACCACCCGGCTCCTGGCATCGGAATCCTTCATCCTGGCCACCGCGGTAGCAAGGCCGTTGCCGATAGCCGTACCATCCTCGATAAGGTCCGTCTGAACCTCCTTCATCAGATTGATAAGGGTGGCGCGGTCCGTGGTCAGAGGGCACTGGGTATAACTTTCGCCCGCAAAGACCACGATGCCCATCCTGTCACTCGGCCTCTGGGCGATGAACTCTATGGAAATGTCCTTGGCAGCGCTCAGGCGGTCGGGTTGGAAATCCCTGGCCAGCATAGACGTGGACACGTCCATTGCAAAGACTATGTCTATTCCTTCGGTGTCGACGCGCTCCATCTGGGTGGAGGAGCGCGGACGAGCAATGGCGACGATAATCAGCGCAAGCGCGACCAGGCGAAGGGCCTCGCCGAGATGCCTCAGAAGAGGCAGAGCCTGACGTCCTCCGGCTTTCCACGGGGCTATGGCCGATACTCTCAGGTGCGGCCTGCGCCCGCTCACTTCCCTATATATATAAAGGGCAAGCAGCAGCGGCAGCAGAAGCAGGAGCCAGAGAAGATATGGATACTCGAAAAACATATTACTGCTTCGCCTCCTCCTCGACTTCGGCCTGATAGGTCGTGGTTACAAATCTTACGGCCAGAGGCAGCACACCGGCGTTTTCCTGATCCGAAGCGGTATGCTTGGCGAACTTCACAAAGTCGGAGAGCACGAACAGATCCTTCAGCTCAGTATAGAGGTCGGTAGGGACGTCTGTCTTGCCGAGGTCCTCGAAAATCTCCGCCGTGGTCATTTCCATAGCTCCGAAGCCATAACGGGCGGCAATGTATTCCCGGAGCGTGTCAGTGACTCCGGAATAGAAGATTTTCTGTTTTTCCGGAGCCCAGAATTTCTCTCCTCTGTAGCCGTCCAGTTTGCGGAGGGCGACGATGTGCGGAGGATCCTTATGGGCGGCCTCTTCGGCCTTCCTGCGGCGGGAGGCGACGAACTTGACTATCCCGAATATCAGCAGTCCGAGAAGGATGGCCCCGAGTATCCAGGGCAGCACTTCCGTGAAAGTGACAGGATAGGTCTCCTGGCCTTTGATGTCGTGAGGGACGAAAGTCGCCGTGTCTATGGGCATAGCCTTGACTTCCAGCGAACAAGGCTTGAAAACAAGGGTGTCGATGCTGCCGTCGCTGTGCGGAATGAAGGCCTGCAGGGGCGGGAGGACGAAACTGCCCTCCTCGAAAGGCTGGATTGCGAGGCTGGCCTTGAGGTCCAGAAGGCGCTCGTTGCTTCCTTTTATTTTCTGAATCTTCAGCGTGTCAATCTGCCACATAGGCAGGGCCAGTATTCCGCCGCCCATATCCGGCTTGACCTCCGGCAGGCCTAGCCTGACCGAGTCGGGGACTTCCTCCATTGTGAAGCCATAGAAGAGGCGGTCGCCGACCAGGACGGAATCCCTCTGGGTGGACTGGGTAAGGAAAGCCCCGTCCTTCAGAAGTATTCCAAGTATGAGAATCAGTATCTTCATTTTCTATGGAACAGCGCCATCAGGGCGCGGACATAATCTTCATCGGTCGAGACGCTTACGCTGTCGACCTGGTAACGATTGAAAAGTTTCTCGGTGGCGTTCTCCACGGAGCGGAACCATTTTTCATAGGCCGCCCTTTCGGCGCGGGAGTCAGTATTTATCCACACGCCCTCCCCTGTCTCGGAGTCCTTAACGTGGACAAGTCCGACAGGAGGGAGACTGCGCTCGCGGGGATCATAGATACGGATCACGGAAAGGTCGTGACGGCCTACGGCGACCTTCAGGGCGTCTTCATAGCGGGGTTCGCCCTTTTCCACGTCCAGCATATCCGAAATCAGGAAAACATTGCAGCGGCGCTTTATGGCACTGCTCAGGAAGCGAAGGGCTCCGCCGATATCCGTACCATTATGAAGAGGCTCATACTCAATGATTTCGCGAAGAATATGAAGCAGATGGGTCCTACCCTTCTTCGGCGGAATGAACTTCTCCACGCTGTCGCTGAACAGCAGGCAGCCGACCTTGTCGTTGTTGAGCATTGCGGAAAAGGCCAGGGTCGCGGCGATTTCGGCTGCCTGGGCCCGCTTGGTGGCCCCTTTGGTCCCGAACAGCCCCGAACGGCTGATATCCACGGCGAGCAGCACGGTCAGTTCCCTCTCCTCCTCGAACACCTTCACGTACGGAGCGCTCATACGGGCCGTCACATTCCAGTCCATACTTCTCACATCGTCCCCGTACTGGTATTCACGCACCTCGCTGAACGCCATTCCGCGCCCTTTGAAGGCCGAATGGTATTCGCCGGCGAAAATCTGATGAGACAAGGCCTTGGTCTTGATCTCGATTTTGCGAACCTTTTTGAGGAGTTCCTCGGTGGTCATTTCTACGGAACTATGACAGCGTTGAGAATCTTTTCGATAATCTGTTCGGGAGTGATGTTTTCAGCCTCGGCCTCATAGGTCAGTCCAATACGGTGGCGAAGGACTTCGTTACTGACGGCCCTGACATCCTCCGGGATGACATAGCCACGGCGCTTTATGAAGGCATAGGCCTTTGCAGCCGCTGCGAGAGAGATGCTGGCACGAGGCGACGCACCGTAGGAAATGAAGTTCCCGAGTTCCTTGAGGCCATATTCGGCCGGAGTACGTGTGGCATAGACTATGTCCACGATATAGCGTTCGATCTTCTCGTCCATATAGACCTCGCGGACAATCTCGCGTGCACGGAGGATGTCCTGGGGGCTGACCACAGGATTGGCCTTGGGGAAATCCCCGCTGTTGTTCATACGGATGATTAGGCGCTCCTCCTCCTTCTTCGGATAGCCCACGACGACCTTCAGCATAAAACGGTCCACCTGGGCTTCGGGGAGGGGATATGTACCTTCCTGCTCGATAGGGTTCTGGGTGGCCATCACGAGGAAGGGTTCAGGAAGATGATAGGTATTCTCGCCGATTGTGACCTGATGCTCCTGCATAGCCTCCAGAAGGGCGCTCTGGACCTTGGCCGGGGAACGGTTGATTTCATCGGCAAGGACGAAATTCGCGAAGACCGGGCCTTTATGGACCTCGAAATCCTCCTTTTTCTGTGAATATATCAAGGTACCCACGACATCTGCCGGAAGCAGGTCCGGCGTGAACTGGATACGGTTGAACTTGGCGTCTACAGCCTGGGCAAGAGTATTGATAGCCAGTGTCTTGGCCAGTCCCGGGACACCTTCGAGGAGAATGTGTCCGCCGGAAAGGAGTCCTATCAGCAGATTGTCCACCAACTGCTTCTGCCCGACTATCACCTTGCCCATCTCAAGGCTGAGAAGGTCCACGAAGGAACTCTCCTTCTGAATTCGCTCGTTGAGTTCTTTAATGTTGACTGTTTCCATTATTTTAGTACATTTGCATATGCGTTATATCCTTTGTCTCTCCTACAACGGCCACCCCTGGTGCGGCTGGCAGATACAACCCTCGGCTCCTTCCGTCCAGGAGGCCCTGGAGTCGGCTCTCGGCCGGCTTTGCGGCGCTCCGGTTTCAGTCACCGGCGCAGGAAGGACCGACGCCTCCGTCAACGCTTCGGGCTACATCGCCCACTTCGATCTGCCTTCGGCACTGCCATTCCCGCAAGAGGATTTCTGCTACAAATTAAATGCCATCCTGCCCCGCTCCGTCGTGGTCCATTCGGTAGTTCCTGTCTCTGAAGAGTTTCACGCCCGCTTCTCGGCAAGGAAGCGCAGCTATACCTATTTCATCCACAGGGTGAAAGACCCCTTCGTGGAGGAGTTTTCCTGGCATTGCGGTTACCCGGGACTGGATTTTGCGGCGATGAACGAGGCCTGCCGCCATCTTCTGGGCACTCACGAGTTCGACTGCTTCGAAAAGACCGGCGGCAACGCCAAGACCTCCTTATGCACAGTCTCCGAAGCCTTCTGGGCACCGTACACCCCTTCGCATATTTCCGTCATGGGTCAGGCCGGCCTCCAGCCGATTAACGAGCCGGGGCCTGATTGTATGCGGCTCCGGGACGAGGTATACCCCGGACCGTCGGCTTTGCCGACCCCTCCCAAGCAAGCTTGGGCCCCTCCCTCTTACGAGGCCGAGGGTGGCCACGGGTCCGGGGCATACCTGCCCCTGCGCCTTCAACCGGGCCCGGCAGGAGGGGATGACTACTGGTACTTCAGGGTGAGCGCCGACCGCTTCCTCCGGAATATGGTCCGGGCCGTCGTAGGCTCGCTCATTGAAGTCGGACGCGGGAAACAGCGCCCCGAGTGGATCGGAGAGCTTGTCGCCGGCGGCACACGCTCCGAGGCCGGAGAATCCGTCCCCGGCCACGCCCTTTTCCTCAACAGGGTGGAATACTGACGTCCGGCACCTGGGGCGGGGCGCAGAGCTGCGCGGCAAAACATTCTTGATAATCAATTAGTTAAGCGAAATGCTTATCTGCAATCTGTTACAAGCAATTCACTTAACTGCCTGACACTCAATCTATTTTTGCCGCAATAATTTTTTCCGCACGACTGTTGCTTTTTTCCTTGAAAATGCATTCCTTTGTAATACTTGGTCAAGCGGCCGGTCCCCAAAGCCTGCCACCGCTTGCCATCCGTCCCTTCGAGGCGGGGTTCTGAGGAGGGCGTTCCTCGCGCGAATCAGACGTAAAGTGCTTTCAATCAAAGGAATCGATTATGAAGGGTCAGACACGGACATTCATTCCCGGCACCTGGGAACATATCTACAAACGGAGCGTTGATGGCGGTTTGCTGTTTTACTCGGTGCGAGACCGCCTGGTCTATTTCACCATTTTTGCGCTTGCGGCGAAGCGGTATCATATCGAGGTGATGGCGCTATGCCTGATGTTTGACCATATCCACGAAATGCTGAGAGCGAGGTATAGTTCAGACCGCAAACGGTTCGAACAATACTGCAACTCAGTGTTTTCCAGGGAATGGAATGAATCGGCCGAACGGAACGGCCCCGTTTTCGAGTCTTATGGGAGTGCCCCCAAAAAAGGAGAAAAGTACCAGCGAAACTGCTTTGCTTATATCCAGAACAATGGTCCTGAACGCAAGCTTTGCAGAAGGGCGGAAGATTATCAATGGAATTTCCTGGCCTATGCCACCAGCCGCCATCCCTTTTCGGAACCCGTCAGGCGCCATCATATATCCAGAGCCTTGGAAAAGTCCCTGGACAGGGTAAGCAGCCTCCACCGCTGCGGCAGATATCTTGGATACCGGGTGCTCGAGTCCCTTTCAAACGGGCTGAACCCCATAGAAATCAAACAGTTGACGGACCATATCATTTCGACCTACAATGTCATTGACTATCAGGCCTCCATCAGCCTGTATGGAGATTACGAGACACTTCTTACAGCCATCAATTCCAATACCGGCGCAGAACACGACATCCGGGAAAATCAAGTCGGCGTGACTGACAAGGATTACCTGTCTATGATTTCGCTGGTCCATAGAGCCCATCCTGAACTCAGCGACATCAAGCGGATCCTGACCTGGGACACAGACCGCCGGATGGAGTTATTCCAGCTTATCAGGAAGCATACGTACGCGACGGGCGCACAGATTGCCAAATTCCTCCACCTGAAACTCGTATAGCGGCAAATGGGGCGCGGCAGAATAACATTGACTATCAACTAGTTACCACAATTGCTTCACCTCACGCCGAGAGGAGCAAAATGCGTAAGCACTTGATTATCAACGCGCTTTTGCCGCGCACGCCAGGGCAGCGCAGAGAGTGAATTCAGCGAACGACATTCTCTGACCGTCGGAAGGGCTGGAGACAGCCACCCCTATAGCCAGAGAACAGGGCGGATGTAAGGTTTCTGGGAATTGGACGGATCCTTAACCTTGTGACCAACGGACGAGAAGTTGAAGTACCATGCCTCGTCCGAGCTATACTGCTCACAAGTCCAGCTTTCACGTATCGTGTTGTCAAAATCAGAGAACACTCTTGAGTAGGCACCGCCAGAATTGAAACGGACTATCCACTCTGCAGTTCCCCTTGTAGCCAGCATCCAGCCGGTATGCGTCAAGGTGGAATAATCAGAAATCGATCCGAAAGTCGCCGTGTCGAAACCGGTCACACAGTATCCCGGCCTGATTTTATGGGAGTCGCCACTCTTTGAGTTGTAGTGGATGATCTGGAGCTTGTATTCGAATTCCGACCCGGTATTGGGGTACGGACCGTTTTTCCAGTCGTTCATCGCCTTTACGTTATCGGAGTCTATGCTCCAGCGCCAGACTTCAACCTTCTTGCCGTTTTCATGGGCCTCATAGGCAGAGAGCACACAGGCGTGTTTGCCGGCGTTGTTCTTGAAGCCCGGCTTTGATGAAAGCGCCTTCCAGGCGGCATCGCCGTCCGGGACAGACTCCGTGTAAACCTTGCCGATAAATGTTCCGAGAGAAGTCTGCTTGCTCTTCGTCACATAACGGAAGTTATCCAGATCAATGCAAATGCGAATGCCGCCATCGGACCAGTTGAATCTCTTTGACGAACTGTCGTAATAGACATAGTCTCCCGGCTTCACATCGGTAGAGTAATACTCGGAGAAATAGATTACTTTTTCAACCTTCGTAGTGCTCTTCGAGGAATTTACCGGATCGATGGCAAGGGAGAAGCTTTCCTTCTTCACGCGGTCGGCTTTAATAGTCGTCTTGTAGCCATTGCTGACCTTTGTCGTGGTAAGGCAGGAAGAAGAAGCGTCGACGGAGCCTGACTTCAGCGTGATAGTCTTGTATTCCTGCTTTGCCGTGGACGGAAGAACACGCCACGTAATAGTGCAGGTCTCGCCTTTTTTCAGGTTGTAGTATTGTCCGTCCTGCTCTCCGGCACCGGTCGGAGTGTCGTACTCAATCCTGGTCGGATAGTCGTAGACATAGACCTTGATGGATGCGGAAATCTTCCCGATTGCAGCCTTGACCGTATCGTAGGTCGATCCGCCACCGGCTTTTTTCGGAGTGACCGTTCCCGTCGAAGAAACTGAGACGAGATTGCCCGTCGCCGTCCAGGTAATCTCGGGATCGGATTGGAGCGGCCCGGTTTTCACAAGCGTATAATAGGCCGGCGAAGACGTGGTGCCAACCAGCTCCATTTTGTCACCGGCATTGAAGTCGATGCCTGTCACGTGGCCATAGACCGTGACGGGAATTTCGACGGTCGTGGAGCCCTCGCGGATACCCTTGACGATAATTTTCGTGTTGCCGGGCTTCACGCCGCTGACGACGATATTCGTCCCGTCGCCATTCGAGACCGTAGCGACGGTCTTGTCAGCGGAGGCTATGATCAGATCCTTCAGAGCGGCGCCGGAGGGGCTGATGGTCAGATGGACCGTCGCTTGATTATTATCAGCGCCTGCCTCATCCGTCACTACCACAGAAGTAGGAGAGAAAGTAACGGTTTGAATCACATAATCCGAATAGGCGTCCTTGGAAAGGACTACCACAGGTATCGACTTGGGGTTCGCAGAGCCTCTGCGGGCCTTGACCAGAACGCTTCCCGTGCCGACTTTCTTAGGGGTGAAGCGGAGAACGCCGCTTTCCGCCTTGACGCTGACGATGTCCTCGGCTCCGCTGAAGGTCAGCATATCGGTAGTTGCGGAAGGAGGATCGAGGGTTACTGTCACAGTCTTGCCATAAGTGTCACCTTCCTGCAGATAAACTTCCATGGGATTGATGGTTATGCCGTTGATGTCCGTGGCGGCATAGTCTTCCGACGAGAGGACCCTCACCGTCGCTTCCACGGAAGAGGCCGGGCCGCTCTTGGCCGAAAGGGTTACGCTGGCCTCGCCTATCTTCTTGGGTGTAAAGAAAACGCCATTCTCTTTCAGAGACCAGGAAACCACATCTTCCGGTTTCACCTTGACATTGAGCATCTCGGTAGAACAGCCGGAAGGAGAGAGTTTCACTTCCAGCAGACCACCGGTCTTTTCTTTGTCCAGAAGAAGGAGACTGGAAGGGAGCGTTATAGACGAAATCTCACTTACAGAAGGGCCGGAGGGAGTAGAAGGGTCGCCGCCGGAAGGGGTGTCGTCGGCCGGTTTTTCCTTTTTACAGGCAAAAAGGACCAACAGAACAGACAGAATGGAAAGTAGCTTTTTCATACTTGCAAAGATAGAACAGTTTTTTTGCAATAGCAAGCGTACGGCTCCAATAGGAAAAACCGAAATAATTTCGTAAATTTGCCGCTTGTATGGGCTTGGCCCAATGGTTAGTAAATAAATAAAAGCGAAAGTATATGTTATTCCATCTCCTACAGACAGACATTGCCGCGACAGTCGCCGACAGCCTCGCCGAGGCCGCACCCGCAGCAGAAGCCGCTCCGGTCGCTGCCGCCGCACCGCAGCAGATGTCCGAGAGCCTGTTCTCCCTATTTACGATGGGAGGCCCCCTGATGTGGGTCCTTCTCGCCCTCTCGATCCTGGCCATATACCTGATCGGCCGCAAATGGTGGGTGATCAACCAGGCATCGAAGATTAACCCGAACTTTATGAATGATATCCGGGACTATCTCAACCAGGGCAAGACCAAGTCGGCCGTCACCCTCTGCGGAAAGTATGACAACCCTGTCGCCCGTATGGTCGAAACCGGTATCCGCCGCCTCGGAAGGCCGATGTCCGACATCCAGGGAGCAATCGAAAACACCGGAAACATTGAGGTCGCAAGGCTCGAAAAGGGTCTGCCGATACTAGCCACCATCGCCGGCGGCGCCCCGATGATCGGATTCCTCGGAACGGTTATGGGTATGGTCCAGGCCTTCTTCAATATGTCCAAGGCGGGGAACAACATCGACATCACCCTTCTGAGCGACGGCATCTACACCGCAATGCTCACTACGGTCGGCGGCCTGGTGGTCGGCATCATCGCCTACTTCGGCTACAACTGGCTGAGCTCCAAGGTCTCGGACCTCGTCTACAAGATGGAGAGTTCGACTATGGAATTCATAGACATCGTCCTTAACGAACCCGGAGAGGAATAGGCTATGGCACTAAAGAGAAGCACAAAGGTCGATGCCTCCTTCTCGGTATCCTCGATGACGGATATCGTGTTCCTGCTGCTGATCTTCTTCCTGGTGACATCGACGCTGATCAACCCCAACGCCCTCAAGCTCCTGCTCCCGAAATCCACCGGGCAGGTGAACGCCAAGGCAACGGTCTCGGTCAGCATAAAAGACTGGCACAACGACAGTTATACCTACCATATCAACGGGGACGAAAACCCGCTGAGCTATCAGGAAGTGGAAGACGCACTGGTGGGCCTTCTTGCCGCCGAGGAAGATCCGACCTTCTCCATCTACTCTGACGAGACAGTCCCTGTCGGAGAGGTCGTCCAGATGATGAACATCGCCAAGAGAAACCATTACAAAGTAATACTGGCGACGCAGCCTGAATAAGTATGCAAACCTACAAGCACACAAGGGAAAAGAGGGAAAAGAGAGCCGGCCTCGTCGGTATTCTCCTTACCCTGGGCGTCCACGCCCTCGTTCTCGTTGTGTGCCTCAGCGCCGGGCTGAGCTACCTCGATCCTCCGCCGCCGGAAAGGACCTCGCTAGTAATCGAGTTCGAGGACCTGGAGGAGGAAGTCAAGCCTCGGCAGACGGAAATAGGCCGCCAGCCCCAGGCCGAAGAAATCGACCGTGAGAAAGAAGTGGAACTGGTCCAGCGCTCCGAATCTCCGCACGCCGAGGCCAAGCCCAATCTGACTCCGGCCACGAAACCGGACCCTCACGGCGACGTGGAAGTGCCGACTCCGAAAGTTGAAGAGCCGAAACTGGATCCCAGGGCGAGTTTCCCCGGGATGTCCCCGAAAGACGACAAGTCCACGACTCCGCACAGCGCCGCCGAGCCGACGCCCGAATTCAAGGCCGGGCAGAGCGACGGCAACACCCGGGAGGGCAAGACCCAGGGAAGCGCCAATGCCCACGTGAAGGGGCGCAGCGTAATGGGCAACCTGCCCCGCCCGGGCTACAATTCCCAGTCCGAAGGCATAGTCGTGGTCCAGGTCAAAGTGGACCAGTACGGCAATGTGACCGAGGCCATTCCAGGAGCAGAGGGGACGACCGTGACGGACAAAACCCTATGGAACGCAGCGCGCAGCGCCGCACTCAAAGCCCACTTCAACCAGAGCGCCGACGCTCCGGTCCTGCAGATCGGGACAATTACATATATTTTTAAGTTACAATAACGACGTGAGTCGCAAAAACAGCATTTAAACCGCCCGTGAGGGTCATTTACTTATGGAAGACAAACACAGAGGTACAAGAAAACGCATCGTAAGGAAGAGTGGTGAAAGCCGCGTGGAAAAGGTTGATTTCTCCACCAGCCGGAGTTTCGATTCCTTCGATTCTGAAGAGCGCCCGGCACGCCGCGCTTACACTCCCCATTCCTCCAAACCGTCCGGCCGTCCCGACGGTCCGCATTCAGACCGTTCCCGGAAATCGGGCAGCGGCTACGGGAAGCCCGGATATGGTAGCAAACCCGGATTCGGCAGCAAGCCCGGATTCGGCGGGAAACCCGGTTTCAGCGGGAAATCCGGCTATGGGTCTAAGCCGGGAGCGAAAGGCAAGGATTTCGGAAAACGCAGCGGAGCGTCCGCAGGGATGAGCGCAATGCTCTCGCGCAAGCCCCAGGTCAGCGGCAGCGCCTGGAGCGATGACGACACGGTGAAAGCTCCTATCAAGGAAGTCGTCCGCCTCAACAAGTATATAGCCAATTCCGGCGTCTGCTCGCGCAGGGAAGCCGACACGCTCATCCAGAGCGGAGTAGTCACGGTGAACGGAGTCGTGGTTACCGAACTTGGCACCAAGGTCAATGTCCTGACCGACGACGTCCGCTTCAACGGAGAAAGGCTCAAGGGTGAAGACAAGGTCTACATCATTATGAACAAGCCTAAAGGCTATGTCACCACGGCCAGCGACCCCCACGCCGAAAAGACCGTGATGGAACTGCTGAAGGGCTGTCCCAGCAGGGTGTTCCCCGTCGGCCGCCTGGACAAGAGCACAACCGGCGTACTGATGTTCACAAACGACGGAGAGATGGCCGAGCGCCTTACCCACCCTTCTTACAACAAGAAGAAGATCTATCAGGTCATCCTGGACCATCCCCTGGCCGAGGAAGACCGCGAGAAAGTGCTCGCCGGCATTGAACTGACCGACGGGGTTACCGCGGCGGACGAACTCGAATACATCGACCAGAGGGACCACCGCCAGCTTGGAATTGAAATCCATTCCGGCAAAAACCGCATCGTACGCCGCCTCTTCGAATCTCTCGGCTATGAGGTCAAGGCCCTCGACCGCGTCTATTTCGCCGGCCTGACCAAGAAAGGCCTGAAGAAAGGCGACTGGCGCTACCTCACCGAGGGAGAAGTCAATGTCCTCAAAATGGGAGCTTACGTATAATGGGACACAGGGCAGGTTTCGTCAACATAATCGGGAATCCCAACGTCGGCAAATCAACGCTGATGAACGCCCTCGTGGGCGAGAAACTCTCGATTGTCACGGCCAAGGCGCAGACCACGCGCCACCGCATTATGGGCATAGTGAACGGCGAGGACTATCAGATTGTCTATTCCGACACTCCGGGCATCCTGAAGCCGAACTACCGCCTGCAGCAGAGTATGCTTAACTTCGTGGACACAGCCCTCGGCGACGCGGACATCATTCTCTATGTCACCGACACGGTCGAGAAACCGGACAAGAACGAGGTCTACATTGAAAAGCTGAAAAAAATCAGCTGCCCGGTGATCCTGGTCATCAACAAGATTGACATTTCCTCCCAGGAAAAGGTCGTGGAGTTGATGGACTGGTGGAAACAGCAGCTGCCCAAGGCGGAGATAATCCCGGTTTCCGCCCAGGAGAAATTCAACCTCGAGAGCGTGTTGGAGGCCGTTTCAAGCCGCCTT
The DNA here is from genome assembly GCA_902779785.1 of uncultured Bacteroidia bacterium. GTDB lineage: Bacteria > Bacteroidota > Bacteroidia > Bacteroidales > UBA932 > Cryptobacteroides. Next base: position 25,732 of record CACZDC010000003.1, read on the forward strand.
CCCGAGGCTCCGGCCTGGTTCGACAAAGACCAGTTCACCGACAAGAATCTGCGTTTTTTCGCTTCGGAAATACTGCGCGAAAAGATATTCCTCAACTACAGCGAGGAGATTCCTTACAGCTGCCAGGTTGAAATCGAAGCCTTCAACGAAGGAGCGGAACGCTATGAGATCAGCGCCGTGATCTACGTTATGAGGGATAGCCAGAAGGGCATCATCATCGGGAAGAACGGCGCGATGCTGAAGAAGGTGGGCACCGAGGCCCGCCTGGAGATGGAGGATTTCTTCCAGAAGAAAGTCTTCCTCTCCACATTTGTGAAAGTTGACCCGGACTGGAGGGAGAGCCGCAAGGAACTCCGACGTTTCGGATATGAATTTTAATTGACAGGATATGGACGAATGGGATGACAATCAGCCTCAGCAGGAAGAAGAATTCGAGGAACAGGAACTAGACCCGAACGCCGTCGAAAGCGGAAGGTTCGCCCGTCTGCTGGGAGAAGACAGCAAGAAATTCAAACTCTCCGGAATGTTCAGGGAGTGGTTCCTGGACTATGCCTCCTACGTCATTCTCCAGAGGGCCGTACCCCACATCGTGGATGGACTCAAACCGGTCCAGAGGAGGGTCCTGCACGCTATGTTCAAGATTGACGACGGCCGTTTCACCAAGGTCGCGAACATCGTAGGACAGGCTATGCAGTACCATCCTCACGGAGACGCCTCCATACTCGGAGCCCTGGTCCAGATAGGCCAGAAGGGTTTTGCCGTGGAGTGCCAGGGTAACTGGGGAAACATCCTTACCGGCGACCCGAATGCCGCCGCCCGTTACATTGAGGCACGTCTGTCCAAATTCGCGAAAGAAGTCATTTTCGAGCCGAAACTCACCAGCTGGATGACATCCTACGACGGTCGCAACCAGGAGCCTACCGAACTGCCGGTCCGCTTCCCGCTGCTGCTCGCCCAGGGAACGGACGGCATCGCTGTCGGTATGGCCTCGAAAATCCTTCCGCACAATTTCAATGAACTGATAGACGCGTCGATAGCCATACTGAAGGGACAGGAATACGAACTCTATCCGGACTTCCCTACCGGCGGACTCGCGGACTGCTCGAAGTACAACAACGGCCGCCGAGGCGGACAGGTCAAGGTCCGGGCCCGTATCGAAAAGGTGGACAAGTCCACAGTGACCATCACCGAAGTCCCCTTCGGCAAGACCTCGCATATGATCATCGACAGCATCCTGAAAGCCAAGGACAAGGGAAAGATCAAGATCAAGAAAATCGAGGATATGACCACGGCGAAAGTGGAAATCATAATCCACCTCCCGAACGACGTGTCCCCGGACAAGACCATCGACGCCCTCTACGCCTTCACGGAATGCGAGACGACCATCAATCCAAATGCCTGCGTAATCAAGGACGACAAGCCGCAGTTCCTCTCAGTCAACGAGATACTGGAATACGACACCTTCCATACCAGGGACCTTCTCGGAAGGCAGCTGGAAATCCGGCTCGGAGAACTGGAGGACCAGTGGCATTACGACTCACTGGAGCGCATCTTCTTCGAAAACAGGATATACAAGGTCCTGGAACAGAACCAGATGAGCTGGGAAGAACAGCTCGATGACATCTTCCGCCAGATGAAGCAGTATCAGGACCTGCTCCACCGCGAAATCGTGATGGAAGACATAGAAAAGCTGGTGGAAAAGCCCGTGAGAAAAATCTCCAAATTCGACACCAAGGCCCTGGACGAGAAGATCTATGCCATAGAGGACGAAATCAAGGAGGTCAAGGACAAGATCGCCCATCTCACCGAATACACCATTGAATGGTTCCGCGGCCTCAAGAAGAAATATGGAAAGGATTTCCCCCGCCATACGGAAATCACTTCACTTGAGACGATTGCGGCCACCAAGGTCGTTTCCAACAATGCCAAGCTCTATGCCAACCTCGAAGAAGGTTTCGTGGGCATCGGCCTGAAGAGAGACGACGGCGGAGAATTCATCGGAGAGTGCTCCGACCTGAGTGAAATCATAGTTATCTCCAAGGACGGACGCTATGTCGTGACGAAAGTTTCGGACAAGGCTTTCTTCGGGAAAGACCTCCTCTGGGTGGGCGTTTTCCATCGTGGAGACGAAAGGACCATCTACAATGTCATCTACCGGGAAGGGAAGACCTCCGTCCACTACGCCAAGCGCTTCGCCATCACCTCCGTCACCCGTGACAAGCCATATGACATAACGACCGGTGCGGAAGGCTCGAAGATTCTCTGGTTTTCAGTAAACCACAACGGCGAGGCCGAAAGCGTAAAGATCAACCTCAGGCCCAGGAAGGGGCTCAAGAAGACTCAGCTGGAATATGATTTCTCCGCACTGTCCATAAAAGGCCGGTCTTCAAGGGGCAACCTCGTAACAAAGTATGCCATTGCCAAGATCCAGCTCAAGAGCCGGGGAGTGACCACTCTCGGCGGCAAGGACATCTGGTATGACGCGGACATCCAGCGCCTGAACGAGGACGGCCGCGGAGAGCATCTAGGACAGTTCTCAGGCGAGGACCGCGTGCTTGCGATCTTCGCGGACGGGACTTACTATACCACGAACTACGAGGTAGTCAACAAATACCAGGGAGACATCATCCGGATCGAAAAGCTTGACCCTGCCCTGACCTACACCGTCCTTTATTGGGACAATGCCGCCAAGGCATTCTATATCAAGCGATTCTCATTCTCAGAGTCCAACAACAATCCCCTTTCGTTCATCTCGGAGGCCAAGGGCTCGAAACTGGTGGACATCTCCTCGGACCTGCATCCTCAGGTAAAGCTTGTCTTCGGAGGGCGCCAGGAAGGACGCGAGAGCGAGACTATAGACGCGGAGAGTTTCATCGCCAAGAAGGGACTTACGGCAAAGGGCAAGAAATGCTCATCCTATGACCTTGCCTCCGTCGAATTCAGCGAGCCGCTCCACTATCCCGAGGACGACGCCAAGGAAGAAGCCAAAAGCGAGGAACCGATTGAGATAGAACTGGACGATGACTATTCACCCTCGGATGAGCCCGCTCTTGAAGATGGCGGTCAGGCCAGCGAACTGCTCAAGGGCGGCGACGACGCCCCCATAGATATGGATGACTGGGAACCGACACTCTTCTAAGATGAAACGACTGCTTCTAATCCTGCTCATTATGATACCTGTCATTGACGGCTGCGGCACTGCAGGCAAAACAAACGCCACGGCAACGACTGAAACTACGGCCGAAGGTCCGAAAGGAGACCTCATCTACTGCAGTTTCTCCGAGACGCGCAATGGCGGACTCGGCAAAGATTACTGCGAACTGGTCGCCGACCCCGGGACCGTTCCCGAAGTCCGTGTGCGTATGAATGTGGACAATCATATGGAAGGAGAGGAAGCAGCCCGCAAAGCGGAGTACAAGGTGGCCAGGGGCGTAGTGAAGGACCTTCAGCGGAAACTCGCAGAAGCCAAGGTCTACAGCCTTGACGGATACTCTCTGGACGAACAGCTCTGCGGAGGGGCTACTTACCGTATATATATGGAATATTCTTCAGGGGAATCGGTCAACGCCATCTGGTTCGGACACGAAGTGAAGCCGGAGGCTCTCTCCGCCTACGGCCTGATTAATAGATTCTTCCAGCCCTGGATAAAGAAATGCTGCTCGCACTGACAGGATTTATGGGAAGCGGGAAGACGAGTGTCGGACGAATTGTCGCAGACGCTCTAGGCTGCCCTTTTCTGGATCTGGATGCCTTAATAGAAAAAGCCAGCGAACGCAGCATCCCCGAAATCTTTGCGGCTGACGGAGAAGAGGGCTTCCGGAAGCTGGAAGCCCGGCAGCTGCGCTCCACTGTCGACAAATACGCGGCCTCCACGGCTGTTCTCTCCCTCGGCGGCGGTACGGTGACAGTCCCCGGGGCTATCCCCCTGCTTCAGGAAAAAACTCTCTGCATCTATCTCAAAGCCACGCCGGAAAGCCTTGCCGGGCATCTTGAAGGAAACAGCTCAAACCGTCCCCTCCTACAAGAAGGAAAGCTTATCGAGAATATCAGGGAGCGCCTCTCCGGACGGGAAAAACTCTACAGGGATGCCGCCCACATCATTCTGGAAACTGACGGACTCTCCCCTGAAGAGATTGCCGATGAGATAATAATCGACTGTCTTTAGCGCCTAAAACTGGCTTATAAGGACATCAGTGTACTGCTGGGATGCAGTGAGGAAGTTTCCTTCGATGAAGGCGTTGACGGCCGTGGCGACAAAGAGCAGGATGATCAGGCTGCTGACGACCACGCCGATGACCCTCAGGCGGGGCAGCCATTTCTTGTTGTTCCATCCTATGGTCTGGAACATCGACCAGAAACCGTGGTTGATATGCAGCCAGATGGCAATGAACCAGATGATATAGAGCGCTACCACCCACCAGTTGCGGAAGGTCGCAATCAGGAGGAAGTAGGGATTTTCAGCTTCTGCACCGAGGAACTCCTGAAGTTGCATCTTAGCCCAGAAGTGGTTGAGGTGGAAGCAGAGGAAACCAAGTACAATCACCCCCAGGACGGCCATATTCTTCGCCGACCAGCTGTCGTTCTTTGCCTTGGACGGGACCTCATAACGCTTCAGTCCGCCTCTCTTGCGATAGTTCTCGACCGTCAGCCAGATTCCGAAGCCGATATGGACGATGAAGCCGAGAGCCAGGATCGGGACCATAATATCGATGAAAGGAGTGGACATAAAGTCGCAGCCGAGCTGGAACCAGCCGTCTCCGGTGGAGAAACGGACGGCGTCGTCGGAGACTTTGCCGAAAACTCCGTACAAGGAATCGATTACTGAAAAGAAATTGATCGTGCCGTGAAGCAAGAGGAAGATGACGAGGAAGGCGCCGGAGACGCTCTGAATGAACTTCTTGCCGATTGATGAGGTCAGGAAATTAGCCATTATTGTCTTTTGTTTCTTTAAAAGTATCGTGCAAATATAGGAATCTTTCTTGGAAGTTTCCCAATATTTCGATACTTTTGTTATCGGAATAAAAGCAAGTTATGTACAAGAGAGTTCTTCTGAAGCTCAGCGGTGAGTCCCTGGGCGGAAAGGCCGGGAAAGGCCTCGATACTGAAAGCCTGAGTGCTTATGCCAGGGAAATAGCCAAAGCGGTGAAAGCCGGACTCCAGATCGCCATCGTCAATGGCGGAGGCAATATCTTCCGCGGCCTGCAGGGGGCCGAAAAAGGCTTCGACCGCGTGGACGGGGACAAGATGGGTATGCTTGCGACCATAATCAATTCGCTGGCTCTCAGTATGTTCATCAAGCAGGAAGGAGTGGATGCCGTGGTCTTCACCTCTACTCCGACGGAGCCTTATGCCAAGTACTATATGAGGGACGATGCCGTCAAGGTACTAGAGCGCGGCGGAGTAGCCCTCATCGCCGGCGGCACGGGCAATCCCTTCTTCACGACGGATTCCGGAGCGGCCCTGCGTGCCCTTGAAATCGGCGCCGACGCGCTCCTGAAGGGAACCCGCGTGGACGGAGTCTATACCGCGGACCCCGAGAAGGACCCGTCTGCGGTCAAATATGACTCTCTCAGTTTCGAGGAGGCGATTTCTCGGAAGCTGAAGGTGATGGACCAGACAGCCTACGCCCTCTGTTCCGAGGGCAAAATGCCTATCATCGTCTTCGATATGAACTGCGAAGGCAATCTTACAAAGCTTCTTGAAGGAGAAAAGATCGGCACGCTGGTCCATCCGTAGGAATTTCGTATCTTTGCAGGAACTATGGGCATAGAAGAAAGACAATGGAACCTTATCCAGGCCGCCGACGAAGCGACCGTGAACCGGCTTTCCGTAGAGCTCGGCGTGGACAGGGTGCTTGCCCAGCTTCTTGTCCAGAGGGGAGTCGCTACCTTCGAGGATGCCCGCAGTTTCTTCCGTCCCAGCCTTGACAAGCTTCACGATCCTTTCCTGATGAAGGATATGGACAAGGCTGTCGTAAGGATCCACGAGGCCCTCGAAAGGGGAGAGAAAATCCTTGTCTACGGGGACTATGACGTGGACGGGACTACGGCTGTAGCAGAGGTCGTAATCTTCCTGAAACGCTTCTCCCAGAAGGTTTCATATTATATCCCCGACCGTTATGACGAAGGCTACGGCCTGTCCTACAAGGCCCTCGACTGGGCATCGGACAATCAATTCAACCTTGTCATAACCCTGGACTGCGGCATCAAGGCCACGGACAAGGTCGAGTATGCCAGGGCCAAAGGGATAGACGTAATCATCTGTGACCACCATCTCCCTGAAGATGAACTACCCAAGGCTGTGGCTGTCCTTGACCCGAAGCGGACTGACTGCCATTATCCTTTCGACGACCTCTGCGGCTGCGGCGTCGGTTTCAAGCTTCTCCAGGGCTATGCACAGAAATACGGGATAGATTTTTCCGTCCTTGAGCCGCTTCTCGACCTCCAGGTGGTGAGCATAGCCTCAGACCTGGTGTCTATGACCGGGGAAAACCGTATCCTGGCCTATTATGGGCTGAAAAGGCTGAATGAGGATCCCCGGAAGGGCCTGGTCGCTATGATGGGGCTCGCAAAGCTGGATCCGGGCCACGTTACAATCGACGACATCGTCTTCAAGATAGGGCCGCGCATCAACGCTGCCGGCCGTATGGAGTCCGGAAAGCTGGCCGTGGACCTTCTGACCGCAATGGACGAGCGCACGGCAAAACTCATCGCCGAAAAGATCAACGACAACAACAACGAGCGCAAGTCCATCGACCGTGAGATTACCCAGGAGGCCCTTTCTATGGTCCAGGAAGGCCGTGCCCTTGAGACGGAGAACGTGACCATAGTCTATAATCCCACCTGGAACAAGGGGGTGGTCGGAATCGTCGCCTCGCGCCTCGTAGAGGCCTTCTACAAGCCTACGGTGGTGCTTACCAAGTCCAACGGGATGGTGACGGGTTCCGCCCGCAGCGTCCAGGGCTTCGACCTGTACGCCTCCATCGAGAGTTGCGCCGACTTGCTGGAAAACTTCGGCGGACACGTCTACGCCGCCGGCCTTACGATGAAGGAAGAGCATCTGGAGGAGTTCTGCCGGAGGATGAACAGCTTTGTCTCGGACACCATAACAAGCGAGGAACTTACTCCCGTCGTGGATATCGACGCCCGTCTGGACTTCTCACAGATAACGCCCAAGTTCCTCAGGATACTGAAACAGTTCCAGCCTTTCGGCCCCGGCAACTCCAATCCGGTCTTCCTTACCGACGATGTCTATGACGCCGGCAACGGACGCCGCGTCGGAGCAGGCGGAGTGCATCTGAAACTGGACCTTATCCAGGAATCCCAGCCCTACCGGCAGATCGGCGCCATCGGCTTCAATATGGCCCAGTACTATGATTTCATAAAGGAGGGCAATCCCATCGACGTCTGCTATTCCATCGTGGAGAATTTCTACCGTGGCTCATCCACCGTCCAACTCCGCCTGAAGGATATCCGCGAGAGGGAGGAGTTTATCTAATCGGCCTGGTCTTTTCCCTAAGCCACGCGGCCTGAGCGGAACTGAGCCGCGGCGACAGCGTCCTGTAGACCCTTTCGTTATAGGCATTGAGCCATTCCACTTCGTCCTGTGTCAAGAGTTCAATCTCCAGGCAGGAGGTGTCGAAATGGCAGAGTGTAAGGGTCTCGAAGCCAAGCCAGGAGCCGAACTCATTGTCCCCCAATTCCTTGACCAAGACAAGATTCTCGTGCCTCACACCGTGCATACCTTCCCGGTAGATGCCCGGCTCGTCGGAACATATCATCCCGGGGAGCAGAGGCTGGGAATTGAAATTCTGCCGGATGTCCTGCGGTCCTTCGTGAACTCCGAGGAAAAAACCCACTCCGTGGCCGGTACCGTGGCCGAAATTGCGCTTGGTCTTCCAGAGGGGTTCCCTGGCCAGGGCGTCTATCTGACAACCGGCAGTACCGCGCGGGAAGACTGCCGTCGCAAGGTCGATATGGCCCTTCAGGACAAACGTGTAATCTTCTCTTTCAAGGGCAGTTACAGGCCCTAGCGGAACAGTGCGCGTTATATCCGTGGTTCCGAAAAGATACTGTCCTCCGGAGTCAACGAGGTAAAGTCCCCGCCTCTTCAGAAGCGGCGCCCCGGAGCGCGGCGTGATATAATGGGGCAGGGCCGCGCCGGGACCATAGGCCGAGATTGTCTCGAAACTGTCGCCCCGATAGCCTTCGATTTCCGAACGCAGCCTCCCGAGTTCGCAGGCCGCATCCCACTCGCTGACCTCCGGGACATTGTTTTCCAGCCAGTAGAGGAAACGTTCCATCGCAAGGCCGTCCTCCAGGTGAGCTTCCCTCATTCCTTCGATCTCCACTTCATTCTTGACCGCCTTCCACTGGGGCACGGGTGACTGAGTCTCAAACACTTCCGGAAGGATATCTCCGTCATCTACACTTTCTCTCATAAAAGTATTCAGAGTCGATGGGTCTATGCAGATCCTGTCCACTCCGTCCATTTTCAGGGATGCGAGGGAGAATTCCACCTCGTCATAGGGAAGGACCTCCACCCCGTCGGCGCGAAGTTCGTCGAAACTGTCCTGCGTTTCTTCGTCCGACTCGGCATCTTCCTTGACCACGAACCATTTCACGGCATCCAGGCTGACAAGCAGGTATGAAATGACGAAAGGATTGTATTCTATGTCACTTCCCCTGACATTCAGCAGCCAGGCAATCTCATCAAGAGCGCTGATAAAGATAGCATCGTACTGATTGATTGCAAGCCACTTGCGAAGAGAATGGATCTTCTTTTCGCGGCTCTGTCCCACAAGGTCTTCGCCCAGAGTGATGATCGGAGTCGAAGGAATGGACGGACGGGCGTCCCATATCGGAGACAGAATGTCAGGGACGGTCTCGATGCGGGCGTCAGGCACGGCTTTCTGCAAATTCCTCAAGGCCTCGACGCAGAAACACAGACCGTCCACGGCTATTACGGGAGAATCCATCCCCAGAGAGGCTATCCATTCCGGAATGGGTACGGCAGCCGGAACTCTGGTCTTATGGAGTTCTATCCCGCTGCCCTCAAGCTGCCGCTGCGCCTGGATGAAATAGCGGCTGTCGGTCCATAACCCCGCGTGGGATGCCGTCACGACGAGGTCTCCGGCTTCTCCCGTAAAGCCCGAGGCCCACGGAACCTGCTTCCAACGGTCTGCCGGATATTCGCTCGCGTGGGGGTCGCCTCCGGTCAGGACCACTATGTCCCAGCCTTCATCCAGCATCAGCTGCCGGATCCGTTCAATCCTTGCGGAAAAGATGTTGTCCATAGCACATTTTTTGTGTTTGTCCACAAATATAGATATATTTGCGTTAGTTTAAAACATATTACTATGGCAGAAGACCCCCTTGAAAGAATAGAACGTGAAGAACGCGAGAAAAAAGAGCGAAACAACGGGCTGAAGACGAGCGTCATCGTCCTTGCCGCAGTCGCCATAGCCCTTGGCTGTGCGTTCGCCTATACCTTTATGAAAAACCGAGGAATAGTGCGCGAACTTGAGACCGACAAGGCCGCCCTGACTGAACAGGTACTGGCTTTCCGCGACTCCATTTCCACGGTCAATTCGAAATATGACGATATCAACGCCCAGCTGGACACCTCCCGCGAACAGGTAAACCTCCTGATTGAGAAACTCTCCAAGACCGAGGCCACCAACCGCGCCCAGATGCGCCGCTACGAAAAAGAACTCGGCACGCTGCGCTCGATAATGAAAGGCTATATCGTCCAGATCGATTCGCTCAACACCCTCAACAAGCGCCTCACCGCCGATGCCGCCCAGGCCCGGAAAGAGGCCGCCGAAGCCCGCCAGGCCAACGAGAGCCTTACCCTGGAGATGGAGGGTTACAAGAAGCAGGTAAGCGCCGGGAAAACCCTCAAGGCACGCGGCCTGCTCCTGCAGGGGCACACCGCCGGCGGCAAAGCCACAGACCGCCACAGCCGCGTACGCTACCTTACCACAGAGCTCTCGCTCATAGCGAACGACATCGCCGAAAAAGGGCCGGTCAAGATATATGTGCGCATCAAGGATCCTGACGAGGTCGTTCTCCTGAACGGATCATCCTCATCCTTCACCCTCGGAGGGGAGACTGTCCAGGCTTCCGCCGAACGCGAAATCGACTATCAGGGCGAGGAAGTGGATGTCACCATATATATGAACGACGTCGAAGAATACGTGAAGGGCATCTACACCGCCGAAGTTTACACATCTAAAGGCCTTCTCGGCAAAACGGATCTGATTTTGAGATGATCTATATCCACGTCCCCTTCTGCAAGCGTTTCTGCATCTACTGTGACTTCTTTTCAGAACTGTATTCAGAGGAAGAAGCCGAGCGCTTTGCGGACAGGGTGTGCGAGGAAATCAGTGCCCGCAGCAATGAGATAGACGACAGGGTGAAGACCCTGTATTTCGGCGGAGGGACGGCCTCGGTACTTCCGCTGACCACTCTCAGCCGGATTCTGATTGCCCTCGACAAAAGCGGGCACGGGGGCCCATATACGGAATTCACCATAGAGGCGAACCCGGAGGACATAGTGGAACGCGGAGTCAATTACGTACGCAGTCTCTGCGCCCTGGGGATGAACCGCCTCAGCATCGGAGTGCAGTCCTTCGACGACAATCTTCTTGGATGGATGAACCGTCGCCACAATGCCGCCCGCGCCGTGGAGGCTGTCAGGATTGCCCGGGAAGCCGGAGTCAAGAATCTGAGCATAGACCTTATTTTCGGGCTTTCAAACCTCAGCGACGAAGTGTGGGAGGACACACTAGACAAGGCAGTCGCCCTCAGGGTGGAGCATATTTCCTGCTATCAGCTTACGGTAGAAGGAGACTGCGCCCTTGCCGGAATGGTCAGGGACGGCTTATATGAGGAGGCATCGGATGAGCTCTGCGCCAGGCAGTACGGAATTCTCTGCCGGAAGCTGGCAGAGGCCGGATACCATCATTACGAGATATCCAATTTCGCGCTCCCGGGATTCGAGGCGATTCACAACGGCGGCTACTGGCAGCGCATTTCCTATGCCGGTTTCGGCCCTTCCGCCCACTCTTTCTCCGGGAAACGCCGGTCCTGGAACAGCCCGGTCCTCAACGACTATGTCCGGACAGAAGAAACTCTTTCCGACGAGGACTGTGCAGTAGAGACCATAATGCTGGCCCTTCGGCGGGATATCGGGATCGACGCCCCCACCCTGGAAAAACTCTGCAGCAAGGAAGCCATCGACAAACTTATCGCAGAGGGCGCCCTCCGTAAAGCCGACGGACGCTACAGCATTCCCGAGGACCATTTCTTCGTCTCCGACCAGATCATACGAAAACTTATATGAGATATATCATAAGAGCGGTCAAATATTTTATCCGGGTAAGCATCTTTTTCGGAGCCATACTGCTCGCCCTGATGCTCTCGGGGATTGTTTCCAAAGACGTGAATGTCGCTTTCCAGAACGGCTGGCAGTCTATAGGCTGGATTGCCGTAATGTTTGCCGCAGTAAGCGCCGCTTATCCTTTTTTTGGCTACACATCCCGCCGCATTCCCCTTCTCGGAGACCCGGCCGAATACCGCGGTCAGATTGAAGAGGCTTTCCGAGAGAGGGGTTATGTTCCCTCCGGCGAAGGTCGATTCCGCCTCGCCTCACCGCTCGCGCGCGCCTTCCGCCTGTGGGAAGACGCCATTACTGTCACCACCCCCCTTGGATACCTTGAAGTGGAAGGCCTCGGACGCGACCTTGTACGTGTCGTCAGTTCCCTGGAGCGCCACTTGAAGAATAACGAATAAGTATAACTATGGAAACAGACCGACAGAAATTCAAGACAGTGGCCACGTTTCTGGAGAAAACGCAGGCCGACATTTGTGCAGCGATGTTGGGAGACAACGGCATTCCCGCCGGAGTCTTCGGAGCTGACTCCTCCTACCCTTCGCTCGGCTATGCAAACCCGATTGAGGTGAAAGTCAACGAAGACGATTACGATGCCGCGATGCAGATTTTGGCAGCGGCTGACAAGGCGGAGTAGAACTCTTCGCCAAAAGCTTCCGTAAGAGGCCCCCGGAGGAATTCGTAGACACGGATCCCCTCACGGCGGCCTTTTTCAAATGCGCAGCGGCAGATATCCCAGCGATGGAGATTCAAGCCGATGCGTCCGCCCCCGAGTCGGACCACACGTATGGGGTAAAGACTGCAGGAAATGGGCTTACGGAACTTCACGAGACCCTTGTCGAACTGACGTTCGATAGCACAGAGGCAATTCCCTTTGTCGTCGAAATGGCAGAAGGCACATTCTTCTCCGCCCCCGACAAGAGGGGTAACGATATCGCCGTCCCGGTCTATTTCGAAAAAACCTTTTTCCTCGACTGCCTTCCGCCCTTTTTCCTGCATCAACGGAGAAAAGAAAGGATACGCGGCTTCCAGAGGCTCAAGTTCTTCTTCCTTCAGAGGGGCTCCGCTTTCCCCCACTATGCAGCACGCACCCTTGCAGACAGGATAGTCACAGGCAAAAAATTCCGTCACGACCTCCTCTGAAACAAGGATGTCGCCTATCTCTATTATGGTTCCGAATTCCCTTCCCATCGTCACTCCACAATAAGTTCGGACTTACCGCCCTGAATCAGGGATGAAAGCATATCATTTATCTTTCCCGCATCTATCGCGGCTATGTTGTCAGCATAGTGTGAGACCAGATCCTTGCCTGCCCCATAACGCATTATGCTCATATCCACGACTCCCTTCGGAGTGCCAAGTTCCGCCTTGACGGAAGACAGCGTGCGATTTTTCCACGCCTTGAGGTCTGCCGCTCCAAGTTTGGCCGAAAGCACGGCAGGCAGAGCACTCCGGACATCCCGGAGCAGTTTCCCCATATCAAGCGGAGCCTCCGCAGGGAAACAGGAGATTCTCATCCACAAACGCTCCTGGGGATATGATGAAATACCGCAATCCACCCTGACGGCGACCCCGTCCTCCGCGAGAGCGCCCACCAGGTGGCGGCGCATTGCCTCGGCGGCTATGGACGTGGCATAATAATTCACTCCCGTCAGGGAATAATCGGCTTCAAGCCGGAGCTCTACTGAAGGATAACTGCCCTTGAGAGTATCTACCGCTGCACTTCTGCGAGGAGAAGGTCTTTCAGTTTTCCGGCCGGGAGAATTCTTCGAGACCCGGAAGCCGCCAAGATTTCTTGCAAGCAGTTTCTTCACATATGCCGGATCCAAGTCTCCGGCAAGCACGATAACGCCTTCGTTGAGCCGCGAGAATCGCTCCTCAAACAAGGCTTCGGCCTTGAAACGGGTATTGGTCGAAAACGCCTTGGGATCCTTCCGGACGGCGCATTTTTCATCCGGATGCATTGCAGCAAACAGCCGGTCATCCACCGAAGGAATGCTTTCCGCCGTGTTCCGGACATAAGTCTCGAACGCACGATTGTCGTAACTCCGAGAATTCGCAATCCCGAGAAGGCTGTTCATCAGCAGCTGCAGGCCATCCGCAGGCGCATCCCCACGTATGAGCAGAGTATTCTGGTCCGCGGAAGCATCCATACTGATGCCATTTACCGCAAGCATATCCCTCACTCCCCGGCTCGACAGACCGCCCGTCTGATAAAGAGGGAACATATCTCCGATATAAGATCCTTCTCCGGCCTCAAGGCCACGGATCTGGGCCAGTCCTCCGGAAAGGACAAGTGCGTAAGTGAAGTACCCTGTCCCCGGGAACTGCCTGTAAATCACACGGATGCCGTTAGAAAAAGTCCACATCGTCCCGCCGGAGACCGGGTCTGCCTTCTCGGAGCGCAGTTTCACCCTTGGATACTCCTGCAGCGGAGCTATGGTATCCGCCCTCCAGGAATAGTCCCTTGACGGCAGGGTCATCTCTCCGTAAAGATATTCCCGGTAGTAACGGCATACGGCTTCGGTCTCGTCCAAGGAGGCCTTGGGAATGGCATATCTCAGTGAAAGGTTCTCAAGCGGATCCAGAAGCGCAGCGGAGAAATTGTTGAAAAGTTGCGTTTCAAGAGTGTCAGAGAGGTTTTTCCTCGCAAAGAAGCGCAGTTTTTCCGAGGAAGGAGCGAGGTCTGCCCCATAAAGGAAATGAGCTATGCACTTGTCCGCGAATTCCGAATTCGACGGAATCCGGACCGCTTCCCTGACCACTTCCGGGAACAGCACCCGTTTCGCGTCGGTGAATTCCTCGAGCTTTGCCCCATAGACATCGAGGGAGGCCAGAGTCCGGGCCAGAAGGCTCTCCACCTCCTTTACCGAAGATTCCGCCGTCGTCACCTCGATGCTGTAACGCTCGTCTCCCCCTGCATCCGAACTGCGCCGCATCGTACAGTTTATGTCTCCGTAAGGAATGCGCTCGTCCTGCAAGCCCTGCTCTATGCGGTGGCGCAAAATGGTGAGAAACTCCTCTCCAAGGATTCCTGAAACCAGAGCCTGAGTCGTATTCATCTGGGACGCAGGCACCCTGGGAGCGAAATAGCTTACCCTTACAGACGCGGGCGCACCCTTTCTCACAGTGATCGAGGGAGCCTCCCTGGAGCGCCAGATATATGGCTCTGCAGCGCTTTCGGCGTAATTCCGCCTCGGGACAAGCATTGAGAAGATATCCATTTTCTTGCGGACTTCCGCCGCGTCTATGTCTCCGCAGATGACAAAGGCCTGCGGGACATCCAAGGCTGCAACCGAAGCGAATGATATCAGGAGCATCGAATCCAGCACTGCCGGATCATACACGGGAACGTGGTCAAAACGCAGGATGGTCGCGTTGCCGCTTGTGTAGCCATAACCGTTGCGGCGCGGACTCACTCCGCTCCGCGCAAGGAAACCACGCCCTTCGAATTCTTTGTTGTCGATCCCGGCACGGACGAGGGCGAAATCGGCAAAGCCCTTCTCCGTCGAGGAACTTACCATATAATAAGGTACGCCGCAGCGGAGCGTTCCTGACTGTATCCTCTCATCCCTCGGCAGTTCGGGCAAAGACTGCGCTGGCACAGTTATTGAAATTATCAACACCGCGCAGACGCAAAACAAGCTATGAAGCCGACCGATAAGCATAAATTTTGTCGGATTGATGTGCAAAATTAAGATTTTTATTGCTTATCTTTGCAATCTGCGTGCTAGAATTGAATGTTAATTAAAAAACTGATCGTTATGAAAAGATTGTTTGTAGCATTTGCCGCTTTCTGTTTAGCTGCCGGAGCAGCTTTCGCCCAGGACCTCAAAGCCGCCGTTGAAATCTTCAATGCCGGTGTCGAATCCGCCCAGGCCGACAATAAAGCCGAAGCCCTTGCCAAGTTCCAGGAAGCCCTTCCTCTTTTGGAGGCTTGCAGCGAAGAAGAGGCCGTGGAAATGGTATCGAAATGCAAAGAATACATCCCTACCACTATGCTTTCCATAGCAAAGGAGCAGATCAACGCCGCCGCCTATGACGAGGCCATCGCCTGCCTTGGCAAGACCGTGGAAACCGCCAAGCTCTATGAGATCAGCTCAGTCGCAGAAGAGGCGTCTTCCCTTATTCCCAACGCCTGGCTCCGCAAAGGAACCTCCCTGCTGAAGGAAAAGAATTTCGCAGACGCGGCCTTGGCTCTCGGAGAGGTCGTCGCCCTCACTCCTGAAGACGGACAGAGCTGGCTGATGCTTGGCCAGGCACGTCTCCAGAGCGGTGCTGTCGACGAAGGAGTGGTTGCACTGGAAAAAGCTGCAGAGTTCGGCAAAGCAGAGCAGGCCAACAAGATGCTCTCCAACACCTTCCTCAAGAAGGGTCAGGCTGCTCTCAAGGCCGGAAAGAATGCCGACGCCATCGCCGCCTTCGAAAAAGCGAATTCCTATCTTGAGAATGCCAACGCATACAAACTGATCGCAAGCGCCAACATCAAGAGCGGGAAATCCGCCAAAGCCATCGAGGCCTACAAGAAGTATCTCGAGATCTCCCCTAACGCCAAGGACGCTTCCGACATCATCTTCACTATTGCCGCCACCGCCCAGAAGGCAGGAGACAAGGCCACCGCAATCGAGTACTACAACAAGCTCAGCGGCGATGCGAAATACTCCGCACAGGCCGCCCAGCAGCTTTCCGTCCTCAAGAAGTAAGTGACAGCCCTCGAGCTACTTGCCCCCGCAAGGGACTTATCCATCGGCATCGCAGCCGTAGACTGCGGTGCCGATGCGGTATATATAGCCGGTCCCGGCTTCGGGGCGAGGAAGGCTGCCGCCAACAGCATTGAGGACATCCGGACGCTCTGCAATTACGCCCACCGCTTCGGAGTCCGCATTTATGTCACCTTCAATACGATAATCTACGAGAATGAGCTCGAAGACGCTGGGAAAATGCTGCGGGAAATCTGCGATGCGGGAGTTGACGCACTTATCGTGCAGGATCCCGCGGTGCGGCAACTCGTCCCGGAAGGCACAATCCTTCACGCTTCGACCCAATGCGCCATACGCACCCCGGAAGATGCCACTCGTCTTGAAAGTATGGGATACGGAAGGCTGGTGCTAGAAAGGCAGCTTTCCCTGGAGCAGATAAAGGCAATCCGCTCCGCCGTCGGGACAGAGTTGGAATTCTTTGTCCACGGAGCGCTCTGCGTCTGCTACAGCGGACAGTGCTACCTTAGCGAGTACCTTGCCGGCCGCAGCGCCAACAGGGGCGAATGCATCCAGGCCTGCCGTTCCCTTTATGACCTGGAGGACGGCAGGGGAAAGAAACTTGTCCGCAATGCTCCGCTCCTGTCCCTGAAAGATCTCTGCCTCGAAGACAGGCTGGAAGATCTGGCGCAGGCGGGAATCTGTTCATTCAAGATCGAGGGGCGCCTCAAGAGCATTTCCTATGTCAGGAACGTCGTCCGAAAGTACAGCCTTGCGCTGGATGAACTTGTACGAAAGTACCCGGACAGATATTGCCGCTCCGCCTTCGGAAGCGTCCGCGGTGGTTTTCTTCCGGATCTCGGAAAAGCCTTTAACCGAGGCTACACGGAATTGTTCCTGGACGGGGCCAAAGGGGGATGGGCATCCGGCGACGCAGCGACTTCGCTTGGAGAAAGGATAGGGACTGTCAGGAGCGTCAGCCAGGGCAGGATTATTCTTCAGGCGGAAGGGACTGTCCTGCACAATGGGGATGGATTCTGCGTAATACTCCCGGATGGAAGAGTGGAGGGATTCCGGGCCGACGTCTGTGAGGGGAATACGATCAGATGCACTGTCCCCGAAGGGGTGAAGCCAGGGATGGACATATACCGCAATTATGACTCGGCCTTTGAAAAGACGCTGGAGGCCGGTTCTCCTTTGAGGGAGATGGACGTCCGTCTCTCTGTCCGTTCCGACGGCAGGTCCATAAGGATCGATGCCATCTCGGAAGACGGGCGGAAAGTCTCTGTCGATGCAGAAGGCGAAAGCGCAAAAGACCCGGCGAGGGCCGTCGGGACTCTGCGTGAACAGCTTTCAAAGAGAAGCGGAATCTACTGTTTCCGTCTCGAAAACCTGCCTGAAAAGGCTCCTTTCCTGCCCATTTCCAAAATCAATGAGCTGAGGCGCTCGCTGGCGGAAAAACTGGACGCCAGGCCGGTAAGGATGACTCCGCTTCACAGCGGCCACCCGGACCCGTCGTTCCGCTTTCCTTCCTCCCTCTCATACAAAGCGAACGTCGCAAATTCCCTTGACCGTGATTTTTACATCCGCCACGGGGCGGAAACTCTGGAGGACGCCTATGAACTGAGCCACCGCCCCGGGGCGGAACTGATGCGCAGCCGCTACTGTATCCGCCACGAACTCGGGCTCTGCCCCAGGCAGGACCGCCGGGAGCGCCCCGATCCCCTTTACCTTCGCAACAACGGGCGCCGCCTCCGCCTGGACTTCGACTGCACCCGCTGTGAAATGAGCGTCTGCGAAGCCTAAGCTTCCTGCATCCAGTCTTCCAATTTCAAACCAGGAATACGGGCATAATGTCTGATATTATGGGTAACGAGAGTATAGCCTTTTTCAAGCGCTGTCGCTGCAATCATCAGGTCCAGATCTTCAAGACGCGTCCCCTTTGATTCCAACTCAGCCCTGATGCTCGCATATTCCTTCAGCGCAGGCGAGACAGGAGCGACGGAGAAAGTCCTTTCCATATACTCCAGTATTGATTCCATACGACCCGATTTGCTTTTGTAAGCCCCAACATACAATTCTGCCAGACTGATTTCCGAGATGACGCAGTTTGTCAGGCCTACCTGACTGATCCGGTCTTGAACAATGGTCTTCCCCCTGCCTAAATAAATCAGGATATCTGAGTCAAGCAAGTACATCATCTACCATTCTGGAAGTGTTTTCTTCTCTCGGCCGCGATCATCCCTAAGCTGCCTGACATAGGTACAAGGGTCCACGTCTTTTCCTCCCCAGGCATCTTCATCGACCAGTTCCGCCAAAGCCTTGAATGGACCGGTAAACGGGCCGGAATATGTCTCTCCTACTTGCAGGAAAGACAAGGTGAATCCACCTTCAGCGTTTTCTTCCAGCAGCACTCTGTCTCCATCGCCAATCCGGTACTTCTTCAGAAGTGCCGACGGGATAATGATTCCACGGCTGTTCCCGATTCTTATTATTGTTGTTTCCATCTCTTTGTCTTTCTTTATGACAAAGATAGGAATGTTATTACAAAATGCAAAATCCGTAATAACATTTTGAAAAGACAAGGTCATCATATCAGCTCCAGCACCAGGTCTACGTCGCCGAAATGCCCTTCCTGGCCATTGAAGCGTTCGACATAGTTCCGGTTCAGGGCGCCCCTCCAGACTATGTCGTCGCGGGTGCGCAGCGGCAGGTCTATCTCGAAGCCATAGCTCTTGGAATTGTATTTCACCACGGCTGAACACTTCCAGTTGGTCTGCGCTCCTCCGTCATCTTCCGTCATCATAAAGGCACAGTTAGTCAAAAGATCCGTCCATTCGGATACGAGAACAGCGTTGAAAGGCAGGACTTGCCCCACCTGGCTGCGCCTGACGACTATCATAAAATCGGTGATCGAAGGTTCATAAAGCCGCAGCTCCGCATCTGTAGAAGCTGTAAAATCTTCTATGGCTCCGCATTTTACGAAGAATTCGGAGGCTCCTGCAAACCAACTGTCGTAATTTCTGTTTGCGCGGAAGGAACGCAGCACAAGAGTACGTGAAGTGTTGTCATCTTCGTCAAAATCAGACTTGACAAGAATATCTCCTCCGCCGCTGCCCCAGGACGGGTCCTCGCGCCGAAGCATCTCCAGCGAACGGTAAGACGCGTCGTCATTCCAGTTGACAACCCATACAGGACGCTCTCCGGCAATGTCTTCATCCACGATGACTTCCTTCACGCTGCCGTCCCCCTCCATATAGTAGCCAATGTTTTTTACGGAATTGTCTCCAGGATCGAAAGTCACGATGGGAGTGGACTGCCCGTCCCAGGACTCGGAAAACGGCCAGTAGATCTGAGCATCGGAAGAAGAAAGCTTGGAGAGGAATTCTTCCGGGTCTATTCCTTCTCCATCGGCTTTTGTAGCCTGCATCTTATAGACGGCATCCCTTATGAGGTCACGCAGCGGGGTTTCATAAGACTTTGACCCGGGCGCCTCCGAGCCGACTCCTGTCCCGGGACTTTCAAAGAGTTCAGTCATCCTGTACTCTGAGTCATATCCGTTCTCCGCAGAAGAAGAAACTGCGCTGTGAACCTCCTCCATCTGGGAAGAGCCCAGCCGGACTGAACCCAGAATCCCGGCCACGTCTTCCAAAGAAATCCTCCTGGAGGGAGCTGGCTCCTGCAGGTAGGTTTCAGGCTTGTCATCCAATCGCTCGCAGGCCGAAATCATAGTAATCGAGCCGAGCGTAACATAAATAATCCATCTTTTCATTTTGACTCATCCGGGCTATTATCCGGTTCCGACTGCAAAGTAGCAGACAATTATCCGTTTTGAAAAAATACAAAACGGATAATTTGCAAAAACGGCCCTGCACGCACCTACAAGGCCTGTTTTCTAAACAAAATGAATCGATTTTTGTCGAAAAAATCCAGTAAAACCGACACTGAAGGGAAGCCGGAAGCGCGAAAAAGCTCCGCAGTCTCCTCTCCGAGCGTTTCGTTTATCTCCACGATACCACAGCCGGAAGGAGAAAGGAAGCGCTTCGTCCAATGGGCTATCGCCCTGTAGAAAACGAGCGGATCGTCGTCCGGGACAAAAAGGGCAAGGGACGGTTCGTAATCAAGCACATTCTTTCTCATTTCCGCCTTTTCCCTTTCCATAATATACGGAGGATTGGACAGAATCAAGTCAAAACTGCCGGAAACGAAATTCGAGGTGAAATCAAGAATGTCAGCCTTCACAAAAAGAGGGGCCACGGCACCCGTTTCAGCCATCTCCACGGAAAAATCCTGCCCCCGGGCTATCTCCAGGGCTGCATCGGACAATTCAACTCCCGTTACTTCCGCACCCGGGGCCGAAAGGGCCAGCGTCCAGGCTATGCAGCCTGAACCGGAACAAAGGTCCAAAACCCGAGACGAGGATCCGGCGCACTTAAGCGCCTCACGGCAAAGCAGTTCAGTCTCCGGACGCGGAATCAGGACTCCCGGGGCGACACGGAAACGGCGGGAACAGAATTCACATTCTTCAAGCACATACTGCAGGGGTTCACCGAGGCGGAGACGTTCCATCGACCGGCGGAGCCTCTCCATAGAAGAGTCACCTATCGAATACTCCGGCTCCACTATATGGGTATAAGACTTGACGCCGAGTTCGTGCTCACAGAGCCTTAGCACGATACTACGGGCCTCGGCGGCAGGATACAGGCTCTCCAGCGACGCCGCCGCTTCCTGAAGGAAGTGCCTCAGCAGCATCAGGAATGTTCTATGATTTGAGTGAGGAAGTCGGTGATGCTCATTCCGGAGGCGCGGACCATCTTGGGAACCAGCGAGGCATTGGTCATCCCGGGAATGACATTGACTTCCAGAAAATAGATGCCGTCAGGAGCGGCGATATAGTCCATACGGACAAGACCCTTGCAGCCGAGGTGGCGATATATACGGCAGGATATTTCCTGAATCTTGAGACTGAGGGAGGAAGGGATCTGCGCGGGGCAGACCTCCTGGCTCAGGCCGTTGTATTTGGCGTCATAGTCGAACCAGCCCGTCTGCGAAATGATTTCTATGACCGGGAGGGCACGGACTCCTTCATCCCCGGTGTACACCGCACAGGTAAGTTCGTGCTCACAGGCAATGCCCTGCTCGACAATTACCGTATCACCCTCGGTAAAGGCAAAACGGACAGCCTCCGGAAGCCCGTCATAGGATGTCAGCTTGGTAATGCCGAAACTGGAGCCTCCGGAAGTGGGCTTTACGAACAGAGGAAGCTTCAGCGTTTCTTTCACTTTTTTTGCAAATGCCTCGATGTCATCACCTCTCCGGATGAAAGCGTCCGGCGCGGTTTTGACGAAATCCACAGCTCGGAGATAACTCTTGCAGGAATACTTGTCGAAGGCCACCGTGGTGACGAAGGCACTGCAGGAGGAATGTGGAATGCCGAGAATTTCAAAATAGCCCTGAAGCAGTCCGGTTTCTCCCGGAGCGCCGTGCTGCATTATATACACAAAGTCAAAATTGATCTTTTCCCCGAGCACACGGACGGAGAAATCAGTCTTGTCCACATCGGGCTGCGCACCCTCAGGGAATGCCATCCGCATTGAATTGGCCTTCCGCATAGCCACCAGCCGCCACACTCCGAAACGGGCGAAGATTTCATAGACATCATACTGGAATTCATCTATGCGCGAAGCCGTGAACTCGCCGCTCCGGCAAGCCACCTCCCATTCAGAGGAATCACTGCCGTAGATAACGGCGATTTTCTGATATTTTGACATACTATTCGAAGTAATAATTCTCAAGTTCAGATACTTCCGACGCCTCGCCTTCCTGGGACACGCCTGCACAGAAAGGCCCGGACACACCCTCCGGGAACACATCCTGGGCAGTGATTCCCAGCGTCCCGTCGGCAAGGACCTTCTTCATCCACAGTCCCCATATCGGAAGCGCCATATTGGCGCCCTGACCGAGAGCCGTACTGTTGAAATGGACATAACGGTCCTCGGCGCCCACCCAGACACCGGCTGTTATCCTTGGAGTATAACCTATGTACCAGCCGTCCGAGTTGTCATTTGTCGTCCCCGTCTTTCCTCCCATTTCTCCGGTCAGACCATACTTGAAACGGAGCCTTCCGCCGGTACCGCCGTTAACCACCCCTTTCATCAGGCTGATCATCTTGTAGGCGGTGTCCTTGTTGATGGCATTGCGGCTGCGTTCGGAGAATCTGGCCAGGACATTTCCTTCGCTGTCTTCTATCCTCGTGACGAAGATAGGAGTGGCGTAGACACCCTCGGAGGGGAAAGTATTGTAAGCCGCAACCATCTCGTACACAGAGAGATCCGCCGAGCCGACACAGAGCGAGACGACCGGCTCGACGTGGCTCTTGATTCCCAGCCGGTGCATCATATCAACCATAGGGAAGGGGCCGAGCTGCTGCATAAGGTACGCGGCCACAGAGTTGGAACTGTGGGCCAGTCCCCAGGCAAGGTTCACCATTGTCCCGTCGGCGTGGGGGTCTGCCGGGGTCCAGGTCTTGTCACCGTTAATGACCATCACGACGGGAGAATTCAGCACGGGGTCACAGGGAGTCATTCCGGATTCCATAGCAAGGGCATAGAGGAAAGGCTTGATAGTGGAGCCGACCTGCCGCTTGCCCTGCCGGACGTTGTCATACTTGAAATAACGGTAGTCCGGGCCGCCGACATAGGCCTTGACGTGGCCGGTATTCGGCTCTATGGCCATAAAGGCGGCGCGGAAGAAGGACTTGTAGTAACGGATGCTGTCGTCGGGAGTCATCACCGTGTCCCTGTAGCCAGGCTTGTCCCAGGTAAACACCCTCATCTTGACCGGAACGGAGAAACTCTTCTCTATGTCGGAATCCGACACCCCGGCGGCCTTCATCATCCTTGTCCTGTCCGACCATTTCCGGGCCTGGCGCATCGTGACCTCCAGAGTCTTCTTGGGGACATCGGAGGAGAAGGGGGCGTTCTTGCGGTAGCTCAGCTCCTTGAAGAACGCTTTCTGCAAGTCCTTGGACAGATGTTCCACTATGGCTTCTTCGGCATAGCGCTGCATCCTCAGGTTGATGGTCGTGTAGATTCGCAGTCCGTCGCTGTCGAGATCATAGGGAGTGCCGTCGCTCTTCACGTTTTTGTTCAGCCAGCCGAAAAGCGGGTCCTCGGCCCACTGGAGGGAATCCGCCTGATACTCATCCTGGGTCTGGTAGGCGGAGCGGCGCGGCTCCGTGGCGCTCATCGTACGGCGGAGCATATCGCGGAAATACGGGCCAGTACCGGTTGTCCTGTCCCCCTTGCGCTCGTGCAGGACGATGGGCAGCTGCCGGAGGGAGTCACATTCGGCGCGGGTCAGATAGTCCATCTCACACATACGGGAAAGGACCAGGTTGCGGCGTGAGAGGGCGTGGTCCGGATTGATGGCGGGATTGTAGCGGGTCGGTTTGTTGACCATACCCACCAGGACCGCACTTTCTTCCGTACGCAGCTCCGAAGGTTTCTTGGCGAAGAACTGAGAGGCCGCGGAATGGATACCGTAGGAATTCGAGCCGAAGAACACGGCATTGAGGTACATATCCACGATTTCCTCCTTGGTATAGTTGCGCTCTATCTTGATTGCCGTGATCCACTCTTTCAGCTTGATCCATATCATTCCGATCTTTCCGAGGCCCGTTTTTCGCGGATACAGCGTCTTGGCGAGCTGCTGGGTGATGGTCGAGCCGCCGCCCTGGGAAGAGTCGCGGGAAAGGAGGGTCTTGAAAAGCACGCGGCCCAGAGACTGCATATCTATGCCGGAATGTTTGTAAAAGCGCTTGTCCTCCGTAGCGACCGTGGCCTGGACCAGACTGGGGGCGAGTTCGTCATAGGAGACGAAAATCCTGTTCTCTATATGATAGGTAGTAAGGACCTCCCCTTCTTCGGCGATCACCTGGGTTGCGAGTTTGCTGTCCGGATTCTCCAGCTCCTCGAAAGTAGGGATGTCGGCCGTCGCCCAAACGAGCAGGATAAGCAGCGCGAGGGCGGCAAAAGGCGTGACTAGAAGGAGCCAGAATATTTTGACGATTCGTTTGCGAGTCGAGTCTTTCATCTCATTTTTTTTACTTTTTTCACAAGACCTTTGGTCTTGCAACACAATTGAATTACAAATTTAATCAGAAAATTTGGAAAATTGCCTTTAATATCATTTACTTTGCAAAAGAATTTGGAACAAAAAAGGTATGAAGGGAAAAAATTTAGTCATAGTCGAGTCTCCGGGAAAGGTGCATACGATCCAGGATTTCCTGGGGCCGGATTTCGTCGTAGTGTCCTCCAAAGGGCATATCCGCGACCTTCAGGAGCGGAAACTAAGCGTAGATGTAGAGCACGGTTTCACCCCGCAGTATGTAATACCGGCGGACAAGCGCAAGACCGTCGCCGAACTGAAAAAACTGGCCTCCGAAGCCCAGACAATCTGGCTCGCCTCCGATGAAGACCGCGAGGGAGAGGCCATCTCCTGGCACCTGAGCGAGACACTTTCCCTGGAAAAGGCACGCACCAAGAGGATTGTCTTCCACGAGATCACCAAGGAAGCCATCCTCAACGCCGTGGCGAACCCAAGGGATATAGATATGGACAGGGTGTATGCCCAGCAGGCACGCCGCGTCCTCGACCGGCTCGTCGGCTTCGAACTCTCCCCCATCCTGTGGCGCAGGATACAGCCGAAGCTTTCGGCAGGCAGGGTGCAGAGCGTCGCCCTCCGCCTTATCGTCGACAGGGAAAAAGAGATAATGGCCTTCAAGAGCGAGCCTTTCTACCGCATCGAGGCCGATTTCGTCTCCGCGGCCGGAAGCCAGAAGTTCAAAGCCGCCCTGGAGAGCCGTTTCGATTCCATCGAGGAGGCCCGGAAATTCCTCGAAGACAGCATAGGCGCCCGTTTCAGGATCAGTTCCCTCGAAAAGAAGGAAGGCACACGCTTCCCCGCCGCTCCGTTCACGACCTCTACACTGCAGCAGGAAGCCTCCCGCAAGCTCCATTTCACGGTGTCCAACACTATGAGAATAGCACAGGGGCTCTACGAGAAGGGTCTGATCACCTATATGCGTACCGACTCGACCAATCTCTCTTCCCTGGCCCTCGGCGCGGCGAAGAAATATATAGTGGAGAACTTCGGACAGGAGTATTCCCATCCCAAACAGTACCACACCAAGTCGAAAGGCGCCCAGGAGGCCCACGAAGCCATACGTCCTTCCTATCTTGGCAGAAGCCATATAGAAGGCACGGCCCAGGAAAAGAAGCTCTACGAACTGATATGGAAACGCACCATCGCCTCACAGATGGCGGAAGCCAAGGTGATGAATACCGGAGTGAAGATTTCCTCGGACAAACGTCCCGAATTCTTCTCTTTCCAGGCCACGGAGCTTCTCTTCGACGGTTTTATGAAACTCTATCGCGAAAGCTCGGATGACGAGAGCAAGGACGAGAAGGAGATAATCCTCCCGGAACTGCACTCCGGAGAAGAGGTGAAACTGATTGAAATGCAGGGCCTCTGCAAATTCACCGCGGCTCCTCCGCGTTATTCCCAGGCAACCCTCATCAAGAAACTGGACGAACTCGGCATCGGACGTCCGTCCACCTATTCCCCGATCATCACCACCCTTACCACGGGCAGAGGTTACATAACCACTGGCGACAAGCCTGGCGAGAAAGTGAAAGTCACCAATCTCAGCCTCAAGGGAGACAGCATCAAGTCCTCCGTCAAGGAAGAAACCATAGGGGCGGAAAAAGGGAAGTACCTGCCACAGGAGATCGGGATGATCGTATCCGACTTCCTCCTCGCCAATTTCACGGACGTGATGGACTACGACTTTACCGCCACCGTGGAGAAGGATTTCGACGAAATCGCATTGGGCAAGAAGAAGTGGAACGAAGTCATCGCCCAGTTCTATGCAAGCTTCCATCCGAAAGTGGATTCCGTCCTCTCCGACCGGGAATACAGCCACGTCAGCCGCGAAATCGGCATTGCTCCGGACGGAAGCAAAGTGATCGCAGCCTTCGGAAAGTTCGGCCCCTATGTATCCAAGGGGGAGGGAGAGAATCGCCAGAGCGCATCACTGGGGAAAGGACAGCTCATCGAGACACTCACCCTCGAAGAAGCCTTGAAACTGTTCGAACTCCCGAGAGAAGTCGGGCAGTACAACGGAATCCCCGTAATCGCGACCACGGGACGCTTCGGCCCGTATCTGAAATACGGCGACAGGAACGTCCGCCTGAACCGGGGTTCAGACCCTCTGAAGATCAGTCTCGAAGCCTGTATCCAGCTTATCGAGGCACAGGGCAAAACTCCTGTGAACCAGGTACTTGCCAGTTTCGGAGACATCCAGGTCCTCCAGGGACGCTACGGCCCGTATATCAAGCGTGGCCGGAGCAACTACAAGATACCTTCGGGGAAGGATCCGTCCAAGCTTACCGAGGCCGACTGCCTTGCAATTATTGACAAGAAAAAATAAAGAACAATGTCCAGTTTCCACATCGACCAGATCGACCAGAAGATTTTGTCTTTCCTGGTGAAGAATGCCCGTATGCCTTATCTTGAAATCGCCCGGGAATGCGGAGTGTCAGGTGCCGCCATCCACCAGAGAGTCAAACGTCTGGAAAATGCGGGTGTAATAACTGGCAGCCGGCTGCTCGTAAAACCTCAGGCGATAGGCCTCAATGTCTGCGCGTACATCAGCATCTCACTTTCGGAGTCGACCAAATATGCGGAGGTCATCTCCCATCTTAAGAAGATCCCGGAAATAGTTGAGTGCCACTTCGTTACCGGACGGCACGCAATTCTCGCAAAGGTCTATTGCCTGAACAATGACCACTTGATGGAAGTCCTGCTGAACACCATCCAGAAGATTCCGTACATCCAGTCCACCGACACGATGATTTCCCTGGACGAACCCATCGAACGCCAGGTCTGGGTGAAAGATTTCAAGAGCAGTTCTACTTCCCGGAAAGGCGAATGAGCGACGAGGCGAGGGCGATGTCCTCCGGAGTCGTAATCTTGATATTGTATTTCTCTCCCGCCACATAGGAGATTTCTATTCCGTATGCCGAAGCCACCGAGGCGTCGTCCGTAAACGAGGTGTCATAGCCCTGCGAATACGCCGCCTTAAGGTCCTCCGAACGGAAAATCTGAGGTGTCTGGGCGGCAAAGAGCCGTGAGCGGTCCGCCTTTTCCGGGGATTCCTTCAGGCTCCCGTCCTCTCCTTTGTCAAGGACCTTTATGGTATCCGTGAGAGGAAGTACCGGGACAACGGCCCTGCAACTGTCCATCATCCCGAAAAGGGAGCGCAGCCAGTCTGCGCTCACCAGGGGGCGCACTCCGTCGTGGACCGCCACGATCGCCCCTTCCGGAATGACGTCGAGAGCATTCCTGACCGAGTGGAAACGGGTGAATCCGCCCTCTACGATTCTCTGCGGCAGATTGAAGGCGTTCCTCGCGCAAAGCATTTTCCAGTACTGGACATAATCCCTCGGCAGGACACAGAGTATCTGCAGATCCGGGACAGCACGCCGGAAACGCTCCATCGTCCCCTGAAGAATCGGAATTCCTTCAAGTTCAAGGAATTGCTTTGGCAGAGCGGCCCCCATCCTGGTTCCGCTTCCGCCGGCTGTGACAATCAGATATTTTTTTCTTTCCATCTGGGCTGAAATGTAATGCGAATGTAAGAATTTTTTCGTAATTTTGAGCCCACCTTTCACAATTGACTTTAAGCATAACAGAATATGGCATTCCGATTATTCAATTTACTGAACCAGGAGCTGGCTATGGACCTCGGCACGGCCAACACCGTCATTTTCCACAATGACGAGGTCGCCCTCGACGAGCCGTCCATCGTAGCCATCGACAATGCCTCGGGGAAATGCATCGCCCTGGGGCAGAAGGCAAAACTGATGCACGAGAAGACGAACCCCGGCATAAAGACGGTAAGACCGCTCCGCGACGGAGTCATCGCAGACTTCAATGCGGCCGAGATGATGATCCGCGGATTCATCCGCCAGGTCAATTCCAAGCACCGCAGCCTTTTCGCCCCGAACATCAAACTGGTGGTCGGCATTCCTTCCGGCTCCACCGAAGTTGAAATCCGTGCCGTCCGCGACTCCGCAGAACACGCCGGAGGCCGTGACGTGTACCTTATTTTCGAGCCTATGGCCGCAGCGCTGGGTATCGGCCTGGACGTCGAGGCCCCGAAGGGCAATATGGTCGTGGACATCGGAGGCGGCACG
Source organism: uncultured Bacteroidia bacterium (assembly GCA_902779785.1). Taxonomy (GTDB): domain Bacteria; phylum Bacteroidota; class Bacteroidia; order Bacteroidales; family UBA932; genus Cryptobacteroides. The sequence continues at coordinate 54,083 of CACZDC010000003.1, forward strand.
ACTGAGATCGCCGTCATCTCCCTCGGCGGCATCGTGGAGCAGAATTCTATCCGTATCGCCGGAGACGTCTTTACCGCGGACATCCAGAACTACCTCCGCCAGCAGCACGTCATCCGTGTCGGAGAGACCACCGCGGAAAAGATCAAGATAGCCGTCGGTTCGGTTATTCCGGAACTCGACGACGAACCGGAGCCCTTCATCGTAAGGGGTCCGAACCTGATGACCGGCCACCCCGTAGAGGCCTCCATCCCCTACCAGGAAATCGCCCACTGCCTCGACAAGTCCATCACGAGGCTTGAGACCGCCATCCAGGAAGTGCTGGAAAAGACTCCGCCGGAGCTTTATTCCGACATCGTGGAGAACGGGATCTTCCTCTCCGGCGGCGGCGCCCTCCTGAGAGGCCTCGCAAAGCGTTTCACAGAAAAAGTAAACATTCCATTCCACGTTGCGGAAGACCCGCTTCGCGCGGTCGGACGCGGAACCTGCAAAGCCCTGAAGAACACCGACAATTACTCCTTCCTGATGCGCTAGTATGAAAGAAAGGAAACGGCTGATTCCGAAACTTCTGACTGCAGCAATCTTCATCCTGATGGAGGTTGCTGCGTTGAATATGCTCCGCCGGAACGCCGAGTTGCAGAGCCAGTGGCTGAGCCGCGGCGCCCAGAGGGTGATGGGAGTCATCTGGGGCGGGACCGAAAGGATAAAGACCTATTTCTCACTCCGGGCCACCAACAATGCCCTCGCCGAAGAAAACAGCGCCCTGCTTTCGGAAAACGCCGCCCTGAAGGAAGCGCTGGCGAAAGGGATGGCGCAAGCCGACATCCCTGCCTCAAGCGGCTTTTCATACATCCCCGCCGAGGTCATAAAGCTAAGCCGTAAAAAGCAGCACAATTACATTCTTCTGTCCAAGGGATATGAAGACGGAGTCAAGGAGAAATCCGGCATCGTGACCCGCTGCGGAGTGATAGGGATAGTGGATGCGGTCAGCGCCCACTACAGTTACGGCTCTTCGTTCCAGAACAACAACATCTCGATCAGCGCGCGTCTCGGGAAAGAGGGCGGGACCGGACTGCTTGTATGGGACGGGAAGGGCGGAAACGGAGCGGTCCTCAAGGAGATTCCGCTTCAGTACAAGTACGAAGAGGGCGACACTGTCTATACGAGCGGCCACTCGCTGCTCTTTCCCCCGGACATTCCCCTCGGCATCGCCGGAAGCAAACGGATAGTGAACGGCTCTACCAACGAAATCAAGGTCGCCCTGTTCCAGGACTACTCCGCCGTGCGCTATGTCACTATGGTACACAACAACTCATTTGACGAACTGGAGGAGCTGGAACAATGAAAAGAGGAAGCTACTATCTTGTCTTTGCGCTTCTCGCCGTCGTCCAGATGGTCCTGTGCAACTATTTCACCTTCACGCCGTACATTGTCCTGAGCATACTGCCGGTGATGGTCCTGACCATCCCCATACGCCTGAGTACGATTTGGACAATGTGCATAGCCTTCGTCACCGGCCTTGCGGTGGATTTGCTGGCAGAAGGACTGATCGGCCTGAACGCCGTAGCCCTGGTTCCGGTCGCCTTCGCCCGCAACGGCATACTCAGCCTCGTATTCGGCGAAGAGCTGTTTTCCAGGAAAGAAGATTTCTCAGTCCACAAGAGCGGCCTTGGGAAAGTCATCCTGTCGATAGTCATCGCCCAGGCCCTCTTCCTGCTGATCTACATCTGGGTTGACGGAGCCGGGGTCAGGAGTGCAGGATTCAACATTGCCCGATTCTTCCTCTCTTTGCTGACAAGCAGCATCGTTTCCCTCTTTGTCATCAACTCCCTGGCCCCTGACCACAGGAAATGACAGAAGGCCGGCATACGAAACTGCTGGCGGGACTCGGGATTGCCGCCGCCATCCTTCTGGGCAAGATTTTCTCGCTCCAGGTCCTGGACGACAGCTACAAGGAGAATGCCGACCGGAACGCGACAGTCTACGAGACCATATATCCGACCCGCGGAGTCATCTATGACCGGAACGGCAACATACTTGTTGGCAACAAGGTCGCCTATGACATAATGGTAAGCCCGAGGGAGGTGAAAGAATTCGACACTCTCGCCCTTGCGAAAGTCCTTGGCGTAGAGCCGGATTTCATACGGGAAAAATTAAACGAGTATGACCGCAACCGCTCCAGAATCGGCTATCAGAGCCAGGTTATGATTCGTTCCCTCCCCTCTGAAATCTATATGCGCTTCGACGAAGTCAACTATCGTTTCCCCGGTTTCCACGGGCAGGTCAGAAGCGTCCGCGACTATCCCATAAATGCTGGAGGGAACCTGCTGGGCTATGTTTCAGAGGTCAATCCTGCCTATATAAAGCGCCACCACGGAGAGTATCGCAGCGGGGACTATGCCGGAATGACAGGCATCGAAGCCGCACGCGAAAATGACCTCCGGGGAGAGAAGGGCTACCATATCTACCTGCGCAACTCCAAGAACCAGATAGAGCAGCCCTACAAGGACGGCGCCGAGGACAAAGAGGCTGTTCCCGGCCACGACGTCACGACGACCATCGACGCCCCCCTGCAGAAATACGGCCAGGAGCTGATGCAGAACAAGGTCGGCTCGGTGGTCGCCATCGAGCCTTCGACAGGAGAGATTCTCGCCCTTGTGTCTTCCCCGGGCATAGACGTGAACGCCCTGGCCGACATAGGCAAGCATTACAAGGAAATCGCCGAGAATCCCTACAAACCTATGTATAACAGGGCGGTATCGGCCTCCTACCCTCCCGGATCGGTTTTCAAACTGGTCAACGGACTGGTAGGCCTGGAAGAAGGAGTGCTGACCCCCTCCAATATGTATCCCTGCTCGCAGGGCTATCACTTCGGCGCCGGACGCAAGCTGGGCTGCCACAGCCACAAATCTCCCCTGGATATGGAAGAGTCCATAATGATGTCCTGCAACGCATATTACTGCTATGTACTGAAGAACATCCTGGACAACAAGAAATATGACAATGTCGCCGAAGGCCTGGACGCCTGGCGTGAATACGTGATGAGTTTCGGCTTCGGCAGGAAACTCGGAAGCGACTTCCCGGCCGAACTCTCCGGAAACATTCCGAGCTCCAAGACCTACAACCGTGCTTATAAAAGGGGACACTGGAACTCTACCACCGTCATTTCCCTTTCTATCGGCCAGGGCGAGATACTTGCGACTCCCCTCCATCTGGCCAATTTCTGCGCAACGCTAGCCAATCGCGGCTACTATTACATCCCGCACATCATCAAGGCCTCCGAGGGTGTGGAGATAGACCCGAAATACTACGAAAAACAGTATACCAAAGTGTCCCTGGAGCATTTTCCGAAAGTCATAAACGGAATGTGGAGGGCGGTCAACAGCGGGCCGGGCTCCGGGGGGACGGCATCAATCGCGGCCATACCCGGGCTGGACGTCTGCGGCAAGACCGGCACGGCACAGAACCCCCGGGGAGCCGACAACTCAGTGTTCATCTGCTTCGCACCTCGTGAGAACCCGAAAATAGCCGTCGCCGCCTATGTCGAAAGCGGCGGATTCGGGGCCAACTTCGCCGCTCCGATCGCCTCGCTGATGGTGGAGAAATACCTTAAGGGAGAGGTGGCGAGGAAGGATTTGGAAAGGGAGAAGAAGAATGCCAACCTGATGTCGAGAGTGAAGAAGAACTGATGATAGAGGAGAACCGTCATAAAAGAGACCTGAGGGATTCCATCGACTGGAAGCTCATCATAGTTTACATCATCCTGGTGCTGATAGGATGGGTGAACATTTATGCAGCGGTCCACACCTCGGAGCCCGGAGCGATTTATGAGTGGGGCGTCCGGAGCGGGAAACAGCTGATCTGGATGCTGACTGCCTTCTCGCTGGCCGCACTGATTCTCTTCGTGATTCCCCCAAAACTCTGGGAAGTCAGTTCCATACCGCTCTACGGCTTTGTTTTCGTCCTTCTGATTGCCGTTATCTTCCTTTCAAAGGACGTCAACGGCTCACACTCGTGGTTCGAGCTCGGACCGGTGAAATTCCAGCCGGCCGAAATATCCAAAATCACCACCTCGCTGCTGTTGGCGGCCTATATGAGCCGGCCGAATTTCCGCCTTGGCAAGCTGAAGGACTTCATCGTCACAATGGCCATAATCGGCCTCCCGATGCTCTCCATCGTCGCCGAGAGCGAGACCGGCTCGGCCCTTGTCTATACCGGTTTCATCTTCGTGCTGTACAGGGAAGGCCTGTCCGGATGGTGGCTGGCGTTCATCGGAATGGCGATACTGCTTTTCATCACTACGCTGACCCTCAGCCCATACAGTTCCATAATCATCCTCGCCGCCATCCTGACGCTCTGCGCAGTCATCAAGTCTCCAAGGAAGGAAAACCGCAAAAGACTGCTCATCGGAGGAAGCTTCGTCGGAGTGATGGCCCTGCTTCCGAGCCTCTGGAGGACGGCCGTGAAGGCCGTAGAAAGGCGGCAGGCCTTCCTCGACTCCCGCTATTACGTACCCCAGCCCGGAGAGACGGACCGCTTCTGGTGGGACTTCTTCCCTACTTTCGACCCGGTATGGATCCTGGTCGGACTCATCGCCGCCGCGCTTCCCTTCCTTGTCTATCACGCATACCGTCATCGTGACCGTTTCCTCGGAATGAGCATCGTGGCACTGGTATCTGGTATGATTATGGTCTTTTCGACGGAATACATTTTCAACAATATCCTGAAAGACTACCAGAGAGGCCGAATCGAAGTCCTCCTCGGGATAAAGGAGGACCTGGCCGGCGCGGGATACAATGTCAACCAGTCCAAGATTGCCATCGGCTCGGGCGGGCTGTTCGGCAAGGGTTATCTCCAGGGGACCCAGACCACCCTGGGCTTTGTGCCGGAGCAGGCCACTGACTTTATTTTCTGCACCGTCGGGGAAGAATGGGGCTTCGTAGGCTGTCTGGTCATCATACTGCTGTATGTATTCCTGATCTCCCGACTTATCATCGATGCCGAACGCTGCCGTTCGCCATTTACCAGGATTTACGGCTACTGTGTAGCGGCCTGCATCTTTATGCACCTGTTCATCAATATAGGTATGACGGTCGGACTGATGCCGGTCATAGGCATTCCCCTGCCGCTTCTGAGCTACGGGGGCTCGTCGCTATGGGCCTTTACCATACTCATCTTTATCTTCATAGCCCTTTACCGGGACGAGAAGAAGTATTTTTAATCTGTAAAATCTTGCTTATCTTTGTGAGCAATAGATATTTGCAATGATCAGCACCATAATACTCGCCGTAATTGGCATAGCCCTTTTTCTCTGGTTCCTCAAATTAGGCTACCGCGGGAAAAAGTTGCTCTATGCTTCTGCAGTCTTGCTTTTCACCATAGGATGTTTCATCTTCCTGATTCACCGTGAGATGATTTTCGCCTTTATCGACAGCACTTTCGGCGTATGGGGAGGGATCGGCGTGCTCCTCGGCTTCTGCCTGATCGTCTGGATTATAATGAAAATTCTATTCTGAATGTTTTACCCTATGAAAAGACTTGTATACCTGGCACTTGCACTTGCCATAACGGGCTGCGACTTGCTTTCGAAAGATCCGGTGAAAGAGGATAACACTAACGGAAACGAGGGCGGAGGCAGCGAAATCACCACTCCTCTCTTCCCTGCCGGGAACGATGAGGTGGACGGGATCGCCCAGCCAAAAGGAGCCCTGAAATCCATAGAGACATACTACTTCAATGAGAGCAGCACGACCGTTATTTGGGACAAAAAACAAACTACAATCATCTACGATGAATTAGGACGTCCCAAGAGGGAAGACTTTCTGTACTACAACTATGAAAACGGAGTGTATCAAGGCACCACCCGCACGGGCGGCAGCAATCTTTATTTCTACTCTCCCGGCAAGGTCGAGCTCAAATACAGATATAGTGACGGAGAAGTAATCACTATCGGGAAAATAGAACTCAATTCCGACGGCCTGGCGGAAATCTCGGATACGGGCTCCGAGAAGAACGGGAAATGGGTTTCAAGCAGTAAATGGCAGTTCACCTACAATGCCGGGAGATGGACCCTGAAGAAAAAGCTTATAGGGAGTGCGAATGACAGGGACGTTGAATACAGCTGGAACGATGACGGATCGCTGTATTCCGCCAAGGAGCAATGGAACGGGCCGGCGAATCCGGACGAAGACGGCAGCGAATATTATAACTACGGTATCGACAATCCTACCTACAAGCAGGCTTACGACATCAGCGAGATTGTCTTAAACTTAGGTGGATATTATTTCGCCGGCCTCGGAAGTTCCAAGCTTCCCACTTCAGTAAGAACCACTTATCGTAACGAGGGAAAGGTTTTCACCTACCAGAAAGCCTCTTCCGGGCAGATTGTCAAGATCAGCGAAAAAATCTGGCCATTTGCTGACGACGACCCACAGGCCAAGAATTTCCTCTATCACGAGTATAAGCTGAGTTATTACAATTAGACCTCATTCCCCCGGCACCGTCACCGTGGCGAAAGTTGCGCCGTAGCCTGCCCAGTAGCCGTAGGCCCCTTTCATATTACTTGGCGGGTTGGACATAATGGGGAACAAACCTACCGAGCCCACGGTCGAGATCCCGTCGAAACTGTTCCAGTAGGCCCAGATATCCTCCTCCACCGTGCAGAATTTGATATGGACCGTCTCCCCGGGCCTGTAGAGCGGTTTCCAGTTTTTGTTGGCAAGGCTCCATCCACGCATTACGGACACCGCACCGGCCCTGTTGGAGGCCATCTGCCCGCTCAGAAGGGACGGAAGATACATCGTGTCCTGCCCCTCGACCATAGCAAAGAAACGGTGGTAGCCTTCCGGGTCATCGAAGTATGCCGTCACCACATACATACCTTCCTGCTGCTCCGAGCGGGACACTTCGACCCGGTCCAGCGGAACGGGCTCCGGGATGCGTGTGACAGCCTTGGCGACGTGATTGCCATACATAAGCTTCAGGGAATAGCTGTGTCCGGCCACACCCTCCATCTTGTCCGTCGTGTAGATCAGGGGCGGCAGATAGCGGCTGTCCTTTCTCGCCGTGAGGCTGACCTCGTCACCCGTGGTCTCGTCCTTCACGCTTACATAGGCCTTGTAGTAGAGATGCTGGGTGAGATCTTCAACCTGCAAGTCTTCCTCCGAAGCTGGGATGGGCGATGTGACCATAACCACGGGAGCCCCGCCGGAGTCTATCCAGCCCTCCACCACCAGGCGGTCGAGGTCCCGGTAGGGATAGCTTGTGGTACAGGCCACGGCAAGAAGCAGGAGCGGAAGGAATCTTTTCATCTCTAAAACTTATGGAAATATGACAGGGACGGCATCCATCTCAGGTGAAGCGATACGGGACCATAGGAATAACCGTGCTCGTCATTGCTCTTTTTAGGCATCGAGAACACATCGTTCTTATAGCCAATGGCATTGTACAGGGCAAGAGTCAGTCCGTTTCCGCGGCCGTCGGCCTTGCGGCGGAAATAGTATGAGGCCGAAAGGTCCAGTCTCATATATGGCCTCATCCTATAGTAGTTCTTTGGGGAAACCTCCGTGATCAGTGTGCCTCCTATCATATAGAAGGACTCTACCGCCGTATATGGAGTTCCCGAGGCCAGGACGAAGACTCCGCCGAGGTCCCAGCGGCCACGGCTGTAGTTGCCGACGAGATTCAGTTCGTGGATACGCTCGTGGGCGGAAGGATAGGTCTGACTGTCAAAGGTCCTGAGGGAACGTGACAGCGTATAGTTCACCCATCCGGTAAAGTCTCCGGCCTGCTTGTGCAGGGTAAGGCAAAGGCCGAAATTGCGTCCGAGGCCGGTAATCAGGTATTTTGAGACCGTATAGTCCGGATCCAGATAATCCAGGATAGTGCCGTTGTAGTCCAGCTGGCCCGTGAGATGACGGTAGAAGGCCGAGACAGAGACGGAATACCTGTCACTGAGGAAGTTGCGCCCCCACGAAAGGGAAGCGTGATAAGAGCCCTGCGGCGAGAGATCCTTTCCCGCAAGGTACCAGAATTCATTGGGAAGGCCGATGGACGAAGGGCCGGTCTGGAAAAGATTCTGCCTCTCCATCCCCAGCAGAAGTTCGAACTTTCCGGCGCGGTAGGCGTCCCAGAGAAGGCGCAGCTGAGGAAGGAGCGCAGGATAGTCGGCGCCGTCGGCCGAATGGAACCAGACTCCCTTGAGAGAGGCGGAAAGGTCCAGTCCCGGCACTATGGGCAGGGTGTACTGCACCCTTGCCGAGGCTTCCAGCGCGCTCTGGCTTTCATCGGCCGACTTGTTGGAAAGATCCTTATTCCGCACAACGGTCTGCTGCGGATTGGAATGGTGCCATTCAAGCCGGGCTTCACCCTCCCACCTGCCGGCCGAGAGAGTGGCCGAATAACCTGCAGTGCCGAATACGGAGGGAATATACATATTGTATATGTCGTGGTTGAAATCCAGGGCCAGGTCAAGATGGGAATAATAGAGCCTCTGCTTCAGCTGTCCCCAGTCCCATTTGTGGATGTGATGCAGCGAGCCCTTGTAGTTCATCCAGTCAAACTTGAGACCATATCCGCCGCGGTCGCTGTGAAAGTCCGCATTGTCCCCGCCCAGCATAAAATCGGCCCATACCCGGTCATTCTTGCCCGGTTCCCAGTACCAGGTGACGTTGCCGTCGGTGAAGCCGTACTTGAAGGAGAAGATGTCCAGCCTGAGGAAACTCCCGTACAGGAGGTTTATGTATGAGCGCCTGGCTGAAAGGAAAATGGCGCTGCGCTTGCCTATGGGTATGTCCAGAGTGCCCTCGGCCTCAAAGAGGCTGGCCGAAAGCTGGCCGCGGAACTTTGTCGGGACTCGGCCCGGAAGCTGCATATCCACGGCGCCGCCGATCCGGTTGGCCCCCGAGGTATAGGGGTAGAAGCTCATCCCCTGGAAATGGCTGGAAATGAAGGTCGAAAAGAGGCCAAGGACGTGCGTGGCCCCATATATGGGCACCCCGTCCACCGAAACCAGGGAATGGGAGTTTTCCGTCCCCAGGATATGCAGGCCGGCATCCAGCTCCGAGCCGGTCTCAACTCCGGGCAGGAGTTTTACGAAGCGGATGGGATCAGGACTGCCGGTAAGGGAGGGAATGCGCCTCAACAACTCCGTATTCACGTTTATGGGCATCGCCGGAGAGGTCTCCAGCAGAGAGACGTGCCTTTCCGACACGAAAACCGTGCTGTCGAGTCTGTCCCGAATCAGTGTAGAATCCGGCTGCTGTGCCAGAAGAAGACCTATTATGAAAAGGAGCCTCATAAAAGGATATGAGGCATAAGATTCCTCCAGGCTGCCACAAAGCCTGCCGTAGCACTGTCAAGACCGCCGAGGGACTTCCAGGCATCCTCCAGCACTTCTCCGTTCTCCGTCAGGATTATGAACTCCCAGGTCCAGTAATCGTCGTAGCGGCTCAGGATATGATGAGGTCTGACGCTCACCCTGGCGCGGGGAGTGACGAGCTCTCCCTCATAGTAAACGCCGATATGTACGGCGGCAGCGGCCTCTTCGACAAGCGGTATCACCTTATCCCGGCTGTCCTCGTCCGAGATTGCGCGGAGAGCCTCCCAGAGGCGGCGGGCCTCCACGCTGCCCATAAGGCAGATTCCCTCCGGAAGTTCCAGACTCAGGTCCACAAGTTCAAGCGGACCTTCGGCCTTGAAACTTGCCAGGCTTACCCCCTCCGATGAAAAGACTATTTCGGCGTGCAGCTCTGCATCATCCGCGCTGAAGGGCCCCGCTTCAATCTTTATCCCGGTGGATTCTCCGGTGAAGGAATCCTCGTCCATAGTGAAGCAGCCCACAGTCTCGCCATTCCGCAGGACAGTCACGCTCGCCTTCCTGCCGTTTCGCTGAATCCTCGCCTCGCAGGGGACATCGCCGGTAGTGAAAGGTATCACGCAGCTTTCCCCATCGATAATCTCTGCCGCCAGTATGGCCATATAGGCGGCGTCCAGAGTCCTCATTTCAACGGCCCTGACAGAACTGTCCAAATACTTCCGGATTTCCTGAGAACAACGGTCCCACTGGGCTTTCTGCCAGGCGGAACTCCCCTTTACGGAGATGGGCGCATCTTGTTTTACGGCCTTGTCGCAGGAGAAACACAGCGGCAGGGCGGCAAGTAAAAGATATGCGATTAAGCGCCTCATATTCTGCGAATATACAAAATATTTTTAGAACAGTCCGCCTATGCGGCGGAGCGGCCCCTTCATTGCCTTCTCGAAGGCAGGATAATCATCCAGCAGCTCCGGAGTAAGTTCGTAACAGTTCACAAGGTCTTCTTCAATGCTGCGCTTGATTTCCGTGCTGATTCTCTCGTCGTAGATATACAGGTTGTTTTCGAAGTTGCGGCCGAAGGAAAGCGCGTCAAGGTTGACGGAACCCATAGCCGAAAGGTAATTGTCGCAGGAGAACATCTTGCTGTGGTCAAAGCGGTCCGTGCGCAGATGGATATGGACTCCGGCCTTGACGAGTTCTTCGAAGAAGGCTCTTTCGAAGGGAACCACCACACGCGACGGGGCGTCCTTGAACGCGGGAATCAGAATCCGCACGTCCACCCCTCTTCTGGCAGCGTCCACAAGGGAGCGCATAAACTCTTTCGGGGGTGTGAAGTATGGACTTTTCGCATAGAAATACTCCCTGGCGTGGTCAAGGGCCCATATATACGCTTTCAGGTGCAGACGGCTTTTTTCGCCGGGCACGTCGTCCACATACTGGACAGTCACTCCGCCGTCAAAAGGCTCCGCTTCCTTGATTTCATACTCCGAGGCTTTTCCGCGCCTCCGCTCCCACATCCTTGCGTGGACCTGCTCCATACTCGCGACCACAGGGCCTCGGAGACGAACGGCCCAGTCTTCCCATTCCAGGATATTGTCATTGGAGATGTTGTTCCCTCCAGCATAAGCCAGGACTCCGTCTATGAGGAGGTATTTATGGTGATTCCTGGGCGTCAGGGGGAGAAGCGGATGGTGCCTGACCTCGACGCCGCTTTTTCTCATAGGATTGACAAAGCGGGCCTTCTGGTTGAAGTCTTCCGCAATGTACTGCACTTCCACCCCGTCCATCGCCTTCAGGCGGAAGGCGGTGCGGACGAGGAAACCGGCTTCGTCGTCATTGAATATGAAATACGAGGAGTGAAGAGTCTTCTCCGCGGCCATCATATCATCCTGCATCCTCAGGAAGAGTTCGGCGCTGCAGGGAATGATTTCCACAAGGTTTCCATCCGTCGGCTCCCTTTCCGGCCTCGTGGAGAGCAATTCCGCCAGAGGCCTGTACTCCTCCCTAATCTGCGAAAAAGCCGCAGCGGGGAAAAGCAAGGTCGCCAGAAAGATGGACCGGAGAAAGGATGACATTGACCTGCTTGCTTTTATCTTTGCAAAGATAAGTGTTTTTCGCGATTAAGCATTTCTGTAAAAATTGCTATCTTTGCACGTTCGGCCATAATGTCGCCGGAACGACAGGCATAATCGGAATAAACCATTATCTATATCACAATGAAAAAATTTGCTTTTATCCTGGCCTCCATCCTTCTCATCGGAGCAGCCGCATCTTGTGAAAAATCCGGTTCTGACAAAGACGGCAAATCCGGAGGTGATTCCAAGAACCCCAGCACCAAGGTGGAAATCAAACTGACGGCTAATTTCAATGCCGACTATTTCCGCTATGCAGACTTTAAGGTAAAATATACCGAAGGCGGAAGCACCAAGACGGAAGACCTGACCGCTCCGGCCGAGAACAGCCGTTCAAACTGGACCAAGACACTGGCATTCACCTCGGAAGCAGACGTGGTCTTCGAAGTTGTATGCACTCCTAAATCTGTCACATACGAAACGGCGACAAAGACGGTGAGCGGAAGGACATTCGAATATGTTGTCTTCAACACCAACGCCCTCGTCAATTTCGAGGTAACGGACTATGACGCGTCCGGGAAGCAGCTGGGGGACAGCTACGGCACCGTACTCAAAAACGAAGAGAACAAGATTGACGGAAAGGTAAGCGAGACTCACGGCGCCGGCGCCGAATCAATGAATTACAACGCCCTTGCTATCAAAATCAATGGAGAAAAGAGCAACAACTTCATAGAGCGCCAGATGCAGTCTTACAGCTGCCACTACAAGATTGTCAAGGGAGAGGACGGTCTCTCCGCACAGACAGCAGAATAGCTTTCTGCCGCGACATTTGATACTCAGCGAGTTATACAATGTCCCTTCCCCGTTTTTGGGGAAGGGACTTTGCGTATGTCCCGGGAGTCTCTCACTACCGCAGCGCTGTTAGTGGCACACGGAGATGGCAGAGTAACAGCAGAAAGGGGACAGGAAATTATTTGAAAAGAACCTTGCAGACGGAAAGGTTATAGGTCTCATCCAGAGCCGCTTTCCCCTGGAAGAAAAGATAGATCTGCCCGTCATCATCCCGGAAAACCCCGGGGTGGCCACTCTCGGCCGCATTCCAAGAGCCCTCAGACCCGGAAGTAAAGCAAAGCCCGTCCGGGGGGATGCGGGTGAATTGCCTTCCGTCGCGGGAAACGGCAAGACCAATCTGCTGGTGTTCGTGGTTATAGGCCCCGGCATAAAACATATACCATATTCCCTTATGCTCCACGACGGTCGGCGCTTCTACACAACTCATCTCCCAGGGATATTCCGGCTTCAGAAGCGGTCCGTCGACAGAGACTAGTTTCCATTTGTCGGGGCCATAATCGCTGCCGTAAGGAGCCTCTGCCATTCCCATTATCTGGTAGGTGGCGCTTGTATCCCTGGTCGCGAAAAGGAGGATGAGTTTGTCACCAAGAGGATAGACCTCCGCGTCTATAGAACGCTTGATCGACCAGTTGGTATCCGGAATAAAAACCGGCCTGTCACAGGTATTGACAAAGATGATTCCATCCTTGCTTACGGCGTGCCAGATATTGCTCATACCTTCGGTTCCTTCCCAGCCCATCTGGTAGAAAAGATGTATTTCCCCGTCAAGGACTTTCACGCACGGAGCCACGGCGCCGAGGACCTTGTTACCCTGGGTATCCTTGAGGTCAAGGTCGCACAGTCGCGTCCAGTTCACAAGGTCGGTGCTGCGGGCAACCCCCGTATGCCAGCCGGAAAGGATAGGCGGAGTCTTGCCAGGATTAATGTCGGGGACGAAAGCCGACACCGAATAATACATCAGGTACTCGTTGCCGAGCCGAATGACGGTAGGGTCTTTGGCGAACGGGACGGGAGAGCGTGACGTGTCCCCGTACTGCATCGGGAGTGGTTCCAGGACCACACGCATAGGCTTATGGGCACAGGCGACAAGGCAAATCGCCGCCGTCAGGGAAAGAAAGATTTTATTCATAACAGTGATTCCATATATTCTGAAGGCGTCTTGCCATACTGTTCACGGAAGCATTTGGCAAAGTACGAAAGATTGGTGAAGCCTACGGCATAGCCGATTTCTGAAACACTGTTGCCGGAAGATTCTCTCATCATCGCCTCCGCCACAGCAAGCCTCTTGTTTCGGACATAATTATTCGGGGAGGTCCCAAGCAGCCGCCTTACCTTTCGCACCAGCGTTGCCTGGCTTACGGCCAGATGGTCCGCAAGGAACTCGTTGGACACATCTTCGTCAGAGAGATGATCCATAATCAGTTTGTCCAGGCGAAGCAGGAATTCCTCCTCACGCCTCGGGAGTCCGAACACGGCGATATCCTGGCTGATCATACCCCTGCTCAGCGTCCGCTTCATCAGTCCCCGGCGGCTCAGGATATTGTGGATGCTGGCCTGCAGGTACTCCATATCGAAGGGCTTTTCGATAAACAGGTCCGCGCCGAGACGCATAGCTTCCACTTTGGACTGCGTTGATGTCCTGGCGGAAACGACTATGATGGGGATATGGGAAATCTCGATATCCTCCCGTATTTCGCGACAAAGGTCAAGTCCGCTTTTCCCGGGCATCGAGATATCCGTCAGGACCAGTTCCACCGGCTGCTCCTTCACAATGGACAGAGCCGACTCGACGGTATTGGCAGTCAGGACGGAATATCGCTCTTCCAGGGCGTGGGCAAGGTAGTCCGTCAGTTCGCGGTTGTCCTCCACGAGCAGCAGCGAAGGGCGCCAACCGGACGCCACATCGGCATCCTCCGCCTCTTCGGCGGGCAAGGCACCGAACTCGTCTTCGGAACGCGGAAGCGTCAGGACAAAGCAGGTCTCGCCCGGGACATCAGAGAGAGTAAGATTGCCACCGTGCATCTGGGCGAGCATCCTCGCGAGTGAAAGACCGATTCCGACCCCCTCGGAAATCTCACCGGACTCCCGGTGATACTGTGTGAAGGGGCGGAAAATAGCCTCACGGTAGGCATCTGGAATCTCGGGGCCATCATTGGAGAACGCGACGTAAATGTTCTCATCGTCCCGTTTCACATCGATTGTAATGCGGCTTTCTGCGTACTTCAGGGCATTGATGAGGATATTGTTCAGGATTTTGTCCAGGGCGGCAACGTCGGCGCTTACCCCGGCCGTAAAGGCTGGAGGGTCCATCGTAATGCTGATATTTCGTTCGGCGGCTGTATCGGCAAAGCTGAAAACGAGCATCTTCAGTTTATCCACCAGATCTACCTCCACCGGATGCAACTCATAGCCCTTACGCTCGATTCTCACAAAATCCAGCAATTCATTGACCAGCGAGGTCAGATAGTCTGCACTGCGTTGCATCACCGACAAATCGTGTTCCGAGGCCGCATCGTGCCCACTCCGCGCCTTCAACTGCGAGAGCGGCGTCTGAATCAAAGTCAGCGGCGTCTTGATTTCGTGGATGACGTGCGAGAAGAAATCAAGTTTCTGCCGGAACATTTCTTCTTCCTTGGCTTTCCGGAAACGATCTTCTTCCTCCCGCTGCCTGCGCCGGATCAGCCAGAGAGAAAAAGCAAGGATGGCGGCAAGCCCCAGCAGGGAGAACAGCACTATGAGGAAGACACCGGCGATGGAGCCCCAGAAAGGGGGCTTTACCACAATCTCCAGCGCCTCTTGCTTTTCTACCCACTCTCCGCCCACCTCGGCCGTGCGGAGCCGCAGGCGATAGTTTCCCGGGCGAAGATTGAACCAGGTCATCCGCTTTCCTGCCGACACGTCCTGCCAGCCTTTGTCGTGGCGCTCGAGCAGGCACTGCAGACGCTCGGTGGCCGGGAAAGAATTGCCCAGCACGGCAAACTCGAAACTGAGAGTATTCTGATCGGCCTTCAGCACCTGTTTCTCAGAGGAGTTGAATTGTGGAACATCTTGGTCGCCGATCTGGAATTTCGTAATTACGGCCACGGGGAGAATGCCACGATTGATGACAGGGGCCGGACGGAAACGGATAAAGCCGTTGTCCGAGCCGAATAACATTTCTCCGTTTTCCAGTCTTAGGGACGAATTGGTAAACTTGCGCTCCAGCAGGCCGTCCAGTTCCGTATAAAAGCCCACCTCACCCGTTTCCGGCACATATCTTACCAGGCCGGAATCCGATGACAGGTACAGGTCCCCGCTTCCAGACTCTACAGCTCGGAAAAACACATTGGTGGGAAGAATAGCGAGATTGTTCCGGCAAATGCGGACAAAGCGGTTCGAACTCCGGTCCAAGCGGTAGAAGCCCGACGAAAAACCGACGGCCCAGACATTGCCTGAAGCATCTACATACATAGAACAGACCTTGTCGGAAACAAGTCCGCCATCGTCAGCTACGCAGTAATGGCCGACCATCTCCCGCTCCGCCGGATCCCAGTGGAATACCCCGTCGTCAAAGGTCGACAGCCAGAGCCGCCCGTCCTTGTCCTCGACAATGGAGGTAATGAAGTAGCCATAGAACTCATCCAGCGATTCAAAGCGGTCGGCTTCCGCGTTATAGCGGAATACCCCGCGCGTAGTGGAGGCGTAGAGGTCATCCTCGCCCGCCCGGGCCACGACATAGACCTTCGCGTCGTCCACCCCTTTGTTGCGGAGATTCCCGTAGAAGCGCAGGGATTTCCTGGCCACGTCATAGCGGTACAACCCATCCTGGGAGCCGAACCACAGCGATCCGTCCAGATAGCAGGGAGAACAGAGCGCGGTGTGCAGGCCAGTATTCACAGCAGTAAGCGCGTTGGCGGAAAGGGAGTAATAGAACAGCCCGTTATTCTCCGTAGTCACCCATACCTTGTCCTGTCCATCCGAAGCGAACCCGCTGACAATCGCCCCTCTCAGAGCCTTGTCATAAACTTTCACAAAGCGGCGCTGGTCCAGGCCGGAATAATGCACGCCTCCATCTTTTGTCCCCACCCAGAGGCCACCGCTGCGGTCCACACAAACGGCGCGGACCTGGTCGTCCGAGAGGGAAAACGGATCTTCCTCATTCATCTGGTAAACGGATGATTCTCCGGAGATCAAGTCATAGGACCATACCCCTCGCGAAGTGGAGAGCCAGAAACGATGCCCGCCTTCCAGAAACACGTGATTGAGCGCAACCCCCTTGGGCAGCGGAAACAGACTCCGTACTGTCCGCGCCGACGGGCAGACCTCGGAAATGCCGTGCAAGGTACTTACGGCATAAAAACGGGTAGAATCGCCGCAGGCATAGAAAAGGCCCTCCACATCATCGCCCGCAAACCAAGAGGGACTGGCCTCCAGTTCTATGGCATGGCGGTTGGAAAAGGCTGCATCTGCGTGATAAAGGTTGCGGCGATATTTGGAAAGCCAGTAGCCGCCATCCCGGTCGCGAAGCAGCTTCCGGAAGGAGCAGGCCGCTTCCTTGCCGGCTCCTCGCAGATAATTGACCAGCGTTTTCTTTTGCTGATCGTAAATAAAGCAGCCGTCGAAGCCGGACAGGATATAGACAAGCCCGTCATCGTCGCAAGAAATGAATGTGACCTTACCCGTTATACGCGTACCGTTGTCCGCCAGCAACTTCAGTGGCTCGAAGCGGTCCTCGTCACGAAGATAACAGGTGACCCCGGCATCGGTCCCTATCCACAGGTTTCCGTCACGGTCTTCTGCAATCTGGTGGATAAAGTCGGAAGCAAGACCGAGATCCTCACGGTACCATACCCGGAAACGCGTTCCATCATAGCGGTTCAAGCCCTTGAATGTACCGATCCATACAAAACCCTGGGAATCCTGGAAAATTTCATTGATTCCGTCATAAGAAATGTCGCTGTTACCTGTATGAAAACGAATGAACTCCCTGCCGGCCAGGCTTGAGGGGCACAGCAGCAAGAGGAAAACGAGGATACGATATACTTTCATTGTTTATGCTTATCTGATAACGACTGCGCCATCTGGAGGCACCGTAACCGTTCCACGCTTCGGCGCGCCTTTCGGAAGCCGGACTTTATGCGCCTTCGCTTCTGTATTTACGAGGATGAAGGCGGGCTTCCCGTCCCTGTCCTTCCATTCTGCCCCCAGTACGGCGGTATCCTCCCAGAACCTCACGAAATCTCTTTTCGGATTCGCTCCGAGGGGCGTAAATTCGCGTACGAATTCCCCGCCAAGAACGATGTCGTGTATCGTAGAACGGAAATCCATAAGCTTTCTCAGATAGGCAGCTTCCGCCGCGAATTTCGGGTCCGTGATGATGAAAGCCCTAACCCAGCCGGGCTGGGCGCCGTAAAGCAAGGCCTTGGCAAAGGCATAGCGGTAGGTGCTGGGGACACCGACTTCCAACACCTCGGGAAGAGCGGTGAAGGCGCTGGTAATGATGCGGTCTGAATAAACCATAGGAAAAACCGGAACAATCTTCAATGGGCCAAGATGGTCGTTGTTCAGGCTGTTCACCATCAGCATCATATCAAAGAGGTCGCTGTAACACTCTCCGTTTTCCTCCGTCGTCAAGATTCCGCCGGGGCGCAGATGCTCCCTGCGGATATCTCTAAGAATGCGTTGGTAACCCTCCAGCCAGAAACTGCCTCCTCCGCGGGGGTGACCGTGGGACGGATTCCAGCAGGGTACCGGAACCGTACATCCCACCTGGTCGATATACACGCCGTCCACCCCGTATTCTGTCTGAATGCTCTCCACCAAGGAGCAGAGTTTGTCGTGCCACGTCTTCGTATAAGGGCAAGTGACGGAATTGACGACACAAGAAGTACGGTAAATCTCCGTATAAAGGGTGCCGTCCATTTTTCGTGCGGATGCATCCGCACCGCCATCCCTGGCATAACTTTCCGAATGCGGATCCCAGAGACGGCCGTTTATGTAGGGAGTAACGTGGACGCCCTTTCTATGAATCTGGGCGATCCGTTCTGCAAAACCAGGCCGTGCCGGAAGATATTCCGGATAGTGGGTATCATATTCAATCTGGTGCCACCAGTACCAGTGGGCGCTCAGGTGCTCCCCCAGCAGGTCTGCCGCTTTGTCCAGGGCGTCAAACTCGTCTTCCACAGTTTTCAGACGCACCCAGCCCTCGGTCTGCAGCAACCAGGGAGACAGGGTGGAAAGACGGTTTTTGATTTTGCGTTCTTCTCCTCCCCAGGGAAGGGTATAAGAATATGGCTTGTACCAATGAGTGACTGCGTGTTCCCAGCCCGCACGGTCAAACCCTAGATTTATGGCAAAAGGAAGGGTAAACTTTCCTTCCGAGGTCCAGGCCTCGCTGGCGGGGACATCCAGAGAAAGGTGCATATCCACGTTGCCGTCCACCCCATAAACCTTCCGGCTGCCAGAGGAGTCCTCGGTCCCGAAGAACAGAGCCCCGTCCGCATTGTGGACCATCACAAACTGCATTGAGCTGGTGGGATAGACGGCTTTGTGTCCTGCGGCAGAGAGGGGTGCTTCCAAACCCCAGCCTTCAGGGATGATCACCTTGGCATTCTCCGGGTGGCAGAGCGTCAGTTCCGGATATTTTACATTCGTCACTATCCAGCCATCTGGAAGCTCCGTCTCCAAATTGAAATACAGTCGGTCACCGTCGTCCGGGAGACTCACGACGGCACGAAGAGGATAATTTCCCCGGGAATAGTCCAGACGGAGAAACCAGGTAAAACAATAGCGTTGTACGCCATTTTCGTATGTTTTTACGGCACCTTGGTACCGTGCCACCTTGGGACGGTAGACCGGAGTCTCCCCCATAGGCCCCAAAAGGGTGAGATCCCAGAAGGCGAAGGAGCCGCTGCCCGCCACCTTATGGCCGTCCATAACAATCTCTTCTATCGTAAACGTATCGCCGCTGTTGAAAACTGCACGTATTTTACCGTTGTCAAGGATGCATTTCTCCTGAGCAAGAGCATTGTGCGGACACAGCATTAGAAAAGCTGCCGCTAAAATCAATAAAAGTATTCGTTTCATAGCGTTCTGAGCCACACGCTCATCTGGGTGATTCCCTCCTGGGCGTGACGGAAATAAGGAATAAACATAAGGTGGCGGTCCGTGTCCATCAAGCTGACGGAAGCGGGATCTTGATTCTGTTCTTCAAAATGATCCTCCGGGGATATTGTACAGGTACGGATATCCTTTTCGTTTTCCGGAAGGACGGCGCAATAGACGATGGGGCCGCGCTCTACCACAATACGTCCCTTGACCGCTTCTACCCTGTCGTCGGCCTTCACGAAACGCAGCGGCATTTCAAAGCGGACATCCACCACGTCTCCGTCTTTCCACTTCCGGTCAAGGACAGCATAACCTTTTTCCGTTGCATAGTTGACCACTTCTCCGTTTACAAAGATGACCGGCAGGGAAGGCTCTGCGTCCAGGTATGTGTATAAGGTACCGGGAACGGGATGGCCCTGGGCCCAGCCGGGAATACGGATGCGCAGAGCCGTGGCTTTGAGCGGAGCCTTCTCAAGCGTCAGCCGGACGTCACCGTCGTAAGGATAGACTGTTTCGCAGCGCAATTCCACCGGCTCACCCGCCGCGGTTTCAAAGGCGCTTTGCCCCGATGTAAACAAATTGACATAAAGGCTGTTATTCCCCAGGGCATAGACATAGCCCGGCAGGGAAAGAAAAATCCGAGCCAGATTGGTAGGACAGCAGCAAGTTTCGAACCACGGGAGGCGATGGCTTCTCCGAAGGCGGGACTTCGGCCTGATCTTCGCCCATTCCTTTTCCCAATCGAAGGTATAAGGACTGCACTGCAGGACATTGGCATAAAAGAATTTCATTCCGTCGTCAGAAATGCCGTGCAGTACATTGTTATAGAGCGTTCGCTCGAAAATGTCGAAGTAACGGCTCTCGCCCGTAAGGCAGAACAGCCGGTAGTTCCACATACAACTGCCCACCCCGGCGCAGGTCTCGCAATGTGTTTCCTCATCAGGCAGAAAATACGCTTCGCCGAAGCGTTCCTTCTCCCGGTAACTTCCCAGACCGCCAGTAAGATACATCTTCCGACCCGTCACATCATTCCAAAGGGAATCGGTGGCTGTGCGGTAGGCCTTATCGCCGCAAAGGACAGCGTTGTCTACAATCGCCATAAAGCGATAAACGCCGCGGACGGCGTGACCGAGAGCTTCGTACTGCTGAGCCACAGGCTTGGGGTCATCCCCGCAATAGCCCCGGCATTCCAACAGGAAATGCGAAAGATCGAGATAGCGCCTGTCGCCAGTAGCCCGGTATAATTTCACCAGGGCCAGTTCAATTTCCTCGTGGCCGGAGGCGATCTTTCGCCCCGGAATCAAGAAGGTATTGTAGATAAGATCCGCGTTGCGTTTGGCGATATCCAGGAAAGCGGTTTTTCCAGTGGCGTAATAGTGTGCCACTGCCGCCTCGTACATATGCCCGACATTGTAAAGCTCGTGGCTGGTGGCAATATCGTTCCAGCGCTCCTGCCCCGCCTTGGGATCCACGTCCAGGCCGCCCGAAGTACGGATGGTATAAAGATACCCGTCCGGTTCCTGCGCTGCGCCCACCAGGGCGATTAGGCTGTCCATATACTGATCGAGCGCCGCATCATAGCGGGTAGAAAGACTGTATGATGCCGCCTCCATCACCTTGAACACATCGGAATCGTCATAGCGGAGTCCGGTAAACTTCGTAGTATCAAGGCCTGCGGCACGCGCAAAATTGGCGATGCGCCCGGTTTCCTCGCATTTGCGAAAGGCGAAAGGAATAGTGTTTTCCCGCACAACACGCTCCCTTTCAGCGAACAGACCGTCCGTAAAACGAACGTGAGAGAGCGAAACACCCTGGATAGGATAGTCCTGCGACTGTTTTTGGGAGCACGAGGCCAGAATGGCTACAAGGGCAAAAAGAACTGTCTTTTTCATATTATAATCTAGGCCAAATGGTTTCCCAAATCAGATCCATAAAGTTCCGCTTACCCTTGTTAAGCTGGGCGGTCACCGCGATGACGGCATTCTTCTCCGGGATTACGATACCAAACTGTCCGAAAGCGCCGTCCAGCCTGAACGCATTGTGGGTGCACACCCACATCTGGTATCCATAACCCGCATTCCAGTCATTCCGTGGGCCGTCGGACTGGTAAATCTGCGGTGAACTCATCGCCTCCACCCATTCCGGCCGGAGCAATTGCCGACCGTCCCATTTCCCTTTGTTCAATAAAAACTGGGCGGTCTTGGCAAGGGTTTCCGTTGTGGTATAAAGTCCCCAGCCCCCTGCGGTAACGCCGTCGGCACTCTCCTCCCATTCCCAGTTGCAGATGCCCAGCGGACGGAACAGGCGGATGTTCAAATACTCGGAAAGTTTCATTCCTGTACAGCGCTGGACGATTTCAGACAAGAGATAGGTATTCATCGAATTGTAATGATAGCGGGCCCCTGGTTCAAAAGCCATCGGGACTGCAAGAACTTCCCTGGCGGGATGCTGCCATTCCAGCGACCGGACCTTATTGATTCCGTCTGTCCCAAGTCCGGACGACATCGTCAGAAGATCCCGAATGCACAATTTTTCCAGCCACTCTCCGCGCTCGGAAGGGAGCTCGTCGTCGTGAAAGAAAGAGATTACCTTGTCATCAATTCCAAATAGAGACTCCTGTACCGCAAAGCCCACAGCAATGGCGGTAAAAGTCTTGGAAGCAGACCACATTACGTGCCTCTCATCGGGTCTGTGCCCCGTATCATACTTTTCGTAAATCTTCTTTCCGTCCTTCAGAATCATCATAGAATGGATTTCATCCGTTCCAGCGAACATCGTCACTGCCCTCCAGACGGAATCAGCAGCCTCATCGATGCAACCAAAGTCATCGGCAGACTCAAGATGGATGTCCGGGCTGTCCGGCCGGCGGGAGATAACTTCCCGGCAGGGCGAAACGCTGACCACCTGGAAATCCCTGTCCAATACGAATACCTGATAACGCTGTCCTCCGTCACTGACCCGAAGCACGATATGCCCCACGCCTGCCACGGCTGACTTCCAAAGCGCGCTCCCGCTGCCTTTTTTACCACTGTCCGTCGTCACATAAAGCTTGTGAGCGCAGGGGAGCTGTGGATCGGCGATACGCCGGAGCGTCAGTGGGCAAGGCTGTTTATGGTCGAAGCCGGCGACGAGCATCACTTCCGGGCGCATCTTCCACAGAAAATCGGAAGTGGTCGCGTCCGGGACACCGTGATGGTTCAGTTTCATCGCGGTAACCGGGCCGACGAGCTCAGCCACCTGGCTTTCGAAACTCCGGTATTCCACCTTATCGTTGGCTTTGATTTCCGGAGAAACTGCTTTCCCGTCCTTGAATTGCTTCACATAGAAGTTGCTTCCGGAAATATCCCCGCCCGTATAATAGGAGAAGGGGCCATAGCGCAGCAGGATGGCGCAGCTGAGCATATTCTCGTCAAAGTTTTCGGGGTCCTCTGGAGACAAGGGGCGGCAAAGGGTTCCGTTTTCCGTAGCTATCCATCCATTCCCGGCAATATTGAAGATGTCAAATTCCGACACTGTAGCGTGAAGTGGAATGAACTGATTATGACTGCCCGGAGTAAAACTGTTCCTGTCTATTTTCCGGCCAATCTCGAAATTCGCCTCAACCGCAGTGGCGCCACCGGTATGGTCCTTATGGAAATGGGTCAGAAAGAAATAATCCAGCCCGTCAGGCCTGGGGGAAAAGTGGCGTATGTATCGGGAGACGACTTCGGCCTTGGGATCCCCGGCATCGATAAGCATAGTCGTGCCGTCGGGCATCACTACAAAGGTATTCTCCCCGTAGTCCGAGGCAATCATATGGATATCCAGCGTCCCCTCCTTCCAGAAGGGAAAGACTGACAATGCGGCCGCAAGAAGGCCGGATACAAGAAAATGGATCATCGTCAAATTAGAAGTTACGTTCTTTCAGGCAGGCTTCCAACTGTTCCTTGCTCATAGGAAGTTTTCCCTTATAATTGCGAACCCACTTCACGAAGCGCTTGTTCATCTCATCACTCCAGGCACTGTCAATTTCTCCCGCCGTATAGACGTGAGTCTTAATCATCTCCTCTCCGAATTCGTCAGTGAGTTTGGTAAATTCCGAGGTCAGGACAATATGCTCCAACAGGTGAGGCGGGATGAAGAGGACGGCCCCAGGCTTGGCCAGGACGGCGTCGCCGGGCAGTACGGTAGCGTGTCCGATGCGGATGGGCACATTATAATTGGTCAGGATAGTCTGACGCATATAGGACGGATCATAGTTCTTCATCCATATATTCAGACCGGGGATGCGGCGAAGGCGCTCAATATCCCGGATATTGCCGTAGGTAATCAGGCCGTTTCCGGTTTTTTCGAACACCCCGCTGCCCAGATTCGAGCCCACAGCCGTGCCCAGGAACTCCTTGTTATAGGTATCGGCCACATACACGTCACCCTTGACCAGAGAATTGATGACCCAGGATACCGTGCGCTTCTGCTGCCACATCCTGCCTTCCTTCTTGCCCTGTTCGATGATTTCGTCTTCCAGGTCAGGACGCAGCGGCATAAACTGGGCCGTAACGGCACGTCCCACCATTACGGCGTCCTCGGTGTCGTGCAGCAACATCCAGTCACCCTCATATTGATTCTGGTAGCCAAGTTTCATCAACTCCGCCCAACACTCTTCAATGGTCACGTGCTTGAGTCTCTCCAGAAGATCGTCCGGGACTTTCGGACGTCCGTCAGGGAAACGTTCCCCTGTCCACTTAGCCGTCAGGGCCTTGATGTATTCCGGAGAACCTGCAATAGACTGGGCAAGCGCCCGGCCGGGCAGCAGCGCAAATGCGGCTGCGCACACAATCGTTACAATCCTTTTCATATGTTTTTCCATACAATTTCCATCGTCGTTTTTCCGATTTTCACCGCCTGGCGGGCGGGAGAATTTTCCAGCACTTTAACTTCGGCGGCCTTGTCATATAGCAGGGCGAAAGCGCAGGAGGCGTTTTTAGGACTGCGTCCGTGATCTACATACAGATCCATCAACTCCCCTTCCCCTTCGCTGAAGGCCGTTCCCTTAAACGGGAAATATTTTACGCGTTCCGCATCGGCCCTGTAGCGCTGGTCCACGCAGGTTACAACCTGCACGTCCCTCTCGCAACAGATTCCCGCCGTCAGGCAGACGACACCTCCGCCGAAAAAGAACCAGGCCTTGCGCGCACACAGTCCATCCCGCTGATACAGCATACCGATGGCCATATCGTTGCCATACATCCGGCAGAGCGGGTGCGGAGCATCGTTATATACAGGGTTTTCGTTGTCCTCGCAAGGCGGAGTCGCACTTACCGGGCCTCCGTCATCCCAGGAGGTAACACCGGGGATATGCTTCCAATTCCACAGTGAAGCGATATTCTCGTATTCATCCCCGCGAGATCGGGTAAGCAGGCAGCCGTCGGCGGAAAAATAGCCCTGCGCGTTCTCTCCGTTCGTACACTCATAGCCCTTGACAAAACGGGACTGCATCCGCAGGGACGCATACCAGCCATCCCCTCGGTAAACGGCAAAATCGGAACAGGGATAGTAAATCCCCCCACTCCGCTGGGGAATCTCCACGCCAAGCCGCTCCGCAGCCTGAAGGGCACAAATCGCCTTACCGCGCTGGGCATTGACAAACAGCTGCCGTCCGCAGGCGTTCATATCAAAGAAACCCTGATAAACCATCTGTCCCAGGCCTTTGGAGACATAATCTTTCAAAAATAACTTCTGTCTGTCGGAGAAAGCCAGGGGCGTATCTTCCAGGACAGAGGCCCACCAGGAAAGGGAAACAGCATAAGACAGACCGTAGTTGCCGAACTGCAACTGGCGCCCGTGCTGTTGGAAGGACCAGTCCGTCCTCACTCCGGCACCCGGCGCTCCAAAGCTGGCTTCACCCACAAGGACTGCCTGCGCTTCACGGACGGACACATCATCCCCGCCAAGCAAGCCGCGCATCAGGACAATCCCGGCAAGCCACACACGGTTCTGTCCGCTGCGGCCGATTTTGGCCGCGGACAGCACTTTCAGGCAAGCCTCCAGTTCATCGTCGGTGAATTCCTCTTTCAGCAGAAGGAAAGCCGGCGCCAGCAGGCGCGGGCAACCTATCTCATTGTGCCACCAGTTGGGACAGACGGGCGTATTCCCGCACCAGAAACGAAGGGCTTGCAAGGCCGCATCACGGGCAGCGGCATCTCCGGTCCGGCGGTAACGGATGGCTAGCCGCTGCAGGCGGAAACAATGGATGGCAGGGGCCCATACGCCCCGGGAATCGTCCCGGTAATCGATATCGGTAAAACTGCCGTCTTCCTTCTGGAGGGAAAGGAGCTTCGCAGCCTCGGCATCCTCCAACGGGACTTGCAGGAAGAGTTCCCGCATATCACAACTGTTCTCGAGGCCCTCTTTGGAGATGAGCGCATACTCCGCCGCCTTCCCGGGGTCGGTCTCTACGGCGAGAGTCGCTGCATTGATGGCGGCAATGATCCGGCTCGCCAGAGGAGACCCCCTGAACTTTCGATCTTCCAATTGACATTCATAGAGCGAGAGCGGATTCCGGAAGGACGTTTTCGTCAGGCGGGGCCACCAGTCAAAACGTGTCGCAGCTTCCGCATCCGGCAGGCTGATGTGTCCGCTGCCGCCCTGGCCATAATCCACATAGGGGTACCACTTCGCGTCCGGACGACGGGCGTAACCCAGCGACTGATAATAATCCTCCACTGGTTTGCCATAGAAATCTCTGTTCAGACGCTTCTGAACACGGGTGCCGCCCAAGAGGCCAATGCAATAATTGCGTCCTGATGGATGGGGGCTGGAGAAAGTGAGACCGGGGGTATTTTCCGCCGCCCAGGGGCTTTCACATTCGACATTGCCCTCCGTCTCCACATTCCAGAAAATGGTATTGGCTCCGGTCCATCCGTGACCGGTGCCTGCGTTTCCGTGGTCCGTCACGCGGAAGCCCGCGGAATTGTAACAACAGTCGAAAAGTGTCCCGGTACTCCAGCGCTGGTGCGGACCGGCACCGGTACGCATATTTGGCCCCTGGCACTGGGTATAGACATTCGGCCCTCCCGCCTTGGTATTGGTTCCGAAACCGATGGCCGACTTTTCACAATAGCATTTTTTTATCAGACAGAGTTCCGCCCCTTCCAGGGCAAAACCATAACGCCGGGCCATCGTGGGCAGGGAAACGGGATTGACAAAAGAGCAATCTTCCACGGTGACGCAGCGGGTTCCGGAGGAAAGCATAGTCGCAGCAAAGCCGAAGTGCGTCACGGTGACTTCCCTGGCAAAACAATCTTCACAGGCAAGGAAATACATTCCATACCAGGCATGTTCCTCGTCGATTTCCACCCCATCCTCGTTCCTGACCGAAGGGTCATAGTCAGAATCCAGAGTGAGCTTTTCTATCCCGCAGCCGCGTACACGCGTGAGCCTGTACTTGCAGATATTACCTCCGCCGTAGTTTTTATCCAGGGACTGCACCAGCGGGGCGTCAAAATAGAGCCGATTCCCGCGGATATCGGTCACGCGGCGCGACCAGCGCATCATCATATTCCCGTCGCTCCATTGCCTGACAGGACCCTTTTCCCTGCCGTTGGAGGCAATCCTGTCCATTCCCACGTCGGAAAGCCAGGCCGCATTGTGCGGACGCTCAACCATCACTTCGTCTCCAATGGAAAAGATACCGGAATCTTCCACCTCTACCCAAAACCGGCCCACCGGGCAATAGTCCTCCGCCACGGCAACCTTTTCCTTGATGGACGGTGAAGAAGCATGGGGAGAAAGGAGATAGAGGAAATGCTTCCCGAAGGAAGAACGTCCCTCTACGCCGACGACGGCCATCTTCTTCATTTTGAACCTTTTCCCCGCGATATTGCTGTATTTCTCCGGATCGTCTTTCGCTTTATAGGAAGCGCAATGACCGATGACGACTGCCGGACGCTGTATCCTCCCGCCGCACTTGAGGACGGTTCCCTCGCGGCTCTCTCCCCTCAGGATCACCTTATCCTTATCCAAGAACAGGATGCCCCCTACGTTGTAAACGCCGTTTTTGAGAAGGACAGTACCCCCACCCGCAGCTTTAGCAGCCCGGTCGATGGCAGCCTGAAGAATCGACGTTGTATCAGGATAGATTTTGCTCCTCAACAGCTCGGCCACTTTTTCCGGAGATAAGGTCTCTGTCACGGGATAATCCGGATAAGTAAGGTCACCGTGGCCATACCCGACCGTACTGAAGTCCGGAATTATATCGACACTGAGCGTATCCGTCTGTGCCGGCGAGGGAAGTCCCGCCAGTAGCATCACTCCGAGAAGAATGGCTTTGAAACGCATCATCAATTTCTATAGTCAAGGGGCGGCTTACGGTCGCCTACCAGTGATTCATACACAAAGTCCTTGCCTCGCGCTTTCAGGAATTCTTCACGTGCCGCCTTGAGCAGTTCCGGCTTTTTGAAGAGTTCCAGAGCCGTAAGATAATAAATCTTTCCCACATTCACTACGGCTTTTGTTCCGATTGTCGTTCCGCCCACCGCTACCTGTTGCCAGGAATGCCCGCCGCCCCCTAAGGTACAGCAGGCCACATAGAGTTTGGCCGTAGGTGCAACGAAGGACACGCTGCCGGCATCCGAACTGGAGCCGAGCGGGCGGTTAGGCCTGACTTCCGGGGCTACCTCGGCGAAATTTCCGAAATCCTCCGGGTCTCTGCCGGTATTCTTCAGTATTTCCCGGCAGAATTCTTTTTCCGCTTCACTGAGAATCACGCCCCCCACCTCGTTTTGCTTTTTGCAGACGATATCGCAAAGGACGGAATTCGCGAGAACGGGATAATTACTGTTGATGAGTTCGTAGCTCATCGTCGTTCCGGTGCCAAGCGCGGCCCCCTCGGCGGCCTTGATGACCCGCTCAGTCACCGCCTTCATATACTCCACTTCTGGATGGCGGATATAATAACGCACAACCGACAGGTCCGGGACGACATTGGGTGCTGGGTTGGTCCGCGTTACTGCATAATGGAGACGAGTTTCCGGCCGCACGTGCTCTCGCATCAGATTAGTCATATAGTCCAAGGCTTCCACGGCATCGAAGGCGGAACGGCCGTTCCATGGCTGGGCACCGGCGTGCGCGCCCTTCCCGTGAAAAGTAAAATCGATGGTCATTGTAGCGCTGCCTGAATTGAGATTGGTCTGGTTCCTTGTTGCAGGATGCCAGATAAATGCGGCGTCCAGACCGTCGAACACTCCGTCCCGAACCATATAGTTTTTGGCACCGCCGCCCTCTTCGGCGGGACAGCCGAAGAGTTTCACTGTCCCCAGATGACCCTGTGCCAGCCATTTTGAAATGGCAAGAGCCGCCGCGAGACTGCCCGTTCCCAGCAAATTATGTCCGCAACCGTGCCCATATCCTTCTTCCACCACCGGCTGACGGTAAGGGACAGCGGCCTGAGAAAGCCCAGGGAGAGCATCATACTCCGCGAGGATGCCGATAATCGGTTTTCCCTCACCGTAAGTCGCGACAAAGGCCGTAGGAATGCCGGCTACCCCCTTCTCTACGCTGAAACCGTTTTCTTCGAGTATGGAAATGAGCAGCGTGCTGCTCTTATACTCCTGATAGCCAGGCTCCGCAAAGGCGTGAATCGCCTTGGAAACGCTGTCCAGTAGCTCGAAATTGGTCTCAAGCCACTTGAGGCCAACGTCGTCGCGGGACTTGGGCCTGGCCGGAAGTATCGTGGATACGACAAATAGCGCAAGTGCGCAAAGGACGATATTAGTTATTTTCATCATAGACATTCTCCATTACCGGAAGCCTTGCGGTCCTGAAGCTGGCTCAGGTACAGCGATTCCGGATGGTCAAAACTGGAAATCGAGAAGCGGGGCCACCAGCTGCACGTCGCCTCTGCGTCCGCACAGGGAAGTTGGACGTGCGACTTTCCGCCGTCGCCATATTCCACCCGGGACGGATACCACTGTGGATCGGGACGGGAAGGGAACCCTGCCTTTACATAGGTATCTTCATTCTTTCCTGCAAAGTAATTAACACGTTCGCCACCTAGAAGACCGATACAATAATTGCGTCCGGATGCGTAGGAACTGACAAAGGACAGGGAGGGAGTGTTCTCCATTGCCCAAGGGCTTTCACACTCGATTTTTCCTTCTGTCTCCACGTTCCAGAATACGGTATTGGCCCCGATCCATCCGTGTCCGGATCCTGAATTGCCGTGGTCCGTACATCGAAAGCCGGCGGAATTGTAACAACAGTCATAAAGCGTACCGGTACTCCACAACATATGCGGGCCGGCACCCGTACGCATATTCTCTCCCCTGCATTGGGTAAAGACATTAGGGCCGGCGCCTTTTCCCGCCGTGGAAAAACCCATCGCGGCCCGTTCACAATAGCAATTCCGGAACAGGCACAAGTCAGAACTTTCCACGACAAAGCCATAGCGACGAGCGCCGCCAGGGTAAGAAACCGGCGACACATAAGAACAATTCTCCACAGTTATGCAACGGGCACCGCTTTTCGCCACTACCGAGGCATAACCCAGGTGACGTGCCGTCACTTCACGCGCCCAACAGTCTTCTGCGTCCGTAAAGATGATGCCGTACCAAGCGTGGTCCTCGTCACTGGGCTCCGTGAGGCCGGTCCGTGGATCGACATCCGTGATGTCGGGATTGTATTCGGAATCGATTGTGAGGGATTCAACGCCGCATCCGCGCTGCCGCTTCAGGGCATACAGCGCCAGCGTTCCCCCGCCGTAACGCTCATCCAGAGCCTGGACAAGGGGCGCATCCAGGCTGATACGGTTCCCCTCGACGGCCGTAACCTTCCTCGTCCAGCGCAGCGACATATTCCGCTGGCCCCATTGTGTGGCATCCCCGTAAATGGCGTTCATCCCGATATCGTTAATCCAATCATTGTTATGGGGACGGATCACCATCACCTCATTGCCCACGGCAAAGGCCGAGGGACTGTCCACCACAACAGTATATCTGCCCACGGGGCAATAAGGCTCGGATACACGAACCTGGGAAAAAATCAGGGGAGACCCGGCAACGGGCAGCAAGAGATTCAGGTTTTTTCTGCCCTCGCGAGCCTCCACCTCCAGTTGTGAAACAACCAGTTGCCTGTCCACCGACGTTCCAACGACTATGCCGGGACGGAGCGCAGTACCTGTCAGTTTAAGTATCGTTTTCTCACGGCTCTCCCCGCGAAGGACCACTTTGCTTCTGTCCAGAAAAAGCGTACCGCCCACTTCGTAAGAGCCTTCGCAGAGCAGGACGGCGCCACCCTCCGGATGATTTGCGGCTACCCTGTCGAGGGCCGCCTGGATGGATTTCGTCATATCCGTACCACTTTGCGGCGCCACCTTTTCCCTTACGGGATAGTCGGGTATAGGTTCATCCCCGTGCGCATAGCCCACCGTACTGAAATCCGGGATTATGTCTTGAAGCGCCAGGGCTTCGAGCGGAGACTGCGCCAGCTCCACAAAAGTAGGACCTGAGAGCGTCACGTCATGCCCGATTGCGGCAGAATCCTCCGGTTTACAGGCGGATAACAACAGCCAGAAAGCCATCATTGAAACTATGCTGCAACTTGTTTTCACCCCTTATTCCATCCCTCTTTACAATACCACCAGATTGGAAACCAGGTTACCGGAGGCCAGGCGTTCCTGTAATTGGAATTCATAAAGCGACTCAGGCTCTCCAGCCGTACGGGGACGGCATTCTCCATCGATGCGGGTACCGTTCACGTCGCTGTCGTTCACTAAATTTCCATTAGGGTCATAACCAGGATTGGGATAAGTCCTGCCTGGCGAAAGG
The DNA here is from genome assembly GCA_902779785.1 of uncultured Bacteroidia bacterium. Classification (GTDB taxonomy): domain Bacteria; phylum Bacteroidota; class Bacteroidia; order Bacteroidales; family UBA932; genus Cryptobacteroides. The sequence goes on from CACZDC010000003.1 coordinate 85,204, forward strand.
GAAGCATCCCCACCTCCGGAGAATTTGCAGCCGATGGCATAATTCTTCCCTGTCACCCAGGGACTCTGCAGGGAGAAACTCTCGGCGGTACAGTTCCAGAAAACCTGGTTGACTCCCTGCCAGCCGTGCCCTGTACCGGAATCGCCGGCATCATAGGCCTTCATTGAGGCATTGGTAGACACATTGTCATAGAGCGTCCCCGTCGCCCAGCGCTGGTGAGGGCCCACGTCCGTAGAAGCATTGGTGCCAGTGCAACGCGAGAACACGTTCGGCCCCGGAATCTGGCCACCTGTAGCGAACTGATGGCGGTCTTCATCACTCGTGCAGCCTCGGATCAAGCACTGCTGTCCGCCGTCGATGGAGAAGGCATAGCGAAGGCCGCCTGTCCTGTCGTATCCTGTCGGTTCCTTCTGATCGCAATCTTGGATCGTAATGTTCCGTGCCCCATTGGAAATCTGAACTGCAGACATACAGAAGCGATGCGTCTCTACGTTCTTGACCCAGCAATGCTCAGCTCCATAGAACATGATTGCAGTAGTAGCGTGATAGATATCGCCAACACCGAACGCATACGAATCGCGGTCGGGATTATAATCCGAGGTCAGTTTGAAATTCTCGATACCGCACTCTTTGATGCGGGTGCGCGAATAGTGCCGCACCTCGCCGCCGCCATATTCCTGCGTGACGGACATCATCAGCGGAGTATCGAAATACAGGCGCTGACCTATGACAGCCTTGATGGTCCGCTCCCAGTACATATTATAGTCAGAGGGATTCCACTGGTTGACAGCCTTATCCGCCGTAGAGCGGATGATGTTATCCATCTTAAGGTCGTGGATCCACTCCTGAGTACCCGGGCGATATACCACCACGTTCTCCCCGACATTGAAACTAGTCGGATCGGCCACCGTCACGAAGTCGCTGCCGCAAAAAGCATCTTCGGTAATTGTGGATCCACCTCCCATCACTTCCGTAGATCCGGAATTCAGGGATCTTCCCCGCACGTTCCAGGCGTTCAGGTGGTATTCAATACGGCGACCGGCCTTATTGTTCGCGCCGATGGTGGAGATTCGGAGCAACCTTATACTAGTAGCTATACGCGTACTCTTGGTCACGCCCAGATTGATGAGTGTCCGCACTACCGGATAAGTGCCGTCATTCTCCTCCGGGTCCACCTCGTCCAGGCTCAGCGTTCCGCGGGCAAAGATTTCTGTCTGCCTGTTGCCACTCCCACGAAGGATGATGCCGCTTTTGTCCAGAATAATCAGACCGTCCACAATATAGCGGCCAGGCTGGAACAGGATTACAGTTCCCTCGGAAGCAGCGTCGATGGCAGACTGAATCATTGCAGTGTCATCATCCCCACTCGGAGCGTCCAACTCCACGACTCTCCCGTAATCCGGGAATTCCGACTCGCCCCAGTGATAACCGACAGTGCTGAAGTCCGGAATGATGTCCTCCGTCAACTGATCGTCGGAATAATAATGCTGTGTCAGCTCTATAAAACCGGCGCCGGGAAGGGTCACGTCCACCATAGGCCCATCATCCTCGCTGAAAGCCTCCGTCCCCACCCCGACGCTGATATACGCCTTCAGGTGCGTCAGGTCCAGGTTCACCACAAAAAAGTCGTGACTCTCCAGGTCCATCATCGTGTCGTTCGAGGTGATGCTGTACTGATAGCGGTCCGTCACTACCGTAAATTCAATCCCGTTGTACCGCCCCTTCTCGAGGCAGGCATAGACCTGGCCCTCGTATGTCCTTTTGTCCGATGGCTTATCCGAGCCCAGGACAAACGGCTCCGCCATCTGAACCTTCACCGCAGACGACCGCTGAGAAGGCTTCACCGTGACGTAGCGCAACTTCTCTCCCTGCTCCTTCGGCTTGTACACGTTCAGCGCAAAAGCGGAACCCACCGTCTCAAAATGCAGCTCAGCCGCTTCCTGCACAATCGCAGCCTCCGCGACAAGAGGATAGCAGCTGCCGTT